>NZ_JBICTO010000027.1:0-85772 GCF_043197715.1 Streptomyces sp. NPDC049040
CCCACGAGACGGCTCCGTGGTGTCCCACTTCATCTCGTTCTCCGGGGTGATCATGTTGAATTCCCGGTCGAGAATCGTCGAGTACGTCGAATTGCTCAACCTCCCCGCAGCCACCGCCGTACCGAAGTACCGCCCCGTCTGCGCCGCGGCCGAACCCAGCGAACCCGCCGCCGCGGCATGAGTGGCGAAGGTGCCCATACCCACGACCGCCATTGCAGCGCTGACCGCTATTCCGGTGATCGTGGCCACGGTATTTCTACGGCGGCCACCTCTCCTGAACCATGACATTGCCGGATTTCTCCTTTACGTGGGGGGAAGGCATCCGCCGAAAGCCGATGCCCGTGCTGGAGCCGACACACCAGGACTCCTGGGCGCTGACGGCTCCCTTGCCGCGCCCAGGAGGAATAGGGTGAGTTAGCGCTAACACACCTGCGTGAGGGGCGGGCGGTCCGCCTACCCCACCGGGCAGCCGGAAGCCGGGGGCCATCCTTCCGCGCGGAAGAACGTCCCACGAACCCCGACGCGTCGACGGACGCAATGTCGCACTGCTCGCCGCGGACAGCCGAGGGGTGGTCAGCCTGCGGCTCGGTGAGCGTTAACATTCATTCCGCCCCATTCGCTGTGCGATGCGACTCTGGGAGCTGTGCCCTGGTGTCCGAAACTTCCGAACGCTTGACGAACGTTTCGGGCACTCTAGGTCACCGACCCGGTGGCGTCAATGCGTTGGGCGGACTCCCTCCGGCGTCGAGGACGGCACCCTGACCGGAGCCGGCGGTGACGCCTGATGGGACTCCTGCGGCTCGGCGGGCCGGCTGCGGCATGGGTTGACACCACACATCCCGGGGTGCAAAGTGCCGTCGTCGGAGCTGACGTGTTTCCCATGGATCGGCACCCATGGGCGTGTTAGCGCTCACACCCACCCTCGCGCTGCCCTTGCCCACCCCCCACTGCAAGGAGAACACCGCGTGAACTCCCGAAACTCGCCCCCGCCCGGAAACCTCACCGCACGACACGGTCCGCGTCCGGCTTCGAGGCCGCGGCGGGCAGTGTCATCCTGCGACGCGGATGCGCGCATGCCTGAGTGAGAGTGGGCGTCGACTGTCGACTCTGTTGCCGCCTCCGGCTCGACGACGCGGCGGACGGCCGTGGCGCAGGTGTGGAGACCTCCCCTCTTCCGCGCGTCACCGGTGAAAGTACTGCCCGGCAGAACGGCCACTTCGTCGGCCTGCGCGGCCAAGCGCCACTGCGTCAAGGCCCCCGCCCGGCTGACCACGAGCAGGCCATGCGGCAGGTCGCCGACCACGCCACACCGCTGATGGCATGGGCCATGCACATGGCTCCCACCCCGACGTCGACAGTCGCCGCCCTCCGTCTCCTGGCTTACGGCGCGCAACAGCCGCCGTGGGTGCCGGTGTCGGTGCCGGTTTCGGTGGATGCCCTCCTGCGCCCCGGTGCCGTCACCGCGTCGTTCCCGACGTACGCGTGCCGGCAGTTCGCGAGGATCGCGGCTCGCGATTTCCGGACCGACGTCACCATCCACGACCGGGACGAGAACGCACATCCCCTCACACCGTGACCGGGGCGGTCCCGCTGGACCGCCCGGCCCCTCCCCCACCAGATGAGGACACCTCATGAGAAGACCTCTGACCGCTCTCCTCCTCGCCCTTGCCGCAGCTTTGTGCGTCCCAGGCGCCGTGGAGGCGACCGCCGCGGCGACCGCCGCGGCGGCCCCCGTGTCGGCCCCCGCGGCATCGACGACCGCGCTGCGGCTGATGCCTTTGGGTGATTCGATCACCTGGGGCGTCGGAAGCAGCACGGGCAACGGATACCGTGCCGCGCTGCACGACGAACTGGCAGCCGACGGGCACCCGATGGACTTCGTCGGTTCCCTGCGCGGCGGTGCCATGTCCGACCCGGACAACGAGGGGCACTCCGGCTACCGCATCGACCAGGTGGCCGCCCTCACCGACGCGGCCTTGGCTCGCTACCAGCCCAATGTCGTCACCCTGGAGATCGGCACCAACGACCTGAACGGGAATTACCAGGTCTCCACGGCCACCACCCGGCTCAGGTCGCTCGTCGACCAGATCACCCGCGACGTCCCGGGCGCCACCGTGCTGGTCGCCTCCCTCGTCGTGTCCACCAGCGGGACGGAAGAGCAGTACCGCGGCGCGTACAACCAGGCCATCCCCGGCATCGTGCAAAACGAACAGGCCGCGGGCAAGCACGTCGGCTACGTCGACATGAGCGCGGTGACCACCGCCGACCTCTCCGACTCCCTGCACCCGAACGACACCGGCTACCAGAAGATGGCCGACGCCTTCCACAAGGGCGTCCAGGCAGCGGACAGTGCGGGCTGGCTCGGCGGTGGGAACACCGGCGGCGATTCGGGCGCGTGCACTGCCACCTACACCACGACCAACTCCTGGTCCGGCGGCTTCCAGGGCGAGGTCAAGGTCACAGCGGGCAGCACAGCCGTCAACGGCTGGACCGTGCACTGGACCCTCGGCAACGGTCAGAGCATCAGCCAGGTCTGGAACGGCACCCTGAGCACCAGCGGATCGAGCGTGACCGTCAAGAACGCCTCGTACAACGGCACCCTGCAACCGTCCGCGTCCACCACCTTCGGCTTCCTCGCCAACGGCACACCGACCACCCCCACCCTCACCTGCACCACCCCCTGAGACGAACAAGCGTGCGGGGCCCCGTCCGGGCCTCGCACGGGGCCCGTGCGGGGCCCCGCACCGCCCGCCCCCACCGGCCCGGACCGAAGCACGAATCCCCCACTCAGCCCAGGAGTAAGCCATGACATCACTGCAGGACGCATCAACGAGCGCAGGGTCGAAGTCCCCGAGCCGGAGGGCTGTGCTGGTGGCGTTGGGGGTGCTGCCCGTCCTTTCCGTCGCGCTGCCGCATTCCAGTGCGGCAGCTGCGGCGGCGGCCGCCGTGGTCGTCGACCCGTCCGCGCGGCGGCAGACGATCCGGGGCTTCGGCGGCATGAACCATCCGGCCTGGGCCGGTGACCTGACGGCTGCCCAGCGGGACACCGCCTTCGGGAACGGCAGCGGCCAGCTGGGGTTCTCGATCCTGCGCATCCACGTCGACGAGAACAAGGCGAACTGGGGCGCGGAGGTGGCCACCGCGCAGCGGGCGGTCGCCCACGGCGCGATCGTGTTCGCCTCGCCGTGGAATCCCCCTGCCGGCATGGTCGAGACGTTCACCCACGGGAGCCAGACCGACGCCAAGCGGCTGCGGCACGACATGTACGGCGCCTATGCGCAGCATCTGAACGACTTCACCGCGTTCATGAAGAGCAACGGGGTGGATCTGTACGCGATCTCGATCCAGAACGAGCCCGACTACGCGTCGACGTGGACGTGGTGGACGGCGAGCGAGATCGTCACCTTCCTGCGCGACAACGCCGGCTCCATCGGCACCAGGGTCATCGCCCCGGAGTCCTTCCAGTACATCAAGAGCATGTCGGATCCGATCCTCAACGACCCGACGGCCCTGGCCAACATGGACATCCTCGGCGCCCACCTCTACGGCACGGCCTTCTCGAACTTCCCCTACCCCCTGTTCCAGCAGAAGGGGCAGGGCAAGGAACTCTGGATGACCGAGGTCTACTACCCCAACAGCACCGATTCGGCCGACCTGTGGCCCGCGGCACTCGGCGTCGGGGAGCACATGCACCACGCCATGGTGGACGCCGAGTTCCAGGCGTACGTGTGGTGGTACATCCGGCGCAGCTACGGCCCGATGCGCGAGGACGGGCAGATCAGCAAGCGGGGCGCCATGATGGCGCACTTCTCGAAATACATCCGTCCCGGGTACGTGCGGATCAACGCGACCTCCAACCCCCAGACCAACGTGTACACCTCGGCCTACACCGGTGGCTCCACGGTGGTCATCGTGGCCGTGAACAAGGCGACGAGCGCGGTCAGCCAGCAGTTCACCCTGGCGAACACCACGGCGACCGGTCTGGCCTCCTACGTCACGGACTCCAGCAGGACCCTCGCGACCCTGAGCGGGCCCAGCCTGGCGGGCGGCACCCTGTCCGCCACCCTCCCCGCGCAGAGCATCACCACCTTCGTCGTCACCGTGGGCACCTCCGGCGGGGCCGACACCACGCCGCCCAGCGCGCCAGGTGCACCCACCGCCAGCGCGCTCACCGCGTCATCGGTCGCACTGAGCTGGGCGGCCGCCACCGACAACGTGGGCGTGACCGGCTACGACGTGGTGCGGTTCAGCGGCAGCACCGAGACCGTCGCCGCGTCCACCACCGTCACCAGTACCACCGTCACCGGCCTGAGCGCCGGCACCGCCTACACCTTCGCCGTCTACGCCCGCGACGCCGCCGGCAACCGCTCCACCCGCAGCAGCAGCGTCACCGTTCTCACCAGCACCACCGGCGGCTCAACGGGCGGCTGCGGGATCGGCTACCAGGTCACGGGAAGCTGGAGCGGCGGCTTCCAAGGCGAGATCGCCATCCACAACACCGGCACCACCGCCCTCACCGGCTGGACCCTCGCCTTCACCTTCACCGCAGGCCAGACCATCACCCAGATGTGGGGCGGCACCCCCACGCAGAACGGCAGCACCGTGACCGTGGCACCGGTCGACTACACCCGCAGCATCCCCGCCGGCGGCTCCGTCAGCATCGGCTTCCTCGCCAACCAGGGCAGCACCAACCCCGCTCCGACCGCCTTCACACTCAACGGCGGTACCTGCGCCACTGCCTGATGCGCAGCCATGCGGCCCCGGCGGCGGCCTGGTGGGGCGCCGGCCCGGCACCGCACAGGGCGCTGCTCCCGACGTTCGTGGTCAGCCGGGTTTCCGGGTGACGTGGGAATTTCCAGACAGAAGAGGATCAAGACAATGTTGCAGATGTGGTGGCGCCGGTTCCGGCGTGGTCTTCTCGGCGCCGGACTGGCGGTGATGGTCGCTGCCGGTGTTCTGGCGGGGACGGCGCCGTCGTCGCAGGCGGCGACGCAACAGCCGTGCGACATCTACGCGGCGGGTGGCACACCCTGCGTGGCCGCGCACAGCACGGTCCGCGCGCTGTACGGCGCCTACACCGGGAGTCTCTACCAGGTACGCAGGTCGTCCGACAGCACCACCAGGAACATCGCGGTGGTGAGCGCGGGCGGCCATGCCGACGCCGCGGCACAGGACGCCTTCTGTGCCGGCACCACCTGCGTGATCACCACCGTCTACGACCAGTCCGGCCACGGCAACAACCTGGGCTACCAGGGGCCCGGCGGGGTCGGTGGATCCGACACCGCCGCCAGCGCGACCTCCGAGTCGCTGACCGTCGGCGGGGCCAAGGCGTACTCGCTGTACATCAAGCCGGGCAACAGCTACTGGCGGGACGGCCACCTGACCGGCGTCCCCACCGGCAGCGCCCCTGAGGGCGCGTACATGGTGACCAGCGGCACTCACGTCAACAGCGGCTGCTGCTTCGACTACGGCAACAGCGAGACCGACCGCAGGGCCGACGGCGCGGGCGCCATGGACGCCATCTACTTCGGCACCAGTTGCTGGTTCGGCGGCTGCTCCGGCTCAGGGCCGTGGGTGCAGGCCGACCTCGAGTACGGGCTCTACTCCGGTGGCAGCCAGTCCTGGAACAGCAACCAGAAGGCCTTCACCAGCAAGTACGTCACCGCCATGCTCAAGAACAACGGCACCTCCAGGTTCGCGATCAAGGGGGCCAACGCCCAGTCCGGCGGCCTGAGCACCCTGTGGGACGGCGCCCTGCCCCCCGGCTACAGCCCGATGAAAAAGCAAGGTGCGATCATCCTCGGCAGCGGTGGCGACTGCTGCAACGGCAACACCAACCAGTCCCAGGGCACCTTCTACGAAGGCGCCATCGTCGCGGGATACCCCTCCGACGCCACCGACGACGCCGTCCAGGCGAACATCGCCGCCAACGGATACGGATCCGGCACCACCCCGGGCAACACCGTCACGGTCACCAACCCCGGCACGCAGAACGCCACCGCGGGCACCGCGGTCAGCCCTCTGCAGATCCAGGCCGCCGACTCCGCCTCAGGGCAGGCCCTGACCTTCACCGCGGGCGGCCTCCCCAGCGGCCTTTCGATCAGCTCGTCCGGACGGATCACGGGAACACCCACCGCCACGGGAACCTATTCCGTCACGGTGTCCGCCACCGACACCACAGGAGCCAAGGGCTCGGCCTCCTTCACCTGGACCGTCACGGGCAGCGGCTCCACCGGTGGGACCTGCCACGTCACCTACACCAAGTCCAGTGAGTGGCCGGGCGGATTCACCGCCGACCTCACCATCGGCAACACCGGAGCCACTCCCGTGAACGGCTGGTCCCTCACCTTCAGCTTCCCGGGGGATCAGAAGATCACCAACGGCTGGAACGCCACGGTGAGCCAGTCGGGCAGCTCGGTCACCGCCACCAACGCCTCCTACAACGCCACCATCAACCCCGCAGGCAGCGCTTCCTTCGGCTTCCAGGGCACGTACACCTCCAGCGACGCCCCACCGACCGCCTTCACTGTGAACGGCACCACCTGCACCTGATGCGTCGGAGTCGAGAGGGCCGTGCCGCCGGAAGCCCGGTGGCACGGCCCTCTCGTCCTTGAGGTGCCGCTGCACGGCGGACCACCTCGTCGCTCGGTCAGGACGGCAGGGCGATTTCCAGCAGGGCGTTCTCGACCAGGCTGCCCAGGTAGAGACGCCCGCCGACGGCGCAGGCGCTGGTGACCATCCGGTAGTGCAGGTCGCCGCGCTGCATGTCGTGCACGACGCGGCCTTCGACGTCCACCGCGAGGGCCCAGGCGGTCGGCCGTGCATCGGGCTGGAAACGTGGCGGCACCCGCCAGATCGCCTTCCGCAGCACCGGGTGAAAGCGGTGGAGCCGGTCCAGCAGTGGATCGCGAGGCGCCGCCATGGCGATCCAGATCAGCCCGTCGGAGCCGGTGGAGAGGTTGTCGGGGAAGCCGGGGAGGTTGTCCGTCAGGACATCGGCCTGTCCGGCGCGCGGGCCGGTGAGATGTACCCGGCGCAGCCGGTAGCCGCCTGTTTCGGCGACGGTGACGAAGCTGCCGTCGGCGGCCAGGGTCACGCGGTTGGCGAACTGCAGGCCGTCCAGGATCACCTCGGGCTCCCCTCCTGGGGGCAGGCGGATGAGGCGACCGGTGCCTGAGTGCTCCAGCAGGTCCCCCTTCCAGTGGTCGAGGCTGAACCGGCGGCTCGAGTCGCTGACATACGTCGTTCCGTCGGCGGCGGTGGCGGCGTTGCTGCAGCAGGTCAGTCTCTCGCCCCGCACCTCGGTCAGGAGGGTGTCGATACGGCCGCTGTCGGGATCCAGGCGCAGCAGCCCGCGCTGGGCGTCGCACACGAGCAGGCGCCCGTCGGGCAGCGGATGCAGTCCCAGGGGGCGGCCGCCCGTGTGGGCGACCGAACGCACGGTCGCCGCCTCGACGTCCACGGCGAGGATGCTGCCGTCGTCCAGGCCGGTGTACAGGGTGCCCTCGCTGTCGGCGACCACGTCTTCCGGGCCGGTGCCGGGCAGGGGAATGCGGCGCAGCAGTGTCATCGGCTCGCTCCCCGTGCGGCGCCGGGCTCGTGGGGAGGGAGGGGGCGGGCTCCAGCGGACCGGCCGCAGTCCCGGCCTGGATGTCAGCGCATCGAGCTCGGCCGACTCCAAAGTGTGCTCCTGACCGTCGTCACCATGTGTTCGTCGGACACCTCAGTGTGGGCCGGCACAGGCGACACGGCGACCTTCCGGCGACCGGATTCCTGCGGGTGTCGATCCGCGGCCGTCCCGTTCGTCGTTGGTACGGACCCGGGTTCCCGGGGCCACGGACGAGCACAGAGGGAGGCCGCGGGATGGACACGCGGAGGCGGACGGCACGGACGGTCGGGGACGGGAGCGGGCGGTGGCCGGCCACGGCTGTCTTCTTCCTCAACGGGCTGACCCTGTCCACGTCCATCGCCCGGCAGCCGTCGCTGAAGGCCGAACACCACCTGTCCGACGGGCAGGTGGGCGTGCTGGGGCTGCTCTTCGCCGTGGCGGCCATCGTGTGCATGCAGTTCGTCGGGCCGCTGGTGGCGCGGGCGGGCAGCCGGCCGGTGCTGCGCGTGTCGCTGGTGGTCATGCCGCTGCTCCTGGCCCTGGTCGGCCTGGCCGGCAGTTTCGGTGCGCTCGCCGCCGCGACCACCGCGCTCGGCAGCGTGCACGGTACGACGGACGCCGCCATGAACGCGCACGCCGTAGCCGTCGAGCAGCGCGGCGGGCGGCGCATCCTCAGCGGCTGCCATGCCGCCTGGAGCGTCAGTGCCGTCGTGGCATCCCTGGCGACGGCCGGGCTGTCCCGGGCCGGAGTCGCGCTGACCGCGCACTTCCTGGGCGCGGCGGCGGTGCTGGTGGTCGGCGGGCTCATCCTGGGTCCGCTGCTGCTGCCCTCTGCGGCAGATCGCAGGAGCGGGCCGGCTCCGGCACGGCGCGGGCGCCGACTCGCCACCGATCGGCGGGACACGGGGCGCTCGGGTGGTGCCTGGCGCGGGGCCTTCGTGGTGCTCGGGCTGGGCGGTACGGCGCTGATGGTCTGCGAGGGGGCCGCGCTCGGCTGGGGGCCGATCTTCCTCCACGACAGTCGTGGCGTCTCGCTGGGCCTCGCCGCGACCGCGGTCACGGCTTACGCGGCGGGCCAGACCGCCGTACGCGTGGTCGGTGACCGCCTGGCCACCCGCTACGGCGCCGGAAAGGTCTTCCGCACCAGCGGGCTCGTCGCGGCCGTGGGGCTTGCCGTGGCGGTGCTGCCGGCCGCACCGATGGCCGCGGTCGCCGGGTTCGCCGTGATGGGCGCCGGGATGTCGGTCCTGCTGCCACTGGCCTTCAGCGCGGTCGGCCGGATGGAGGGGATGAGCACGGCCACCGCGGTGTCGCGCTTCACCACCTTCACCTACACGGGGGTGCTGCTCGGCCCGGCGGCAGTGGGGTGGGCCGCCGAACTGGCGGGCCTGACCAGGACGCTGGCCGCGCTGCTCCCCGTACTCCTGGCCGTCGCCCTCCTCACCCGGCTGCCCGACCCCCGGCACGTACCGGAAACACAGCCCGCTCTCCTGGGCGCCGACGCCCCGCTACCGGCGGGCAACCGGTGAAAGGCCTCGGCCTGATCCGGAAAATGCGCAGGCCTGCGGTTGCGTATCCGGGACGGACCACCCGGGCGTGGGCCGCTGTCCCGCTCAGACTTTCCGCCGGGACTTCCGCATGCGGCGCGCGGCGTATCCGGTCCCCGAATCGCCTAACACCGCGGTTCCACGAATGCTGACATCGCATCACAACGAGTGTCATTACTGGCGCGCCGCGGCGTCGAAGCGGCTGCCCGGCGCGACTGTTGGCGTGTTCGACCCGTGCAGGCGCATGGGGCGCCTGCTCCGACAGGAGATCCGTATGCGTATTTCCCGCTTTGCCGCCGCGCTCGGCGTGGCAGTCGTCGTCGTGATGGGCGGTGCCTCGATGGCCTCCGCGGCCACGCCGTCCGAGTCCGGCCACTCCGCGGCGCACCACCGCGACGACCGGGGCGACGACCGCTCCGCGCACCACCGCGACGACCGGGGCGACCACCGCTCCGCGCACCAGCACAACCGCCACCACGACGGCGCCCGGTGGAAGCACCACCACCGCCACCACCACCACAACCACTCGGGCGGTCACCGCCACCACCGGGGTCGCTGAGCCGCGGTTGCGTCGACAGGGCGCCCTCCGGATCCCCGGAGGGCGCCTTTCGGCCGCCTGGACGGTGAGGATTCCCGCCGCGTCCCGCCGTTGGGCAGCAGGGACCCCCGGGCATCCTGGCCGACGCGGCGCGAGGTGGCTCCTCCCCCGTGGAGAATTCCGGCCGGCCGCAGGATCCTCCCGCGACCGGTATGAAACCGTCGCCTGCGGAAGCCTCGCACAAGAAGAAATCCGAGAGATTTCATCCGCACTCCACACATGGGGAGATCCGCGGCCAGCGGAAGGTCAGACGACTTGCCGGTAATCAGAGGTGAGCTGCACCGGCACATGCGCATACGCTTTCCCCCGGGACGATCTGCTTCTTGAAACCATTGCCCACCCCTATGGGAATCATAGGTTTCTCCCGGCAGGTCATCCGCGCCGATTCCCCCTTCTGGCAAGCCGGTTGGGCCGCCAGGACAGGGCTGACAGGAGGAGATGCATTTGCGCAGGAACACGAGCCGATTCCTGGCCTTCCGCTCGGGTGCGGTCGTGGTCGCGCTCCTGGGGGCCGTGCTCGGAGGCGCCGTCCCCGCCATGTCCGCGACGCCCGGCGACAGCAGCCCGTACAGCACCCGTGTGGTCCCGACCGTCGAGAACCCCGAGTCGGCCACCGCCGCGGAATTGGCCGCCGCACCGCCGGCCGACGTGCCCCCGGCCGGCAGGACCACCGCGTCCACCGACGGCAGGGTGCAGGCGCTGAGCGCCACCAATGGGGACGTGGCGCGATCCGAGATGATCGCCCGGGCGCAGCAGTGGGTCGACGAAGGGGTTCCGTACAGCCAGTCCGCGTACTGGACGGACTCCAACGGCACCTACCGGCAGGACTGCTCCGGCTTCGTCTCCATGGCCTGGCGCCTGGACCTGAGCCGCACCACCTCCACGCTTCCCGCTGTCTCCACCCGGCTCGGCAGCCTCGACGTCCTGCAGCCCGGCGACATGATCGACACGAACACCTCCGCCATGGAGCACGTGGTGCTCTTCAAGGCGTGGACGGACTCCTCCCACACCACCGCCATCATCATGGAGGAGGCCCACTCGGGCACCGACGCCCGCGTGTCCCAGTACTCGCGCAGCTACCTCACCTCCAACGGGTTCATCCCCTACCGGTACAACCGCGCGCTGGACCACCCGCAGTACGCGAACGCCAGGAGCGGGCTGTGCCTGTCGGTGTCGGGCGGCGGCAGCACGGCGGACGGCGCCGAGGTCATCCAGTGGACCTGCAACGGCGGACCCGAGCAGCAGTGGAGGTGGAACGGCAGCCAGCTCGTCAACGACAAGAGCGGCAAGTGCCTGTCGGTGTCGGGCGGCGGCAGCACGGCCGAGGGCGCCGACGTCATCCAGTGGACCTGCAACAGCGGGCCCGAGCAGCAGTGGAGCTACCAGCCGCACACCGGTGAGTGGACGAACGCCAACGGCCGCTGCCTCTCCGTCTCGGGTGGCGGCAGCACCACCGCGGGGGCGCAGGTCGTCCAGTGGTCCTCGACCGGCGGCGACGAGCAGAAGTGGTGGGCCTCGGCCGCCTGACCCGCCCGCCGCCGGCCGGCCCCACGGATCACGGCGGATGCGCCCCACACCACCGGCCTGCCGGGGCGACCGCCGCTCCACCGCCCGATGCCCACCGGCCATGAACCGGTGGGCATCGGGCAGCGGGAGCCGGGAGCGCGGCACCATCGCGGGCCCGAGCCGGCGTCGCCCCGGTCCGCGGACAAGGCGGGCGCCGCCTGCTCAGCGCCCGGGCAGGACCTGGACGGTGTCGCCGACGGCCCGCTCACCGGCCGCGTCCGAGGTGGAGTTGACCAGAGTGCCGTCCACCGCCATCGCGGTGGAGCCGCCGCCGTCCAGGTTGAGTGCCTGGACCGCGCCCAGCGAGCGGATGAAGGACGCGGCCTCGTTCAGCGTGAAGCCCTCACTGCCGCCGGCCAGCCTGCCGTCGACCGTGGCGAGGATCAGCCGGCCGCGCGCGTCGACACCCGCGAGGGTCCGCGGCTGGCGGGTCTCGGACCAGGCGTAACCGTACGAGAGGTCCTTCGGGTCCATGGTGCCCTCGCGGACTGCGTCGATGCCGATCCGGCCGTTCCTCACCAGGACGGGGGCGGCGCTGACGATGCTGTCGCGGGAGCCGAGCACGACCCGGCCGCCCCGCTCGTCCCTGATCTCCTCGTCGACCCGGATGGTGCGGCCGGCGACGGCGTGCGCGGACAGCCAGTCCCCCGCGGTGCCGATGCCCTGAAGCACGTGGTCGCCCGCCGGAAGGACGCCGCCGCGCGCGCCGACCGACACCACCAGGCCTGCGGCGTCCAGCACCACCTGGGTGCCTGCGCCGGTGGGCAGCGGGGCGCCGAACGCGCCGGTGAAGAGCACCGCGTCGTCGGCGAGCCTGCAGGTGACGTCCTGCCAGGGCAGGGCGCTGGGCTGCGCGCCAGGACGCCCGCAGTCGCGCACCGTGCCGGGTACGCGGTTGATGCCCTGCACCGCCAGCGAGGCGCCGCGGGCGCGCGCGGTGACCTCGGTGGTCAGGTTGGCGACGCGGAAGTCGCGCCCGCCTTTCCCGATGACCAGCGCGGCCCGGGAGCCGGCGGCCATCGACTGCAACTGCCCGCTGTACGCCCCGACGCCGGACTGCGTGCCCTGGACGCCGTCGGCGTCGGCGGTGACGAAGAAGCCCGCGTTCACGCCGACCAGCGAGCCGAGCTTGGCCGCGACCGATGACGTGGTCTCGCGCTGGGTGACGCTGCCGTCGTGGGTGCCCTCGACGGTGCCCTTGAACAGGCGCGGGTCGATGACGGCGACGTGGACGTTCTCCCGGTCGGCCGGGGTCTGCGCGTCGTAGCCCGTCCACTGCACGGCGGCGTGGAAGCCCGCCGCGGTGACGCTCTTCGCGGCGGCCGTGGCCTCGGCCTGCGTGGCGTATGAGCCGACACGCACCCGCTCGCCCATGCTGCCGTGCGGTACGCCCGTGTACGCGGGCCACGCGATGTCCTCCACGCGGGGGGCGAGCCCGGCGGCCCTGAGGGTGGCGGCGGTGGCCGTGGCCCAGCCGGCGGCGGCCACGTCGGACCACGAGGCGGCACCGGTCAGCCGGCTGGTCCCCGGGGCCTGCACGGTGATCGTCCACGCGGGTACGGAGCCGGCGCGGGTCAGCGTGCCGGTGCGCACCTGGACCCCGGGCGCCACGTCCTGCGTCGTCCACCGCCAGCTGCCCGCGGTGGCAGCCTTGCCGGCGGCGGCGGGGGAGGCGGGGGTGGTGGCGGTGGCGCCGACCGCGGTCAGGCCGGTGATGGCGAGGCTCATCGCCAGAGCTGCGGCGGCGAGAGGCCGCCGCCTGCTGTGCCGGACCACCGGGCCAAGCGGTGCGGCGGCGGCCGCGAGAGCGGCCAGGGGGCGGGAAGGATGTTCGAACCGGCGCATGCGCGGGCCTCCTGGTGCGGCAGGACACAAGTGTGCAGTCGCCCATCCGACCCCTGAGGGGGAACCGGCAGGGCACCCGGGATCGACTTCCGCGGGAACCGGACGTGAAATGCGCTGCCCTCCGGGCGCGTTGCACCGATCCGCGAGGGTATGCAGCGGCCCCGTCGCCTCTGGTCGGCGGGCCGGGAGCACCCGTGACATGGCGGTGACGGAGCGTCGGTTCCCAGGTCGCCGCGGACACCTCGGCCACCGCGCGGGCGAG
This sequence comes from Streptomyces sp. NPDC049040, assembly GCF_043197715.1. Taxonomy (NCBI): domain Bacteria; kingdom Bacillati; phylum Actinomycetota; class Actinomycetes; order Kitasatosporales; family Streptomycetaceae; genus Streptomyces; species Streptomyces sp. NPDC049040. The sequence continues at coordinate 13,428 of NZ_JBICTO010000027.1, forward strand.
GATGTCCAGCGCCTGGGCTCCGCGATGACGGCTGCGACGTCGCCCTGTACGTCGAGCGTGTGGTCGATGTGGTCGGCCGGCCGCTCATGGGCGCGCCCGTCGGTGCCGAAGAACCGCTCCGCGAGGTGCGGCGGCGGCACGTACTCGGTGCCGGGCAGGAGCGGTCCCGCGGTGGCGCGGAACAGCGCCTCGCCCCCACCGAGATGCCGTCGCGGTTCGCCCCGTGGAACGGGTCACATCGAGACGGCCTTGTGCCGGCCGGTCGCCGACCGGGCCGGTTGGAGCGCCGTTCCCACGGCGCCTGCCCCGCTCGGCGCGAGCAGCACCTTGTCCAGGTCGCCGGGGCACAGGCCCGCGAGGCGGCGTGCCAGCTCGATCGAGGGCAGGTTGGTGCAGCGGCGTGGTGAGAAGGGCAGGGTGTCGAATTCTCGTCTGGTCGCCTCGACGAGGGCCGGGCCGTACCCGACCTGGTGGACGCTGTTGCCGTGGAAGTCCGGGATCGTCCGGCCGTCGGGATCCTCCAGCAGGCTGCCGTGCGCGCCGGCGACCGCGTCGAGGCACGGCGTCGACAGCGACTGGCGCAGAGGGCGCGGGGCAGGTCGTCGGCGCGGGGTACGGGCACGGTCCGCGCGAAACCCGTTTGCGGACGGCGGGGAGCGTTGTTAACCTCCGCGAGGCCGTGCGAGACAACCAGGAGGTGGTACCCGTGAACACAGTATCGACATGGGTGCTCCCCGCTGGGGTCACGGTCGGGCGATAGCCGTCCGGGAGCGCCGTTCAAGAGCTCCCGAAAGGCACGACCATGCAGTTCACTTCCGAACAGCGCCTCGACGACGGCGTCCTCGAGCGCGAATTCACCCTCGGCGAGATCCCCGGAACCCTGTGGACGCCAGGATCCACCCCGGCCCCGCTGGTCCTGATGGCCCACAACAACGGCCTGCCCAAGGCGGATCCCCGACTGGTGGCCCGGGCCAGGTACACCGCGGCGCGCGGCTACACGGTGGCCTCCATCGACGCCGCCGGATGCGGTACCCGTCCCCGTTCCGCCCCCGACGAACAGGCCCGTGCCGACCTCAGGCGGGCGATGCAGGCCGGCGAGCCGGTCGACGAGATCATGGAATCCTTCATCGGCCCGCTGGTCGAGAACGCGGCCCCAGAATGGCAGACCACACTGGACGCCCTCCTCGCACTGCCCGGGATCGCCGGCCCGGTCGGGTACTCAGGGGGGTGGACCGCCCTCGGCATCCGGCTGGCGGTGGTCGAGCCGCGCATCGCGGCCGCGGGCTTCTTCGCCGGAGGGTACGTGCCCCGCGCCCAGCGGCAGGAGGCCCGGCAGGTCACCATCCCGCTGATGTTCCTGCTGCAGTGGGACGACGAGGGCAACCCCCGGCAACGGGCTCTCTACCTGTTCGACGCCTTCGGCAGCAAGGAGAAGACGCTGCACGCCAACCTGGGAGGGCATACCGGCACTCCGTGGTTCGAGCTGGAGGACGGATGCCGGTTCCTGGACCGCCACCTGAAGTGAGGCGGGACCCTCCGGCGGGCCGCCGGCAGCAGCAGGACTGACCCACCCCGGACGGCGGTGGAGTGCCGGCCGACGGCCGGCACTCCACCCCTCACCGCGCGGCGCGGACGGCTCGCTCGTCCGGCGTCGGCCCATGGAGCCCGGGGTCACGAGGGATGCGGCGAAGCCGACACGCGTACGGAAGTCGGCTTCGCGCACCCTGATCCTGCCGCCTGCCGGGCGGGCGCCCCGCGGTCGCTCAGTGGGCGCCCTCCTCCTCGGCGTACACGCGGGCGGCGTACCCCTCCAGGATCTGCTCGCACCCCTGCACGGCCTCTTTGGCCGCCGCGCGGCCGGAGGCGCCGAGCACGTCGCGTGCTTCGACCTTTCCCAGCCAGGTGCGGAGTTTGGTCAGGTCCTCGTCGTTCTCCTCGAGTTCGGCGAAGGTGAAGTGCTCGGCGTGCTCCTCCTTCTCGATCTCCTTGAGGAAGTCCTGGCACTTGTCGACGATCTCCTCGTACTCGGCGTCCCGGGCGGCGTTGAAGGCGTCCACCGCCTCCGCGTGCCCCGACAGGACGTCGGAGCGCATCAGGAAAGCCGTCCCGCCCATCTCGGTGATCTCGTTGCGGAGCAGCCGCAGGGCTCGTTCGCTCGCGGGGCTGTACGGAAGCGCGGCGACCGCGTTCTGCAGGTAGACCGCACCGAGGTTCTTGATCTTCCGCCACACCCCGGCGCGCAGCCGGGTGGGCTCGGCGGGGATCTTGTAGACGAGTACCAGCCATTGCGCCCCGCCGTCTTCCCGCACGGGGCTGTCCGCCGCGTCCTGGCGCCTTCCACTTCTCACCTGGTCACCCTACCGACCGCGGGACGGCAAGGGCCCGAGGCAGCGGCGGGAGCGGAGACGTCGGCGGGGGGCTTCACCCCCTGCCGGAGCCTCGGACGGCCCGGGCCAGCGACCAGCCGAGCAGCAGGACGGCTGCCCCGGGCGGGAACCACCAGGCGGGCACCCCGGCTCGGGCCAGAGCCGCGGTGGCGCCCAGCGCGACCACGACCCCGGCGAAGATGCGCCAGTCGTCGCCGACGACGAAGTCGTACCAGAACGCCGCGAACGCCCTCAGTGCACGCATCAGCCGACCTCCGCCGTCCCGGCACCGGCCGGTGGCTTCTCCGCGCGCCGGGCGCGCTCCGTCCGCAGCAGCCGCACCGCGCCGAGGGAGACCGCGGTGACGAAGCCCAGCACGACGGGCAGTGCGGCGTCCCCGCCCGGCCAGTGCGCACCGGCGCCCTCCGCACCCCAGAAGCAGCCGAAGGAGGTGAGCATCACCGCCACGACGAACTTCATCGTGTTCTCCGGCACCCGGGCGAGCGGCGCGCGCACCGCGACCCCGGCGGTGACCACCACGCCCACCGCGGCGAGCGCGCCGAGGGCCGCCAGCGGGACGCTGCCCTGATTCGCGCCGAAGGTCAGCACGATGAACACCACCTCCAGGCCTTCCAGGAGCACTCCCTTGAACGACAGGGCGAAGGCGTACCAGTCCCGCACGCCGGCTCGCCCGCCCTCCCCCGCGGCGCCGGCCTCAGCGATGTGCCGGGCGTAGATCGCCTCCTCGTCGTGGACGGCCTTGAAACCGCCGGCCCGCAGCACCGCCTTGCGCAACCACTGCAGGCCGAAGACCAGCAGCAGGCCGCCGACGACCAGCCGGAGCGCGTCGAGTGGAAGGCGGGTGAGGGCGGGACCCAGTGCGGCCACGATCACCCCGAGGACAGCCAGTCCCGACGCCGCGCCCTGAAGCGTCGAACGCCAGCCGCGGGACACGCCCATGGCCAGCACGATCGTCAGGGCCTCGACCGCCTCCACCGCGCAGGCCAGAAAGACCGACACCACCAGGAACACGGCCGTCATGGCGGACTCCTCGACGCGGGCCTGACCTCATTGCGGGGATCTGCGTTACGACTCAAATCTAACAGTCGTTACTCTCCAGCGCGAGTGTGACGCGGCCGGCCGCCCCTCCCGGCCCCGTGCCGGCACCGCTGCCGGAGCTTCCGGGAGGGTCAGCCGGGGGCGGCCGTGCCCGACCGCACGGCAGTCCCCTCGCCGCCGGACCATTCCGTTGTGAACTCCGAGGCATGACCGCGCGCTTGCCGGGCACGGACTGGACGTCGAGCCGGACCCGAGACCGAAAGGCGATGGACATGACGACACACGGGACACTGCAGGAGCCGTCCACCTGCCCGGAACGGGCCGACTCCTCCGCCGTTGCTGCCGCGCGGGCGGCGGGCCTGCCATGGATGGACGAGGCGGGCAAGATCGCCCCGACCGACGCGCGTTCGCTGTCCAAGGTGTTCTTCGACCGGCTGCGGGACCTCGAAGAAGGCACCGCGGGATACGCCTACGCGCGCAACACTCTGATCGAGATGAACATGTCACTGGTGCGGTTCTGCGCCCAGCGCTTCCGGGGGCGTGGCCCTGAGGAGCAGGACGACATCCTCCAGGTGGGGACGATCGGGCTGATCAAGGCGATCGACCGGTTCGACCTGAGCCGTGAGGTGGAGTTCACGACCTTCGCGGTGCCGTACATCGTCGGGGAGATGAAGCGCTTCTTCCGCGACACGTCCTGGGCGGTCCATGTGCCCCGCCGGCTCCAGGAGTTGCGGGTGGAGCTGGCCAAGGCCCGCGACCACCTCACGGCGGTGCTGGACGCACCGCCCACCGTCGCGGAACTGGCCGCGTACCTGGAGATCACCGAAGCCGACGTCATCGAGGGCCTGGTGGCGTCCAACGGCTACACCGCCGGCTCGATCGACCTGCCCGCGACGGGCGGTGACGGCGCGGACCCGGCGGAGGCCGGCCGCTCGTACGCCGACACCATCGGGGACTGTGACCCCGCGATGGAGCTGGTGGAGGACTTCCACGCGCTGGCGCCGCTGCTGGAGCGGCTCGACGACCGTGAACGGCTGCTGCTGCAGATGCGCTTCGGCCAGGAGATGACGCAGGCCGAGATCGGGGCGGAACTGGGCTACTCCCAGATGCACGTGTCCCGCCTGCTGGGCCGCATCCTGGCCAAGCTCCGCAAGGGGATGCTCGCCGACCACTGACCGGCTTCACGTCCCCGCGACGGCCCGTGCCGGCGGCTGCAGACCGCAGACCGCCGGCCGGCAACGGGCCGTCGCCGGCCGGCGGTCATTCCGGACAGCCGTGCCAGTCCAGTATGACGACGGTGGCGTCGTCGCTGAGGTTTCCCCGGCAGGCGTCCAGGACCGCGGTCGTCAGCACGCGGACCGCCTCCCGGGGGTGCAGCTCGCGGGTGGCGACGGCCAGGGAGGCCAAGTCGACCGCGCCCGCGCCGCGTTCCTGCATGCCGTCGGTGAGCAGGATCAGGCGGTCACCGGGCCGCAGCTGCAGTTCCTGGGCACGGTAGGAGGTGGGGGCCGCCACACCGAAGGGCAGGTTGACCGCGAGCCTGACCTCTTCGGCCTCGGCGGCGCCGGAGCGCAGGCGCAGCGGCCAGGGGTGCCCGGCGTTGACCAGCTCGCAGGTGCCCGTCCCGAGGTCGATGCACAGCAGTTGGCCGGTGGCCAGCCCACGGCTGTGGGTCAGCAGGGCCTCGTGCGCGCGCTGGGCCTGCCCGAGCGCGTCACAGCCGCTGCGGCGGGCGCCGCGCATGGCGCCTACCAGCAAGGTCGCCAGCAGGGCCGAGTTGGTGTCGTGTCCCATCGCGTCGGTGATGGACAGGTGCAGCGTGTCGCGGTCGAGGGTGTAGTCGTAGGTGTCACCGCCGATGTCGTCGGCCGGAACCAGCCCTGCGGCGAGGGTGAACTGCGGCGCCTCGCAGCACGAGGCCGAGGGAAGCAGCTGGTGCTGGATCTCGGCGGCCAGACTGGTGCGGGTGGTACGCCGTCCCGCGTGGTAGAGGTCGGTGAAGCGCCGGTCGGTGACGATGATGTAGGCCAGCACGTGGGCGGCCTCGCTGATCTGCCCCAGCACGGTGTCGTCGGCGTACTGCAGCGTCACCTCCAGCACACCGATGCAGTCGCCGCGGTTGGTCACCGGCGAGATCACCCGCCGCCCGCCCTGGCCGTCCGGCTCCACGTGCTGGCGCTGGGTCCGCAGGACCGAGTCGTAGACGCTGCCTTGCCGGTGGATCTGCTCGGTCCCGCCCGCCCCGTCGCCGTCGGCCGACGCCGTCAGGCGCAGCAGCCGCTGCCCCAGGAGATCGACGAACAGGAACGACACCCGTTCCGCGCCGAAGCGCTTGCGCAGATCGTGCGCGACCACGGTGACGGACTCTCCCGGCGGCGCGGCTTCCGCGGCGGCCAGCAGCTCGCCCAGCTCCAGATCTCTGCGATCCATGACAACCTCCCATCCGGTGTCGCTCGTGTTCCCCGACCTCGGCCGACCTCACCCGTTGATTGCATCGCCCCTGCTCAGGGCGCTGTCCGGGCTCCGGCACCCGCCCCTCGCGCCTCGCCAGGCACACGCGTACCCTCGCCGTCCGCGCATGCCACGGCCCGCATGGCACGCGGCGATGCGGGCCGTTCCCGGTGTCCGCTCGGTCAGCCGAGTTCGATGAGCAGGTCCCCCGCCTCGACCTGCTGGACGGCACCGATCGCCACACGGCGGACGGCGCCGGCGCGCTGGGCGGTGATGGACGCCTCCATCTTCATGGCCTCGATGGTGGCCACCGTCTGGCCGGCCGCGACCTGGGCGCCCTCCTCGACCTGGAGCGTGACCACGCCGGCGAAGGGCGCGGCGACCTGGCGGTCGTCGCCGGGGGCGGCCTTCTCGGCGGGTTTGACGTCGGTGGCGATCGACGTGTCGCGCACCGACACCGGGCGGAGCTGGCCGTTCAACGTGGCAACCACCGTACGGAAGCCGCGCTCGTCCGCCTCCGAGACGGCCTCCAGCTCGATCAGCAGCGTGACACCGGGCTCGATGGTGACCGCGTGCTCGGTGTCGACCTCCAGACCGTAGAGGAAGTCCTTCGTCGTCAGCACGGAGGTGTCGCCGTACGTCTCCCGGTGCGCGGCGAAGGTCGCGGCGGGGCCGGGGAAGAGCAGCCGGTTGAGCGTCGCGCGGGGCTCCTCGCGCAGGCCTTCCTCGTCCTGCGCGGTCAGTGCCGGTGAGGCGGTGCCCGGCGGGCGGCCTTCCAGCGCGCGGGTGCGGAAGGGCTCGGGCCAGCCGCCGGGCGGGTCGCCCAGTTCGCCGCGCAGGAAGCCGACCACCGAGTCGGGCACGTCGAACCTGCCGGGCTCCGCCTCGAAGTCGGCGGCCTTGACCCCGGCGCCGACCAGGTGCAGGGCCAGGTCCCCCACCACCTTGGAGGACGGCGTGACCTTGACCAGCCGGCCCAGCATGCGGTCGGCGGCCGCGTAGCACTCCTCGACCAGTTCGAACCGGTCGCCCAGGCCGAGGGCGATGGCCTGCTGGCGCAGGTTGGACAACTGGCCGCCGGGGATCTCGTGGTGGTAGATGCGCCCGGTCGGCGAGGCAAGTCCGGACTCGAAGGGCGCGTAGACCTTGCGTACCGCCTCCCAGTACGGCTCCAGGTCCGCGACGGCCTGCAGGGAAAGCCCGGTGGCCCGCGGGGTGTGGTCGGTCGCGGCGACCAGGGCGGACAGCGACGGCTGGCTGGTGGTGCCCGCCATCGAGGCGACCGCCGCGTCGACCGCGTCGACTCCGGCGTCGATCGCCGCGACCAGCGTGGCCAGTTGGCCGCCCGCGGTGTCGTGGGTGTGCAGGTGCACCGGCAGGTCGAAGCGTTCCCGCAGGGCGGTGACCAGGGTTGTGGCGGCGGGCGGGCGCAGCAGCCCCGCCATGTCCTTGATCGCGAGGACGTGGGCTCCCGCCCGCACGATCTGCTCGGCCAGCCGCAGGTAGTAGTCCAGCGTGTAGAGGGTCTCCCCCGGGTCCGACAGGTCCGCGGTGTAGCAGAGTGCGACCTCGGCGAGCGCGGTGCCGGTGGCGCGTACCGCGTCGATGGCCGGGCGCATCTGCGCGACGTCGTTGAGCGCGTCGAAGATGCGGAAGACGTCCATGCCGGTGGCCGCGGCCTCCGCGACGAACGCGTCCGTGACCGGCTGCGGGTAGGGCGTGTACCCGACGGTGTTGCGCCCGCGCAGCAGCATCTGCGTGCAGATGTTGGGCACCGCCTCGCGCACCGCCGCGAGCCGCTCCCACGGGTCCTCGGCCAGGAACCGCAGGGCCACGTCGAAGGTCGCGCCGCCCCAGCACTCCAGGCTGAGCAGCTGCGGCGCCAGCCGGGCGAGGCTGGGGGCGACCGCCACCAGGTCCCGGGTGCGCACCCGGGTGGCGAGCAGTGACTGGTGGGCGTCGCGGAAGGTGGTGTCGGTGACGGCGACGCCGGCGCGGCGGCGCAGGTCCGCGGCGAAGGCCTCGGGCCCCAGCGCGGCCAGGCGCTGCCGCGAGCCGTCCGGTGGCGGGGCGCCGAGGTCGACGGACGGCAGCTTGTCCACGGGTTCCACGACCCGGGGCCGCGGGCCGTGCGGCCGGTTGACGGTGGTCTCGGCGAGGTAGCCGAGCATGCGGCTGCCCCGGTCCGCGGACGGGCGGCTGTGCAGCAGCGCCGGCCGGTCGCCGATGAAGGCGGTCGTGACCCGGCCTGCCTGGAAGTCGGGGTCTTCGAGCAGCGCCGCGAGGAAGGGCAGGTTGGTGGCCACCCCGCGGATGCGGAATTCGGCGATCGCGCGGCGCGCGCTGCGCACGGCGCTGGGGAAGTCCCGGCCGTGGCAGGTGAGTTTGACCAGCAGGGAGTCGAAGTGCGGGGAAATGGTGGCGCCGGTGTGCACGGTGCCGCCGTCGAGGCGTACACCGGGGCCGCCCGGTGAGCGGTAGGCGGCGATGGTGCCGGTGTCGGGGCGGAAGCCGTTGGCGGGGTCCTCGGTGGTGATCCGGCACTGCAGCGCCGCGCCGGACAGTGCGATCTCCTCCTGGCTCAGGCCGAGTTCCGGCAGCGTCGCACCCGACGCGATCCGCAGCTGCGCGATCACCAGGTCGCGTCCCGTGACCTGCTCGGTGACGGTGTGCTCGACCTGGATGCGCGGGTTCATCTCGATGAAGACGTGCCTGCCCTGCCGGTCGACGAGGAATTCGACGGTCCCCGCGTTGACGTAGCCGATGTGCCGGGCGAAGGCGACCGCGTCGGCGCAGATCCGGGCGCGCAGCTCCGGGTCGAGGTTGGGCGCGGGGGCGATCTCCACGACCTTCTGGTGGCGCCGCTGCACCGAGCAGTCGCGCTCGTAGAGGTGGACGACGTTGCCCTGCGCGTCGGCGAGGATCTGCACCTCGATGTGGCGCGGGTCCACCACCGCCTGCTCCAGGAAGACGGTGGCGTCGCCGAACGCGGACTCCGCCTCCCGCATCGCCGCGTCGATCGACTCGCGCAGTTCGCCGGATTCCGCCACCCGGCGCATCCCGCGGCCGCCGCCGCCCGCGACGGCCTTGACGAAGAGCGGGAAGCCGATGTCCTCGGCCGCCCCGAGCAGCAGGTCCACGTCGGTGGTCGGCGGCGACGAGGCGAGCACGGGCACCCCGGCCTCGCGGGCGGCGGCCACCGCGTGCGACTTGTTGCCCGTCAGGTGCAGCACGTCGGACGGCGGGCCCACGAAGGTGATCCCGGCGTCCACGCAGGCCGCCGCGAGGCCGGGGTTCTCCGACTGGAAGCCGTACCCCGGGTAGACGGCGTCGGCGCCGGCCCTGCGCGCGGCCTTGATCACCTCGTCGACCGACAGGTAGGCCCGCACCGGGTGGCCCGGCTGCCCGATCTCGTACGACTCGTCGGCCTTGGCCCGGTGCAGGGAGTTGCGGTCCTCCCGGGGGAAGACCGCGACCGTGGAGACACCCAGCTCGAAGGCCGCGCGGAAGGCGCGGATGGCGATCTCTCCCCGGTTGGCGACCAGCACCTTGGTGAACATCTGGCTCCCATGTCATGCGGTGGGCGGCCCCGTCCGGTCGGACCGGGCCGGCTGTGGACTGCCCTGGCGCAGGGTCAGTGGAACGCGGTCGGTGGAATGCGTCGGTCGAATGCGGTCGGTGGAACCGGGGCGGGAACGGCTCACGTTCATGATGTTCGTCCTGCCGCTGGTCCTGCCGACGAAATACGGGTCGTGCACTCCGGTGGCGGAGGTGATCTTCCGACCGGTCGCCACGAGACGCACATACCGCGAAGCGGCCGGGGCGAACCTCATCGTGGCCGGGTTCGCCGCGCAACCGGCCGCCCGCGCCGAAAGGCGCAGGTCGGGCGGCCAGAGCGGGCGCCGGTAATCGGGTGCGCGGGGCATGCGATGCTGCGACACTCCCGGCATGCCGATCATCGAAGCCGCACCCGGAGTACCCCTCGCGTACGAGACCTTCGGGGATCGCTCCGACCCCGCCGTCCTGCTCGTGATGGGCTTCGGCGCCCAGATGATCTCGTGGCACGAGGACTTCTGCCGTGCCCTCGCCGAGCGGGGGCGCCATGTGATCCGGTACGACAACCGCGACTGCGGGCTGTCCGTGAAGTTCGACGACCACCCCGTCGATGTCGGCAGGTTCATCGGCGCGGTGAGCTCGGGCGACATCCCCGCTGCCCTCGCGATGGTGCCGTACACGCTGCGGGACATGGCAGCGGACGGCCTCGGCCTGCTCACCGCCCTCGGCATCGAACGTGCCCATGTGGTGGGGTCCTCGATGGGCGGCATGATCGCCCAGACGATGGCCGTCGAGGACCCCGCGCGGGTGCTCACCCTCACATCGATGATGTCCTCGACCGGCGAGCCCGAATTCGGCCGGGCCTGCGCCGAGGCCCAGGCGGTGCTCTTCGCCGCGAAGCCGGCGGACCGCGAGGGCTGCATCGCGGCGGCGGAGCGGGAGATGGTGTGGGCCTCCCGCAAATGCGGCAGTGCTGCCCTCCTGCGCGAGCTCGCCGCCGAGAGCTACGACCGCTGCCACCACCCGGCCGGGGTCGGACGGCAGATCGGGGCCATGGTCCTCGGGGGCTCACGCGCCGACGCGCTCCGCCGGCTGCGGGTGCCGACCCTGGTGATCCACGGTCTGGACGACACCTTGATCGACCCGAGCGGCGGCAGGCGCACAGCGGAACTGGTGCCCGGCGCGGAGCTGCTGCTGATCCCCGACATGGGCCACGACAGGCCTCGCGAGCTCTGGCCCGTGATCATCGACGCCCTGGCGGCCCACACCGGCTCCCCGCGTCCCACGGTGCCGTGACCCCCCTGGGACCGCGGCCCGGCCGGCGGACCGCGCCGGCCCGGCTCACCCTCCGCCCTGCTACGCACCGCATCTGCCACCGACCGCTGATCCATCGCGGATCGAGGGACAGCCCTTAGTTTGATCCGCGGAAAGCGGGAAGGAGGTTCCTGAAAGCAAGGCGACGCCGCAATGGGCCCGCCGATTCGCGTTCAGGAAAGAGAGATGTCGTGTATATAGGCCTCGGAACAATCGTGCTCATCCTGGTGATTCTGGCCGTCGTCATGATCCTGCGGCGCAGCTGACTTGTGCCGGAGCAATTCCTGAGTTCCGGGGATCGGTTTTTCGCCGGAAGGTGTGGCGGCTCGGTGGCGCGATGAATCCCCGAGCACGGAGAGCCCCCTTCCGGCGGTCTTCCCCCGGTGGCCGCGCCGGCATCGGCACGCCCGGAGGAGTCCCCTGCGGGCCCCCGCGCCGTCCGGCGGGTGCTCGGTACGAGGTATTGTCCCGCCGTGGTGCCAGGAGGCCGGGACGCAACGGGGAGGTCGGTGTGAGTGGGCAGGAAGCGGCGGTGTCCGCCCGGACCGCCGAGGGCGGAGCATGGCTGGTGAGGATCGCGGGCGATCTCGACGGTGACCACATGGCGGAGGCGGCCGAGGTACTGCGGCGGGGTCTGCGGCCCGGTGGACGGCTCACCGTGGTCGACGCCTCGGGCGTGGAATTCGCGGACTCCTCCGTCCTGGACACACTCCTGCGTGCCAGGGCCGCTCACGCCTCCGCGGGGGTGGCACTGGTGATCGCCGGTGCCAGCGTCCCCCTGCGGCGGCTTCTCGACGTGACGGGTACGGCTTCGGCGTTCGTCCTGGTCGACAGCGTGCAGGCGGCGATGACGTATTGACGCGAGCGCGGGCGCACCGCGGGGAGAGCCGGGCACGGCCGCACAGCAACACGGCGGACGGGCACCCTTGGCGAGCGGGGAAGCCGGAGCTGAACACCATGGCGGGGGCACGGACATCGGGTCCGGCGCCGCCGAGGTCACGGCGGTCCTTCCGGCCTCCAGCGCACAGGCCCGTGCGGTGGTGATGGCATTGCTGGAGAGCAGGTGCCGCAGTACCGGCGTCGATTGGCCCGCGGACGTGGTGATCGCCGATGTGCTCCTGGTCACCTCGGAGTTGGTCACCAACGCCGACCGGCACGGCGGCGGGCTGACCCTCTTCACCGCCGCCGTCGAAGGCGACGCGCTGCACCTCCGCGTCGGCGACGCGAACCCCGCGCACCCGGTCAGTCCCCCCGCTCCTACCGTACCGGCGGGAGCGCCCAGGATCGGCGGCTACGGCTGGCAGATGGTGCACCGGCTGGCCCACACGGTCGAGGTCACGAACCACAGCGCGGGCAAGACCATCTTCGCCGTGGTGCGGCTGTACGGCGACAGCCTCGATGAGGGTGGCCCACCATAGGGCGGCGGGGGGCTGCTTGCAAGAAAGACGCATCGTGCGGGATGGTGGTTCGAAGGCACGGTTGTCCTCTTCGAGATGGTGAGGTGAGGGATTCGCCCAGCGGGTCCTCAGCATTTGGCTTCCCCCCAAGCGCAGACCGGTGACGGTACGGACCACGGATCCCTGTGGAGCTGCGCTCCCTACCCTGTTGTGGTCATCGACGCGGACGGCATGGTCACTCTGTGCAATGCCGCGGCCCGCGCGATCCTGCCCGCGTTGCGCCCCGGCAGTCGTCTTGCCGACGTGGTCCCCGCCTGGCTGTCCGCCGCACACGACGCGCTGCGGACGTCCCGCCCGCAGGCCCCCCAGGAATCGGGCGGACCGCTCTCGGGACTGATCGGCGAGCGCAGTTTCGAGGCGCACCCCAGCCTGCAGAGCGACGGCAAGGTGGTGTGGTGGCTGGTCGACGACACCGACCACCGACTGGTGCGCGAAGCCCTCAACATGGAGCGCGAGCGGACCGCGTTCCTGGCCAAGGCCTCCAGCACGCTGCTGTCGTCGCTGAACCTGGCGCGCTGCATGGATGTGACCGCGCAGCTGGCCGCGGAGCATCTGGCCGACGCGGCACTGGTGGTCGCGCCGGCCCGCGGGCGGCGGCTGCCCGCGGTGACCTGCCTGCGCGGCGGGAATCCCACGGTGTCCAACGAGTCGGTGGACCCCGACGAGGTGCCCGGCCTCGGAGAGGCGCTGCGCGGCTTCCCGCCGGTGCCGACGCGCTGGATCGATCCCTCGTCCGCGCCGGACTGGCTGGTGCCGCCGGACTTCGGCCGGGTCGGATCGATCGTGATCACCCCGCTGCCCGGTCACGGCGTCGCGGCCGGTGCCCTCGTCCTGCTGCGCCGTTCCGGCAGTGCGGTGTTCACCGAAGGCGAGGAGATCTTCGCCCGGCTGTTCGCGGCGCGCGCGGGTGCCGCGATGTCGGCGGCACGCCTGTACGCGGAGCAGTCCTCGATCACCGAGGTCCTGATGCGGGAGCTGCTCCCCCCGTCGCTGCACCAGATCTCCGGGGTGGATTTCGCCGGCGGCTACCGTCCTTCCGCCGACCACGAACGGGTCGGCGGGGACTTCTACGACGTGCATCCCAGCGTCATCGAGGGCGAATCGTCCTTCGTCGCACTCGGCGACGTGTGCGGCAAGGGGCTGGAAGCCGCCGTGCTGACCGGCAAGATCCGCAACACCCTGCACGCGCTGCTGCCGATGGCCGACGACCACCAGCGGATGATCAGCCTGCTGAACACGGCGCTGCTGAACTCCCACCACTCCCGCTTCGCGACCCTGGTCCTTGCCTCCGCCGTACGCGAGGGCAGCGGTGTGAGCCTGCGGCTGACCAGCGCCGGTCACCCCAGCCCGCTGATCGTGAGGGCCAGCAGCGAGGTGGAGGCGGCGGAGACGCGCGGCACCCTGGTCGGCGCCCTGCCCAGCGCGCCCGCCACCACCACCGCCCTCACCCTGGCGCCCGGGGAGTCGTGCGTGCTCTACACCGACGGGATCACCGAGGCGAAGGGCGGACCGATGGGCAGTGCCCAGTTCGGTGAGGAGCGGCTGCGGCGCGCCCTTTCCGAGTGCGCGGGCATGCCCTCCGAGAGCATCGTGGAGCGGGTCCAGATGCTCGCCTCCCAGTGGGTCGGGCAGGGCTCCCACGACGACATGGCCGTGGTCGTCATCTCCGCGCCGCGCACTCACCATCTCACCGCGGTGAACGGCAGGACTCGGGGCAGATTCACTGCATGAGCACGAGTACCCCTCACCGTCTCTCCGGGGACGGGGCAGTCCAGCAGATGACCGACGAGCTGTGGGAGGCCGTCGCGGCGTGCGACGAGTTCAGCGCCACCGGTGTGGTGCTGCGCGCGCTGGACGACGGTGTCGAGCCGGAGAGCGTCCTGCTGGATGTGATCGCCCGGGTCCAGGGCAAGGTCGGCGAGGAGTGGGCCGCCAACCGGCTCAGTGTGGCCGGGGAGCACGCCGCGACCGCCATCAACGAGCGGGCCGTCGCCGCACTCGCCCTGCACCCCGCCGCCCGCACCGCCCCCACCCGCGGCAGGATCGCGGTGGCCTGCGTCGACGGGGAGTGGCACTCGCTGCCCGCGCGCCTGCTGGCCGAGGTGCTGAAACTGCGCGGCTGGCGGGTCGACTACCTGGGCGCACAGGTACCCGCCCCGCACCTCATCTCGCACCTGCACCGCACCGACTCCTCCGTGGTCGCCCTCTCCAGTTCGATCGCGACCCGGTTGCCGACCGCGCACGCCGCGATCACCGCCTGCCAGGCGGTCGGCGTTCCGGTACTCGTCGGAGGCGCGGCCTTCGGACCCGACGGCCGCTACGCCCGGATGCTCGGCGCGGACGCCTGGGCCTCCGACGCCCGTGTCGCCGCCGACCGCCTCGCCCGGGGTCCGCTGCCGCGCCCGCAGCCCGACCACCAGCCGATCGAGGACCTGCCGCACCTGGCCGACCAGGAATACACCATGGTGGCGCGCAACAGCGCCGCCCTCGTACGTACCGTCTTCACCGGCCTGGAAGACGCGTTCCCGGCCGTGCGCGACTACACCGAACTGCAGCGCGAGCACACCGCGGAGGACCTCGCGCACATCGTGGGATTCCTCGCCACCGCCCTCTACCTCGGCGACGAGGAACTCTTCAGCGGCTTCATCGTCTGGACCGCCGGGATCCTGACGGCCCGCGGGGTCCCGGCGCACAGCCTGCCCCCCGCACTGGACATCCTGGCCCGCGAGCTCAAGGACTTCCCGCGGGCCACCCGCATCCTGGAGCGCGGGACCGACGCGCTCGCCCTCGTCCCCCGCACCACCGCAGGAAAGCCCGCATGACGACGACACCACCCGCCCATCTGCACCTGACCACGGCCGAGACCCGGGACACGGTCCGGATGGAGATGCGCGGCCCGCTGGACTACGACAGCGCCGACCGCCTGCTGGCCGCCGCCACCGCGAAGATCGCCGAACTCCCGCACCTGGCCGACCTGTACCTGCACTGCGCCGGGCTCGACGACATCGACTCCATGGGGCTGTCGGTGCTGCTGATGATCCACCGCCGTACCAGCGAGGCCGGCGTCCGCCTGCACCTCGTCGACCGCCCGCCGAGACTTGACCGGCTGCTGACCGTCACCGGCACGCTGGCCCACTTCACGGCGCCCGGCGACGGCGCCGAGAACTCCGGCGCCGGTACCCGCAACGCGCCCGCCGAGAGCGGGGAGCGCAGAACGGGCAGTCCCACGGGGCCGGACGGCACCAACTGAGGATCCGCGGGCCCGTCTGCCTAACATGTGCACATGTTGGCCTACGCTCCGGCGCTCTTGTGCTTCCTGATGTTCTGTGCCGGTGTGGTGTACGAACGCCGCCGATTCAGCAACGCCGTCCTCCTGGGACTCACCGTCCTGTTCGCCGTGGGCGCGTGGCTCTTCGAACTCCACCGGAGCCACCCGGTGCTGGGGCGGGACCTCGGCATCGCCCTGCTGGTCCTGGTGGCGCTGGGCATAGTCATCCTGTCGTGGTTCCTGATCTCCAACGGGGCGGTCATGGTCCGCAAGGAGGGCACGCGCCCCGCCAACCTCCTGTCCCTGCTCGCGGGTGTCGCCCTGGTGGCCCTTCTCGTCCTGCTGGGCGCCACGCTGGTCCTGCACGACCACATCCTGGTGGCGGTGACCGGGACAGCGGTCGCCCTGACCGGCTACGTGGCCTTCCTCTTCCTCTCCTTCGTCGTCTACGCCTTCCTCTACGTCCGGCTGAACCTCGGCCGCAGGGCCGACTACGTGGTGGTGCTCGGCTCGGGTCTGGCCGGCGGATCCGCGGTGCCGCCGCTGCTGGCCAGCCGGCTGGACCGGGCCCGCGCCGTGCACGCCAGGCTGTCGCGGCGCGGCAGGCAGCCGGTGCTCCTCACCTCGGGCGGGCAGGGGCCGGACGAGGACCTGCCGGAGTCGCACGCGATGGCGGACTATCTCGTGGAGCGCGGCTTTCCCGCCGAGCTGATCGAGCGGGAGGACCGCTCCACGACCACGGAGGAGAACCTGCGGTTCAGCAGAAGGATCATGGAGAGCGCCAATCCCGGCTACCGCTGCGTGATCGTGACGAACAACTACCACGCCTTCCGTGCGGCGCTGACGGCGCGCCGGGCGGGCGTCAGGGGATACGTGGTGGGCTCCCCCACCGCCGCGTACTTCCTGCCCAGCGCGATGATCCGCGAGTTCGCCGCCGTCTTCCTCGCGTACCGGCGCACCAATCTCGCCTTCTGCCTGCTCTTCTTCCTCGGCGGAGGCTCCATCTGGTGGCTGGGGTGACGCCGCGGTGACGGCCGAGGCGCGCGGCGGGACACGCCGAGGGCCCCGTCCCACCCGCGTGGGACCCGATCCGGGAGCCCCGCACCCGCATTGTGCGAAATCGAGGTGCTCGACAGCGCACAGGCCTGCCAGGCTGCGCTGCATGAACGTCCACCTCGAGCCCTGGTCGGGTTCGGCCCTCAGCCTCCTGCGGCGGATCAACACTCCACGGATGCGCCACTACGTCGGCGGCCCCGAGCCGGAGGAGAAGCTGCTCACCCGGCACGCTCGCTACCTCGCCATGCCGGAAACCGGGCGCGGCTGCATGTTCGCCGTCCTCCTCGGCGACGAGATGGTCGGAAGCATCGGCTACCACCGGCGTGACTGGCAGGGTGAGCAGATCTACGAAACCGGTTGGAACGTCCTGCCGCCCTATCAGGGCCGCGGCATATCCGCCGCGGCCGGCACCGTCCTGATCGCCACCGTGCGCGAGGCGGCACGCCGACCCGGGAGCCCCCGCCACCTGCACGCCTTCCCCTCGGTCGAGAACGCCCCCTCGAACGCCCTCTGCAAGCGCCTCGGCTTCACCCTCCTGGGCGCCTGCGACTTCGAATACCCGGTGGACAGCGGCAGTCTCATACGCAGCAACGACTGGCGCCTCGACCTCGCCGGCTCCGCCACGGAACCAGGGCCACGCCTCGGCCCGTCCATGACCGGCCGCCGGACCACGGCCGATCGTTGATTCACGGCAGCTCGCCCGCCAGTACGACGTCGAGGCGGCGGGGGCCGTGGACGCCCTCCACCTGGGCGCCGGCGAGCCTGTGACCCGCCGCTGCCGCCGGGCCGCCGCCCGGCGGCGGCACCCGGCGGCGGCAGAAGGCCGCCGGCCCGCTCAGCCGCGACGCGGCCCGTGGGCGTCGAGGGCCTCGCGGAGCGCCTGCGCCGGGTAGGGGGTCTGCCTGCTGTCGTCCTGGATGCCCAGGTAGAAGTCCGTCATCACCGCGGCGAGCGGTGCGTGGCGGGAGAGGAGCGCCCGCACCGCCCGCGGTCCCGGCGGCGGGTCCTCGCCCCGCGCGCAGGCGTGGACGACTGCCACGCGTTCCTTCTTGCCGGCCCCGTGCAGATCCGTGAGCAGCCAGTTCACCAGCCAGCCGACCGTGTAGGCGCGGTCGTACGTCGCGTGCAGTGCGAAGAAGTCCGCCTCGGACGGTGACAGATCGAACCGGGAGGAGATGGCGAGGCCGAAGTCGGTGAAGTACAGTCGCCTGCCGTCGGTCAGGATGTTCCGGAAGTGGGCGTCGAAGTGCAGCAGGCCGCGGGCGTTCATGAAGGACGTGCCGGCCTCCAACTCCCCGTCCACCAGGGCGCACGCCAGGTCGGCGGCCTCTTCGCCGGCCCGTAGCCGCTCCGGGAGCCATTCGTGGAGCGTGCGGGGGATGTACTCGAGGAAGAGCACGAGGCTCGCGGGCGCCCGGCGAAGGGCCTCGACACGGCGGCGTACCTCCGGGCTGCCTCCCCAGTAGGCCACGACGCGGTCGACGTCGGCGAGTTCGTCGGGAAGCACTGCCGTGTCCGGCAGCACTCGCCAGTGGTACATCAGCGGGAACCCCGGGTAGTGCCCCCCGAGCACCCAGCCGGTCGTCATGGTGTGCACGGCGAGTTCGCGCCATGCCCCGAAGCCGACCCCGCCGACGCCGTACTGGCAGTAGGTGGGCAGCCCGAACAGGTTGGCCGTGGACCGCAGGTTCTCCGGCGACAGTTCCGGTTCCGTGAGCGGCACCCGCTTCACGAAGACCGGCCGCCCTTCGACCTCCAGCAGCGCGGACCTCCCGCCGATACCGGAGCCGAGCGGCGCCGCGGCGTCCAGCAGCTCGCCCAGCCGGCGGTCGCTTCGCAGCGCGAGGGACGTGGAGACATCGCCGTGGGCGGCCAGGCGCGTGCTCTGCGGCATTCCCGCATCGTCCGGTACGACCGTGTGCGCGTCCATGGACCCACCCCCGTCCGCAGGCTACCGGAGCGGGGTGCAGGACAGCCCGAGGCCCGGGGGCCGGGCCCGGGCGAATGCCTCGGCCGGAGGCCGCAGATCCGCCGGATCCTCCCAAACCCACCCCCGCGGCAGGCCCAGGGCGGCCGCGGCCTTGACTGCGGCCGGACGGCTCGCTTTGATCCGGAGCGGTCGGCAGGGAATCCGCGGCCGACACCGACCCCCCGCCCGGTCACGGGCGACGGAATCCGGCTCCCCCTCGGCATCGGTGAGCCACCCGGCGAAAGGCCCTTCGGCATGCGAGCGTCGAACACCCACAGGCGCAGGCGCGGCACCTTCCGGCCGGTCCCGACCGCGGCCGCGGCGGCCGGCGTGGCGGCGCTGTCCGTCGCGGCGTACCTGGTCGTGGCCGGGCCTGACCACGGTGCCGCACCGCTGCGGGCGTCCGCCGGCCGGACCACGGCGGCCGCGGCCGTCGCCCCCTCCGCGACCGGACCGACGGCACCCGCCGCACGGCCGACTGCATCCGGGACCGGCAAGCCCACTGCGACCGCGACACCGCGCCGCAGCCACGCGGCGTCCGGCAAGCCGGCGAAGGGAACCACCACGGCCCGCGGCCTCGGCGGCTGCGAGGTGGCGGCGCCGGGCAGCATCTGGCGGACTCCTGTCGACCGCCTTCCGGTGCTGGCGGCGTCGGCGACCTACGTCGGCAGCATCGGCGCGGGCGCGCACGTGCACGCCGATTTCGGCTCCGGCACGTGGGACGGCGGGCCCATCGGCATCCCCGTCACCACGACCGGCGCCGGCACACCGGCCGCCCGCGTCACCTTCGACTACGCCGACGAGAGCGACAAGGGCCCCTACCGCATCCCGGCCGACGCCCAGGTCGAAGGCGGTCCGCAGGCCGACGGCGACCGGCACGTCATCGTCGTGGACACCACCACGTGCCGGGACTACGAGCTCTGGGACAGCCATCCGCAGGGCAACGGCTCCTGGCACGCCGGGTCCGGCGCCGTCTTCGGCCTCACCTCGCACACGCTGCGGCCCGACGGCTGGACCTCCGCCGACGCGGCCGGGCTGCCCGTCCTGCCGGGCCTGGCCCGCTATGACGAAGCGAGCCGGGGCGTCATCGGCCACGCCCTGCGCATCACGGTCCCGCGCAGCCAGGCCGCCCACCTGTGGCCCGCCCGCCACGACGCCGGCTCCGCCGACCGCAGCCTGCCTCCCATGGGCCTGCGGCTCAGGCTGAAGGGCAGCGTCGACATCTCCCGGCTCCCGCCTCAGGCGCGGGCGATCGCCCAGACCCTGAAGACCTACGGTGCGATCGTGGCCGACAACGGCTCTGCCTGGTATGTCAGCGGAGCCCCCGACAGCCGCTGGGACAACGACCAGCTCCAGCAGCTCGGCGCTCTGGACGGATCCGACTTCGAGGCGGTCGACGTCTCCTCGCTGCGGATATCGGCCGGCTCCGACGCCGCCCGGCAGCCCTGATCCACCCGGGCGGACCGGTCCTGGCGCCCCGAAAGTCGCTCGCCCTGCGCCACCGCCATGGAGGATGCTTCCCGCACCGATCACCTGGGGAGGCTCCGTGAACGTCCTGCTGTCCGGCATCGTCGGATCGACCGCATACGGGCTCGCCCATGAGGGCTCCGACATCGACCGGCTCGGCGTGTTCGCCGCGGACACCGGCGACCTCCACGGCCTGCACGCCCCGAAGGAGTCCCACGTCACCACGCACCCGGACCGCACCCTGCACGAGGCGGGGAAGTGGTGCAGGCTGGCGCTCGGCGGCAACCCCACGGTCATGGAGCTGGTGTGGCTGCCCGACGAGCTGTACGAGGTGCGCACCCCGCTCGGTGACGAGCTGATCGGCATACGCTCGTCCCTGCTGTCCGCCAAGCGGGTCAGGGACGCGTACCTCGGCTACGCCACCCAGCAGTTCAAGCGGCTGTACGACCGCGGTGACGGGTCCTTTTCGGCCGACACCAGGAAGCGCACCGCGAAGCACGCGAGGCATCTGCGCCGCCTGTGCCACCAGGGTTTCGATCTGTACGCCACCGGACGTCTGGCGATCCGTGTCGACGACCCGGAGGCCTACCACCGCTTCGGCGAGGAAGTGGCGGCCGACGCGATGGCGGCGCTCCCGATGCTCACCCGCTTCGAGGCGTTGTTCGAGCAGACCCGCAGCGCCCTGCCCGAGCAGCCCGACGAGGCACCGGCCGAGGCATGGCTGCGCCGGGTCCGCGCCCACTTCTACGCCCGCCGATAGCCCGGGTCCGGCCGCCCGGCCGGGCATGGCCGAATCCGGCCTGCCCGGCCGCGGGGATGCGGCGAACCCCGAACGGCGGGTGGCCACGCGGGGGAAGATTCCGGGGCGAAGGCAACAAGTCCTGACTCAGGGGGGTTTCCATGGCCATGGCCGTTCCGTTGCACAATCTGATCGACCAGCGTGTCGCCCAGTCGTCACTGGCTCCCGTGCCGCCCGCGGCGGCGCCGTTCACCAACGCCGTCGCCCAGGGGGTCTTCATCGACAACCCGTGGGGGACCATCAACGTGACGGGCATATCCCGTCCCACCGGGGCCGGCAGTTCGGGTGTCCAGGTCAGCAAGACCAACGTGGACGGCAGGGCGTTCCAGGCGGTGCTGTCGGCCAAGGAGTTGATGGCCCTCGGGTGGTCGGCGGGTCGCCCGCCGGCCGCCGATGTGGAGCAGGCGTATCTGGGCTGGGGCGCCGAGCGCGCGCGGCGCAGGCCCTTCTACGCGGTGTGCGACGGGTTCACCTGTGCCACGATCGCCATGCTCACGGCCAAGCAGAGCCCGCTGGCCGCGGCCGGCACGACGGTGGAGTGGTTCGGGATGTACAGCGGCGGCATCTCCGGCACCGGGCACGCCATCACCGTGGTGAACCGCGCGCCTGGCAGCCTCGCGGCCAACCCGGCCACCTGGGGCAACGGCTGCGTGGTCGTCGACCAGTGGTACGCCCTGCAGGCCGGCGGCAATCCGTCGCTCTACGTCAACGGCCCCGCCGCGGACGCCGTCTACGTCGCCTGGCTCACCGCCCCTGGCAACAGCCTCAGGCTGATGGCGGGCTTCACCGCGGGCGCCTATCCCTGGCTCAGCGTCCCCACGATCTGAGGCGCGCGCGGCCCGCTCAGGTGGCGGGGAGGGCCCTCGCCAGCAGTTCGAAGGCCTGCTCCGCCTCCTCCGTGGACCGGGCGAGCGCGTCGGCGGGGCGGTCACCGGCCAGCATGCGCTCCACGTTGCGAACGGTCAGGGTGCGCTGGACGGCGAGGATCTGGGCGGCCAGCACCCGGGGGGCGACGTCGCCGGGCGCGTGGCCGAAGGCTTCGGCCAGTGCCTCGGAGAGGCTGTCCTCACTCCTGATCCACTGCTCCATCAGGCGCAGCTTCAGGCTGGGCGTCCCCATGACCATGCGCTGGAAGTCCAGGAACTCGGGGTAGTCGGCGAGCCCGGTGATGGGGTCGCCGGACGCGAGCCCGGCGAGGAAGTGGCGGTGCAGCGCGCGCACCGGCGACTCGCCCGGCTCGCGTGCCCTGACGACCCGCGCGGCCTCGTCCACATGGTCGCGGATCGGGTGGAAGACCAGGTCTTCCTTGGAAGGGAAGTAGTTGAAGACGGTCTTCTTCGAGACGTCCGCCGCGGCGGCGACGTCGGTGATCGACACCCGGTCGAACCCGTCGCGGAGGAAGAGCGCGACGGCTGTCTCCGAGATCAGCTCGCCCGTCCTCAGCTTCTTGCGCTCCCTGAGCCCCAGCCGGTCGGTCACGGCCTGGATTCTACCAGCTGGTTCACTTTGGGGAATATTACGCCCACACTAAAACTTGTCTTGGTGTAAAAATGGCCCTAGCGTAAACACCATGAGCGACAAGAGTCCGTGGGCTCCCGTCTACGACGGCCCCCATCTGCTGATGGACGTCAACAAGGTCAAGATGGTGGGCGCGGCGTGCATCAGCGTCCTGCTGCTGGCCATCCTCGACATCAACATCGTCTCGGCCATCGCCTGGAAGACGGTCTCCGACCTCGACCCGGTGCACGGGATCAGCAAGCTGCCCTGGCTGACGTCCTGCTACGCGCTGGCCGACTGCATCGTGGTGCCGCTCTACGGCAAGCTCGCGGACGAGTACGGCACCAAGCCGCTGCTGCTCGTCGCCCTGGGCTTCTTCACCGCCGGCTCGCTCTTCTGCGGGATCTCGCAGAACCTGACCGAGCTCATCGCGGCCAGGACCGTCCAGGGGCTCGGCGCCGGCGGCCTCACCGCGATCACCCTGGTGGTGACCGGCATCCTCTTCGACGACCGGGACGACGAGGGCGATCCGGACCGTACGGTGAAGCCCTCGAGCGCGGTCGGGGTGGGCGCCGCGGTGATGTTCGGCATCGGCATGGCGCTCGGCCCGACCCTGGGCGGCCTGATCGCCGACGCGCTGGACTGGCGCTGGGTCTTCCTGGTCAACCTGCCCGTGCTGGTCGCCGCCTTCCTGGTCTTCGCCCTCGTGCTGAAGATGCCGACGCATCCGCAGCGCCGCAAGGTCGACTTCCTCGGCGCCGCGCTGCTCGGCGGCTTCGGCGCCTGCGCGCTGCTGGTGGCCGAGTGGGGCGGCGCCCGCTACCCCTGGTCCTCGGCGCCGATCACCTGCCTCACCGCAGGGGCGGTGCTCCTGGCCGCCCTCTTCGTGTGGCGCGGTCTCGTCGCCCCGGAACCGCTGGTGTCCCTGGCCCTGATGCGCAACCCCGTCTTCCGCACGATGATGCCGGTCTCCCTCCTCGCCGGGGTCGGCGTGGCCGGCGGCCTGCTGTACGTCAGCGGCTACCTCCAGGTCGGACGCGGCCTGAGCACCGCCCGCTCCGGCCTGCTGATCATGTGCATGGCCTTCGGGGTGCTGGCTTCCGTGCCGGTGGCGAAGGTCGTCGTCAACGCGCTGGGCAAGTTCAAATACCTCCTGGTCGCCGCCGGCGCCTTCGAGGCCGTCGCGATGATCTCGTTCGGCTGGATCGGCGCGGGCACCAGCTACTGGCTGATCGGTGCCGGCTGCTTCCTGCTCGGGGTCGGCATCGGTCAGTCGCTGGGGCTGGGCCTGCAGTACATGCAGAGTTCCGTGGACCGGGCCGACCTGGGGGTCGCGACCAGCTCGCTGCGCTTCAGCCAGCAGCTCGGCACCTCGTTCGGCTTCGCGCTCTACAGCACGGTCGTGGCCCGGTACCTGGGCTCGCACCTCACCGGCGCCGCGGGCGCGGCCGACGTCGACGGCAATCTCGACACCGACAGCTTGAGGAGGCTGCCCGCGGCCCAGTACCGCTCGGCGGTGGACGTCTTCATCCACGCCACCAACATCGTCTTCGTGCTCGCGGGCGTCCTCTGCCTCGCGGCGGGCCTGCTGGCCCTGGTCATCCGGGAGAAGGGCTACACCGGGCGGACCGCCGGGCCGACCGCCGAGGCGGCCGCCGGGTCCTCCGCGGTCCCGCCCCCGAACTCCCCCCGGGACCAGGCGCGGGCAGATCAGCGGACCTGACCCGCGCCGGCCGGCGGCCGGAAGACCGGCCGCACTCAGCGTCGGGCCGCCGCCAGCGCCCTGTCGATCTCGGCGGTGGAGGCGGGGGCGGCCGGGTGGGAGGCGAAGTTCTCGTCCCTGGTCACCCCGTAGGGGGCGCCGTAGACCGGGGTGCCCGGCTCGGAGCGCCAGCTCTCGCTGAGCGGACCGTAGTCCACGACGTCGTACCCCAGCAGCGAGATCAGTTCCGCGGCGTGCTTCTTGGCACCCAGGTCGTCGCCCGCGATCGGCAGGGAGGTGCGGTCCGCCGCACCCGCGGGCCGCGGCAGTTCGGCGAGGTGCCGGTAGAAGATGTTGTTGAAGGCCTTCACGACGTGCGCTCCGGACAGGTGCCGCTGGAGCAGTCCACTGCTGGTGAGCGCGTGCGATTCGAGTTCAGGGATGGTGCCGTCGCGCTGCGGATAGTAGTTGCCGGTGTCGATGACCGTCTTGCCGACGAGCGGCTCCCGGGGAACCGTCTCCAGGGCGCGGAGCGGGATCGTCACGACCACCCAGTCCCCCGCGGCCGCCGCCTCCGCCGGAGTGGCGGCCCTGGCCCGGGGCCCCAGTTCCGACACGAGGTCGGAAAGGGTCTCAGGGCCCCGCGAGTTGCTGAGCACGACGTCCAGGTCCGCGTCGACCGCCAGGCGGGCCAGCGCGCCACCGATGTGTCCACTGCCGATGAGTCCAAGTGTTGCCATGCTCGGGCAAACACCGGAAGGCGCGGCTCCGTTCCCCTCGGAGGCGAAGATTCCCCCGATCAGCCGACCGCGGCACGGCCGACCGGGGGGCGCAGCAGCTGCCGGGGCCGGACGCGGACCCCGCCCTTCCGTGTCCGGCGCGCACCCAAGGGCCGTCCCGCAATCCCGGGCGGGCGTGCGGCGGCAGCTACGGCACCTCGCGGCGTTGTCGGGCTCGTCCGAATACGACCCGGTATGAGGACGACCCTCCGCCTTGCGATGCACCGCATCTGCCGCCGCGCGCTGATCCGCCAGGGATTACGGGACATCCCTTGGCGACCTCACTGCCGCTTGGGGTGTCCGAGGTATTCGACGACCTTCGTCGGCAGCACGATGCGTTGCGCCGGGGCGGCGTCGCCCTTGCCGCGCAACCGGTCGATCAGGAGATTCGCGGCGTGCTGGCCGACCTCGCCGGGATCGTAGGCGACGACGGTGAGCGGCAGCCCGAGCATGTCGGCGAGTTCGAAGTCGTCGAATCCGACGAGTTCCGTGCCCGCGCCCGTGTTGTTGATTGCGCGGATGGCTCCGATGGTGTTGCGGTTGTTCGCCGCGAAGAGCGCGGTGGGCGGATCGGGCAGGGCGAGGAGATTTGTCGCCGCCTGCTCGGCCGCGGTGATGTCCCGGGTCTGGTAGTGCACATAGGCGTCGTCGACGGGCAGCCCGGCTTCCGTCATCGCGGCGCGGAATCCGCTGTAGCGTTCCGCGCCGGTATAGGCGGAAGGCGGCAGGCCGAGAAATGCGATCTTGGTGTGGCCGCGTGCGATCAGCAGGCGCACCGCCTCCCTGGTGCCGCCGAAGTCGTCGACCAGCACGCAGTCGGCCTCCACCCCTGAGGGAGGCCGGGCGGCCAGCACCACCGGGACCTGATGGAGCTTCACCGGGTCGAGGTGCCGGTGGTCGTCGCCGGCCGGCACCACGATGATGCCGTCGACCCTGCGGCTGATCAGGTCGTCGACCAGCCTGGCTTCCCTCGCTGGGTCCTCCGCGCTGTTGGCCAGCACCACGTTGATGCCCAGTTCGTCGGCGACCTCGCCGACGCCCAGGGCGAGTTGGGAGTAGAAGGGGTTGGCGAGATTGGTGACGACGAGTCCGATCAGACCGGTGCCGCGGCCGAGCCGGAGGTTGCGGGCCGTCTCGTCGCGGCGGTATCCGAGTTCGTCGACGGCCGCCAGCACGCGCTGTTTGGTGAGGGCGGTGACGCGGGGGTCGTCATGCAGAACACGTGACACGGTCATCGCACTGACCTGGGCGAGGGCGGCGACGTCCCGCATTGTCGGCGCCGACCGACCGGAGGGCCCAGCCATGTAGCCTCAATTCCGCTCTGTGTCCGTCTCCCGGCGGAGATCTTACCCGTTGTACGCGCTGGTGCTTTTGCCGAATCCACCCCGCTTTCCCTGGACTGCGACTGATTTCGCATGCCAGGCCGCGCCGATAAGCGCGGCGTGATCCGGTCGCGCCGCGACACGGACATCGAGGTGTTCCGGATCCCTTCCGCCGGTCCTCATCAGCCCGTCGCGAAGCATCGGGCCGATGAGTTCCCAGGAACCGGTTATCGAGCCGCCGACCACGAGTACCGTCGCACCGAAATCCCGCAGCCTGGGCCCCAGCGTCTCGCCCAGGGCCTCGAATGCGGTGCGCAGGACCGATTGCGCGAGCGGGTCGCCGCCGGCGGCGAGCGCGGCGATCCCGTCGACGTCTGGTGGTCCGGCGGCGTTCGCCCCGCTCGCCGGCGCGGCTCTGTCCTGTCCTGCCAGCCGCAGGTAGGCCGCGCGCAGGGCCCGCCGAGAGACGACGTCCTCCAGCGGGCGCCCGGCGATCTCCAGCAGGTCGACCCGGCCTTCCGGCGGCACCCCAGGGCCTTCCTCGCGGAGCGTGCCGTCGGCGAGGAAGGCGGAGCCGACGCCGGTGCCGAGGGTGATGCCGGCGCAGCGGCTGCTGCCGGCCGCCGCGCCGGAGAGCCATTCGCCGACCAGGAAGGCGTCCGCGTCGTTGAGGAAGGAGACGCTGCCCGGTCGCTGCGGCAGGCCCTCCATGAGCGCCGCGCGCAGGTCCGTGCCGTGGAGCGCGTCGAATTTGCCGACCCCGGTGTAGAGGGCGATCCCGCCCTCGTAGTCGAAGGGGCCGGGAAGCGCCACGCCCCACGGCAGTCCTGTCCCCGCGGCGAGGCCCGCGCCGCACCCGAGGATCGCCTCGACGGTCCGGGCCGCGGTGCCCTCGCCGTCCAGCGGCAGGCGGCGCGCGCTGCCGGGGAGCACCGCCTGCTCGACGGGATCGACCAGTGCCGCGGTCACATGCGTGCCGCCGATCTCCAGGACCGGGGCGAGGGGGGCGGCGGCACTCATCGGACCAGCGACTTCACGATACGGACCGGGTTCCGCCCGATCGGGTGCAGCGTGTAGGCGCCGACGGACGCGGGGACGACGAGCGTCTCCGCGTAGGCCAGGGTGTGCGCGTCCCGCGGTGACCCGGCCGGCTGGATCCGCACACCGTCGCCCTCCACCACGTTGAGGACGTGGAAGCGGCCTTCTGTGTCGTCCTCGCCCACCGAACCGGGGTCGAGCACGACCCGGCGGACCTCGAAGAACATCTCGGGCAGCGCGCCGATCGTCTCCTCGCTCCAGCCGCTGCCGCCGCGCAGCGGGGCGGGTTCCTGCACCAGGTCGCGTTCCACCGCCTTGCCGGTGCGTTCGGTGTCGAGGTTGCGGAAGGCGTGGTCGACGTGCACGGGGCGCTGGTTGCCGCCCGCGTCCCTGCGCAGCCAGTCGTAGAACCGCAGGGAGTACAGGTACGGGGTCGCGCTGACCTCGAGGACGACGTTCCCCGCGCCGCTGCCGTGCGGGGTGCCCGCCGGGATCAGGAAGAGCTGGTGCGCGGTGGCGGGGAAGGTCTGCACATGGGTGGTGATGTCGAACGGCTGCCCGTGGTGGGCGGCGTCGTGGGCCGCACGCTGGAAGGCGTCCACGTCGACGCCGTCGCGCAGGCCGAGGAAGACGTCGCTGTCCTTGCCGCCGACCATCATGTAGTAGGTCTCGTGCTGGGTGTAGGGCCAGCCGAAGACGTCGCGCATGTAGTCGGAGCGCGGGTGGCAGTGCACCGACAGGTTGCCGCCGTCCACGGTGTCCAGGTAGTCGAACCGGATCGGGAAGGAGGTGCCGAAGACGTCGTGCACGGGGGGACCGAGGATCTCCCGCGGATGCAGGGCGACGGCGAGCTGGAAGGGGATCTCGACGCAGGGGCCGTCCTCGGCGCCGATGAGTATCCCGCTCTCCGGCGCGATGAGCTCGTACCCCAGCGCGGTGTTGGTGGCGGCCGGGTTGAAGCCCAGTTCGCGCTGCCCCCAGTGGCCGCCCCACGAGGTGGTGTTGAAGGTCGGGCGGGTGCGGAAGGGGCGGCCGGCCAGACCTGCGAGGGTGTCGCGCAGGGTGGCGCCGTCCAGCACGGCGGGCTCTGCGGGGTCCTGGGTGTCCAGCCACAGGTCGATCCGTTCCGCCACGGCGTCACGGTGGCGGTCGAGGAGCGGCCAGTCGACGTAGAAGAGCCGTTTGGTGGTGCCGGGCCCTTCGGTCTCCGGCTGGGCGAGGTTGGCCGCACGCCGCCCGATGACGGCGGCCTCCGCGTACCGCTTCGGCAGGTCCGCGTACCACAGCACGTCGTGCTCGACGAGTGCCGCTCCGGGTCCGTAGACGACCGTGATGCCGTCGACGGGCGCGCGGAGGCCCGGCAGTTCGTCGAAGAGGTCGGCCAGGGTGCCCTGCGCGAGGGACTCGAAGTGCGGGTCGTCGGCCAGCGCGGCCGATGTCGTACGGCTGAGCACCTGCTCCCAGCCGGCGAAGTGGTCGCGTACGTCGAACAGTTCGCTGTAGACGCCGCGGCCGGCCAGGGCCCTGGTGAGGGCGGCGACCGCCCGGGCCCACTCCAGGACGGCAGGGCCGTCCACGGCGAGTACGGCCGGGCCGTCGGGAAGCGAGGCCACCGCGGCGTCCCAGCCCTTCCCGACCGTGCCGCCGCGCGGGGGGTAGCAGGGGTGTGCGTCGTAGTGGGTGGGCGTCAGGTCTTGCATTCCGCGAGTTCTCCTTGCGCGGGAGGCACGGCTGGCCGTGCCTCCCGCAGACCGGTGGTGGATGGCTTCGGTGTGTCCTGGCGGCTGCTACGGCCGGGGCGCGGCGTCCACGGCCACCGCGATGTGGCCGTGCGCGGGAACGGTCACCCGGACGCGGGAGCCGCTCACCGGCACCTCGCGCAGGTCACGCTCCAGGGTGGTGCCGACGTACGCGGCCCGCGCCGGCATCGGGAGCCGCAGTTCGACCTGCGTCTCCTGGTCGGCGACCGAGCGCAGGTACACCACGGTGTCGTGGCCGCGCCGTGAGGCGCCGATCGAGGAGACGAAGACGGACTCGTGGTCGACTCCCGCGAACAGCCCCTCGGGCGCCGCGGCCGACACCGCGCCCTGCTCCGCGCCGCTCGGTCGCGGACCCGCCTGCGCCGCGGCGGTGGCGGGCACCGCGACCAGCGGGTCGGTGAGTCCGGCCGAGGCCTGCGGGCCCAGGACGCCGGGCGCCTGCCCCGAGGCCGAGGTGATCGCGTAGCGGAAGGTGGTCTCGCCCTGCTGCTGGGCGGGGAAGTTGGTGTCCCAGATGTTGTTGAGCGCCCACGAGTACACGGTGCCCGGCTCGGATTCCGCCGGATTGACGGTGGCCGGGAAGGGCGCGTACGGCAGGTAGAGGTCGCCGAACATCACCAGCGGCGCTTCGAGGGTGGCCCAGGCGACCGAGAAGTCCTCGTCGCCGAAGCCGACCCAGTGCCGGATCGGCCGCATGTGGTGGGCGGCGCCCGGGACCACCGGCACCCGGTCACCGCCGACGCCGCCGGTCAGTTCCCACACCGGCGCCGGGGCCGGGCCGACGGCCAGCGGGAAGGCGAAGAAGACGCTCTCCTTCGCGGGGGCGCCGCGCTTGGCGATCCGGTTGGTGATGTCGACGCGGCGCACCCCGCGGCGCAGGGTGATGGTGGTGCGTATCCAGTCGGCGCCGTCGCCGTCGGTCTGCACCACCAGGGTCTCCCCCACCGCGGTGCGTTCGGCCCTCACGACGGAGGCGCGGCGGCCCAGGGTGCGCGAGGCGAGCAGGGACAGGTCGTCGGCGCCGGCCTGGATGTGCCCGGACAGGTGGTTGACGTGCGGGGCGGTGGAGTAGCGGTCGTAGATGTACTGGCCGAATCCGGCGGGGGACTCGGTGTTGACCAGTTCCCGCCCGGCCTGCTTGTCGAAGACCGACCTGATCACGGCGTTCTCGAGGTCGTACTCGACCCGGTAGAACTCGTTCTCCACCTGGGCAGCACCGTCCGCCCCGCCCTGGGTGATCCGCTCGGCCCGCGGCGTCTCGCCGCCGGGGGCCAGGTCGAGCCGGACCCAGCCCACCGACGGCACATCGGTGACCAGGACCTGCACCCGCCGGCCGTAGGGGCGGGTGGGGTTCTCCAGCGGTTCCGACACCTCGGCGTGGTGCGGCAGCACCTCCCCGGTGCGCGCGTCGTGCACGGTGAAGGGCTGGTCCAGCGCGATCGTGCTGGCCGGCACGAAGAACTCGGCGACGTCGCTGCGCCGGCCGTGGCCGGTGTTGACCAGCAGGAAGGAGGCGGCGGTGCCGGGTGCCGGGGTGAAGCGGGTGCCGAGCCGGGCAGCCCCGTCGGCCAGCAGGTCGAAGGCGTCATCGGTGGCCTGGTAGGCGAGTTCGCACTTGCGGGCCCACTGGAGGCCGCCGGAGTCGAAGCCGTCCTCGGCGTCGCTCCAGGGGTTGGCGGCTCCCCAGGTGTGCTCGTCGAACAGGCCCAGCCGGTCGTAGACGGCGTCGATCCTGGGCATCGCGGTGTCGTCGCCTGCGAGCGTGTGCAGGCTCTCCGCCTGCCGGACGGCGTTCTGCGCACGGCGGTTGTAGCCCAGCGGGCGGGCTCCTGAACCGAGGCCGTCGGCCCACCAGTCGGTCCAGTCACCGGTGTGCTCCGCCAGGTCGGCGCCGAACCGCTGCTCGGCCTCGGTGAAGAAGTCGGTGTTGGTCGCGGCGCGCAGCCTGGGCCACTCCCAGGTCTCGTTCCAGCGGCGGGCGACGGTCGCGGGCACGATGGAGGGTCCCGCGTTGTCCGCGGGACCGCCCTGGACCCGCAGGTGCAGCAGGTCGTGCGCGTAGGGGGTCTTGCTCAGCTCCTCGTCGGGCAGCCCGGCCCAGCCGAAGGCCTCGCCGCCGTAGGGGAAGGGGCGGTTCGCCAGTCCGTCGAGGTAGTTGGGCAGCAGGTCGAGGGTGGAGCCGTAGCCCTCGGCGAGGCCGACGATGTTGCCCTCCATGTAGGCCATGCCGTGCGGGGTGTCGGTGACCCACACCAGGACCCGGTTGCCGCTCGGCGCCCGCCACCAGAAGGGCCTGGCCAGCTCCTGTCCGCCGACCAGGAAGGGCACCGACCGCCCGGCCCAGTTGTGCGCGGCCGACAGGTAGCGCACCCCTGCCGAGGCCAGCGCGTCCACGAAGCCGACCACCGCGCCCGGCACATCGGTGTGCATGGCCGAGGTGACGGGGATGCCGTAGTCCGTGCGCAGGTCGTCGGTGAACCGCAGCAGCCGGTGCAGCTCCTCGGTCGAGCAGGCCTCGGTGTGCAGTTGGAAGGGCATCGCGGTGACCTCGATGCGCCCCGCCCTTGCGAGGTCCACGAACCGGCTCCGGGTGGAGGGCGCGCGTCCGGCCAGCCAGCGGCGCAGCGGCAGCGCGGACTCGACCGTCCAGCGGAACCGCGCGTCCTGCGGCCAGGAGTCGGTGGCCTCGGCCAGGTCCAGTGCGGAGTCGAGGTACTCCGAGTGGTGGCGCAGCACCGTGCCCTGCCGGTCGGTATAGCCGATGTCCAGGTGCGAGTGGTGCACCATGTGCACGGTCCACTTGCGCTGCGGGTGCACGGGCATCTCCACGCTGCGCAGTTGCCCCGAGGCGTCGGAGATCGTCACCTCGGCAAGGGTGGGCGCCGTCACCTCGGGTACGAAGAGGTCGGCGGTGCCGGAACCTCCCGCCAGTTCCACGGTGGCCCGGTCGCCGGCGGCGCCCCCGGCACGCAGCTCCAGGTCCACGGCGGCGCCGGCCGGCGCCGTCACGGTGAACCTGACCGCCTGCTCGAGGCCGCCGCCGTCCGCGCGCCTGCGCAGCAGCGGCAGCGCCCTGCCTGTCACGCGCAGCCCGCGGGCCTCGTACAGCACCGTGTGCAGGTTCGAGACGAGGGTCTCGCGCATGCCGTCGTAGGTCGGCGAGCCGAGTGATGCTCGCAGCAGGCGAGTGGTCATGGGAATGTCCTTCGTGAGGTCTTCGGCCGGAGGCCGGTGGGTGGTACCGCCGGGCGGGCCCGCGGCCCCGGTTGCCGGGGGCGGGTCCTGGCGCGGCGAGGGAGCGTTTCGGCAGAGTCCCGTCATCCGCCCGCGGGACGGGCCTCAGAGCTGGGCGAGGGTGAGCCCCTTGGCGAACAGCTTCTGCGTCGCGATGAAGAGGGCGATGGTCGGCAGCGAGAGGATCAGGCCGCCGGCCAGGATGACCGGCACCGTGATCCCCGCGTACGGGTTGGACAGGGTCGACAGTGACGTCATCAGCGGCCTGATCCCGTCGCTCTGCGACAGCACCATGCCGAAGAGCAGGTCGTTCCACACGAAGGTGAACTCCAGGACGAAGATTGCCGCGACGCCTGCGCGACACATCGGCAGGTAGATCCGCCAGAAGATGGTCCACGGGTTGGCCCCGTCCATCAGCCCGGACTCGAAGACCGAACGGGCGGCGGACATGAAGAAGTTGCGCATCACGAAGGTGGCCAGCGGGACGTCCACCGCGACGTAGACCAGCACCAGGCCGATGCGGCTGTCGAAGAGGTTCAGGTCGGCGTAGCCGACGAAGAGCGGCATCAGCAGCATCTGGGCGGGGAAGACCACGGAGCCGTAGATCAGCATGAACCACAGGAAGCCGCGCCGCAGTTGCAGGATGGTGATGGCGTATCCGGCCAGCGCGCCCACCAGTGCGGCGATGGCGGGGGCCACCACGCTGTAGAGCACGGTCGCCGTCAGGCTCTGGCCCAGCGCGGCGGCGTCCCACGCCTTGGCGAAGTTGCCCAGCAGCGCGAAGTGGGCGGACGGCTTCCACAGTCCCTGGCCGGTGTAACTCGTCGACGGGCGGAAGGCGTTGACCAGCACGAGGTACAGCGGCAGCAGCCAGATCAGGCCGAGTACGCCGACGACCGTGTAGCGCAGTGCGTTGCCCTTCCGGCGCCGCGGCCTCGGCTGCGCGGTGTCCGTGGCGGCCCGCTGGACGGCCGCGGTGTGCGTGACGGTGCTCATCGGCCGCCTCCTGTGATGTCGAACTGGCGCTTGGAGCCGGCCTGCTGGCGCAGGTAGAGGAGCGAGACGAGCATGCCGACGACGGTCAGCAGCACCGCGACGCCGGCACCGTAGCCGTAGTCCCCGCTGACGAAGGCGTCGCGGTACATGGTGATGGACAGGGTCTCCGAGGACCGTCCTGGCCCGCCCTGGGTCATGATCCACACGACGTCGAAGGTCTTCAGCCCGGCGACCAGGGCCAGACCGACCACCACCGCGGTCAGCGGCCGCATCATCGGCCAGACGATCCTGGAGAACAGCTTCCAGCCGCTCGCACCGTCGACCCTGGCCGCTTCGATGGTCTC
The DNA here is from genome assembly GCF_043197715.1 of Streptomyces sp. NPDC049040. Classification (NCBI taxonomy): domain Bacteria; kingdom Bacillati; phylum Actinomycetota; class Actinomycetes; order Kitasatosporales; family Streptomycetaceae; genus Streptomyces; species Streptomyces sp. NPDC049040. Next base: position 46,861 of record NZ_JBICTO010000027.1, read on the forward strand.
CCGGGGTATGGACTGCAGGCCGACGACGAACAGCAGCAGGTTCACCCCGATGCTCTGCCAGGTCTGCGCCAGGATCATCACGATCGTGTTCAGCGGCGCCGTCTGCAGGAACGAGGTGTGCGCGCCCGGCAGATGCAAGGTGGCCAGCAGGGAGTTGAGCGCTCCCTTGTCCTGGAGGACGAACCCCCAGGCCAGCGCGGTCGCGGTGCCCGAGATCGCGTACGGGAGCAGGAAGGGCAGCCGGAGCCAGATGCCGCCGCGGACGTTGTAGGTCAGCACGGCGATCAGCAGCGCGAGGCCGACGGGCAGCACCAGCGTGCCGACCACCCACAGCGCGGTGTTGCGCACGGTCGTCGCGAGCACCGGGTCGTCGATGAGGTGGCGGTAGTTGGCAAGGCCCGCCCACTGCGGGGTACCGGAGCCGCCGTAGTGGGTGAAGCTGATGAACACCGACCACAGGAAGGGCAGGTACAGCATCACCGCGACGAACAGGACGGCCGGCGAGATCATGGCGTGGGACCACCACGCGTGCCGGTCGCGCGGCCGGTGCCGCTCGGGTGCCGCGTAGGCATGGGCGACCTTGTCGGTCAACACCTGTTGGGACATGGACTCGTTCCTTCTCGCTCTCCGCTGGGCGCCTTCTCGCGGCAGGCGGCTGCCGCCTGCCGTGCCGGGTCGGGTGCGGTCGCGGGCGGGTGCGGGAGGTGCCCCCGCCCGTGACCGGCACCGGTGTCAGCTGCCGGAGGCGGCGACCTTCTGCATGGCGGTGAGCTGCTTCTGGTAGCTGTCCGGATCGGCCATGAAGGCGCCGAAGCCGTCGAGCGCCGCGGTCAGCACGGCCGGGGAGACGGCGTCGAAGTACCGGTCCACGAGCTGGTAATCCGTTCCTGTGACCTGCTTGGTGAGGGTGTTGAGACCCGGGTCGGGGATGGTCACCTTGGGGTTGGCGGAGACGTCGCCCCGGGACGTGGACCACCTGGTCTGCGCCGCGGGCGTCGTCCACCAGGTGGTGAACTTGTCGATGGCCGCGGAGTTGGACGACTTGCCCGCCGTGCACAGCGCGCCGGTCTCGACCGGGACGGGGGTCTTGGCCAGCGACGGGTTCACCTTGGGGATGACGAACATCCCGTAGTCCTTGCCGGGCTTCTCGCCGGCCTGGGTCATGCTCGTGTTGAACCAGGTGCCGTCGGGGACCATCGCGACCTTGCCGGACTTCAGCAGGGTGGCCGGGTCCGTCTTGTCGCCGGCGTCGGACATGTAGCCCTTGCCGATCATGTCGCGCCACTGCTTCATGGCGTCGACCACGCCCGGGTCGGTGTACGACGCCTTGCCCTGGACCAGCTTGTCGTAGAGGTCGGGGTCGTTGCCGGCCAGCAGGATCTGGAACCAGACGAACGAGAAGAGCACGTTGGTCTGGTAGAAGGGCGTCCGGCCGCTCTGCTTGAGCTTGGCGGCGGCGTCCATCAGCCCGGACCACGAGGTGGGCACCGTGATGCCGTTCTCGGCGAAGACCGATTTGTTGTAGAACATCACCCAGTACGACACGTTCTCCGGTACGCAGTACTGCTTGCCGCCGACCGTGTAGTACTGCTCCAGCTGCTGCGGCAGGTCTCCCTGCCGGATGGCCTTGCTCCACAGCGCGCTGGTGTCGCCGACGTCGCCCGACTCGACCAACTGCGACAGCAGCGGCCCGGTCGCCCAGGTGAACAGGTCGGGTTTCACTCTGGTCTTGAGCGCGGACTTCACGAACGCCTGGTACGTCGGCTCGTCGGCGTATCCGACCGGGTTGACGGTGACTCCGGCCTCCTGCTTGGCCTGCGCGCTGACCTGCTTGTAGTACGGCGTCCACGCGGCCTTGTCGTTGTAGAGCTTGAGGCTGTTGCTCTTCGCCGGGCCGGACCCGCAGCCGGCCGCGAGCAGAGCCACCGCCGTCAGCGCGAGCGCCAGGGTACGGCTACGAAACTTCCTCATCGAAGCTGCCTTTCGAGGGGTGGGCGACCACGGTCCGCCACCATGGCGTGCCACTCGGCCGAGGCGACCAACAAGGGTGCGCTCGGGTGGTAGTTGACATTCAGGGATCCGTAGAGCAGTTTTTGTGCTCTGGTTATCGATAACATGGCCCGCGCTCGACTGACAAGGGCTCTGGGCGATCTGGAGGTAGTCGAAGATGAGCAGTCTCCGCTCGGGAAGAACGGTCACGCTCCGTCGCGGCGCACTGGCCGCGGTGGCAACTCTCGCGGTGTCGACGGGAGTTGCCGTCCCCGCGCAAGCCGCCGCGCCCGCCGCCCCCGCCGCGCGGGCCCAGGTGTGCCCCGGGGTGGATGTTCCCAGCGTCACCGGCACCGCCCCCGACGTCCGGCTGACCGACGCCTTCGCGGACTACGCGAACAGCGGCGGCGCCGGCCACTGGACCGGCGCCGACAGCACGTACTCGGCTCCGCTGCCGGGCGGCGCCGACGCCTGGATCTTCTCCGACAGCTTCCTCGGCCGGGTCAATGCGGACGGTTCGCGCCCACCGGTCGTCCAGGACGGCGGAACCACCCCGTTCGTCAACAACACCTTCGTCGAGACCAGGAAGGGCCGCCCCACCGTCACCGTCACCGGCGGCACCGCGGGCGCCCCGACGGCGCTGCTGCCCCCACCGGACGCGGCGCACTGGTACTGGGCCCGCGACGGCCTGATGCTCGGCGACCGGCTCAACGTGGTCTACAGCGAGTTCAAGACCACCGGCTCGGGCCCGCTCGACTTCGGCTGGGATCGCAACGTCCTGGCCCGCTTCGACCCCGCCCACCTGGGCGGACCCGTCTCCGTCAGCCCGCTTCCCTCAGCGACGGGGATCTCCTGGGGCGCCTGGATCTCCAGGGACGGCGGCGACACCTACGTGTACGGCTCCGAGGACCTTGGAGCGCACAAGTACCTCCATGTCGCCAGGGTCGCGGGATCCGACCTGACCCGGCCCTGGCAGTACCTGACCGCCGGCGGCACCTGGTCGTCCGACGAGTCCGCCTCCGCGCGGGTCGACGGCGGGCCGGGGGCCGCCTTCGAGGTGTCGAACGAGTTCAGCGTCGTCAAGCACGGCCGGGTCTACGTCATGGTCACCCAGGACCTGAGCCAGCCGCTGTCGGCCGGGATCGACCTCGCCTTCTCCTGCTCGCCCAGCGGACCCTTCGTCGACGAGACCACCGCGTACACCACGCCCGAGAGCGGCCCGACCGGCAGCTACGGCAACGCGAACGTCTTCACGTACAACCCGCACGAGCACCAGGAACTCGGCGACCGCAAGCACCTGGTCGTCTCCTACAACGTCAACAGCTTCGTCAACACCGACCTCTACGCCGACGCGTCGATCTACCGCCCGCGCTTCGTCGACGTCAGCCTCGGCTGACTCCCGGCCGCCGTCGGGGAACTCGTGACGCACAATGCCCTCGATAAGCCTATTGTCGGAATATGGGCAGTAGACGTCGGGCCCGGGTCGGGCACGACTCACCGGGACCGGTGGGTCGTGGCTGACCCGTCGTGCTCCGACCGCCCCAGCGTCGCGCAGCGTCTGGCACAGGCGGTGACCGAGCAGGAGGAATTCGGTGTCGTCGTGCTCGACAGCGACATGCGGGTCACCCAGTGCAGCGTCGCCCCGCAGTGCTTCCGCGGCCTCGAAGTGGCCGTGGGGCAGGAGTTCTGCCCACTCCTGGAGCCGCACGGAGCGTCGGACGACCCCGCCGGGAGGGTCGCGCAGGTCCTCTCCGACGGGATCCCCCAGGTGCTGCACGCACAGCCGATACGCGACCCGGCCGGGCTGGTCGTCGACCTGTCGGTCTTCCGGCAGGAGGAGGAGGGCGGCCCGCCGGGCCTCCTGCTGGTCTTCGTGGACGTCACCGACGCGGTGCGGACCCGGCAGAGCCTGGACCTGCTGCTGGACGCCACCTCGGCCATCGGGACATCCCTCGACGTGGCCAGGACCGCCCGGCAGCTGGCCCAGGCACTGCTCGGACTGGGCGACGTGGTCACCGTCAACCTGGCGCACGAGGTGCTGACCGGCCGGGACCCGCCGCAGCGCGACCGAGGGGGCGACGTGGGGCTGCGCCGGGCGGCGGTGGCCGCCACGGAGCGCACCCCGCTCCCCGACGGCTTCCTGAAACCGGGGGACGACCTGCCCGCCCTGCCCGACAAGGCGTCGATCCGCCGGCACCAGCACGGCGAGGCGCTGTGGCTGCCCACCCTCGCCGACGTCACGGAGGCGCTCGACAACGAGCCCGCCCTGGTCAGGGCGCTGATCCCCGGCCCCGACGTGCACGCCCTCATCCACTCCCCGCTGCTGGCGCGCAACCTGATCCTGGGCAGCGTCGAGGTCTGGCGCACCGCGGGCTCCCCGCGTTTCGCGGCCGAGGACGTACGCCTGCTGGCCACCATCACCGCCCGCGCCGCGCTCGCCGTCGACAACGCGCGGCGCTACGCGCGCGAGCGGGGCGCGACCGAGGAACTCCAACGCAGCATGCTCCCCGCGCCCTACACCGAGACGCACGCCGTCCAGGCGGCGGGCATCTACCTGCCCACCGACGCGGACGGCCAGGGAGCGGGCGGCGACTGGTACGACGTGATCCCGCTGCCGTCGCTGCGGGTGGCGCTGGCCGTCGGCGACGTCGTCGGCCACGGCCTGCGGGCGACCGCGACCATGGGGCGGATGCGCTCGGCGATCCAGGTCCTGGCCCAGTTGGAGCTGCCGCCCGAGGAACTGCTCGCCCACCTCGACGACTTCGTCGCCAAACTCGCCGCGGACGACGAGCCGGCCCACGAGGACGCCCTGTCGAGCACCTGCCTGTACGCCGTGTACGACCCGATCGGACACCGGCTCAGTGCGGCCAGCGCGGGACACCCGCCGCCGGTCCTCATGCGTCCCGACGGCGTCGTCCGCTACATGGGCCTCAATCCCGGGCCGCCGCTCGGCATCGGCGGCCTGCCCTTCGAGAGCAGCGTCGTCGACGTGCCGACCGACAGCGTGCTGGTCCTCTACAGCGACGGACTCGTCCAGCACCGCAATCAGGACATCGGGCACGGCATGGAGGACCTGCTGGCCCGGCTTGCCCAGGTAGCGCCGATCGCCCCGACCCCCAGCGGACTGCAGAAGGCCGCGGACCGCATCGTGGCCGACATCGCACCCGGCGAGCTGGCCGACGACGTCACCGTCCTGGTGTCCGGCCTGCGCGCCGTGCCCGACACCGACATCGCCGCGTGGCCGGTCCCCGACGAGGCGGCTGCCGTGGCCGAGTCCCGCCGCCACACCGCCGACCAGCTCGATGCCTGGGGTGTCGCCGAGGCCGCGGGCTTCGTCGTCGAGCTTGTGGTCAGCGAGCTCGTCACCAACGCGATCCGCTACGCGGGCGCGCCGGTGCTCCTGCGCCTCGTCCGCACGAACACCAGCCTCGTCTGCGAGGTCAGCGACCCGAGCAACACCCAGCCGCGGCTGCGCCGGGCCCGGACGACCGACGAGGGCGGCCGCGGACTGTTCCTGGTGGCCCAGCTGTGCGACAGCTGGGGCGCCCGCTACGACGGTCCGACCGGCAAGACCATCTGGGCGGAGAAGTCACTGGCGGACGAGGGCGATCCGCTCGCCGCCCTCCCCGGGCTCGGCATCTGAGCCGCGGCAGGGCAGCCCTCAGCGGTGTTCGGGGTTGTCGTGGTCGCGGCGGCATCCGGCGTCCCAGGCGCTGCGCTGGTTGCCGTACGCGGGAATCCCGCCGGCGTCCTTGAGCATGCGGGCGAGGTGGAGGAGGTTCCACGTCATGAAGGTGGTGTTGCGCCGGGTGAACTCGTTCTCGGGGCCGCCGGAGTCGGGGTCGAGGTAGGACGGTCCGGGACCCGCCGCGCCGACCCATCCTGCGTCGACCTGCGGGGGGACGGTGTAGCCGAGGTGCTGGAGGCTGTAGAGGATGTTCATCGCGCAGTGCTTGATGCCGTCCTCGTTCCCGGTGATCAGGCAGCCGCCGACCCGGCCGTAGTAGGCGTACTGGCCCGCGTCGTTGAGGTCGCTCGACCCGCCGTAGAGCCGTTCGATCACCCGCTTGGTGACCGAGCTGTTGTCACCGAGCCAGATGGGCCCTGCCAGGACGAGGATGTCGGCCGCCATGACGGTGCGCCAGAGGTCGGGCCAGGCGTCGCTCGCCCAGCCGTGCTCGGTCATGTCCGGCCACACACCCGTGGCGATGTCCAGGTCGACGGCCCGGACGACGTCGACGGTGACACCCTGCTCCCGCATGATCCGGGCGCTGCGGTCGACGAGGCCCTGGGTGTGGCTCGGCTCCGGCGACCTTTTGAGGGTGCAGTTGACGTACAGGGCGCGCAGGTCGTCGTACCGGGCCGGCGGGGTGCCGGTGGTCGGCTGCTGGTCGGCCATGGAGCGCTCCCGGGATCCTGCCGCCGCTCCGTTCGCGGCGGACCACCGGCACCATCGTGCTGCCGCGCCGCGCGGCGCCGGCCCGATGGCACGGCGCAGCGCCGACAACCACCCCGACGGCCCACAGCCCGCCCCCGGGCGGGAGGTCCGGACCGCCCCCGCCCCCGGTGGCAGACCTCCGGCGTGAACCGGCCGACTGGCACGGCGGCGGGCGGCAGCGGACAATCGACACATGGTGTGCGGCGGGGCTGGCCACCTGGTTGGCCGCCCTGGCCGGCCACCGGTGCAGCCGTCCCGAGGCAACGGAGGATCCGATGCCGACCAGCCCGCAGACCGTGTCGCACGCTTTCCGGAGCTGGCCGCGCGCGCCCCTCGACGAGTGGAGCGCGACCAGGGAGACCCTGCACATGTGGACCCAGATCGTGGGCAAGATCCGGATGGCACAGGCGCCGATGCTCAACCACTGGTGGCAGGTGCCGCTCTACGTGTCGGTCCGCGGGCTGACCACATCGGCCGTCCCGTACGACGGCGGCATTTTCGAGATCGAGTTCGACTTCGGCGACCACCAACTCCACATCCGCTCCAGCGACGGCAGGGAGCGGCGGGTGGCGCTGGAGCCGAAGTCGGTCGCGGACTTCTACCAGGAGACGCTGGCGGCGCTGGAGTCGCTGGGTATCGACGTGGCGCTGTGGCCGACGCCGGTCGAGGTCGAGCCGGTCACCCCCTTTCCTGAGGACACCGCCCACGCCTCCTACCAGCCTGGCCACGCCCACCGTTTCTGGGAGCAGCTCACCTGCGCGCAACGCGTACTGACGGACTTCCGCTCCCGCTTCATCGGGAAGGTCAGCCCCGTGCACTTCTTCTGGGGGGCGATGGACCTCGCCGTCACGCGCTTCTCCGGGCGGCCCGCTCCCCCGCACCCGGGCGGGGCGCCGAACCTCGCCGACCGGGTGATGGTCGAGGCGTACTCGCACGAGGTCTCCAGCTGCGGCTTCTGGCCCGGCGGCTCCGCCGAGGGCAGCTTCTACTCGTACGCCTACCCGGAGCCCGAGGGCTACGCCCGGCACCCGGTGCGGCCGGCGGCAGCGGCCTACAGCGCGGAAGCCGGCGAGTTCCTGCTCCCCTATGAAGCCGTGCGCACCGCCGACGACCCCGACCGGGCGCTGACGGACTTCCTGCAGAGCACCTACGAAGCCGCCGCCGAGGCAGCGCGGTGGGACCGCGACGCCTTGGAGCTCCATCCGGAGCGGAGCATGGCGCACCACTGACCCGGCCGCTTCGAGGCCGTGAGGGAGGAGCCGGCATGGCTGAGCAGGACTCCGATCCGAGGACTCTGGTCGAGGGGCTGTCGTGTGCCTCGCTGGTCGACGCGATGGGCCGCGTCCACCAGCACCGGGCGCACATCCTGAGCCTGGTCAGCCCCACCCCCGAGCGGTCCCTTTTCGGCGAGGCCGTCACGATCGGCTACCTGCCCTATCGCAGCGACCTCACGGCGACCAACGAGCCGGGCTTCGGCGGCTGGTTCTACCGCGCGATCGGCGACGACCCCGCGGGCAAGGTGCTCGTGCTGTCCAGCGGGGGCTACCCCGAGGCCTCGCACGGCGGCGGCACCAAGCTGTCCCGGGTACAGAACCACGGCCTGGCCGGGGTCCTCAGCGACGGGCGCCTGCGCGACTTCGGCGAACTCGCCGCCTACGACTTCGCGGCCTGGTGCGCGGGCGAGGCCACCCACTGGGGCGGCGGGGTCGTGGCCCCGTCGGCGGCGAACGTCCCCGTCGAGATCGGCGGCGTCTGCGTCACCCCCGGCGACTACGTCTACGCCGACAGGTCGGGCGCCGTCGTCCTGCCCGCCGGCAGCCTGGCCGAGGTCGCTGCCGAGGCCCGCCGGATGGACGCGGAGGACGAGAGCGACAGGGCCGCGATCCGCTCCGAGGACCCCCGGCGGATGCGTAGCGGGGACCAGCGCGCCACGGAGCAGTGACCGGCAGGCCGTCCCCAGGACCGGTGGCACCCTCATGGCCCCGAATCCCGCGCCGGGCCCGCGGCGCTGACCTAGCGTCGAAGCCATGACACGGCAGAGTACGAGCACCGCGGAGGAGCACCTGCGCCGCGCCGACCCCGTCCTGGCAGTGATCATCGACGAGGCCGCGGGCGACGGCGGCGGGCGGCCGGCCGTGCCACCGGACGCGGCGCTCGCGCCCGACCCGGACCTGCCGAAGGACCGCTACGGCGTCCTGGTGCGCGCGATCATCAGCCAGAACATCTCAGGTGCCGCCTCGCGGTCGATCCACCAGAGGCTCAAGGACCGCTTCGGCGGACACGAGCCGACCCCGCGGCAGGTCCTCGACGACGACGCCGACGCCATGCGCACGGCCACCGGCCTGTCGCACGCGAAGACCGCGGCGCTGCGCTCCCTCGCCGAGCACATCACCACCGGGCGACTCGATCTCGAAGGCCTGCACGAACTGTCCGACGACGAGGTGGTCGCCCGGCTCGACACGGTGAAGGGCATCGGCACCTGGACTGCCGACATCTTCCTGATGTTCCACCTGAACCGGCCCGACGTGCTCCCGGTGGGCGACCTCGGCCTGCGCCGCGCCGTCGAGAAGGCCTACGAGCTCGCGGAGCCGCCGACGCCCGCCGAGTTGGAGCGCATCGCGGAGCCGTGGCGCCCCTATCGCACGCTCGCCTGCGTCTACCTGTGGCGGACCGCGCGGACGACACCGCAGGTCTAGCCGGTCCCGGGGCCGGGGCGCCGCCCGGCCGTCACCCCGTCAGGCCACCGGCCGCGGCGGGGCGGTCGGAAATTCGCCCGGTCGGACTCGTTGCGCTTCGACAATTCGACTGTCATCGTATCGCGCAAACCTCCGATGACGGCACCGAACTGCTTCGCCCCACGATCGAAGCGCTTCGACACCATGTCCGCGCGCGGGAGCCGTCACGGCACACGAAACGGAGTCCCCCCATGCACGCAACCCTCCGGAGAAAACCCCGCACCGTCCTGCTGGGCCTCGTCGCCGCCGCGGCCGCCGCGGTGGGGCTGGCCGCGGCGCCGGCTCAGGCCGCCACCTGGTCGTCGAGCGACCAATGGGGCACCTGGTCCAACGGCGGCTACACCCTCTACAACGACGTCTGGGGTGGTGGCGCAGGGCAGCAGACCATCTGGGCCAACTCGTACAGCAACTGGGGTGTGTGGGCGAACCACCCCAACACCGGCGGCGTGAAGTCGTACCCCAACGCGACCCGCTACGTGGGCAAGAAGCTCAGCGCCCTGCACACCGTCACCTCCGGCTTCAACGTCAGCGTGCCGTCGAGCGGCGCTTACGAGACGGCGTACGACATCTGGGACACCGGCAACGCGTACGAGATCATGCTCTGGATGAACAAGACCGGCGCGGTCGGGCCGCTCGGCACCTCGCAGGGCAACGTCACCGTCGGCGGCAGCACATGGACGGTCTACAAGGGGAGCAACGGCGCCAACACCGTCATCTCCCTCGTCCGCACGTCCAACACGAACTCCGCCACCGTGAACGTGCTGTCCGTGCTGAACTGGATCAAGAACACCAAGGGCTGGTTCGGCGACATCACCCTCGGCAACGTCCAGTTCGGCTACGAGATCACGTCCTCGTCCGGCGGCCTGGACTTCACGACGAACTCGTTCTCCGTGTCGTCGTCCTGACGGCCTGCCACGAAGGCCGGCCGGTGCCCTCCCCTCGCGGAGGGCACCGGCCGGCGTTCGCCGCTCAACGGCATCGGGTGCGGGCCAGCAGGAGGGCGATGTCGTCCTCCGTCGCGGTGTCGCGGGTCATGCGGTCGATGACGGCGGAGCACATCGAGCCGAGGCTGCCCCGGGAATCGGCGAAAGCCGCGAGCAGGCGGGCGAGTCCGGCGTCGATGTCGTCCCCCCGCCGCTCGATCAGCCCGTCGGTGAACAGGGCGACGAGCGTGTTCTCCGGCAGTGTCATCTCGTGGGACTCGTAAGAGGAGAGCCCCCATCCGATGGGCGCGCCCGCAGGGGCGGTGGAGTACTCGCCGTGCCCGTCGGGGGTGATGATCAGGGGCGGCGGGTGGCCGGCCCGCGCGATGGCACACGACCCGGTGGCGCCGTCGTACACCGCGTACACGCAGGTGGCGGCGAGGGCGGGGATGCCGAGGCGCTCGGGGTCGACGGTGTTCCGCGACAGGCGCACCGCCACGTGGTCGAGGCGGGCGAGGAGTTCATGGGGCGGCATGCACTGGTCCGCCAGCGTGTTCACGGCGGTGCGCAGCCGCCCCATCGACGCCGCCGCGCTGATCCCGTGCCCGACGACGTCCCCGACCACCATCCCGACACGCCCGTCGGGCAGCGGCATGACGTCGTACCAGTCACCGCCGACGCCCTGCTTGTCCGTGGGGAGGTAGCGGGAGTAGAGGTCCAGGCCGCCGCCGTCGGGAAGGTGACGGGGCAGCAGGTCGCGCTGCAGGGCGAGGGCGGCCCTGCGCTCGCGTGAGTACCGCCGGGCGTTGTCCAGGCTCAGCGCGGCCCGCACGGAGAGCTCCTCGGCGAGGAAGAGGTCGCCGCGGGTGAAGGAGGCGCGGTCGCCGGTCCTGGCCAGGAAGGTGACTCCCAGGATCTCGCCCCGCGCCTTGAGCGGGACGACCATGACGGAATGTATCCCCGCCCGCTTGATGACCCTCTCCCTCGCGGGATCCTCGGCGAGCCAGGAATGCGCCGTGTCCAGCCGCGGTTCGAAGTGCGACTGCCCGGTGGCGAGCGGCCGCACGAGGGGGGACGACGGGGGGTGGAAGACCACCTCGCCCACGTCGAAGACCGCCTCGGGGACTTCGGGGTGGATCGAGGCCATTCCCGCGCGGCGGAAGGCCGGGTTGCCGAACTCGTTGTACTCCAAGGGCTCGTTGGGCGAGGTGCCGGGGGGCTCCCAGTCGGAGAGGTCCACGGTGGCGAAGTCCGCCAGCTCGGGCACCATCACGTCCGCCAGTTCCTGCGCCGTCGTGACGATGTCGAGCGTGGTGCCGACGCGGGTGCCGGAGCGGTTCAGCAGCGACATCCGCCGCCGCACCGTGCTCGCGGACGCGTCGATGCCCATCGTGCACACGCCCAGCGCGGCTCCGTCAGCGTCTTCGAGCCGGAACATGGACACCGAGAACGCCTTCTCCTCCCCGTCGGGCGAGAGCCTGCGGATCTCGCGGTCGAGGACCGGGGTGCCCGTCGTGAGGACACGCCGCATGGCCGGCAGTGCTTCCGATAGGTCGAAGTTCCCCGCGGCCTCGTCCACGGGCCGGTCGACGAGCGTGGCCGGCCGGGCGTTCGCCTGCTGCGCGGCGACGTCGTTGACCCAGACCGCCCGCAGGCCGGTGTCCCAGAAGGCGATCGCCACCGGTGAGCGCTCCAGCAGGGCGTCCGTCAGCAGCCTTGCGGCGGCCGGCGCGGCGCTCACCCGGTCGAGCCCGACCGCCGACAGCAGCCAGAGTGCCCCGTGCCCCGCGGTGGTCAGCGGGGCCGCGTCGAGCGCCACCGGGACGGCGCGGCCGTCCAGGTGCCGGGCGTTCAGCAGCGAGGACCAGGGTTCACGGGCCTCGATGCGCTCGACGGCACCGGGACCGATCAGCTCGCGAAGCCGGCCGCCCTCCGTGCCCGCGCTGTCGTACGCCAGCAGCGCCCGCACCCTGCCGTCGAGCACGTCGTCGCCCGCGTACCCCAGCAGGCGCTGCGCCTCGGCGGACCACCCGACCACGGTGCCCGAGGCGTCGACCAGCGCGGTGGCGACGGGGACCTGGGGTCCACCGTGCCCGGTGTTCCGGTCGGGGTTCGCCGAGTGGGGTGACATACGGGGGCAGCCCTTCCGTGGCGGGCGTGACAGGGCTCCTATCTGCGCAAACAGTGCAATACGACCATTGTAGGGGTGATCTTGACCGCCGTCGCTCTCGCGCACGTCCAGGCGCCGGGCCCGCCGCCGGGGCTTGTCAGCCCTCCCGGCCGATCTCCCCGGGTACGTACCTGCGCAGGCGCGGGACCGGCGGCGCGGTCGGCGGAGCGTCCGCGAGCTCCTTGACGTCCTGGAGGTCGTGCCCGTCCTCGGCCACCGGCAGCGGAGGACGCCCGCCGCCGACGCCGGGCGCCCCTGACGCCTCCTGCGGCCCGGCGAGCCCGTAGTGCACGTACAGCTCCTGCTCCTGGACGAGGTCGAGGTGCTGTTCTGGCTCCACCCTGGGCGCGCTGCGCACGTCCGCCACCGTGCAGGCCAGGTCGAGGATCCCCTCCCGGGTGTGCGTGGCCCCCACCAGCGGGACCAGCGTGTCGCCTTCGCGGACGCCGTCCACGTACGTCCGCACCGTCGCCCACTCCGGGCGGTGCCTCAGGTTGTCCACGAACACGTCGTCGACCGCGCCGATCCACTCGCCGTCGCGGTCGTAGGCGGTCAGCCGCCTGAGTGCTTCCGGGTCCTCGAAGACGTCCTCGGTCATGAACGGATCACTCCTCTGGGGAAGGCGGTGCGGCCCGCGGCCGCGCCGCGGGACTGCCCCCATCGAGCCCGCTGGGCCCTTCCTCGGCAACCAGGCGCGGCGGCGCGCATCCGGCATCCCACCCGGTCAGCCGCCCGGGGACAGCTCCGCGGGATTCGGCCGCCCGGCGCGCCCCGTCCCCGGCGGACGACCGCACCGCGGGGGCCTACCGGAAGGCGTCAGGGGCCGCGGGCCGGTCGGCCTTCTTCACCACGGTGTCGCGGGGGCGCAGGCGCCGCCCGTCGGCGGAGAGCGTTTCGAGGGGCCGCAGCGGACGGCCGCCGCGGCGGTCCACCAGCTCAGAACGCGGTTCGCCGTCCTCGAAGAAGTGGCTCTCACCCCACTGCCGGAGCGCCACGACGACGGGGAAGAGATCCTCTCCCTTGGGCGTCAGCACGTACTCGTGGTAGGCGCTGCCGTCGGACGCCGGCACGATCTCCAGGACGCCGCCGGCGACGAGGCTGCGCAGGCGGGCGGCCAGGATGTTCTTCGCCACGCCCAGGCTGCGCTGGAACTCCCCGAAGCGGCGGCTGCCGTCGAAGGCGTCCCGCACGATCAGCAGCGACCACCAGTCGCCGATCGCGTCGACCGACCGGGCGACCGGGCAGTCGCTGCCGTCCAAGCGGGTCCGTCTGACCACAGCGGCCTCCGTCCGGGAATCAAGGTTGCAACATGCTACCAGGCACGGCTACGGTCCCGCCTGGTAGCAACTTGCCACCAACTGTCGAGAGGTGTCCCGTGACCGACCGCACCGAGACGACCCGGGTCGCCGAGGCGGCAGGACAGCCGCAGGCGCGCGCCCTCCCCCGCCGCACCACGCTGCTGTTCGCCCTCTCCGGCGCGGTGGCGGTCTCCAACGTCTACTTCGCCCAACCCCTGCTGGCCACCCTGAGCCATGACTTCGGGATCGGTGAGGCCACCGTCGGGGCCCTCGTCACCCTGACGCAGATCGGTTACGGCCTCGGCCTGTTCCTCGTCGTGCCGCTGGGCGACCTGCTCGACAGGAAGCGCCTCATCACCGTCCAGTTCGTCCTGCTGGCCCTGTCCACGACCGCGGTCGGCCTCTCGGGGACCGCACCGCTGCTGATGATCGGCATGGCCCTGATCGGATTCTCCGCCGTGGTGACCCAGTCCCTGGTGGCCTTCGCCGCGTCACTGGCGGGACCGGACGCGCGCGGCCGGGTCGTCGGCCTGGTCACCGGCGGCGTGGTCGTCGGCATCCTGCTGGCCCGCACGGCCTCCGGCCTGCTGGCCGACCTCGTGAGCTGGCGGGCGGTCTACCTCGCCTCCGCGGTGGTCAGCCTCGTGCTGACCCTGGCGCTCCACCACGAGCTGCCGCGCACCACCGCTCCCCGCCCGGCGATCCGCTACCGCCGGCTGCTCGGCTCGACCCTCGCACTGTTCGTCCGCGAGCCCGTGTTCCGGGTCCGCGCCCTGCTCGCCCTGCTGGTCTTCGCCGCCTTCAGCACCCTGTGGAGCTGCGTCGCCCTGCCGCTGAGCGAGCCTCCCCTGTCACTGACGCACACCGGGATCGGGGCCTTCGGGCTCGTGGGCGCGGCAGGCGCCCTCGCCGCCGCCCCGGCCGGCCGCCTGCACGACCGCGGATTCGCCAGGCGGACCACCGGCACGGCCCTGGCGATCCTGGTGCTGTCCTGGCTCCCGCTGGCCTTCACCCGGCACTCGCTGTGGGCCCTGGCCGCAGGCGCGATCCTCCTCGACCTCGCCGTGCAGGCCGTCCACGTCACCAGCCAGAGCCTGATCCACGGCCTCCGCGCCGACGCCGGCAGCCGGCTGATCGGCGGCTACATGGTCTTCTACTCGGCCGGCAGCGCGGCGGGAGCGCTGGCCTCGACCACCGTCTACGCGGCCGCCGGCTGGGGCGCCGTCTGCCTGCTGGGCGCCGCGTTCAGCGCCGCCGCTCTGGCCCTGTGGGCGGCGACCGGCAACGGCACGCGAGGCTGAAACCCGCCCCCGGGCCGCGGCCGGACGACCACTCGTCACCCCAGGGCCGCCGCCTTGCGCAGCAGCACCGACCGCTCGCGCAGGTTGCGGCACAGCCGGGCGGCGAGCTCGAGCTCCGCCCTGGCCTCGGTGTTCCTGTCGAGCCGGGTCAGCAGCTCGCCGCGCACGCTCGGCAGCAGGTGGGACCCCGACAGGCGGTCGGAGGCGACCAGCTCGTCGACCATCGCCAGGGCCTGCCGCGGTCCGTGGGCCATGGCGACGGCCACGGCCCGGTTGAGCTCGACGACCGGGGAGGGGGCGACCCGGCCCAGCGCCTCGTAGAGCAGCACGATGCGCTCCCAGTCGGTCTCCGCCACCGAGGACGCCGACGCGTGGCAGGCGGCGATCGCGGCCTGCAGCCCGTAGGGTCCGAGGCCGCGGCCCAGGGACGAGGCCCGGCCGATCCCGGCCAGTCCGCGCCGGATCGCCGACCGGTCCCACAGCCTGCGGTCCTGGTCCTCCAGGAGCACCGCCTCGCCGTCGGGCCCGGTGCGGGCGGGAAAACGCGCCGACGTCAGCTCGAACAGGGCGAGCAGCCCGTGCACCTCCGGCTCCCGCGGCAGCAGCGCCGCCAGCTTCCGGGTCAGCCGGATCGCCTCGTACGCCAGGTCGGCGCGCAGCAGGCGGTCGCCCGCCGTCGCCGTGGAGCCCTCGGTGAAGATCACGTACAGCACGTTCAGGATGCCGCCGAGCCGCTCCCGCCGCTCCGCTGCGGGCGGCAGCCCGAAGGGCACCCCCGCCGCGGCGATCGTCTTCTTCGCCCGGGTGATCCGCGCCTGGACCGTCGGTACGGTCGACAGGAACGCCCGCGCGATCTCCTCGCTCGTCAGGCCGCCCACCGCGCGCAGCGTCAGAGCCACCCGGGCCTCGGGCGAGAGCACCGGGTGGCAGGCGACGAACATCAGGGCGAGGACGTCGTCGTCGACCCGGTCGGGGTCCCAGGGCAGGTCGTCGGACCGGTCCTGCGGGACCGCGGCCCCCGAGGTGGCCTCGCCCTCTCCGAGCGGGTTCGCGAGCACGGCATAGCGCTCGGCGAGGGCCGACCGGCGGCGGAAGGCGTCGATCGCCCTCCGCCGCGCGGTGGCCAGCAGCCAGCCCACCGGGCTCGCCGGGACGCCATCCCCCGACCAGGCGAGCAGCGCCTCGGCGACTGCCTCCTGGGCGACGTCCTCGGCGAGCTCGAAGTCCCGCGTGTAGCGGGCCAGCGCGCCGACGATCCTCGCGGACTCGATCCGCCAGACGGCTTCGACGGCCCGCCGCGCCGCCTCCGTGGTCGGCGGGCCGTCAGCGGCCTGCGACATCAGAGCTGGCCGGTGCTCTCGCGCCAGGCGCGCTCCTTGATGATCCACTCGTTGTCCTGCGGGAAGTCGTCGATGCTCGGCACCCGGCGGATCTCGCACTTGCTGCCGGGGAACGCCGGCAGCCGCTTGGCCCACTCGACCGCCTCCTCCTTGGAGGCCACGTCGATCAGGTAGAAGCCGCCGAACAGCTCCTTGGTCTCGCCGTAGGGGCCGTCGGTGACCACCGGCGTCTCGCCGTCGAAGTCGACCACGACGCCCTGGCCCGGGTCGTCAAGACCCTCTGCGGCGACCAGCACACCGGCCTTGATCAGCTCCTCGTTGAAGCGGCCCACCGTCTCCAGCATCTGCTCGAAGGGGGTCTCCATCATCCTGGCCATGGACTCGTCCGTGCCTCGCATGATCAGCATGTACTTCGCCATCGTCCTGCTCCTTGCCAACGGGGTCGCCATTCGACCCTCTCACTCCTAGGTCGAACGGCGCAGCCGCGGATCGACACGGCTCCCCTCCGACTTTTCTTCACCGATTCCCCAGGGACACGATGCCGCCCGCGGCCGGCGGATCCCGGGTCCGGGGGCGGGATCCGGTCCCTGTCACACGGCCCTGCGGTAGAGCCACACGCCGAGCGGCGCGAAGACCGCCACGATGCCCGCGTCCCAGGCGAGTGCCTGCCACACGTCGGTGGCGGCCGGGCCGCCGAGCACCAGGGCCCTGACGGCCTCCGCCGTCCTGGACACCGGCTGGTGCTCGGCGAACGCCTGGAGCCAGCCCGGCATGGTGTCGACAGGGACGAAGGCGGCGGAGGCGAAGACCAGGGGGGCCAGTACGGGGAAGGCCGCGGCCTGGGCGGTCTCCGGATCGCCCACGGCCATGCCGACCACCGCGAAGATCCACGACATGGCCAAGCCGAAGGCCAGGACGAGCAGCACCCCGCCGAGGAAGGGCAGGACACCGGCGTGGATGCGGAAACCGATGGCGAATCCGACGCCCGTCATCATCGCCACGACGAAGACGTTGCGTACGAGATCGGCCGTGGTGCGTCCGACGAGCACCGCGGACCTGGCCATCGGCAGCGACCGGAACCGTTCCATCAGGCCCGTCTGCATGTCGGTGGCCAGGCCGATCGCGGTGTTCATGGCGCCGAAGACGGCGGTCTGCACGAAGATGCCGGGGATCAGGAAGTCGACGTAGTCGACCCCGTGCAGCGCCGGGGCCACCACGCCGCCGAACACGTACCGGAACATCAGCACGAAGACGAGCGGCTGGATGGTGGAGAAGACCAGCAGCCGGGGCACCCTGCGCAGCCCGATCAGATTCCGCCAGGCGACGGCCAGGCCGTCCTGGGCGGTGCTCAGCAGCCGCGGGGCGGCGTGGGTGAGCGGCCCCCGGGCGCCGGCGGCACCGGGGTCCTGGTACGTGCCGGAGCGGGCGGCGCTCACGGCGCACCCGCGGTGGACGGGCCGGCCGCGGTGGGGCCCGCCCGGCCGGAGTGCCCGGTCAGCTGGAGGAAGACGTCGTCCAGGCTGGGTTCCCGCACCGCCACCGTGCCGGGCACCAGGCCCTGCGACTCCAGCCGGCGCAGCACGTCGAGGAGCGGCCGGGAGCCGTCGCGGGAGAGAAGGCTGAGTCGGGGGCCGTCGGTGCGGGGCGGCTCGTCGAATCCTGCCCGCACCAGCTCCGCCGCCCGTTCGGCCCGGTCGGCACTGACCATGTCCAGCTCGATGACGGTGTTGCCCAGGCGCGACTTGAGCAGTGCGGGTGTGCCGTCGGCGATGACCCGGCCGCGGTCGACGACCACGACCCGGGAGGCGAGCTGGTCGGCCTCCTCCAGGTACTGGGTGGTGAGCAGGACCGTCGTCCCGTCGGCCACCAGCCGGCGGATCAGCTCCCACAGCGCCTTGCGGCTCTGCGGGTCCAGGCCCGTGGTCGGCTCGTCGAGGAAGAGCACCGGCGGGTCGGGGACCAGGGCCGCCGCGACGTCCAGGCGTCTGCGCATGCCGCCGGAGTAGGTCCGCGCGGGCCGGTCGGCGGACTCCGTCAGCTCGAAGCGCTCCAGGAGCTCCGCGGCCCGGCGGCGCACGCGGGAGCGCCGCACATGGGTGAGCCGCCCGATCAGCCGCAGGTTCTCGCGGCCCGTGAGGTTCCTGTCCACCGCCGCGTACTGCCCGGCGAGCCCGATCAGGCTGCGTACGGTGGCGGGCTCGCGCACGACGTCGTGGCCCAGCACCTCAGCGCGGCCGGCGCTCGGGGGCAGGATCGTGGTCAGGATGCGGATGGCGGTGCTCTTGCCCGCCCCGTTCGGCCCCAGCAGGCCGAAGACGGTGCCCGGCTCGACGTCGAAGTCCACCGAATCCAAGGCCGTCACCGACCCGAACCGCTTGCCCAGGCCGCTGACGGTGATCGCTGGCCGGCCCACGGAACCACCTCGCTCGATGCGGCGACCCCCTGTCCCCATGGTCGCCCCGGGACCGCCGGCCCGCAGCGGGATACGGGCCGCACCGCACCACCCCGGCGGCGCACCGGAAGTGCCGCGGCCATTTCCGTGGCGCGCCGAATTCCTGCCGGAAAGTGTCGCAGGGCGCCGCGCAACTTCCCATCGTGGACAATGCTGCCGAAGCAGGAATCCGACCGTCCGCAGAATACCGGGGCGGCCGGAATTCCCCGGTCCTCGCCGTCCGGGTCCTATTCGCCATCACGCAGGGAAAGTTGCCAACTGTGAGCGGACCAGCGCCTGCCCCGGTGTCCATGAAGGTCAACGGTGCCCTCCACGAGATCGATCTGGAGCCCCGGGTGAGTCTCCTGGACGCCCTGCGGGACCATCTGCAACTCACCGGCACCAAGAAGGGCTGCGACCAGGGCACCTGCGGCGCCTGCACGGTCTGGGTCGAAGGCCGCCGGGTGCTGGCCTGCCTGACGCTGGCCGTGGTGTGCGAGGGCCAGGAGGTCACCACGATCGAGGGCATCGCCCCCGACGGCGGCCTCCACCCGATGCAGCGCGCTTTCATCGAACACGACGCCTTCCAGTGCGGCTACTGCACCTCGGGGCAGATCATGTCAGCGGTGGCCCTGCTCGACGAGGGAAACGCGGCGACGGACGACGACATCGCTGAACACATGAGCGGAAATCTCTGCCGGTGCGCGGCCTATCCGAATATCCGCGCGGCGATCCGCGAAGTCCGCGACGCTGGCCTGGAAACGAGCGGGAGGGGCTGACCATGCGACCTCTCGGCTACACCCGGGTGAGCACCGTCGACGACGCCATTGCCACCGTGGGCGCCGATTCCACGAGCACCTTCCTGGCCGGAGGCACCACCGAGATCGACCTCATCAGGCTGGGCGTGAACCGCCCGGACCTGCTGGTGGACATCAACGCCCTCCCGCTGCGCCAGGTGGACCGCACTCAGGACGGCGGTCTGCGGATCGGCGCGCTGGCGCGGATGACCGACGTCGCGCGCACCCCCGAGGTCGCCCGGCACTTCCCGATGATCGCCCAGGCGCTCCTGCTGGGCGCTTCCGAGCAGTTGCGCAACATGGCCTCCATGGGCGGGAACCTCTGCCAGCGGGTGCGGTGCGCGTACTTCCGCGACGGTGTCTCCCCCTGCAACAAGCGGGCCCCGGGGTCGGGCTGCTCCGCGCTCGACGGCCTCAACCGCGGCCACGCGATCCTCGGCACGAGCGAGCACTGCATCGCCACCCACCCCTCCGACGTGGGCGTCGCGCTGGTGGCGCTCGACGCGGTCGTCCACACCGCCGGGCCGGCCGGCGAGCGGGCCATCCCCATCGACGACTTCTACCTGCTCCCGGGTGACACACCCGAGGTGGAGCACCCGCTGGGGCAAGGCGAGCTCATCGTGGCGATCGAGGTGCCGCCGGCGCCGATCGCCGAGCGCTCGCTGTACCTGAAGTTCCGCGACCGGCAGTCCTACGAGTTCGCCCTGGTCTCGGTCGCGGCGGCGATCGACGTACGCGAAGGGAAGGTCGCCGACGTGCGGCTGGCCCTCGGCGGGGCGGGTACGAAGCCGTGGCGGGCCCGCCGGGCCGAGGCCATGCTGACCGGCGGCCCGGCGACGCCCGAGGCGTTCTCGGCCGCGGCCGCCCACGAGTTGGAAACCGCCGTCACCCGCGCGCACAACGCGTTCAAGGTCCCCTTGGCGCAGCGGGCGATGGTGCGCGGGCTGAACCGGGCCATGGACGGAGGGACACGATGAGCACCGCGGTCGGCAAGCCCATCAGCCGGGTCGACGGCCGGGCGAAGGTCACCGGAGGCGCCCGCTACACCGCCGAGATCGACCTCCCGCACCTCGCGCACGCCGCCGTCGTCGGCGCCACCGTGCCCAGCGGCCGGGTCACCGCGATCGACGCGGGGCGGGCCGCCGCCGCGGACGGCGTGCTGGCGGTGCTCACCCACGAGAACATGCCCAGGATCGCCTCGCAGCCGCCGCTGCTCCCCTCACTGCTCGGTTCCGCGGCGCCCGGCGAGACGTTCTTCCCGATGCAGGACGCCACCGTGCACTACGCCGGCCAGCCGGTGGCCATCGTCGTCGCCGACAGCCACGAGCGCGCCCAGTACGCGGCGTCGCTGCTGGATGTCAGCTACGAGCGCGCCGACTCCACGACGACGATCGACGAGGGGCGCGACGCGGCCTACGAGGCGGAGACCCTGTTCGGGGGTCTGATGCCGGGCCGCAACGAGCGCGGTGACGTCGAGGCGGCGCTCGACCAGGCGCCGGTGCGCGTCGAGGTGGCACACCGCTACGCGGCGAACCACCACAACACCCTGGAGCCCTCGGCGACCACCGCCGTGTGGGACGAGGACCGGGTGACGCTCTACGACTCGACCATGGGCATCCGTGCCAGCCAGCTCACCGTCTCCCGCTACCTGGGGATGCCGATCTCCCATGTGCGGGTGATCACGCACTTCGTCGGCGGCGGCTTCGGCGGCAAGGCCATGACCTGGCCCCATGTCACGCTCGCGGCGATGGCGGCCCGGGAGGTCGGCCGTCCGGTGCGGCTCTCGCTGACCCGGCCGCAGACGTACACCTCGCACGGGCACCGCGAGGAGCAGGAGCAGCGCCTCACGCTCGGGGCGACGCGGGACGGCAGGCTCACCGCGGTACGGCACGAGAAGCTGTCCGTCACCTCGCCCTTCGACGACTGGGCGGAGCCCGCGACCGGCGTCACCTCCCAGCTGTACCGCTGCGAGAACTACCTCGGCGTCCACCGGCTGATCCGCGGCAACACCATGACGCCCACCTTCATGCGCGCGCCGGGCGAATCCCTCGGCGTGACCACGCTCGAGGTGGCGATGGACAAGCTCGCCTACGCCACCGGGGTGGATCCCGTCGAACTGCGGCTGCTCAACCGCGCGTCGGCGGACGAGCACGGCAACGCCTGGTCGAGCGACGGCCTGGAGGAGTGCCTGCGCACCGGCGCCGAGCGCTTCGGCTGGGCGCAGCGCGACCCTGAGCCCCGTATCCGGCGGGAGGGCGACTGGCTGATCGGCTCGGGCATGGCCGTGGCCGCCTACCCGATGGCCTTCTTCATGCCGGTCCAGCAGGCTCGCGCCAGGATCTACGCCGACGGCAGCGCCGTCCTGCAGAGCGGCACCCAGGAGTTCGGCACCGGCGGCACGACCGCGATGACGCAGGTCGCGGCGGACGGCCTGGGCATGTCCATGGACGACGTCACCTTCGAGGCCGGTGACACCGATCTGCCCAACGCCAGCGCGTCGGTGGGCTCCATGGGCGCCTCCATGATCAGCGCCGCGGTGCACACCGCGGCGGTCGAGCTGCGCCGCCAGCTGATCGAGACCGCGGTGAAGGACCCGGACTCCCCCCTGCACGGCGCGGACCCGTCCGCTGTCGTGGTCGACGACAGCCGGATGTCGCTGGACGACGGGACGGGCGCGGGCGAGACCTACGCGGCGCTGATGCAGCGCCACCACCTCACCATGACGGAGGCGATCGGCAGCTGGACGCCACCGCCGATGGACACCCCGCACGGTTTGCTGACCTTCGGCGCGCACTTCACGGAGGTGGCCGTCGACCCCGACCTCGGGCTGGTCCGGGTGCGGCGGATGGTCAGCGCGTTCGCCCCGGGGCGGGTGCTCAATCCCAAGCTCGCCCGCAGCCAGCTCATGGGCGGCATGCTCTGGGGTCTGAGCCAGGCGCTGCTCGAAGGCAATCGGATGGACCCGCGGTACGGGCGCTGGGGTTCGAGCAACCTCGGTGAATACCTCGTCCCGGTCAACGCCGACGCACCGGACGTCACCATCGAGTTCGTGGAGGTCACCGACCCGGTCGCCAACCCGCTCGGTGTCAAGGGGGTCGGCGAGATCGGCCAGGTCGCCGTGGCGGCGGCCCTCATGAACGCCGTCTTCCACGCCACCGGGCGCCGTGTCGACGAACTGCCCATGGCCGCGGAACTGGTGATGGACCCGCCGGGCACCCGGGTATGACGCGGCCGCCCGGGATGGACGGCTCCACGGGCGCTGCGATGCCGGACCGGCCGGCCATCAGTACACCGGCCCGGCTGTCGGGGCAGGAATTCCTGCGGGCCGAGCGGGTGCGGCTGGCCCGGCAGCCGGGGCTCGGGCTGGCCGGGCTGCTGCTCGTCGTCCCGGTCGCGGCGCTGTTCGCCTTCGGGGCGGACGGCGCCGCGAACTCGGTACGGCTGTTCGCGCCCCTGGTCACCTTCGCCCTTCCCGCGCTGGCGATGGTGGCCTTCTGGTGGGAGGACTGGCCGGGATCACGGCTGCACCCCGGCCTTTCCGGCCTGCTCGACACCGTCCTGATCGCCGCGGCGGCGATCGCTCTGGCCTTCCTCGGCCAGCTCAGCATCGGCCACGTCGATCCCGTGGGCGTCTTCGACCCGACCCCGGGGCCCGGCCATGCGCCGCTGTTCCCCGCGTCGCTGCCGCTCGCCGGCGGTGCCTTCGTGGCCGTACTGCAGCTGACCCTGGTGTGCGAGGGCTGGCCGCTGCGGCGGCTGCCGCGGCTGACCGGCGGAATCGTCGCCCTCGCGGTGTCGTGGGGCGCCGCGATCGTCCTGTACTTCGTGGCGGTGGACTTCGACGCGCCCCCGGGGTCCGGTCTGACCAGCCGGAGCGGCCCGGTGCCGGGACCGGAGCTCGGTGCCGTGCTGGTCCTGATCGGTGCCTGGCAGGTGTGGGTGTTCGTGGTCTGGAGGGGCTGGCCGTTCGCGGACCACCCCAGCCGTGCCGTACGCATCGTCTCGGCGAACATCGTGGTGATCGGCGGGGCGCTGCTGACCTACGCGCTGGCCCACGGGCCCGGCGGCGCCGGGCCCGCCGTCGTCAACGCGGCGGCCGGGAACTTCGTCGCCGCGGGCCTGATCGTCGGGATGCTCTTCGAAGGGGTCTTCCGGCCCTGCCTCGACCCGGTGGCGGAGCGGGTGGCGACCCTGGCGGGCACCCTCGTCGTGGCGGCGGCGCTCTACGCGCTGCTGACGCTCTACGCCGACGGCCGCCACTGGACGGAGCCCAGCAGCGAGGAGTGGGTGGGGCATGCGGCACTCAACGCGATCGGCCTGTCGGTCATCCTGCACGTGGCCGTAGGGCGCCGCTGGCCGTTCGGTGACAACACCGACGCGGTGGATGGCACCGACGACACGCAGCGGCCCGCGGGCAGCGGCACATGACCCAGGATCCACAATGTCCGGCTTCGGAATATTTCCTGGCAGTTGTGCGCTGTCGCGACGCAACGACGCGACGGAACCGGGAGGAGTCCGTATGCACGTCCGGGACCGGCTCCTGGCACCGCGGGAGCCCGCGAGAGCCCGCGAGGGCGCCTGGGCCGCGGTGGCGGCCGCGTTCATCATCCTGGTGCCGGTCGTGGACTCGTTCCTGCCGGCGGACATCCACCTCGCGCACGCACTGGTCCTCCCTGTCGCCCTGGCCGCCGTCTTCCTCGGCCCCCGCCGCGCGACCCTGACCGCGGGACTCGCGGTCCTGGCACTCGTCGTCGCCGGCGTCGAGCGCATGACGCTCCTGACCGAGAGCGTGCTCGTACAGCTGGGTTCCCTGGCACTGCTGTCGGTATTGCTGGTGCTCGTCAGCTGCGTGCTGGAGCGGCGCCGCCACGAGCTCGCGGGCCTGCGCCGGGTGTCGGAGGCGGTCCTGCGGCCGCTGCCGCAGCGTGCGGGCCCGGTGTCCATCGCCTCGGCCTACCGGGCGGCCGACTTCGGCACCCCCGTCGGCGGCGATCTGTACGCGGTGGCCCGCACCGCCGACTCCACCCGGCTGCTCATCGGCGACGTCCGCGGCAAGGGTCTGGGGTCCATCGCCGACAGCGAGCTGGTCCTGGGCGCCTTCCGCGCCGCGGCGCACCGCCAGTCGCCGCTGCCCGAGCTGGTCGCCTCGCTTGAGGGCAGTGTCCGCTGGGGCCTCAACGAGCGCTGGGAGACACCCGCTCACACGGATGCCGCGGAGCGGTTCGTCACGGCGGCGATCATCGAGATCCCGGACGACGAGCCCAGCGTGCACGTGGTCAGCTGCGGGCACCTGCCGCCGCTGCTCTTCCACGAGGGCGCCGTCACCTCGCTGGACGCGGCCAATCCCGCGCCGCCGCTGGGCCTGGGCGCGCTGGCGGACAGCGGCTACGGCCCGACCACCTTCCCCTTCGCCGCGGGCGACCGGCTGCTGCTGTACACCGACGGAGTCACCGAGGCGCGGGACGACAAGGGTGCCTTCTACCCGCTCTTGGAGCGGGCCGCCGCCTGGACCGGGCACCGCCCGGGGCCGCTCGTGCAGGCCCTGACCAGTGATCTGCGGGCGCATGCCCCCGCGGGCCTCGACGACGACATGGCACTGATCGCTCTGCAGCGCGACGAGCCGCGGACCGCCGGCGTGCGGGAGGACCTGACGGTCAGCCGCTGAGCCCGTCCCCGGGGCCGCCTGCCGCGAGGGCGCTGCGGATCGCAGCGAGGCCGTACTCGAAGGACCGGTCGACGTCGCCCCCGAGCCGGAACGCGCCGCCCAGCTCCATCCCGATGAAGCCGACCGCCCACGCGGTCACCAGCCGAGCGGCCTCCAGCTGGTCCCGCTCGCCCACGAGCTCCCCTGACGCCCGCAGGATCGGGGCCACCGCGCGGGCGAGCGCCTCCTGCGACGCGACGCCGGACTGCGTAAGCCGGAAGGCCTCGGGGTGGCCCTGGGCGAACCTGCGGTATTCACGTATCCCCTCCTCGAGCGAGCCGTCGGTCGCCTCGAGCCGGGCGACCAGCTCGTCGAGGGCGTCGTCCGCCACGGCGGCCAGCAGCGCCGCACGGTCGCGGACGTGCTTGTAGAGGGACGGCGCGCGCACCCCGACACGGGTGGCGACGCTCTGCATCGTCAGTCCCTGCGGGCCGCCCATCTCCAGGGCCTCCCGGCCCGCGGCGACGATCGCACCCAGTGAGGTCTTCTCGGGAGTCGGCACCTCTTCCGCCCCTTCCCAAAAGCTATTGCCCATAGCCATCAAGCCTACGTATCGTAGCCATCGTAGCCGCCCGGCCCCCACGGCACCCTCGGAAAGGGACCCATGAAGCTCGCTCCGCACCTCCACCGCCTCGGCAACGACGTGGTGGCGTGCTACCTCGTCGACACCCCAGAGGGCATCACGCTCATCGACGCCGGCCTCCCCGGCCACTGGCGCGACCTGCAGCGCGAGCTCCGCTCGCTGGGCAAGTCCGCGGAAGACATCAAGGGACTCGTGCTCACCCACGGGGACTCCGACCACATCGGCTTCGCCGAGCGGCTGCGCCGCGAGCACGGGGTGCCGATCCATGTGCACGCCGCCGACGCCGTCCGCACCCGCACGGGCGAGAAGCCCAAGACCGCGGCAGGACCCATGCGGATCGGCCCCGCACTCGGCTTCTTCTGGTACGGCCTGCGCAAGAACGGCCTGCGCACCGCCCATGTCCGCGAAGTGGTGGAGGTCTCCGACGGCCAGGTCCTCGACCTCCCGGGCAACCCGGTGATCGTGCCGATGCCCGGCCACTCCCCGGGGAGCGTCGCGGTGCACGTGCCGCTCGCCGACGCCGTCTTCGTCGGGGACGCGCTGACCACCAGGCACGTACTGACCGGCCGCGGGGGCCCGCAGCCCGCCCCGTTCACCGACGACCCGGCCGAGTCGCTGGCCTCGCTCGAACGGCTCGCCGCGCTCCAGGCCTCCTGGGTGCTGCCAGGCCACGGCGCCCCGTGGCACGGATCGCCGGCCGAGGTGGCGGAGGCCGTCAGGCAGGCGTCGGCGTAGCCGCCGGCGGGCCGTGCGTCGTACGGTCGGGAGTCCGCGGCGCCGTCAGCGGCCGGGGAGACTGGAGCCGCGGACGACGAGTTCCGGTTGCAGCACCGTCTGCCGGTGCCGGTGCGCGGCCGGGTCGCCGACCGTCTCCTCCAGCAGCATCTCCGCGGCGAGGCGGCCCATGGAGACGGCCGGCTGGCGGACCGAGGTGAGCGGGACAGCGGCCGCCGCGGCGAATTCGATGTCGTCGTAGCCGACGATCGCCATCTCGTCGGGGACGCTGATCCGGGCCGCGAACATCGCCTGGAGCACCCCGAGCGCCAGCAGGTCGTTCGCGCAGAAGACCGCGGTGGGGCGGTTGCCGAGGCCCAGCAGCCGCGAGCCCGCGTCCCGGCCGGCCGCGACGTCGAGGCGCTCCGCCGAGATCTCGGTCAGCGACTCGGCGGGCAGCCCGGCCTCGGCCAGCGCGGCCAGCGCGCCCGCCTTGCGGTCGTGCACCTGGGTCACCTCGGGCGGGCCTCCGACGTAGACGATCGCCCGGTGGCCGGCCGTGATGAGGTGCTGCACCGCGAGCCGGCCGCCCGCCACGTCGTCCACCGACACCGAGCAGACCGACGGGTCCGCCGAGACGCGGTCGACGAGGACGAAGGGGATGCCCTGGCTGCGCAGGCCGTCGAGGCTCCGGCCGGTCGGGTCGGCCGGCGTCACCAGGACGCCGCGGACCCGCTGCTCGGCGAAGAGCGAGAGGTACTCCAGCTCCTCGCTGATGCTCTGCGCGCTGTTGCAGACCATCACCCCGAGCCCGGCCGCCCGCGCGGTGCGCTCGGCACCGGAGGCGACGGCCACGAAGAAGGGGTTGCCCATGTCCAGCACCAGCAGCGACATGATGCGGCTGGCACCCGCTCTGAGCTGGCGGGCGGACTCGCTGCGGACGTAGCCGAGCCTGGCGATGACCGACTGCACGCGCGTCCTGGTCTCCTCGGCCACCAGGTCGGGCCGGTTGATCACATTGGAGACGGTGCCCACCGAGACGCCGGCCTGCCGCGCCACGTCTTTGATACCCACCATGGATGCCACGCTCCGTCCCGCTGCCACCGCCGGGTCCCGCATGCAGGGACCGGCGCTCCGCGGGGTCTCCCCCGACCTGCCAATTGAACCTATTCAATCATATGAGACCGGCTCTGCACCGCAGAACAGGGCGCTGATTCAACAGATCATCAGGACCCGAGGAATGAATCGCTTCACCGCTCGCCTCCGCCGTCGCTCCGCAAACGATTCCGGTGGACTTCACGCGAGATGGAAGACCTCGCTGAGCGGAACCATAGCCGCATCAGGCGCGACGCCGTCCAATTCTTCGAAGAAGCCCGACATCTCCGCCTGCCAGCGCGCATTGACCTCGGTCCGGTCCATCGCGGCCCGCGCCCGGTCGAAATCCGCCGTCTCCAGGTAGCCGACGAGCAGGCCGTCGTCCCGCAGGAAGAGTGAGTAATTGTGCCAGCCTGTCGCGGTCAGCGCGGCCTGCATCTCCGGCCACACCTCGGCGTGCCGCTCGCGGTACTCGGCCAGTCGCTCCTGTCGGACTTTGAGCAGAAAGCAGACGCGTTTCATCAGGGTTGCCTCTTCCTTTCCCGGCCGCCGGCCCGCTCGGGGCGGGCCGGCGCTTCGCCGGTGGTGCGGGTCGGTCGCGGGGTCCTGCCGGGCTCAGAAGTCGTACTGGCCGATGTTGGACTTGTCGAAGCCGGTCGGCTTCCCGAGCACCACCGTGCTGTCCTGGCCGATGGTGAAGCTGCCCATGTCGCCCGCGGTGTAGGTCTGCCCGGGGGCCCCGCTGATCTGGCCGGACGCCAGCGCGATGGCGGTGTGGGCGGCCAGCGCGCCGAGCTTGGCGGGGTCCCACAGCTCGAAGGACTGCACGGTGCCGTCGGTGACGTACGCCCGCATGTCGTTGGGGGTGCCGAGGCCGGTGAGCCGGACCTTGCCCTTGTACTTCGAACCGCTCAGGTACTGCGCCGCGGCCTTGATGCCGACCGTGGTCGGGGAGATGATCCCCTTCAGGTTCGGGTACTGCTGGAGCAGGCCCTGGGTCTGCTGGAAGGACTGCTGCGCGTCGTCGTTGCCGTAGGCCACCTTGACCAGCTGGATGTCCTTGTACTCGGGCTTCTTCAGCTCGTCCTTCATGAAGCCGATCCAGGTGTTCTGGTTGGTGGCGGTCTGGGCGGCGGACAGGATGGCGATCTGGCCCTTGTTGCCGATCTGCTGGGCGATCAGCTGCACCTCGGTACGGCCCAGATCCTCCGAACCGGCCTGCGAGACGAAGACGTCACGGCAGCCGGCCTTGGTGTCGGAGTCGTAGGTGACGACCTTGACGCCGTTCTTGCGCGCCTGGTTCAGGGCGGTGCACAGGGCGCCGGGGTCCTGCGCGGACACCGCGATGGCGTCGACCTGCTGCTGCGTGAGGGTGTTGACGTAGGAGACCTGGCCCGCGGTGTCCGTACCGCTGCTGGTGCCGACCTCCTTGTACGTGGAGCCCGCCGCCTCGACGACCTTCTTGCCGCCGCCGTCGGAGATGGTGAAGTACGGGTTGTTCACCGCCTTGGGCAGATACGCGATCGTCAGGCCCTTCTTGACCGACGCGCTCGGGTCGGCCGACGCCGTCGGCGCGGCCGCGGGCGCGGAACTGCCGTCCGCGCCGGACTTCTTGGTGGTCCCGCCGCAGGCGGCGGTCCCCAGCGCGACGACGCTGACGACGGCGACCGCGGCCGCGATACGACGGGCGGGGGCGGTTCTCATGGACATGCGGGCTTCCTTTCGCTGCCGCAGCACGGCAGGGGTGACCGGAGATCGTCCGGCTGATCGGGTGGGACCGCGGTTCGGCGGGCTGCGCACGGGCTGCCGGAGGTGGTGGGACGGCGGTTGTGCGGACGGGGTCCGGCCTCGCGTCGGGTGCCGGGGCCGGACCGGCTCAGGTGCCGGCGATTACGGCGGGGGGCGGCGCCGCGGCCGGTCTGCGCCGGGCGCGGGCCTGGCCGACCTGGCGGGCGACCCTCGGGGCGAGGACGGAGACCACCAGCAGCACACCGGTGATCAGGGTCTGGGACTGGGCGGAGACGTTGACCAGGCTCATCACGTTCTGCAGTGCGCCGAGCAGGAAGACACCGGCGATCGCGCCGCCGAGGGTGCCCTTGCCGCCGTCGAAGTCGATGCCGCCGAGCAGCACGGCGGCGATGACGGACAGTTCGAGTCCTGTGGCGTTGTCGTAGCGGGCGCTGGCGTAGTGCAGTGCCCAGAACACGCCGGTCAGCGCGGAGACCGTGCCGGTGGCGACGAACATCGAGAGCTTCGCCCGCCTGACCCGGACCCCGGCGAATCTGGCGGCCTCCTCCGAGGCGCCGACGGCGAACAGCGAGCGCCCGAACGGGGTGGCGTGCAGCACCAGCACCGCGACGACGAGCAGGACCCCCCACGGCACGGCGGCCTGCGGGATGAAGGTGCCGCCGATCCGGCCGGAGCCGAAGTCCAGGTAGTTCTGCGGGAAGTCGGTCACCGAGTCGGAGCCCAGCACGATCTGCGCGATGCCGCGGTAGGCGGCCAGGGTGCCGATGGTGACGGCGAGCGAGGGAAGCCCGAGCCTGGTCACCAGCAGGCCGTTGACCAGTCCGCAGACCACGCCGAGCAGCACGCACAACGGGATGATCGTCTCGATGGCCATACCTGCGTTCCACAGCCGGCCCATGACCGCGCCGGCCAGTCCCGCGGTGGAGCCGACGGACAGGTCGATCTCGCCGGAGACGACGAGCATGGTCATGGGCAGCGCGATGAGCGCGATCGGGAGGGTGTTGCCGATCAGGAACGACAGGTTGAGCGCGTTGCCGAAGTTGTCGACGAAGGCGAAGGAGCACGACAGCAGCACGACGAGCAGTGCGCCGACGGCGGTGTCCCAGCGCAGCGCGTCCCGCGTCCGGGACCGGGAGCCGGGTGTGGTGGGGTCAGTCATGGTGGGCGCTCCTTGTCTGTGCGGCCCGCTTGCGGAGCACTGCCGCGACCCGCAGTGCGACCACCCGGTCCACGGCGATGGCGAGCAGCAGGAGGATGCCGTCGATGGCCTGGACCCAGACGGAGCTGACGCCGATGGAGGGCAGGACGCTGTTGATGGACGTCAGCAGCAGTGCTCCGAGCGCGGCGCCGTAGAGGCTGCCGGAGCCGCCGGTGAAGGCGACACCGCCCACCACGACCGCGCTGACCACGGTCAGTTCGTAGCCGGAGCCGGTGCCGGAGTCGACGTTGCCGAACCGCGCGAGGTAGAGCGCGCCCGCCAGGCCCGCCAGCGCCCCGCACAGGACGTACGCGGTCAGGATGCGTTTGCGTACCGGCACACCGGCCAGCCTGGCGGCCTCCGGGCTCGAACCGAGTGCGTACATGTCCCGGCCGCTGCGGTAGCCGCGCAGGTAGTACGCGGCGGCGGCGAGCACCACCGCGGTCAGCACGGCGAGGTACGGCAGCGCGCCCCAGCCGTTGTGCCCGAAGCCGACGAAGCCCGAAGGGAGGTCGGCGGCGGTGATCTGCTCGGAGCCGAACCAGATGGAGTCCAGGCCGCGGATGATGTAGAGGGTGCCGAGGGTGACCACCAGGGCCGGCACCTGGCCGAGGCTGACCAGCAGGCCGTTGACGACGCCGAATCCTGCGCCGAGGGCCACCGCGATCAGTACGGCGACCAGGGGGTTGCCGCCGCCGCGCAGGAACTCGCCGGCCGCGAAGGCGGTGATGCCCAGCGTGGAGCCGACCGAGAGGTCGACGTTCCTGGTGATCACCACTGTGGCCTGGCCGACCCCGACGAGCACCAGGATCGTCGCGTTGAGCAGCAGGTCCTTGATGCCCTGCTCGGACAGGAAGGCGCTGTTGTCCAGCTGGGTGGCCAGCAGCAGCAGTACCAGGACGGCCAGGATCGCCAGTTCCCTGACCTTCAGCACCCGGTCCAGCAGGCTGCCGGTGGCCGCGGCTCCCGAAGGTGCGGCGGCGGGCGCGGGTTTCGCGGTCATGGTCATGCGGCGCTCCTGCCACGGCCGGTGGCGGCGGCCATCACCGACTCCTCCGTGGCGTCCGCGCGGGGGATCTCGGCGACCAGCCGGCCCTCGTGCATGACCAGGATCCGGTCGGCCATGCCCAGGACCTCCGGCAGGTCGGAGGAGATCATCAGCACCGCCACCCCGTCGGCCGCCAGCCGGGACAGCAGCCGGTGCACCTCGGCCTTGGTGCCGACGTCGATACCGCGGGTCGGCTCGTCCACGATCAGCACCCCGGGGGCCGTTGCCAGCCACTTCGCCAGCACGACCTTCTGCTGGTTGCCACCTGACAGGGTGCCCACGGCATCGGCGAGCCTGGCGTACTTCACCTGGAGGCGCACCGCCCAGTCGACGGCCCTGCTGCGTTCCGCGCCGCGGTTCATCACACCGGCGCGGCTGGTCTTGCCGAGACCGGTGAGGTTGATGTTGCGTTCGACGGACATCCCCATCACCAGGCCCTGTGCCCTGCGGTCCTCGGGGACCAGCGCCAGCCCGGCCTTCATCGCCAGGCTCGGCGCCCCGGACCTGAGCTTCCTGCCGTCGACCCGCACCTCGCCGGCGTCCCAGCGGTCGACGCCGAAGACCGCGCGGGCGACCTCGCTGCGGCCCGCCCCGACGAGCCCCGCGAGGCCGACGATCTCGCCGCGCCGCACCTCGAAGGAGACGTCGGTGAAGACCCCTTCGCGGGTGAGCCGGCTGACGCTGAGCGCGACCTCGCCGGTCTTCGTGTCCTGCTTGGGGTACAGCTCGTCGAGGTCGCGGCCGACCATCCGGCGGACCAGTTCGTCCTCGGTGAGCCCGCCGACCGGTCCGCTGCCGATCCAGCCGCCGTCCCGCAGGATCGTGACGTGCTGGCAGAGCGCGAAGACCTCCTCCAGCCGGTGCGAGATGAACAGCACCGCGGCACCGCCCTCGCGCAGCGCCCTGACCACGCCGAACAGCCGGGCCACCTCGCTGCCGGTCAGCGCCGCGGTGGGCTCGTCCATGATCAGCACCCGGGCGTCGAAGGACAGCGCCTTGGCGATCTCCACCAGCTGTTGGTCGGCGATGGACAGGCCGCGCGCGGCCCGGTCCGGGTCGAGGTCGACGCCGAGCCGGTCGAAAAGGCCCGCGGCGGCTCTCCTGACCGCCTGGTGGTCCACCCGGCCAAGCGACCTGCGCGGCTGGCGGCCGACGAAGATGTTCTCGGCGACCGAGAGGTCGGGGAAGAGCGTCGGCTCCTGGTAGATGACGGCCACCCCGGCGTCCCTGGCGTCGGCCGGACCGTGGAAGACCACGGGAGCGCCGTCGAGCAGCACGCGTCCGGAGTCCGGCCGGTGCACTCCGGCCAGGGTCTTGATCAACGTCGACTTGCCCGCGCCGTTCTCACCCGCCAGGGCGTGCGCCTCCCCCGCGTACAACTCCAGCGACACCTCGCGCAGCGCCCGTACGGCCCCGAAGGACTTGCTCACCCCCTCCAGGGCGAGAACCGGAGTCCGTTCCGGTGCGGGATCGGTCATGGGTGTCTCCTGAGTCTCCCGGCCGAGAAACAATGGGGGGTGAAATGTTTCAACGGAACTGCCGGGACGTTAGCCCCGCACGGAGAGACCGTCAAGGGTTCCGGAGCCGAACAAACGTGGGCCCGCCGCTCAGTGGGTTCACCCGGAGGGGGTGAAGTCGAGGGCAAGCAGCGTATATTGTGCCGTGACACGATTCAATAACGCCCACGGTTCTGCGCCACCATCACGCGGCCCTCCGGCACCGACGCCGGGACCGTTCCGACTCTCCCTGACCCCACAGGCCACCCCCACCCCTGACGACCCCGCACTTCGCCTCCGGTTCCCCGGGAAGCACACCCGACGCTCTCCGGCGGGAGCCGGACAGGGTTCGCCGGAACGGCTCGGCCGCACCCCGCGCGCCGACCGGCGCGAAGGGCGGCGCAGCCCGGAGCCGTCACGTGAACCTTTTCATTGGTCCACGAGTCATTGACAGAAGTTGTCCCCGCCACTACGGTGTCCGCTAAATGAAACGATTCACAGAGGTTGCCATGACAGATCAGTCGGCCGTCCGGGCGGCGCTGAAGTCCCAGCGGATCGAGACCCCGTCGTGGGCGTACGGCAACTCCGGTACCCGCTTCAAGGTGTTCCGGCAGGAAGGCGTGCCCCGCGACCCGTACGAGAAGCTGGACGACGCCGCGCAGGTGCAGGCGGCGACCGGTGTGGCCCCGGTGGTGGCGCTGCACATCCCGTGGGACCGGGTCGAGGACTACGCGGACCTGCGCGCGCACGCCGAGGAGCGCGGGCTGACGCTGGGCGCGATCAACTCCAACGTCTTCCAGGACGACGACTACAAGCTCGGCTCGGTGACCAACCCCGATCCGGCGGTTCGGCGCAAGGCGCTGGGCCATCTGCTGGAGTGCGTCGACATCATGGACGCCACCGGGTCGCGCGACCTGAAGCTGTGGTTCTCCGACGGCACCAACTACCCGGGCCAGGACGACATCTCCGCCCGGCAGGACCGGCTGGCCGAGGCGCTGGCCGCGGTCTACGAGCGGCTGGGCGACCACCAGCGGATGCTGCTGGAGTACAAGCTCTTCGAGCCGGCCTTCTACGCCACCGACGTCCCGGACTGGGGCACCTCGTACGCCCACTGCCTCAAGCTCGGCCCCAAGGCGCAGGTCGTGGTGGACACCGGGCACCACGCGCCGGGCACGAACATCGAGTTCATCGTGGCCTTCCTGCTGCGCGAGGGCAAGCTCGGCGGCTTCGACTTCAACTCCCGCTTCTACGCCGACGACGACCTGATGGTGGGCGCGGCCGACCCCTTCCAGCTCTTCCGGATCCTGTACGAGGTCGTCAAGAACGGCGGCCTCGAACCCGAGACGGGCGTGGCCTTCATGCTCGACCAGTGCCACAACATCGAGGCGAAGATCCCGGCGATCATCCGCTCGGTGATGAACGTCCAGGAGGCCACCGCCAAGGCGCTGCTGGTCGACGGTGGCGCCCTCGCCGCGGCCCAGGCCTCGGGCGACGTGCTGGAGGCCAACGCGGTGCTGATGGACGCCTACAACACCGACGTACGCCCGCTGCTCGCCTCGATACGCGAGGAGACGGGCCTGCACCCCGACCCGATGGCCGCCTACCGCGCTTCCGGCTGGCAGCAGCGGATCGTCACCGGCCGTGTCGGCGGCGAACAGGCCGGCTGGGGCGCCTGAGCCGACCCGGCCCGCGGCCGGTCGGGGCTGCCGGCCGCCCCCTGCGGCTCGTCCTGACGGCCGGTCCCGGCGGCCGTACGCACCGTTCGGCCCACGCCACCGGGCCTGTCACGGCTCCGTCCGCCGGTCGCACCGCCCGCACCGCCCGCATCCCACCAGAACCGCAAAGGACTGCACCCATGGCTTCCGTTCCCCACTCCGAGCCGAGCACGGTCGGCGAGCTGCTGGAGCGCTCGAACCGGCTGGGCTCGGACCCGCGCAACACCAACTACGCGGGCGGCAACACCTCCGCCAAGGGCACCGCGCCCGACCCGGTCACCGGCGCCGACACCGAGCTGATGTGGGTCAAGGGCTCGGGCGGCGACCTGGGCACCCTCACCGAGGGCGGCCTCGCCGTCCTGCGCCTGGACCGGCTGCGTGCACTGACCCAGGTCTACCCCGGGGTGGACCGCGAGGACGAGATGGTCGCGGCCTTCGACTACTGCCTGCACGGCAAGGGCGGCGCCGCACCCTCCATCGACACCGCCATGCACGGCCTTGTCGACGCACCCCACGTGGACCACCTCCACCCCGACTCCGGGATCGCCCTGGCCTGCGCGGCCGACGGCGAGAAGCTCACCGCGCAATGCTTCGGCGACACGGTGGTCTGGGTGCCCTGGCGCCGCCCCGGCTTCCAACTCGGCCTGGACATCGCCGCGATCAAGCAGGCCAACCCCCAGGCCATCGGCTGTGTACTCGGCGGGCACGGCATCACCGCCTGGGGCGACACCTCGGCCGAGTGCGAGGCCAACGCCCTCCACATCATCCGCACCGCCGAGACCTACCTCGCCGACCACGGCAAGGCAGAACCCTTCGGCCCGCTGCTCGCAGGACACGGACCGCTCCCCGAGGCAGAACGCCGCTCCCGCGCCGCCGCTCTGGCCCCGCTCGTCCGCGCCATCGCCTCCGCCGACCGGCCCCAGGTCGGCCACTTCACCGACACACCCGAAGTCCTGGACTTCCTCTCCCGCACCGAGCACCAGCGGCTCGCCGCCCTCGGCACGTCCTGCCCCGACCACTTCCTGCGCACCAAGGTCCGCCCCCTGGTCCTCGACCTGCCGCCCGGCGCACCCCTGGAGCAGGCCGCCACCCGGCTGCGCGAACTGCACGCCGGCTACCGCACCGACTACGCCGCCTACTACCAGCGGCACGCCTCGCCCGACTCCCCCGCGATGCGCGGCGCGGACCCGGCGATCGTGCTCGTCCCGGGCGTGGGCATGTTCAGCTTCGGCAAGGACAAGCAGACCGCCCGGGTCGCCGGCGAGTTCTACCTCAACGCGATCAACGTGATGCGCGGCGCCGAAGCCGTCTCCACCTACCAGCCCATCGAGGAAGCGGAGAAATTCCGCATCGAGTACTGGGAGCTGGAGGAGGCGAAACTGCGCCGGATGCCCGCGCCCAAGCCGCTGGCGACCAGGATCGCGCTGGTCACCGGCGCGGGATCCGGTATCGGCAAGGCCATCGCGCACCGGCTCGTCGCCGAAGGCGCCTGCGTCGTCGTCGCCGACCTGAACGCCGCCAA
The DNA here is from genome assembly GCF_043197715.1 of Streptomyces sp. NPDC049040. NCBI lineage: Bacteria > Bacillati > Actinomycetota > Actinomycetes > Kitasatosporales > Streptomycetaceae > Streptomyces > Streptomyces sp. NPDC049040. Next base: position 83,107 of record NZ_JBICTO010000027.1, read on the forward strand.
TGCCGCGGCGGTCGCCGAGGAACTGGGCGGCCGGGACAAGGCGGTCGCCGTGACCGTCGACGTCACCGACGAGGAGCAGATAGCCGCCGCCTTCGAGCAGGCGATGCTCGCCTTCGGCGGGGTGGACCTGGTCGTCAACAACGCCGGCATCTCCATCTCCAAGCCGCTGCTGGAGACCACCGCGGCCGACTGGGACCTGCAGCACCGCATCATGGCCCGCGGCTCCTTCCTCGTCTCCCGCGAGGCGGCCCGGGTGATGACCGAGCAGGGACTCGGCGGCGACATCATCTACATCGCCTCCAAGAACGCCGTCTTCGCGGGACCCAACAACATCGCCTACTCCGCCACCAAAGCCGATCAGGCCCACCAGGTGCGCCTGCTGGCCGCGGAGTTGGGCGAGCACGGCATCCGGGTCAACGGCATCAACCCCGACGGCGTCGTCCGCGGCTCCGGCATTTTCGCCGCGGGCTGGGGCGCCAAGCGCGCCGCCGTCTACGGGGTCGAGGAGTCCAAGCTCGGCGAGTTCTACGCCCAGCGCACCCTGCTCAAGCGGGAAGTGCTCCCCGAGCACGTGGCGAACGCGGTCTTCGCCCTCACCGGCGGCGACCTCACCCACACCACCGGCCTGCACATCCCCGTGGACGCCGGAGTCGCCGCGGCGTTCCTGCGCTGACCCGGGCCGCCGCCGGCGGTGGGCCACCACCGCATGCCCACCGCCGCCGTGCGGCCCCCTCCTGGGGCGCCCCCCTGCCCGTCCGGGCGACCGGTCCTCCCGGGCCGGTCGCCCACCGCCTGCCTGCTTGCCCCGTCGCCCTGTGGCCCGTCCGTCCGCTCGCCCGCCCGTCCGTCCGCTCGCCCGTCGCCCGTTCGCTCGCCCGTCCGCTCGCCCGTCCGCCGATCAAGGAATGTCCCGTGACCTCGACCACGCCGCCCTATTCCACCGACCCGTCCGCCTTCGCCGCGGTGGACATCGGGGCGACGAGCGGCCGGGTGATCGTCGGCGCGCTGGGCCGGGGCAGCCTGGACCTCACCGAGGTCCACCGCTTCCCGAACACCCCGCTGCGGCTGCCCACCGGGTTGCACTGGAATGTGCCGGGGCTCTTCCAGGGCGTGGTCGAAGGCCTGCGATCGGCCGGCAGGACGGGCCGGATCGCGTCGGTCGGCATCGACACCTGGGCGGTGGACTACGGACTGCTCGACGCGGACGGCGCCTTGCTCGGCCTGCCCCACCACTACCGGGACGACCGCACCCGGGACCTGGCCGAGCAGGTTCGCGAACAGGTCGGCGCACCGCGGCTCTACGGGACCACCGGGATCCAGCACCTGCCCTTCAACACCGTCTTCCAGCTGGCGGCAGCCCGGGGGTCGGCGCAACTGGAGGCCGCCCGCACGCTGTTGCTGATTCCCGACCTGCTGACGTACTGGTTGACCGGCACCGTCGCCGCCGAGGTCACCAACGCCTCCACCACCGGTCTGCTCGACGCGCGGACCGGTGGCTGGTCGCAGGACATCGCGGCGGCCATCGGGCTCGACGCGGGCCTGCTGCCGCCCCTGCGGGAACCCGGTACGCCGGCCGGCGCCCTGCTGCCGCACGTCGCCGCAGCCACGGGGCTGCCGTCCGATACGCCAGTCGTCGCCGTCGCCTCCCACGACACGGCGTCGGCTGTCGCGGCGGTTCCGGTCACCGGCTCGGGTGGCGCGTACATCTCCTGCGGTACGTGGTCCCTCGCTGGCCTCGAACTGGACGCGCCCGTGCTCACGGAGGAGTCGCGGGCGGCCAACTTCACCAATGAGCGCGGCATCGACGGCACCGTTCGCTACCTGCGCAACATCATGGGCATGTGGCTGATCGAGGAGTGCCGTCGCACCTGGGCCGCACGCGGCCGGCCGCTCGACCTGTCCGCTCTGCTCGCCGCGGCCGCACAGGCGGAGCCGCTTGCGGCACTGATCGACGCCGACGCGCCGGAATTCCTCGCCCCCTCCGACATGCCCGCGGCCATCGCCGAGCACAGCGTCCACACCGGCAGCCGGCCGCCGACCGAGCCGGGCGCGGTGATCCGCTGCGTGCTGGACAGCCTCGCCCTGGCGCACCGCCGGGTGCTGCGCCGGGCCGCGGAACTCGCCGGCCGGGAGATCACCCGCGTCCACATCGTCGGGGGCGGCAGCCGCAACGCACTGCTCTGCCAACTGACCTCCGACGCCACCGGCTTGCCGGTGGTCGCCGGCCCGACCGAGGCCACCGCGATCGGCAACATCCTGGTACAGGCCCGCACCCGCGGACTGGTCGGCGACCTCGCGGAGATGCGGCAACTCGTCGCGGACACACAGCAGTTGCGTCACTACCGGCCGCAGGGCGACGGCCGCGTGTGGGAAGCCGCCGAGAGGCGGCTCGCCGCGGGCGCGCGACGTCCCCTCGTCCCTGGCTCCGACCGGTGAGCAGTCCGCCGGAGACCGCTGCCCCGACCGAACGAACCGAGGGAGCCCCGATGCGGGTCGCACTGTTCCTCACCTGCCTGAACGACGTGCTGTATCCGGGTACCGGGCGTGCGGTGGTCACGCTGCTGGAGCGGCTGGGTGTGGAGGTGGACTTCCCCGCCGGGCAGACCTGCTGCGGCCAGGCCCACTACAACACCGGCTACCGGCACCAGGCAGAACCACTGGCCCGC
>NZ_JBICTO010000028.1:0-84566 GCF_043197715.1 Streptomyces sp. NPDC049040
GGCCCTGTCTCCATGCGCACCCCGACCGGAGATCACCCGACCGAGAAACCACACTCGAACCCACGCTCACCACACCCGATAGCGCAACAGCTTCTAAGCCCAGCCCAGACAGTGTCTGGGCTGGGCTTCTGTGAAGCCGCCTTCGGGATTCGAACGCGAGACGTACGCATTACGAGGGATGGTGAGGTCGTAGTGAGGGGTGCCGGGTGGGGGCGGCGGGTCCTGTCTGGGCTGGTCAGGGGCTTGATGACCGCGTCGGCGTGGTGCTGGGTCCAGCGGCTACCGCGCCGTCCGCTCACGCATCGCTGACGCATACGTTGCCCAGCCCATTCACCAGTCACCCAGTCACCCAGTCACCTAGTCAGCACAGGCCGTTCCGCCAGCATGCTGAGATCACCGTGGAAAACCCGCCGGGGATACCACTCGCGATCCGGCTGGCGACCGGCGGCAGGCCGGCCTGTGAGCCCAAAATCGACCAGCCGACGAAGCGCTGCGAGACGCAGGAGAGAAAAGCCTGCGGCCAGCGCCCAGAAAACTCTCGAAGAGCTTGTGGTGCAACGAGCAATACCCTCGCCGCCCGGACGAGCGCCGGGCTCGCCCCCGCAGGCTGGGCGACGTCGCCGCTCAGTGCCCTACGCCTCGGCACCGGCGGCGTGGCGTTGCCCACCAGCCTTCGCCCCACACGGAACGGCTGGTCTATTACCCAGTCGTCCGGGAAGGTCTGAAGACGCATCTGCTCCCGAACCGACAACGGCCGGTTGTCCCAGTGAAAGGGCCCCGTGCTGGGACCTGGAGAAGCCGGCAGGGTCCAGGACGCCCGGTCCCTCGCCAGCTTGAGCAGGAACGACCAGTAGCGTGTACGCCAGCCAAAGGGTTCCGCGCCCTCACCACGCGCCGTCAGGTACAGGTAGTTGCCGCCTTCGGGGATAGAGGGCAGCAGTCGGGCCCACTGACCCGTGGCCGGGGGCATCTCTTCCTCCTCAAGGTCACACAGGGCATCCCAGGCCCGGACTGGCAGGCCGGTGTGAGTGGCCTCGGGCAACCGGACGGTGACCGGGTCCCGGTAGGCGATGCCAATCGCCCGGCGGCGGTGCTGGGGCACCCCGTAGCCGGCGGCATCCACGACCTTGGCTTCCAGGGCAGGCGGTTGACGGCTTCATAAGCGGCCAGTGCGGAGGAGGCGGCGATGGTCAGCACGATGACGGTGCCCGCCAGATCTTCGGCTCGTCCGTAGCCGTGGGTGTAGCGGCGATTGGCTGCACGTCGTCCGATAACGAATGCGATCCCGAGCGAGACGACGGATGAGTCTTTCGGCGCGGGTGTCCCCCATCAGCAGTTCCAGGGACCTGGTCATCGACCACGAGGTCGCCGACACCCGCGACCCAGCCGCCGTTGTCGCGGCCGGTCTAGCCCTGGCCGAGCGGCACGCCATCGCGGGTGTCGTCACCTGGGAGGAATACTGCCTCGTCCCGACCGCCGAACTCGTCGCCCGCCTCGGACTGCCCGGCAACAGTGTCGAGTCGATGAAAGCGGGCCGCAACAAGGCAGCCAGCCGTACGGAGGTCGCCGAGCCCAACGTGCCCTCGGCGACCTCCACCCGCGTCGAGCCGCGCGCTTCTGCGTACCGAGCGGCGCTCACCATGACGAACGTGCCGACGCCGTCGGTGCCCTTCCATATCCGACGGCGTCGGCGCACAGCGGTGGCCCGGCTTCTTCCACCTGATGGGGGCAGGTGTCAGCTGTGGTCGGGGGTGGCTGTGTCGGGAGTGGGCATGGGAGGAAGGTCGGTCGTGAAAGCGTGGACACAGGCGGGGCCGGCGCCCTCGCGTAGGCCGATTTCGATGTCGGGGTCCGAGCTCACTGCGGTCACTCCGAAAGCGAGTTCCAGATGGGTTCCAGCGGGGAACCCGGCGGGGCTGATGGTGGCGAAGTACGCTCCGTTGCGGTGGGAGATCCTGATCGAGTTCCGTATGGCGTCGTCGATCACCGGGTTGTCCGGGACCCCGTCCTCCGGTGGGCAGGAGGGGTCGGCCACGTAGACGCGCGCGGGCACGCCCATTCGCTCGAGGTCGCGTTGAAGGTGCGGTGCGTCCGGCTGTGCGACTCCTGCCTTGAGGATGGTGACGGTGACGGTCCCCTGCTTCTCGCGGTCGAGGGTGTAGGCGACGGTGGAAATGTGCTGGGGGGCCCCGGCTGCCGGGGTCGGCGCGTCGGTGTGTGCGGTGGTCCGGTTGACGGCGAGCGCGGTTCCGGCCAGGGCGGCGACCAGTGCCACTGGCACCGCCACACGCAGGGCTAGGCTGCGGCGCGAGCCGGCGCGCCGGGAATCCTCGGTGACATTGCTCATCAGGTGTTCCTCAAGAAGGCGTTGGCGGTCGTCCGAGAGAACCGGATCGCCGGGCGGCGGGAGCAGCCGTACGAGCTCCAGCTGGTCCAGCGGTTCCTGACGCCGCCACGGATTGAGGGTCATCGGTGTGTCTCCTGGTTCGACCGAGCCGCTTCGGTGCGGCCTCCTCGTACTTGTCCGGTCCCGTGCTGCGGTTCCACTTCTCCCCGTCCGGCCCGTCTCCTCTTCAGCTCCTCGTCCGCGAGCTTGCGGAGCCTGGACCGTGCACGGGCAAGCCGGGAGCGCACCGTCCCCACGGGAACGCCCAGGGCCTGTGCCGCCTCTGTATAGGTGAGACCGGACCAGACGCACAGGGTGAACACTTCCCGTTCCGATCGGCGAAGCCGTGCCAGCACCGCCTGCGCCGCGGTAAGTTGCTCGGCGTCCGCCATTCGGCCCACCACCTCGTCGGCGAAGTCCGACGTGGTCTCCCGTGCCGGTAGACGGGCCAGAGCACGGTCCTGCCGCCGCCCGGCGCGCGCGGTATTGCGCAGGACATTCGTGGCTATGCCCATCAGCCAGGGCCGCGGGGTCTCCCCTTCGTCACGCAGCTTTCCCCGAAGCCTCCACGCCTCGAGAAACGTCAGCGAGACGATGTCCTGGGCCAACGTCCAGTCACCGGTCAACCGCATCGCATGGCGGTACACCACCTGGGCGTGCTCCTGGAACATCTCCCTGAACGCCTCGACGTCGCCTGCCCGGATCCGGGAGTGCATAGAAAAATCCACACCCTGTCTTGTCCGACGACTCGCAGGCATCCCAGTGATCTGCATCACATACGCCGCTGGGATCGGCTGCATGAGGCTCCCCGGCGGACGGTCCTGCGGACGTGTGCCGGGAAGCCAGTGTGCCGTCCGGCTCGAGGGGCCGCCGCTACTGGATGGTCGTGACGGCGCGGTAAGCAGGAGCACTCGTCTCCGAAAGCGCAGTCGGGGAACGTGACCGTGGCGACGGCACCCGCCTGGAAACTGCCGAAACCATACGCGGACTACCGCGGGCTCAGCCCGGTGAACGGCGCTGTCCGCGAACGCACTCTGCACGCTTGTCCACCGGCTGTCCACCGGAAGTCCGTGAACGGCGTTCCGCGAGGGGTAACCGGGCGGCCGAAAGGCCGTAGACAAGGAAAAGCCCCAGGTCACGGCGAGTGAGTCCTGGGGTCTTCCGGAGCCGCCTTCGGGATTCGAACCCGAGACCTACGCATTACGAGGCCTGCAAGATCGTGACGAGTGATGCCGAGCGATGCTTTGCGGTTCGTTTTTTCCTGGTCAGCGACGTACAGCTCGACAGGCAATCCATCCTGTGACGGCCCGTGCCGCGCCGTCCGCTCACGCATGGCTCACGCATGGCGGGCCTGCGAGCCGCAGCTTCAGGTTCACAGCAGGGCGACGCACCCTCGCGGCTCCAGCTCGGTCATCAGGCCCCCGGTGGCGGCCAGGTGTCCCTCTGCGTTCAAGATGTCCGGAGCTGGACCGTTCAGAGTCCCTGGAGCTGCTCGATGATCTGCATGGGGCTCTTCTCCAAAGTGAACCAGTCTGCGACGACGATCCGACCCGCGTCTTGCGTGTACTCAAGCGCGGCATCCAGCGCGGGCTGGAGGTCGGTGCTCACCGCGTCCATTTCGCACATGTGGAGCGGATGCTTCGCCACCACGGCGTGGCGCAGGCCCCCGCCCGAGGCGAAGGCCAGTCCGGGCAGATCCCCGTTGAGGAGGGTGCCCTTCAACATCTTCTGGAGGCCGGTCAGGGACCGGCGGGCACGGTCGGCGGAGGTGCTGGCGAGACCGCCTGACAGGACGGTCAGCAGGTCACCGGCGAGCCGCCAGTCGAGTAGGGAGTGGTAGGCCATGTTCGAGTAGTCGCGCAGGCAGCGGGGGCACGAGGAGGTGCAGATTCCCGCGTGCTCGGTCTGCCTCAGCGCGTCCAGGTAGGTATGGACGGCCTGCATGAACTCGGCGATTACCTGCGGGCTGCCGAGGTGCGTGCTGAAGCCCGCGCCGTTCTCCAGGGCATCGGCCAGGAAGGCGTAGGCGACAGGGCCGTCTGGGTGCGGTCCGGCGTGGATTCCGGCCAGCAGTTCCTGTCGGCCGACATCGAGGAACTGGGCGGCAGCGCTGCGCAGGAGGAACGCGAGCGAGTACCAGGCGGCCCGCCTGCCCTGGCTGATGTCGCCGCCGTAGGCGGGGGCAGTAGGGGTGAGGTTGAGGCGGTAGCTGTGGGCCTCGTCGACAGCGGAAACCGGGCCGAGGAAGAAGAAGTCCGTGGGCAGAACGGCACCCAGGGCCACCTGCAGCTGGTCGCCGGTGTTCATTCCTGTAGCGAGGTACCCGCCCCAGGGGCCCGCTGCGCGGCGCAATGAGAACAGGTCGCCGTTGTTGTCGTTGATGATGTACCGCTCGCCCGGTCCGGAGTAGACGTGTGCTTCCTCCCAGGAGGCGAAGCGGAGGGTCAAGAGGTTCGCGGCTGCCCGGGACGAGACCGTGTTCGGAGTCCAGGCGAAGACTCCGTCGAAGTCTCGCGGAGCACTGGCCCGGAACCCGGCGGGTTCCCGCAGGTCAACGACGTCATAGTCGTCGGCCTCGCAGGTCGGGCAGGTGCCCTCGCTGCTGGACGGCGTCTTCTCGACGTGGTTGCAAACGCGGCACAGGCCCACGGTCCGGGGGTGTTCCAGTGGTTCCGCGACGGGCCTCACGCCCCTGGGCATGGGCTCGAAATCGGTGATGCCGGTGACGGTGTAAACCTTGCCGTCCTTGACCACCTCGCTGCCCGGTGCGAACTGTGAGACGGACATGGCAATGTCACGGTCGATGGTGTTGCCGGGCGGCCACGGGAACCTCTTCTGCGGGACGTCCAGGTAGAGCTGCCGGACGCGGGTCGGGAAGCCGAACATGGGCAGCACGCCCGCATGCGCCAGCCGCTCGCTGAGCTCCTCGGCGCCCGTGGGCATAGCGGCCACCTCGGTGATGCGGCGCAGCAGCTTTTCCCGCCACTGGCTTCCGAGGAGGTCGGCGGACTGGAGCGGGGTGAACGCGGTGAGGGCCTGTGCCGTCGCGGCCAGAACGCTGCTCTGCTGGTCGAGCCAGTCCCGTACGTCAGGCAGGGCGGCGGCCCAGTCCCTGGCCTTGCCGAACTCGCCGTGCACGCTGCCCGAGCCGCCATGGGTGTCAAGGCCGCGGAACGCGAGGCGCAGAACCTCGGCGGCCATGGCCCGTTCCAGGATCTCCGGACGCTCGAGGGTGAGATAGGGCGGGGGCGTGGGGTCGTTGGTGATGGACGACGGGTTCGCGAAATAGTGCTCGTCGTGGCTGCGTCCCCGGCAGACCGTGAGGGCGGCCGCCACGGGAGAGGAGCGGCGGCCCGCGCGTCCGACCCGCTGCTGGTAGTTGAAGCGGCTCGGCGGCATGTTGGCCATCAGGACTGCGGAGAGCGGCCCGATGTCTACGCCGGCTTCCATCGTGGTGGTGACCGACAGAAGGTCGATCCCGTGCACGAGCGGAACCTCAGGCGGGTCGTTGAGGAAGACCTGCTGGAAGCGGGCCTGGCGTGACTGGGCATCGAGGCGATCGGTCTGCCCCGTCAGCTCGGCGCAGTTCAGGCGGAAGGCGGCGCGGCCGCTGGCGGCCTTCCAGGCGTAGTAGTCGCTCGCCTCGGGGTTTGCGTCGGGCGCTGACTGGGTGGGGAGCTGGCTGCGGCACCGCGTGCACGTTCCGGCGCTCGGCGTGAGGTGACGGCGCCCGCAGTAGGTGCACGTCCAGGAGTGGCCAGGAGAGGGCTGTACAGCCGTCTTCCTCGGGTCGATGAGGTAGTCGCGTACGGTGCCGCTGCCCCAGGCGGCTTCCGCCGCAGCCTGTACGTCGTCGGGGTGCATGCCCTGACGTTCGGCGACGCCTGCCCAGAATTCCTTGAGCCGTGGCGGGGGCTTGTCCCTGCCTTCGCGGAGACTGGTGAAGCGGCGGAGTTCGGCGAGGATCCGAAGGCTCGCTCGGCCGAGGCCGTCGCGGTCCGGTGTGGCTGGCGCAGGGGTGACCGAGCCCAGGCCGAGCGACTCGATGTCGCGGCCAGCGCCGGAGAACAACGCTTCGAGGGTGTTCTCCAGGAGGCCGTCTTCAGAGCTGAGGGCGGCCTGCGCCGCGTCCGAGGTGTTCACCTGGAGTGCGGGAGGCTGCTGCTCCCAGTCGAAGAGCTCGTGCCAGGGCTGGTTCTGGACACGCTGCACACTCGGTTTCGGGCCGGCGGGGTTGACTCCCAGGGAGAGCAGGCGCGTGTTGACGTGCACCTTGGCCAGGGAGTCAAGCGTCGGAGGGGAGGAGAGCCGTTCTCCCGCCGCGGCTGCGGCGTGTTCGTCGCCGTCCATCAGTGCCAGACGCAGGGCACTCAGATCGTTCTTGTTCCGCGTGCGGAGGCGCTCGATGGCGTCGGCAATGTCTGGGGACTGTGCTCCTCCCGCATCACGGACGGCGGCGACGTCCTCGGCGATGGCGGCGGACTTTCCGAGTTCGTCCAGGGCGAGGAGACGGACGAGGTCCTGGTAGTGGCGCAGCTCCATGCCCGCAGAGAGCTTCGCGGCGTCCTGCCGACTGTCGGTGAAGACGATCAGCTTGCGTTCGGCGGGGTCGGTGAACTGCTCAGCCAGCTCGTCCGACAGCACCTGGTTGATCTTCTCGAAACCGGTCCTCATCGTCCGTACGGGCGAGGTCAGCCGTACGGGGTCCGTGATGGGCCTGCGCGTGCGGTCCTTGGCGTAGCGGCGCTCCCAGTCGGCTCCGCAGCAGGGGCTGCGGGTGGGGAAGGGCGGGAGGGAGGAGAGGGCGAGCCTGGACTGGCCGGTCTTCTTGTCCGTAGGAGTGCTCACATGGAAGGTCCAGCCGGTGAAGCCGGCTTCCCGGTTGCGCAGGTGCCCGCTGGCCGGATCGTAAACGCTGCGCCGGAAGGCGAAGGTGACACTGCCCTTGTCCGCGCTCCACTCGGCGTCGTCGTCAGCGCGCTGGGGCTTCGTGGACGGCCAGTAGACGACGTAGTTGGCCGCCGTGCGCTCCTTGCCCGTCTGGTCGGGAACCCGGGAGAGGTCGGGGCTGTCGGGGAGCAGGACAGAATTGAAGAGATTGCTTCCGGTGGCGTTCTGAGGGGCGTAGCCGCCGAACATCGCCTCACCGCAGGACTGGCAGTAGAGCAGCTCCAGGACACGGGCGCCGCAGTCGCAGGACGCGCGCGGGACGGAGTAGATCCTGCCGACGGATCGTTCGGAGTGCATGAGCGAGTTGGGAACCTCAGGGCACTGGCGGTCGGTGCAGGCCCACATTCCCGCGACGTTGCGGAAGAAGAGGTGGATACGGATCCGGGGCAGACTACTGGCTCCGGCAGCCGCCGCAGCGCGGATGGCGGTCGCCGTGCCGTGCAGGGCCAGGTCGGCTTCCTCCCTGCTGTTGGCGGGGAAGAGCTTCCTGGCCAGGGAGGCGGCGGCCATCGACGGGGCGGAGGGCGCGCTCGATCCGGCGCCAAGCGCGCTGGCCAGCGCGTCCGCCGCGCGGGTCGTGGCGAGCATCTGGGCGGCCTCAGCTGGATCGGGTTTTGTACGGGAGTACTCCGCCAGCTGGGCGGCCGCCGCGGAGATGTTCTCGGGGCCCTGGGCGCGGGGCGCGGCCTCTCCGGGGATGAAGTGGAAGGAGCCTTCGTCCGCGGCGAAGAACTCCTGGAGGAAGAGGCGGTCCGTATCGCGGGTCTCGTCCAGCGAGGCGGATGCGGCGAGGATGCGGAGCTTCTCGGGACGTCGGCTCAGGCCGAGCCGGTGCACGAGATTGCGGATCAGGTACGCGGTCTCGGTGCCCTGCGTCCCGCGGTACATGTGGAGCTCGTCCAACACCAGGGTGAACCGGGCGTCGTCGTACGAGTCCAGCCACTGTTCGGTGCTGCGGAAGAAGTCCTCGTCGCGGCTGCGCTGGAGCATCACGTTGAGCATGGAGTAGTTCGTGATCAAGATGTCGGGGGACGCGTGGTACATGTCCCACCGGCTGCGCATCTCCGCTCCGTCCAGGCGGGGGGCGAAGTAGCGGACGTCCTCCTTGCCGCTCTCCTCGGCGGCCTTGCGGGCTCGCTCGCTGCGGGCGGCGGTGGTCTTTAGGTAGGTGCGTAGCTCGTCGACGGCGAAGCGCTGGTCCGGGCCTCCGGTGACGGGGGTGCTGCCGGTGAAGCGCCCGAAGTAGAAGCGGTGGCCCTGCCGGTGCTCTTCAAGCCACTCGCGGACCATGTCGCTGTCCAGGGCGCGCCTGAGCCTGACGAGCTGGTCGTCGACGAGTGCGTTCATCGGGTAGAGGATCATCGCCCGGACCGCGGGGGCGTGCCCGGTCTCGCCCTCCCGCTGCGGGCGGTAGTCCGTAGAAGCCCGCTCCCACCACCGGTTGAGTACGGCGGGGGCCCCCTTCCAATCCACTGACTCGCGCAGCAGATCGGCCAGAATGGGCAGGAGGAACGCTTCGGTCTTCCCGGATCCAGTGCCCGCAGTGATCACCGCGTTCCGCCCGGCGGCCATCGTGCTCGCCAGAGCCCGTTCCTGGTGGGTGTAGAGCTGCATGCCCTCCTCGAAGAGCCCGCGCTCGGCGAATCCCGCCAGTTCGGCGGGGGCGCCGGCGGCCTTGGCCGACTCGGCAGTGCTGTGCCCCGTGAGGGCGTACTCGGGCCGGAGCTCGACGAACGGGTCGGCGAAGACACCGCCGGGCTGGTCGAGCAGGGCCCGGCGCTCGGCCTGGAGGGCGTCGTCGCGGAGCCGGAAGGCGGTGTCGTAGTAGCGCAGGTAGGCGTCGACCAGGGCTTTGTGCGTGGCGAAGGCGTCCAGGCCAGACAGGGGCATGCTCATGCGGTCTCCAGGCGGCGGTGCAGAGTGTGGGCGATGCGCTCGGCGATGAAGAAGGGGACTCCGTCGTAGTGCTCCGTGTTCGCCGTACGCAGGCTCGCGAGCCCTGTGCACAGGACGGCTGTGCGTTCCTGAGCCAAGGGCAGGGAAGTCTTGCGATCGGCGGTCAGGCGTCCCAGAGCATTGCGTCCTGCCTGCCCCCGAACGGGATGATCAGCCTTCCACCGCAGGGGGAGTACTGACGGACGGAGGGCGTGGTGGATGCCGGCCCTGCGGTCGACGCTATGCCAGGTCCGTTCCGGGGGAGGGACGCGGGTATGGAGGCCCGGCGCCGCCTGGCGGGGAGGCTCGCACAGGAGCGCGTAGCGGTCCATCCGGCCGAACTGCTTGTACTTGTACAGGCCGGATACGGGCCTGCGGCCGAGGAGACCCACGGGGCGGAACCGGCCGGTGAGGGGATCGAGCAGTTCGGCCACGTTGTCGGGTGCCGGCGGAGCCATCTCCGTCCCCGGGGCGAACGCGCTGAGGGACCGGGAAGCAGACTCAGCCGCGCAAGGGACGACCGTAGCGCTGACGGCCACGGCGAACTCGTGGAGGTGGGACGGCTCCGTGTACTGCAGCCACAGGGCCGCTGGCAGCGGTATCCCGGACTGCTCATGCTGTTGCGGCATGGCCACCGCCCCGTGCTTCCTGTAGAAGTCCGGGTCGGCGGGCCGGGCGCCGGTGAGCACGGCGGTCTGGGTGTTCCCGGGCAGGTCGGTGACCTCGCAGGGGTTCGTGCGCCACTGGTCGCCGCGCCAGTCGATGGTGACGGTGCCGAGCGCCTCGATGCGGCTGAGCCACTGGGTGACGGGCTTCCTCTCGTGGCCGCTGGCCCATGACGCGTCACGGATGAGCGTGCGAAGGGATCCGGTGCCTTGCTCCGCCATCCAGGAAATGAAGAAGTCCGGCTCAAACACGCGTGAATCCCCCTCGCGGGAACTGACTCAGGGCGGCTTCCCTGTAGCGCTTCCACAAGGTGGCGTGGGGGACCCCTGTCAGGCCGAACAGAGCGATCTTGCTCCAGAAGTCCTTGGCGGCCCGGCTCAGGGTTCCGAAGTCCGGATCCTGTGACCGCAGCAACGTGACGGCAGGTGCCCCGGTCTCGGAAATGACCACCAGCCACACGGCCTCGGGAGGGACGGGTACGCGTGCTGTCCCGCCGCCGCCGAGGACCGGCGCGCGATCCTTCCACCACGCGGGCTCCTGCGGACGCCGGATAGTGAGGAAGTGTCCTCGCGCCGTAAGGAAGCGCGCGTCTCCGTCCAGCGGGACGGTAACGCTGCCGGAGGGCGTACCGGAAGCAGAGCCGACCGGATGGCCTGCCTGTGGCTCCGCCCCCTGCTCCAGGTAGAAGTCAGCCTCCGCGCCGCCGGCGGTGAGCACATGCCGGCCTGGAGCCAGGTCTTTACCGCGCAACACCACCAGGCCGTCGGCGGGGACGAGCAGGGGCTGGCCGTCCAGAGTGACCAGTCCGGGCTCGCGGAACTCCTGGGGGACCATCACATCGGGCTCCCCGCCCAGCAGGAACAGCGAACGGTGGTTCCATTCCTTTTGCACGCGCAGTCCGTTGCGCAGGCTCAGCCGGTGGCCCAGGACATGGCGGATGTTCTGAATACCGGATCGTGACAGAGCGGCTGTCAGCACCGACTCGTCGGTGAACTGCAGCTCGGGAGTGATGTGCCAGCCCTGAAGCGGGGCGGCTCCAGGCTGGTACCACCGATGGCCCGTATCAGCCAGGAGCCTCTGAAGCCGACTCTGGCCGGATTTGGTGAACAGGAATGTGTAGGGCTCGAAGACGGTCAGCACGTCCGTATCCGTCCAGCCTCCGGCGACCGGGTCTTCGCGCAGGGCCAGGACATCGCGGCCACGTTCGATCCGCACGGCCGTCTTCGCCCCTCGTGCGGTGAACCCGTGCTGGAGAGCCTGTGCCACACCGGGTACCGCCCCTGAGAGCGCGTACGCCTGATCCGAGGCACCCGAAGCGAGTTCCAGCGTTCCGCCGGGGTGCTGGAGGGAGTCGCGGTCCACGCCGTCCACGGCCTCCGCGTGCCAGCGCACCTCCCACCCCATGAAGTCCTCTTCGAGCACCACGCGCAAGGACACGGGGAGCAGGCCGCCGTCGATACAGCCGTGCGCGGCGGTTCCGTCCCAGCCCTCCAGCAGCGTGGCCAGCAAAGGCTCCAGGAGACGGCCCTCGGTCTGGGAATCAAGCGCCTGGCGAAGCCTCTGGGACAGGCCCTTTGGGTTGATGACGCTCCACCCCTTGAGCTTCTCCAGCAGCCACGCGCCGTCCGCCGGCTGCCCGGGGGACACGTGGGATGCCTGGAAAAACCGGATCAGGGCCGCGTGATCGGAGGCCCTGACCAGCGCCTGGGACTGGGCGTAGCCAATCTTCCGGGGCGTGGGGTTCTCTTTGATCGTGCTGAGACCACGCCCCCCGGCCTGCTCCCGGAGCCATTCGTCCAGGTAGCCCCACTGGTCAACGACGGCGCTGTAGTAGTTCTCAAGTGGCTTCCGGTGCCGATCGCCGCCCCAGGGGGGCTGGAGCACTTCAGCGAGGCGCGCGTAGTACGCGGGAGCCCCGACTCCCCGTTCGTTCCGCTGCATGTTTGCAGCTGCCAGGACTGCCGCCGCGAGGAGCGGCAGGCAGGGGGGTGGATCCTCGCGCTTCCCAAGCCTCCAGGTTCGGCAGCGGTCGACGACTGGCGTGTACGGGTTCCCGTGCCAGGCGAGTGCGGAGCTCACTGCGGTGCCGAGCTCTTCGACCTCATCTTCCCCCCGGAGGGTGAGTAGCTCTGCTTTGTCGATGAAGAAAAGGACCGGAGTACCCCTCCGGTGCTCGCCGAAGAACACACTGGCCAGGCGGGCCTGCCACCATTCGAATGCAGCCCAGTAACTCGAAGGGTGATTGCCGGACCGCGCACTCATCGGCCTGCTCCGTGACGGGGGCCGGCCCCGGCGGCTGAACCTGCCGCCCGGCTTCGCGCAGGCAGCACAACAACCATGCGCACGTGCATGAACAGCCCCCCACCTCACGAAACCGTGCTGATGAGCAGACAGCACGCCACAGATTTATCACCTCGCAGCTGTCGGTTCCATAGTTACCGGGTTTCTGGGTGGGAGGTGACGCCAGGCTGCTTGTGTGATTGTTCAAAAGGCCTGCGGATGTCACCGCGCCGATGGATGATAAGAGGATTTCTTTAGCTCTGCAGGGGCTTTCCGGCTCGGCCGTCAGTAAGAAGTCACGCCACCCTTGAGAGGTGCATCCAGTCAACGGCCCGTCACAGCAGCCTGACGTCGACCGACAGGGTCGCCAGGCCCGCAGGGCCGTACAGGTGGAGCACGATGCCCGAGGGCCCTTCGCCCATGGCGATGCCGTGGACCGGGGCGCCGGTCAGAACGGTGTGGACGAGGTGGCCCGTCCGCGGGTCCCAGATCCGGACACCGCTGGCGCCTCCTGAGACGAGCAGCGTGCGGTCGTCGGGTGCGGGCAGGCCGGTCAGGGCGAAGGTGTCCTGGGACTCCCAGGCGGTGATCCGGGTCCGGGTGGCCACGTCCCAGACACCGACGTGTGTCCCGTTCGACATCACCAGGAGCGGGTCGCCATCGCCCTCCAGGATGTACAAGACGCTGCCGTGCCCCCCTCTGTGGTCCCAGCGCGGCAGCGCACCGGTACGGCGTCCCGATGCCACTTCGATGAGCACGACCTCCTGGCCGACGCCCGCCACGACGACGACATCGCCGGAGGACGAGGGAGGCAGGGCTCCCAGCAACTGGACGGGGGATTCGCCGATTTCGGCGCTGAGCGGGACCGTACTCGCGGTGGACTGCTCGGCCTCGGGGTCCAGGACCACTGATGTGAGGTCTCTGATGTGGCCCGTGGCACCCATGGAAACGGACATCGGCAGGCCTGCGGCCGTCCAGGCGACGCATGAGGACAGGATGGACCGGGACAGATCCTTGCGACTCGTCATCACCATCTGTCCCGAGATGAGATCCCAGATGGACAGGTCGCCCTTCGGGTCGCTGACTGCCACTCGTGTCCCAGCGGGGACGAGCGGCAGGACCTGACTGACGAGCCCGGTCCCGATGCGCTTCAGCAGGGTTCCCGTCGTGGCGCTGTGGACGTCGATCCCGCTTCGGGTGGCGAGGACGAGGACATCTCCACCCGTAGCTTCACCGGTGGCGGACAGAAGCGACCTGCACACGGACCACGTGGGTGCACGCCGCCGGTGCTGCTCCAACGAGGGTCCCCGGTACACCGACTCCGTCAACCCGTCCTCGTAGAGCGGCCCGTCGAAGCCAGGATCCCAGATCCTGATGCCCTGCGGACCAGCCGACACCACTCGCGGACCGGCGGGATCTTCAAGGACCGCGAGGGCGTCCACGGACTTGATGTCAGCATCGAACGAACGAGCTGAATCCGTGCCAACGCCCTGCAGCACGATGCGGCCGCGTGCGACGTAGGCGAATGCCGTCCCTTCGGGTCCCGCCACCGCCGTGCTGCCGCCTTCCCGAGTACGCGCCACCGGCTGAGCGGTGAAGGGGTTCCACACTTGCAGGGGTACCAGGGGATTGGGGGACTCGGCGATCAGCAGGTCGTCGTCAGCGTTGTCCGGCCGGGCGACACCCACCACGCCCGACACCTGGCCGCCTCCGAAGGAAGGCCCCACTGTCATGCCCGACACCGGGTCCCACAAACGGATTCCGTCCTCGCAGCAAACGGCGACCAGGGCCTCGCCGCTCCTCCGGCGGACCACCGCCGTCAGCCGGAGGAAAGGCGCCCGTCCGCGGTCGTACTCCCGGGTGATGTCGTGCGGGAACCCGGAAGCCTCGAACAGCTTGTTCGCACGCGGCCTCCACACGAAGGCACCGCGGCTGGTCAGGACGCACAGCCTCCACAACGCGGGACCATCTGCCAGGACATGCACGTCATGGGTGCGGGGAAGCGGCGTCTGCGCGATGGGCTGCCCGGAGACAGGGTCGTAGATCCACACATCATGCTGCCCCAGCGTGACCAGGAAGGTGCGCCCGCCGGTCGCCAGGATGGTGCGCAGGCGGTGCACCGGCCCCGTGTCCAGGTCCGCGACATGTTGGCCCGTCCTGGCATCCCAGATCCGGACACCACCGGCCTCTGCCGCGACGGCGACCAGCTGGCGCCCGTCCAGCGTCGGCACCACACATAGGGCGTTCGTCTGACCCGGCGCGGGCGCCAGTACGTTCACGCGCGCTGCCCAACGCCCCCAAGCCGGCGTCACGGGCAGGCCACCCAGCGTGCTGGCCCACATTTCGTCCGTCCCGCCGGGTCCCCGTACGCCGCGGTGGAAGGCGATGCTGCCCAAACGCGAGGCGTTGTCGGTGCTGGCATCGGCGTACGGCTCGATCAGGGCCGCCGCCGTCAGGTTCCGCCGCTCAGGATCCCCGGCGGGAAGGGGCAGCGCGAGGCGGGCACGCAGGGTCCCGGAGGTCTCCTGGGCGAGGAGATCCAACGGCACCTCACGGTCGGTCAGGATGCCGCCAGCTGCCGCGTGGTGCAGGAAGTGCCTGCGGACGTACGGATGCGCCAGGTGCGGCCGGGCGCGCTCCACCAGGCCTGCGAGGGCGCGGGTGATGGCGACCTGCGCCGCCGTGTGCGTGCGAGGCCCGTCCACAGTCGCCGCTGGGGCCGGACGCCAGTCGTGGCCGGTCAGCAGTAGGTCGGTCAGCCGCTGGTGCACGGGGCGGTAGACGATACGGGCATCCTCTTCGGCGGTGGCGAGGTAGCCGGTGAGACGGCCGGATCGGAGCGTGCGGATCGCGTGGTCGGCCGCGTCAAGGTCAGCGTAGCCCGGACCGTACGCCGCGGAGGCCAGCGCGGCCGTGACGGCAGGCCAGACCTCCGCCCACGGCAGTCCGGCCCCCGGTGCGAACGCCGTCGCGCGCAACGCGGTGACCAGCAGGCCGGCGCTGACTCCCGTAGCGGTGGCTACCGCTTGAACATCCTCGCGCAGGAGGCCGGTGGTGCCGTCGGCGAGGCGCCTCAGCCAGCCCGCCTCGTCGAGGTTCTGGCGGACCGCAGCCGTCCTCAGCTGATTGGCGGCGATCCGGGCGTCGAGGAAGGAAGGCGCGACCGCTTCCGCGATGTGGCGTGCTGCCGCCTCGGCGGCCTCCGGCGCCCCGTGATACGGGCTGGTCTGCGGGGCGCACAGCAGGGTGGCGGTGTAGGCGGCGATGTCAGCGGAGCAGTCGGGGCCGTCAGTGCGCAGGATCTGTACTGCCGCGTCCTCCGTGCGCAGTGCGTCGGCCAGCTTTCGGAGCAGATGGTCGGCCCATTCGTCGTGCAGGGCCGTCCCGGACGAGTACAAGGTGGTGGGGGAGCTGCGGACGCCGATCACGAGGCGGACGGCCCGTTCGGTGCCGTCGGCGGTGGTCAGCCGGGACAGCGGGACGATGAGGTCGCCTACGCAGGCGAGCGGGTCCTCGGCCTCGTCCAGTGCGTCGATGACGACATTGACGGGGCTGGCGGCGCCGGAGGAAGACCGCTCGGCCAGCAGGCGTAGCAGGGTCTGCAAGGGGAGTTCGCGGCCGTCGGGAGCGCCGCCGAGCGCGGAGAGCAGCTCTTCGACCACCACCCGCGCGGTTTTGTTCCGGGCCAGGACGGCGACATCGACGGCGCCGAGGCCCGGTCGCAACCTGTCCGGGATGCCCGCCATCACGGCCGTGTACTTCGGGTCGGCCGCGAAGCCCGCGTCGGCCAGGGTCACCAGCCGCGCCAGGAGAGCCGACTTTCCCGAGCCTGCGGCTCCGGTCACCACGAGAGCACCAGCGCCCTCGCGGACGAAGTCGACCACGCGCGCCATCGGCTCGGCCCGCCCGCTGAAGTACCATCCGGGATCGTCAGCCCCGGCCCGTCCCGAGGCCCGCTCCAACCAGAACTCCTCCAGCGAGCCGGAACCCAGCATGAGCTGACGCAGCGCCGGACTCGTCGCACTCTCCAACGGCTTGTAGCGCGGGTTGGGCAGGCAGGCGCTCCGGGCGCGGCCCGGCGAGTGAGGCACGATCCACTCGGCGCTGACCAGCTCCTTCTCCACGCCCCCTTCGTTCAGGCCCACCTGGTGCAGGAGCTGCTCCCACTCCGCGAACGACAGGTGGGATCTGGTGTAGCCGGAGGCCTCGTCCCGCATCCGCTCGCAGGCCAGGGCGACGCGCCGGGTGAAGGAGCCCACCAGAGGCTTCTCGAAGTGGTCGCCGGCGGTGATGACGGCGGTTCCCTTGTGTCTGTGGCGTTCATCGGACAGGTCCTGGAACAGGCTGCCGAGCTCGGCGCGGAGGGTACCGGAGTGGCACGAGTCGACGAGCACCATGACGTGCTCGGACCGGCTGTCCAGGACCGCGCTGATGAGCTCACTCGTGGGGAACGCGGTCGCCAGCAGCCGTTCTTTTTCCGTCTTCGGAAGCATCAGGTAGTGGCGCTGCGCGAGGCGGCGCATCCCGTGGCCGGTGATGTAGACGACGACGGCTTCCTTGTAGCTGGCCGCTGCCAGGTTCTGGCCGTGTAGGAAGGCGCGCAGATCGTCCACGGACCGCAGCGAGTGTTCCGCCCGCACCACCTCGAAGCGCCGGTCGTCCCCGAGTTCAGGATCCGCCAGCCACCCGGTGATCCGTTCCACCTGGGCGGCGATGCCCTCTTTGAAGCCTTCTTGCCCGTCCTCGTAGCCGTCGACCGCGATGACAACCAGCCGCCTGCGGACGATGCCGTCCAGTTCTTCCGCGCTCAATCCGTTCCCCCCCGCTCGGCGACGTCAGCCTAACCCGGGCTGTACGGACCGTCGCGGGCGCTGGCTACGATCAGCCAACTGGCAGTCAGAGGACGGCGAACGGGGGAAGCATGGGCGCGCTACAGATCGTCGGGGTGCACGGAATCAAGCAGGGCTCGGACGCGACGACGGCAGGGTTGAGTGCCAGCTGGCAGGCGACGATCGACGAGACGCTAGCTGCTGCTCCGGCCAGCGGGGCTGAGGTCGGGGCCGTGGTCACCGTCCCGTCTTACCAAGCTGTTTTCCCGCAGACACCCACCCGGTATGTACGACTCGGCGGCCCGGGGGCGGGGCTCCTGTCGGATGACAGGCCCATCGATGAGGAGGAAGAGGACTTCATCCTCAGTGCACTGGCCGCCTACGCTCCCTCCGCCGTTGAGGAGGAATCGCCCGAGGCGGGCCTGACCCTCGGAGAAGGCCCACTCACACCCCGGATCGTGCGCCGGATCCAAGCCGTGGACCGGAAGATGGGCAAGGGAGTGACGGGCCGCCTCCTGTGGTTCGTCCGCGAGGCCCATACCTACCTGCACAAGGAGGAGACGGCCGTCCTCGTACGCGCAGCGGTCGCCGAGGCCCTGACCGAGACGGGCGCGCGCATGGTCGTCGCCCACTCCCTGGGCAGTGTGGTGGTCTACGACATGCTCAGTCGCGGTGAGGCCCCGTACGTGACCATGCTGGTGACGTGCGGATCCCCGCTGGGCTGGCTGGCCGGCCGCAAGGGCATCCGCTCGGAGGGCGAGCGGCTCACGGTCCCCGTCGGCGTGGAGTGGACGAACTTGTATGCCTCGAAGGACTTCGTGACCGGATGCGTCGGCCTGTCCCACCTCGCGGCGGGTGTCACAGACATCGAGGTGAACAACGGCGCGTTCCCGCCCTCCCACGACGTCCACCGCTACCTCGACAAGCCAGCGCTCGCCGAGGTCATTGCCAAGGCAGGTATTGCCTGAACGGGGGACTGGCGCAACCGCTGTTCGCTGAAAGGGCGAACCTGACAATTTGTCACAGTGGCTCGTTCGATTGGACGACGCCATCCTTCACCCGGGGACCGCGCCCGCCGTCTGGAGGGCGCAATCACAGACCTGCTCAACGACCGGCCGCTGTAGCGTCCCGCCGGGCTCCGGAGGACCCGAGCACCGACTGGGCAGCCCTGCGCAGCGTTCCGGGCCGTGACGCCATCGTGTCAGGATGGGCCGACCGTGAAGCGGCACTCGCCGCGTACCGGCCGCATCTGCCCGGCCCGGCCACCCAGGGCATCGCCGTCGACGACATCCTCACCTCCCTGCTGCGCGTCCACCTCGTGCGCCACGTCACCGTGAACTTCCCGGAGGAAGAGGTGTGCCTCTACCTGGCGCGCGCCGCCGCCCTGGCCTGGACCGCCCGCATCAGGAGGAGTGCCTCGTGACCACTCACACCGCGCTCGGCCTGGTCAACGCCATCGCCACCCAACTCGCCGACCCCGACACCATGCCTCTCAGCTCCAGGACGCTGTCCTCGGACCGGCAGCACCTTGCATACGGCCCGCCCGGAATCGCGCTCCTGCACATCGAGCGGGCAGCGAGCGGCCTCGGCCCGTGGCACCGCGCCCACGCCTGGCTCGCCGCCGCCAGTCGGCAGCCGCTCACCAGCGGCCCGGACTGCCACCCGTTCTGGCGCTCTGCGAGCGCGCCGGGCAGGCCGTCCCCGATACCTACCGGGTTCGGACCCCCAGCGGCGGGCGCCACCTGTACTTCACCGCACCGTCCGGTGTGCGGCTGCACAACACCGCGGGTACCCTCGCGCCGAGGGTCGACACGCGCGCATGGGGCGGACAGGTCGTCGCCCCTGGCAGCGTCACCCGAACGGGCCTGTACGCCGTTGAGAGCGACGCACCCGTTGCAGACCTACCCCGGTGGCTCCACAACGCCCTGACGGCCCATCAGAGATCGCGTACAGCCGTAATCCGGCTCATGCCCACACGTAACGGCACCCGGCTCGCCGCCGCGGTGCTTGAACGCGAAGTGGCCGCGGTCGCCGGGACCGGTGAGGGCGGCCGGAATGCCGAGTTGCTCCACGCGGTCCGCGCAGTGGGCCGGTTCGTGGCATGGGCAGACCTCGACCGCACCGCCGTGGAGATGGCTTTTCAGGCCGCGGGCGAGTCGGCCGGACTGCCGGCGGCCGAGTGCCGGACGACGATCCGCAGCGCACTGGACTGGTCGATCCGTACCGCCCGCACCCGGGAGAGCGCATGACCAGCACCGAACCCCGCCCCGGCCTGAAAAGCCCTACTCCCACCCGCGATCAGACCGGCCTCGCCGAACCGGCCGGCACTCCCACCGGCAGTGGTGCGCCGAAGGTCGCCGCCCGACAGGGCGCCCTTTCTGCTGTTGGCCCTGGCCCGCAGGCGATCGACGGCGCCGCACTGCTGGCGGAAGTCGAGGCGTTCCACCGGCGCTTCAACATCTTCCCGCTGGAGTCCGCCTACGTCGCCGTGGCGCTCTGGGACGCGCACGCGCACCTGATCGAGTGCTTCGACTCCACTCCCCGTATCGCGTTCCTGAGCCCCGAACCGGGATCGGGCAAGTCCCGCGCGCTGGAGGTCATGGAGACCCTGGTTCCCCACCGGCTGATGGCCGCCAATGCCACCACCAACGCGGTGGTCCGGGCAGTCTCCGCACCCGAGGGCCGTCCGACGATCCTCTTCGACGAGGTCGATGCCATCTTCGGACCCGCCGCGGGCGGGGATGAGCAGCTTCGGGCGTTCATCAACGCCGGGCACCGCCGCGGCGCGGGCACCCTGCGGTGCGTTGGTGAAGGCAGCATCCAGACGCCGACCGAATTCCCGTCGTTCTGCGCGGTGGCCATGGCCGGACTCGGCAGCCTGCCCGACACGATCTTGACCCGCTCCGTCATCGTTCGCATGCGGCGCCGCGCTCCCAACGAGAGCGTCGAAGCCTGGCGCCTGCGCATCCACGAGCGTCAGGGCCACGCCCTGCGCGACCGGCTGTCCAAGTGGGCCGCTGTCGTGCGAGAGCGTGTCGCCGAGACCATCCCCGAGATGCCCGAGGGAGTCAGCGACCGCCCCGCGGACGTGTGGGAGCCCCTGCTTGCCGTCGCCGACGCGGCGGGCGGGCAGTGGCCCGAGCGTGCCCGCGCCGCCTGCCTGGAACTGGTCACCGCCGCGAAGAAGGACGACAAGGCCAGCGTCGGTATCAAGCTGCTCTGCGACCTGCGCGACGCCCTCGACGGCGCGCACAGGATGCCCACCGCGCACATCCTGGCCAGCCTCAACGCCCTGGACGACTCGCCGTGGGCCGATATCGGCGGCCGGCCGCTGGACGCCCGCGGTCTGGCCAAGCGCCTCGCCGAGTACGTCACCGCCGACAACGAGCCGATCAAAGCCCGCAACATCAAGACCGGCGACGGCGTCGCCAAGGGCTACTACGCCGCCGACCTGACCGACGCCTGGACGCGGTACTGCCCCCTCACCCCCGGAAAGTCCGCTACCTCCGCTACCTGATCTTCAAAACACCCGCTGAGCTGCACGAACCCGGTAGCGGATAGGCCCCGCGCATCCGCTACCCATCCGCTACCAACACCCCACACCCGCTACCGCGCGACACACCCCGGTAGCGGATCCATCCGCTACCGCTACCCCTGTCCGCTACCTGATCAAGGCCCTGACCAGGGCGGTAGCGGAGGTAGCGGAAGTAGCGGACCTGGCAGAAGAGGGGGCCGCGCCCCCGCTCACCTAGGAGCCACCTACATGAGCACCGCCGCCGCGCCGATCCCGCGAATCCTCTACCGCCCCGAAGAAGCCGCCGAAGCGCTCTCCTTGGGTCGATCCACCATCTACGAACTCATGGCGGAAGGCACCCTGCGGTTCGTCAAGCGCGGGCGTTCCCGCCGCATCCACCACAACGAGCTTGAGCGCTTCGCCGCGAGCCTGACCGACCAATCCCACTGAGCAAAGCGCACCTGAGGCGGGCCGATGACATCGGCCCGCCTCTTCGCGTGGAGGAACCATGGCACCTCGCAAACCCAACATGGAATCGTCCATCTACTTCGGTGGTGACGGCTGGTGGCACGGCCGCGTCACCATGGGAGTCAAGAGCGACGGCAGCCCCGACCGGCGCCACCGCAGGGCCAGGACCGAGACGGAAATTAAGCGCAAGGTCAAGGACCTTGAAGCCCTGCGCGAGAGAGGACGCGCCCCGAAAGCGGGCCGCAAGCCGACGGTGGCGACGTGGATGGAGACCTATCTCACCGACATCGCCAGCCTGAAACTCAAGCCCCGTTCCCTGGACGACTACTGGTCCAAGACCCGAAACGACATCATCCCGGGAGTAGGCCAGCACCGCCTCGACAAGCTCGCCCCCGAGCACCTTGAGCACATGTACCGGGCACTACTCGACGCCGGACACGCCCCCTCGCACGTGCTCAAGGTGCACCGCATCCTGTCGCGCGCGCTGAAAATCGCGCACCGCCGCCGGATGATCGTGGAGAACGTCGCCACCCTCGTGGATCCGCCGACCGTCGATGAAACCGAGGCGAATCCCTTCACTATCGAAGAGGCGAAAGCCTTCCTCGCGGCCGCCGCGAGGCGGCCCACTTTCATGCGGTGGGTTGTCGGCGTTGGCATGGGATTCCGGCAGGGGGAATGCCTCGGTCTCCGCTGGCCGTACGTAGACCTCGAAGCCGAGCTGTTCCACCCGCAATGGCAGCTCCAGCGGCTCACCTGGCGGCACGGCTGTACTGACCCCCACGCATGCGGCAAGCGGCTGCACCGATTCGACGCCTGCCCGCCCGACTGCATCGCGCACAAGGGCTACACCCGTGGCTGCCCCAAGCCCTGCCCGAAGACGTGCGCGAGGCACGCGAGTGCCTGCCCCGAGCGCAAGGGCGGTGGTCTCGTGTTCACGCGTCCGAAGACGAAGAAGAGCCGGAACGCCGTGCCGATTCCCCCGCCGTTCATCCCTCATCTGCGAGATCACAAGGCTCAGCAGGAACGGATGCGGTCTGCGGAAGGGGATGCCTGGCAAGAGTGCGGTGCGGTGTTCACCCGGCCGGACGGTCGCCCGCTGGACCCGCGAGCGGACTGGGAAGAGTTTAAGGAACTGCTAGCTGAGGCGGGGATCGATGACCGCCGCCTGTACGACGGGAGCAGGCACACGGCAGGCACGATCCTGAATGAGCTGGGGGTGGACATCGTGACCGTGATGGAGATCCTGCGGCACACGCAGATCAGCCAGACGCGCCGGTACGTCAAGGGGCGCTCGCACCTGTCCAAGGACGCCATGAGCCGGATGGGCGACACCTTCATGCCGCCGGCCGTGACCCCTACTGAGACCAAGACTGAGACCACCGGTAGCAAATCGGCACGCGCACAGCGCCGACGCCGCATCCGCTGAACGAAAAAGCCCAGCCCAGACACTGTCTGGGCTGGGCTTCGGTGGAGCCGCCTTCGGGATTCGAACCCGAGACCTACGCATTACGAGTGCGTTGCTCTGGCCAACTGAGCTAAGGCGGCGTGCTGCGCGCTCAAGGCCAAGACTGGCAGGCGCAGCGGCGCCAAGTCTACAGGGTTGTGGGGGGTGGTCATGACCGGGCGCGGATCTTGGAAGGGTGCAGGTCAGGCGCACTTCTTGTGGGCCGGGGGGACGGTGCCGGACAGCAGGTAGGCGTTCACGGCGGTGTCGATGCAGGTGGAGCCGCGGGCGTAGGCGGTGTGGCCGTCGCCGTCGTAGGTGAGGAGGTGGCCGGAGGAGAGCTGGGCGGCGAGGGACTGGGCCCAGGCGTAGGGGGTGGCGGGGTCGCGGATGGTGCCGACGACCAGGATCGGGGCGGCGCCCTTGGCCTGGATGCGTTCCGGGTGGCCGGTGGCGGGGAGGGTCCAGTAGCCGCAGACCAGGGAGGACCAGGCCAGGGCGGTGCCGAAGTGGGGGGAGGCGGCGCGGAAGGCCGGGAGTGCCTTGGTGACGTCGGCCGGGGAGCGGAAGGCCGGCGGGAGGTCGAGGCAGTTCACGGCGGCGTTGGCGTACATCAGGTTGCTGTACTTGCCGGCGTCGTCGCGCTCGTAGTAGCTGTCGGAGAGTTTGAGGAGCGGGGCGCCGTCGCCCTTGTTGGCGCTGATCAGGGCGCCGCGCAGGGCGGGCCAGGCGTCCTGGTCGTACATCGCGGCGATCACGCCCGTGGTGCCGAGGGCCTCGGTGAGGGGGCGGTCGGTGCCGGTGGGCAGCGGGTGCTTGTCGAGGCCGGCGAAGAGGGCGTCGAGGCGCTTGCCCGCGTCGGCGGCGGAGGTGCGGCCGAGGGGGCAGTCGGAGCGCTTGACGCAGTCGCGGGCGAAGGCGCCGAAGGCGATCTCGAAGCCGCCGGCCTGCGCGCGGCTGCTTTCCTCGGCGTCCACGGAGGGGTCCATGGCGCCGTCGAGCACGAGGCGGCCGACGCGCTGCGGGAAGAGGCCGGCGTAGGTGGCGCCGAGGAAGGTGCCGTAGGACTTGCCGACGTAGTTGAGCTTGGGGTCGCCGAGCAGCTGGCGCAGGACGTCCATGTCACGGGCGGAGTCGACGGTCGAGACGTGGCCGATGAGGTCGGTGGACATCTTCTTGCAGCCGGCGGCGAAGGTGCGGTCGGCGGCGGCGATCTTGTTCACCTCGGACTTGTTGTCCGGGGTGGCGTCGACGGACGTGTACGTGTCCATCTGCTTGTCGCTGAGGCACTTGACGGGCTCGCTGCGGGCGACGCCGCGCGGGTCGACGGCGGCCATGTCGTAGCGGGAGGTGACCTCGGCGGGGTAGCCGGTGGACGCGTACTGGAGGTAGTCGATGGCGGAGCCGCCGGGGCCGCCGGGGTTGACCAGCAGTGAGCCGAGGCGGCTGCCGGGCCCGGTGGCCTTCTTGCGGGCGACGGCGAGTTGGAGGTCGTCCGCGGCCACGGGGTGGGCGTAGTCGAGCGGGACCTTCATGGAGGCGCACTCGAACTCCGGTACGCCGCAGGAGCGCCAGGACAGCTTCTGCTTGTAGTACGGCGTGAGGTCGGCGGGCGTGCGGGCCGGCAGCGGCGCGAGGGTGGCCGTGGTGGTGGGCTTCGCGCCGGGGGACGCCGTGTCGGACGGGGCGGGCGCGGCAGCCGGGCCGGAGGCGGCCGTGGTCGGTGCGGAGACGGCCGTCCCGTGGTCGGCGCCGCCGGAGCAGGCGGACAGGGCGGACAGCAGCAGCCCGGTCACCGCGATCACGGTGGCCGGGAAACGGAGCGGGCGCACGGGGTGCTTCGGGTGCATCGGCGGCTCAGGTCCTCCCGTCGGATGAATGCGAGCGTAGCTGGCGGCGCGCGGCGACAGCGGGGAACGGTGTCCCCTAATGAGTGATTACGGGCTTTGACCTGGTTTGCGGGATTGAGGTGCGATGTGGGGTGGGTAGGCAGCATGTGGGTCCGCTGAGGGGGTGCGGGCGACCAGGCGAGCGGGGGGTGTGGGAGATGCGGAGGGCGTGGAAGCAGGGGGGACCTTGGAGGTCTTGGGGGCCCTGGAGGTCTTCGGGAGCCTGGGGGGCTTGGGGGATACGGCGGCCGGTGGCGGTGTGACGGTCTTCGCGGGGCCGTCGAGTTTCTCCGTCAGGTAGCCGGCGACCAGGGCGAAGAGTTCGCGGTGGGCGGCGACGCCGTCGATGACGCGCACTTCGTCGCCGTGCGGGTGGAGGGCGCGGCGAAGTCGCAGTGCGGCGGCGCCTGTGGCCGTCTCGCCGGGGGTGGTGGCGAGCAGCAAGGAGGGGTGCGGCAGTGGAGAGGGGGCAAGGGGTGGATACAGACCGGAGATCCCGACGGCGGCGGCGTAGCGGCCCTTGGTGGCGAGTGCTTCGCGTACGGCGCAGGGGGCGTCGGCACCGACTCCGATGACGCCGGTGTCCTTGCGGGCGACCAGTACGCGGTAGCGGCGTGCGGCTTCGGTGATCGCGGCGGAGTCGTGGTCGCAGCCGACGGGCAGTACGAGGACGAAGGGGTCGGCGTGCCTGCGGTGCAGGGCCAGGGCGAAGCCGGCGTAGAGGTCCGCGTTCGCGGCGGCGGTCAGGTGGGCGACGACGACGGGGTAGCCGATCCCGGACGCCTTCGGCGTGGTGTAGCGCGGTGGAAGCCACACCAGGGTGCCGTCCCGCAACTGGTCGAGGGTGCCGCCCGACGGGTGCCCGAGGGTGTGCACCTCGGGTGGCGGCGGGGCCGGTTCGGGCGTACGGGCGGGAGGCGGCGGTACGGCCGGGGATACGGGTGCGGGTACGGGTGCGGCCGCCTGGGTGCCGACGGCTGCCTGTCCGCCGGTGCCGATGAGCGGGACGGCCAGCGCCGCGGCCAGCAGTGCCGCGATTCCGGCGGCGCCCGCACGCAGGGCGGTACCGGTACGGTCCACGGGCAGTTCGTAGGCGCGCCCGGCCCGCTCTGCCCACCAATGCCGCAGCGCACGGTGCCCGAGCAGCAGGGCCGCGGCACCGGCCAGCACGATCGTCACGGACCGCACGACGTCAGCCACGGCAACCCCTTCGGGACGACTGCGGCCCCGCGGGGACACGCAGGCAGGCAAGGACCACTGCCTGCACCTTGCAACGGCGAGCGGCTCAGGCCCGGCTGCCGTCGCGCTCACGGGCCCGCGATCACCCGAACGCCGCATTGCGGCCCGGGGGCCGAGGGTGGAAGGACCCGGGCAAGCCGGCCCGGCTGCCCACCGAGGCGGGGGCCGGGACCTACCCGGGTGCCTCCCCGGGGCCGAGGTGCCCACCCGGCCGGGGGCGCGGGGGTGCCGGGACCTGCCGGGGTGCCGCCCGGGGCCCGGGTGTGCCCACCCGGGTACCCACCGAGGCGGGGGTGCCGGGACCGGCCCGGGTGCCCACCCGGGCAGGGGTGCGGGGAACTGCGGGCTCAGCCGACCACCGGCCGATGGTCCGGACGCAACGGGAGGAGCAGCCCCTCGGGCCGGTGGCGATGTGCGGCAAGCCGCGAGTCGGCCGCGGCACAGCAGCGGCGTCGCCCGGGGCGACACAGGCAAACCGCAGGAGGCGATGTTCAGGGGGTGCGGAGGGCCAGGGTCAGAGCCTCGACGGCCAGGAGGGGGGCGACGTTGCGGTCGAGGGCGTCGCGGCAGGCGAGCACGGCCTCGATGCGCCGCAGGCTGTGCTCGGGCCGGGAGGTCGCGGCGATCTGCCGGATGCCCTCGGCGACCTCCGTGTTCGCGATGCGCTCGCCCTTGCCGAATTGGACGGTGAGCACATCGCGGTAGAAGGCGGCGAGGTCGGTGAGTGCGAGGTCGAGGGAGTCACGTTGGGTACGGGTGGAGCGGCGCTTCTGGCGGTCGGCGAGTTCCTTCATGGCGCCTGCCGTGCCACGTGGCATCCGGCTGCCCCCGCCCGCCGCCGCGCCGAGGGCGACCCGAAGCTCCTCGGTCTCCTTCGCGTCCGTGCCTTCGGCGACGGCCTTGGCGTCCTCGGCCGCCGCGTCGACCAGTTCCTGTGCCGCGCGCAGGCAGCCGCCGACGTCGGTGACCCGCATCGGCAGCCGCAGCACCGCCGCCCGGCGCTCCCGCGCCGACTCGTCGGTGGCCAGCCGCCGCGCCCGGCCGATGTGGCCCTGGGTGGCCCGCGCCACCTCCGCGGCGAGCGCGGGGTCGATGCCGTCCCGGCGGGTCAGCACGTCCGCGACCGCCTCGTCGGAGGGTGTGCGCAGGCTGAGCAGCCGGCACCGCGAGCGGATCGTCGGCAGGGCGTCCTCGACCGAGGGCGTGCAGAGCAGCCACACCGTGCGCGGCGCCGGTTCCTCGACCGCCTTGAGCAGCACGTTGGCCGCGCCCTCGGTCAGCCGGTCGGCGTCCTCCAGGACGAT
Organism: Streptomyces sp. NPDC049040; assembly: GCF_043197715.1. NCBI lineage: Bacteria > Bacillati > Actinomycetota > Actinomycetes > Kitasatosporales > Streptomycetaceae > Streptomyces > Streptomyces sp. NPDC049040. The sequence continues at coordinate 26,905 of NZ_JBICTO010000028.1, forward strand.
CACCTGCCAGCGGCCGACCGCAGGCGACAGCGAGGCGCGCCGCACCAGGTCGCGGGTGTCCTTGACGCCGATGGACAGCAGGTCGGTGCGGACGAACTCGACGTCGGCGTGCGTGCCGATCAGCGTCGTGTGGCAGCCTTCGCAGAAGCCGCATCCGGGTGCGGCGCCCAGCGCCCGGTCCGGGCTCACGCACTGGAGTGCGGCGGCGAAGGCACGGGCGGCGGTCGAGCGGCCGGAGCCGGGGGGGCCGGTGAAGAGCCAGGCGTGGGTCATACGCAGCCCGGCGCCGCCGGACGTCACGAGGGCGTCGGCGTCCGCCGCGGCCGCGGACAGCTCGGCCACCACATGAGTCTGGCCGACCACGTCGTCCCATACGGTCACCGCGTACTCCCTTCGCCACCGGCGTCCATTGTGCGGCATGGCAGTGTCAGCGCGGCCGTCCACCTGCGGTCACCAGGCCACCCGCCCCACCACGACCGCACCCACACCGGCGCGCCCGCACCGGGACACCCCCTGCACCGCGGACGGCCCACCACCCAACCAGCAGCCCCACACCCGCCCCCACCGGGACACCCGCCCCACCACGGCCGCACCCACGAAGCGGCACCCTCACAGGGAGAGGCGCTGCACCCCGCCGGAGACGGCCCGGCGGCCGGGCGATTCCGTGCCGGTCCAGCAGGATCCCCGCCGGGCCAGCAGTCGACGCAGCCACAGCTCCACGGCCACCAGTTCCCCCAGGCCGTCGAGCGGGGCCCCGGGTGCGGTGGCCGCGACCCGCAGCGCGTCCCGCACGACACGCGCGTCGACCAGGCCCGCGTCCGCGAGCAGCGGCGCCTCGAACAGCTCGACCAGAGGGTCGATCGCCGAGCGCAACCCGACCCTGGCGGCAGCGGCGGACGCCGAGGAGTGCGAGGCGGCGCCCCAGCCGGCAGGCAGTTCGCGCACCCCGGCGCTGCCGAGCACGTCACGCAGGATGTCGGCGCGGGCGCCGGGCCGTACCCGCAGGGCGCCGGGGAGGGCGCGGGCGGCGCGGACGACGGCGTTGTCGAGGTAGGGGGCGTGCAGCCGCTGGCTCGGGACGGCGGCCGCCTGCTCCAGGACGCGGAAGTCGGCGGCGTGCCGGGCGAGCGCGGCGCGGGCCCGCCGCTCCCCCGGCCGCTCGATGGGCCAGGGGCGCCTGGCCGCGTCCTGGAGGCGTACCGACACCTCGGCGAGCGCCTCGCCGGTGAGCCATCGGGCGGCGGGTCCCGGCCGCACCCAGGCCATCGCGGCAAGCGAGGCCCCGATCGGGCCGTCGGAGCCGCCGAGGGAGCCGCCGGGGGCCGCGGCGCCGGAGGCGTACCGCAGCAGGCGGGCGGCCGCGTCCTCCACACCCTGTTGATAAGGGGTGCGGGCCAGCCGCCGCGCGGCGCGGTAGACGGTGATCGGCACGGTGAAGGGGACCAGGACGGCCGGGCCCGCCGCGGCGGAGCCGCCTGCCCGGGTCAGGGCGGCGACGGGGCGTACGAGATGGCGGCGGCGCCGGTCCATGAGCAGGTCGGCGAGCCGCGCCGGGTGCGCGTCGAGCACCTGCCGGGCTCCGAAGCCGATGAGGTGGTCGGCGCCGCCCGCGGCGAGGCGGCGACGGTGGCGTTCCGCGACGATCAGCGAGGGGCCCGGCTCGTCGGTGAGCGGTACGGACGGGCCGCCGGTCAGGTCGGCGTAGGGCAGCGCCTCTTCACCGCCCGCGACGACGACGTGCCGCAGCCGCGGGTCGGCGGCCAGCTCGCCGGCGCGGGCCAGCTCGCCTTCCCGCAGCGGGAGTCCGCCTGCGGTGAGGTCGTTGAAGGTGACGGCGAGGAGGCGTTCGCCGGCCAGCGAACCGGGGGCGCCCGGGAGCGTGCCGGGCATGCCGGGCAGTCCCGCGGCGAGCAGCGCGAGGGTGGCGGAGGCACTGCCGCCGGACAGGTCGGCGCCGATGCCGGGCGCGGGCATCGCACCGCCGCCCATGCCTTCAGGCCCGGCTCCCGGGTCGGGGACGAATCGCGGCTGGGACAGGCGCGCCCGTACCGACTCCACGAGGGCGTCGCGTATGGCGGCGATCGCCGCGTCCGCGTCGGCCGCGGTGGCGGGCTGGTGGCCGACGGCCAGCGAGGCGGTGGGCTCGTAGCCGGTGATCTCGGGGGCGCCGTCGCGGAGGGTCAGGGCGTGTCCTGGCGGGACCCGTCGCACCCCGAGGTAGGGCGTGCCGTCGCCGAGCGCCTCCGGCGCGTCGGGGCAGGCGAGGATCGCGGCGAGGTGGGTGACGTCGAGTCCGGCCTCGATGAGGTCGGCGAGCGGCAGTGCGGCGGTGGCGTAGGCGGTGCCGCGGGAGAAGCGGGTGTGGAAGACCGGCCTGGCGCCGGCGAGGTCGCCGAGCACGGTGATGCGGCGGCCCAGTTGGAGGACTGCGGTGTAGCTGCCAGGCCAGGCGGTCACATGGCGCAGCGCGCCGCCGCGGGCGGCGACGAGGCCGAGCCGCAGCTCCGCGTCGCTCGCCCCGCACCGCCCGAGCACCGCGAGCCGGGCGATCCCTTGCGATCCGCTGCCGTTGGTCCCGTTGCCGCGCGAGCCGGAGCCGTACCCGGCGCCCGACCCGTACCCGGCGCCCGATCCGTAGGCGGAGCCGGATCCGTAGGCGCTCCCGTTCGTGCCGGAGCCCCGGTGGCCGGAGGCCCCGTACCCCGACCCGCCGTAGCCCGAACCCCCGTAGCCGGAGCCCCCGTAGGTGCCGCCAGCGCCCGCCGGGTCCGCGTGCACCACCCGGACCTCGTCGGGGCGCCAGTCGCCGACCGCCCACAGCGGATCGAGGTCACCCCACAGCAGCTGCGCACCGACCGGCAGCAGGGTCCGGCCGCCGTCGCCGGGAACGGGACCCGCGGTGGCACTGCTCCACCCCACCAACCACCGCATCGTCGCCTCCACAGGCTGTGGACAGCCGATGCGCAGACTCGACCCATCGCATTGCTCGCGCGCGCCTCGCCCCGCCGTGCCACCACGTCTGACGTCCGAAAGACCATGCTGCCACGTGGACGCGCGCAAGGAGGCGCACGGGTGCTCCCGGGTGCGCCGGTTCGCGCGCCGGACGGTCCGTCACCGGTACGCGTGGGGCGCCCGATCGGCGTCTGCCGGCAGTCGTCGGTGGTGCGTAATCGGGGCGTTGCGGACAGCGACATCACACCGAAGTCGCCGCTCGGCCGAAACGTCGGGTTCGCGCCAAAGTTTTGGCGCGGCCGCGGCACATGCCGGGGGTGATATGCCGGGCAGCACAGTCGCTTGACGGCGATCGTTTTCCGCCGCCGATCTTCCGGCCGCCGCCGCCCGGGGCGCCGCCGATCGACCGCCGGCGGGCCCCCGAACGACTCGCGCGACGACCGCGGCGGCGCACCGGGGCGCACCCTGCGTGCCGCTGGCCGCCGCTCCCGGCAGCCGGATCGGGGCTGCCGGGGCCCGGCCGAGTGGGCGGCCCGCGCACGACACACGGCCCGGGAGACGGCTCAACGCCCCCCGGGCCGGTCCGCCACCCGCGGGGATTGTGGCAGCGGAACTCGCTGGCCCGCCGCACCCCGCCATAGCCGCCTGGCGGAAGCGCGGGCCGACCCACGGCTCACCATGCAACCGCCCGCAGCCGGTTCGGCACAGAGCGCACAGGCGGGCGCACGGCCACATATACCGGGAGCACGCGCCGCCTGCCGTCGGCAGGTCCTCCCGGGAGGGCTTCGGGACGCGAATCATCGGATCCCCGCGGGGCGTTCGGCCGGGGCACTTTCCGCGCCATGGGAGCGTTCGGGTAAGGGGCTGGATTCGCGCCATCCGACACGAGACACTTAACGGTCGGGAGGCGGCGAACTACGCTGGGTGCATCCGGTTCGCACCCGTACGTGCGGCTCGGATATCCGGAACAGGCACCGCGGTCTCCGCCGACAGGCCCCCGCTGTGGCTGAATCGGGCTCAAGGGGAGGGTGACCCCCGCACCCCCGACGACAGACCAGGCCCGCCGGCCTGCCCCAGCGGCATCACGAGGTGAACCGCAGTGAACAGAGAACACCGCGGGCCGAACGAGAAACTCGGCACCCTTCTCGGTCTGGCCGGCATCTCCAACGCCGGACTCGCGCGCCGGGTCAACGACCTGGGCGCGCAACGTGGTCTGACGCTGCGTTATGACAAGACCTCGGTCGCCCGCTGGGTCGCCAAGGGCATGGTGCCGCAGGGCGCGGCGCCCCATCTGATCGCCGCGGCGATCGGCAGCAAGCTCGGCCGCCCGGTGCCGCTGCACGAGATAGGGCTGGCCGACGCCGATCCCGCGCCCGAGGTGGGTCTCGCCTTCCCCCGGGATGTCGGCGAGGCGGTGAAATCGGCCACCGATCTGTGGCGGCTGGACCTCGCAGGGCGGCGCGGCCCCACCGGTTCCGGAATCTGGCAGAGTTTGGCCGGATCTTTCGCAGTGAGCGCTTACGTGACCCCCGCGTCGCGCTGGCTGATCACTCCTGCGGACGCGACGGTGGCCCGTGACGCGCCCGCGCCGGGCATGGCGCACGTCGGGCACACCGATGTCTCCAAGCTCCGCGAGGCCGCGGAGGACGCCCGCCGCTGGGACTCCAAGTACGGCGGCGGCGACTGGCGTTCCGGCATGGTGCCGGAGTGCCTGCGGGTCGAGGCGGCGCCGCTGCTGCTCGGTTCGTACAGCGACGACGTCGGCCGCGCGCTCTTCGGCGCCACCGCGGAACTCACCCGGCTGGCGGGCTGGATGGCCTTCGACACCGGCCAGCAGGAGGCCGCCCAGCGGTATTACATCCAGGCGCTGCGGCTCGCCCGCGCCGCCGCTGACGTGCCGCTCGGCGGGTACGTCCTCGCGTCGATGTCGCTTCAGGCCACCTACCGCAACTTCGCCGACGAGGGCGTCGACCTCGCCCAGGCCGCCCTCGAGCGCAACCGCGGCCTGGCAACCGCCCGCACCATGAGCTTCTTCCACCTGGTCGAGGCCCGCGCGCACGCCAAGGCCGGCGAGGCGGCGGCCTGCGGGGCCTCGCTCGCCGCCGCCGAGGCGCTGCTGGAAAGGGCCAGGGAGGGCGACACCGACCCCAGCTGGCTCGGCTTCTACTCCTACGACCGGCTCGCCGCCGACGCCGCCGAGTGCTACCGCGACCTGCGCATACCGCGCCAGGTCCAGCGCTTCACCGCGCACGCCCTGGCCAAGCCGACCGAGGAGTTCGTCCGCTCGCACGGGCTGCGACTCGTCGTGTCCGCCGTCGCCGAACTGGAGTCCGGCAACCTGGACGCCGCGTGCGACGCCGGTGTGAAGGCCGTCGAGGTCGCCGGGCGCATCTCCTCGGCCCGCACCACGGAATACGTCCGCGACCTGCTGCACCGCCTGGAGCCGTACAACGACGAGCCGCGCGTGCTCGACCTCCGCGAGCGGGCGAGGCCGCTGCTGGCCGCCCCCGCATAAGCGCCCGACGGACGTCCCGGGCGGACGTCCCGGCCGCAGGTCCCCACGTAAGGCCGGCGCGTAGCCCCGGCGCCGGGGTCCCCCACCGCCGGGTCCCCGGCCGCGCCTCCGCCGCAAGGAGCTGCCCGGCCGCAGGGGGCTCGGGGAAGCGCGCGGCCGGCCACCCACCGGCGGGTGGCGAGCTACAGGAACCGGACCGCGCAGTTTCGGCCGTCGGCGACCCGCGCCCCGGCCGGAGCGGTCCGCTCACCCCCCGTCAGGGGGCGCCCCCGCAAGGGGAAGCCGCTAAGTTGATCACGAGCGCCCGGCACGGGAGGAGGCGCCATGACCCCCACCGGCGGCACCGCCGCACCCGCACGCCCGGAGCCGTACGACGTCACCGTCGTCGGCGCCGGCATCGTCGGCCTCTCCACCGCCTACGCGCTCACCCGGGCCGCGCCCGCCCTGCGCGTGGCGGTGATCGAGAAGGAGTCCGGCCCCGGGCGGCACCAGACGGGGCGCAACAGCGGGGTCATCCACAGCGGCATCTACTACCGCCCCGGCTCGCTCAAGGCCCGCTACGCACTGGCGGGGTGCGCGGAGACGCCGGAGTTCTGCGCAGCGCACGGCATCCCGTACGCGGTCACCGGCAAGCTCATCGTCGCCACCGAGCAGGCGGAGCTGCCCCGGCTGCACAGCCTCGTGCAGCGCGGCCGCGAGCACGGCATCCCGGTGCGCGAGCTGGGGCCCGCCCAGATCGCCGAGCGGGAGCCGGCGGTCGCCGGGCTCGCGGCGATCCACGTGGGCTCGACCGGGATCTGCGACTTCGGGGCCGTCGCCGAGGCCCTGGCCGGGCTCGCGGCGGACGCCGGCTGCACGATCCGCTACGGGACGCGGGTCACCGCGATCGGCCGCACCGCGGACGGCGCCGTCGCCGTCACCGCGGTCTCCGCCGACAGCACCCGCACCAGGGCCGCCCTGCGCACCAGGGTGCTGGTCAACTGCGCCGGCCTGTACAGCGACCGGGTCGCCCGCCTCGCGGGCGACGACCCGGGAATGCGCATCGTGCCCTTCCGCGGCGAGTTCTACGAACTGGCGCCCGCCCGCCGGGGCCTGGTGCGCGGCCTGGTCTACCCGGTGCCCGACCCCGACTTCCCCTTCCTGGGCGTGCACCTCACCCGCGACGTCCACGGCGGTGTGCACCTCGGCCCGAACGCGGTGCCCGCGCTGGCCAGGGAGGGGTACGGGCGGTGGACCGTGCGCCCGCGCGACCTGGCGGGCACCGCCGCGTACCCCGGCACCTGGCGGATCGCCCGCAGGCACTGGCGGCAGGAGTCGGGCGAGGTGCTGCGCTCGCTGTCGAAGCGGGCCTTCACGGCGAACGCCCGCCGCCTGCTGCCCGCCCTCAGCCCGGCCGACCTGCGGCCCGCGCCCGCCGGGGTGCGCGCCCAGGCGGTGCTGCCCGACGGCACCCTCGTCGACGACTTCCGCTTCGCCGGCTCGCCCCCTTTCGTGCATGTGCTCAACGCCCCCTCCCCCGCCGCGACGGCCGCGCTGCCGATCGGCCGCGAGGTGGCCCGCCGGGCGCTGGCGGCGCTGTGACCTGCGCCGGGCCATCGGCGCAGGTCCCGTAGAATCGGACGCACTGTGTCCACGCCACCCCTTGCCGCCGCCGCCTCCGCCCAGGTGCCCGCGTCCGCCTCCGCCCCGGTGCCCGCCGCCGGGTCGGACGCTGTCCCGGTCCCCGGCGCCCGCTTCCCCGACGGGCCCGCCGCAGACCCGGCGGGTTCGCGCGGCGAGCACCGCATCCGCTCCTTCCACGCCCGCCGGGGCCGTGTCACGCAGGCGCAGGCCGCCGCGATCGACCGGCACTGGGACGCGTGGGGTGTCGAGCTGGACGGCAGCCCGCTGGACCTGGCGGCGCTCTTCGGCTCGGCCGATATGCCGGTGGTGCTGGAGATCGGCTTCGGGATGGGCGACGCGACCGCGCGGATGGCCGCCGCCGACCCGGCCACCGGGATACTCGCCGTCGACGTCCACACCCCCGGCCAGGGAAATCTGCTCGCGCTCGCCGACCGGGCGGGGCTGACCAACGTGCGGGTGGCCAACGGCGACGCCGTCGTCCTGCTGCGCGACATGCTGCCGCCCGGGTCGCTGTCCGGCCTGCGGGTGTATTTCCCCGACCCGTGGCCCAAGGCCAAGCACAACAAGCGCCGGCTGATCCAGTCGTCGTTCCTCGATCTGGTCCTGCCGCTGCTGCGGCCCGGCGCGGTCGTGCACTGCGCTACGGACTGGGAGCCGTACGCGGAGCAGATGCTCGATGTGCTCGGCGCCGCGCCTGGTCTGGCCAACGTCCACCCGGCGGAGGGTTTCGCGCCCAGGCCCGACTTCCGGCCGATGACGAAATTCGAGCGGCAGGGGCTCGCCAAGGGCCACGTGGTGCGCGACCTCCTCTTCACCCGGGTCTGAGGCCGCCCCGCTCCCGCCCGCCCGGCACGCCCCCGCACGACCGCGCTCGGCCCGCCGGGCGTCCCAGGAACGCCTGCCCGGTGCGCCCCCGAACGTCCCCGCACCGCCTGCCCGGTGCGCCCCCGCACGTCCTGGGGCACACGTATCCGCCTCCCCCGCACCCTCGCGGATCAGGGCACAAGCCCCGTACTGTCGACTGGTGGCCACGTACTCGTCCTCGCCCGACTCCCATCCCGACGGCCGGTTGTCCGACGAGCGGATGTACGTACCGGCGCCCGCCACCTCCTGGCACTACGCCCCGCGGCGGCCGTTCTGGGAGAGCCGGGCGGTACGCACCGGTGCGCTGTTCACCGCGCTCGCGGTGTGCGGGGTCGTCATCCTGGCGCTGGTGCGGCAGCACATAGGCACCGAGCCGTTCCTCGTCGGCCTCGCGCTCGCCGTCCTGCCGGTGCCGCTGCTGCTGGGGGCCTTCCTGTGGCTCGACCGGGTCGCGCCCAGCCCCTGGCAGAACGTCGTGTTCGCCTTCTCGTGGGGCGCCTGCGCCGCCACCCTGGTCGCGCTGTTCGCCAACGAGTACGGCGCCAAACTGCTGGCCACGACGCTGTCCGCGACACAGACCCAGTCCGACCGGTGGGGTGCGACCTTCGTGGCACCGCTCGTCGAGGAGACCGCGAAGGGCACCGCGATCCTGCTGCTCTTCCTCTTCCGGCGGCGGCACATGGAGTCGCTGCTCGACGGCATCGTGCTCAGCGGCCTGGTCGCCACCGGCTTCGCCTTCACCGAGAACATCCTCTACCTCGGCTCCGCCTTCGGCGAGGACAAGGCGGTGGGCGCCGGGGTCCTGGACTCGACCACGGCGGCGACCTTCTTCGTCCGGGTGCTGATGACACCCTTCGCGCACCCGCTCTTCACCTCCATGACCGGCATCGGTTTCGCCATCGCGGCGACCACCCGCCCCGGCCGCCCCTGGCGCTGGCTGGCGCCCATCGGCGGCTGGCTGCTGGCGATGGTCCTGCACGGCGCCTGGAACGGCTCCGCGAACCTGTCGCCCACCGGCTTCCTCACGATCTACGTCACCGTGATGATCCCGGTCTTCGGCCTGGTCGTCTGGCTCGCCTTCTGGGCCAGGTCGAGCCAGCTGCGCACCATCCGCACCCACCTCGCCGTCTACGCCACCGCAGGCTGGCTGACCCCGCGCGAACCGGTCGCCCTGGCGTCCATGGGGACCCGCGCGGACGCCCGCGACACCGCCCGCCGCCACCACGGTGACGCGGGCGCCCGAGCGGTACGGGACTACGCCGGCTACGCCACCCACCTCGCCTTCCTCCGCGCCGCCGCGACGCGCGGCCTGGCACCGCCCGACTTCGCGGCCCGCGAGTCCGAACTCCTGCACCACCTCTGGCGGGACCGCCCGCTGGCGCAGCCCGCCCTCCTCCAGGCCGCCCCCCTCCCCTGGCCCCCGCCCTTCCCCGGCCCCCGCCCGTATCCCTACTGGCCGCAGTACGCCCAGACCGCCCCAGGCTCGTACGCCCCCGCCGCGTACACCCCGGCCGCGTACACCCCCGCCTCCTACAACCCACCGCGGCCGAAGCACTTGTAGGGCGGGGAGTGTCAGAGGGGGGTGGCACTGTGGTGGTCATGGATGCAGTGGACGTGGACGCGGTGCCTGTCGATGCGGTGGCCGTCGATGCAGTGGCGGTCGGTGCAGTGGAGCTCGACGCGGCGGGCCTGAACGGGGCGGGCCTGGACGCGGTCGGTGTGGTCGAGGCCCTGTGGGCGCGTGTTCAGGCGCGGGACTGGGAGGGCGTCGGAGCGCTGCTCGCCGAGGACGCCGTCGTGGAGTGGCCGATCACCCGGGAGCGGATCGTCGGGAGGGCGAACTACGTCGCGGTGAACCGGGAGTATCCGCAGGGCTGGTCGATACGCGTGCTGCGGATCCTGGGAGAAGGCGACCAGGTCGTCTCCGAGGTCGAGGTGCCGCACGTGGAGGCGGGGCTCTTCCGGGCCGCGTCGTTCTGGACGGTCAGAGACGGCCTGATCGTGCGCGGCACGGAGTACTGGACGACGGTCGGCGGGGAGCCGTCGCAGGAGTGGCGGGCCCGGCTCGTCGAGCAGATGTGAGCCCCAGGGCCGGCGGCGGCGAAAAACCGGCATATGCCGGTGGCTTGTCCGTGGCGCCGTCCTGGGCCGGGTGAGGGGTCGGGGCGGCGCGGCGACCAGCGGGACGTCCGCAATCGGGCGGTTTCCGCCGGTTGATTTCCTCGACGGATTCGACCTGGAAAACGCGTGACACCCCTGTAACACTCTGTATCTGACGGGTCGACAGCTGCGCACGGGGGCGCTCGTACGGGTCCCGGCGGTGAGCGGCAGGCCGCCCGGTGGACGCCGACGCGAGCGAGGAGGACCGGGGCTGTGCAGCCAGATGCGAGGGCCGGGAGGATGCCGGGCGCCGGATGGTTCTGCCGGGTGCCCGGTGCCGTGTTCGAGGCGGGGCCGGGGGCGGCGGCGGGCGCCCCGGAGTGCGGGGCGCGGGTGCTCGTGGAGGAGTATCCACTGCCGCAGCAGCACGAGCAGGTGCTGCGCGAACTGAGCGACGGCGTGCGGGACTCCGCCGACGCCCTGCGGCAAGGCGGCGAGGGGGCGGGCGCGGCCCTCGAAGTGGCGCTGACACTGGACGCGGGGATGGCAAGGCGCGGCGTGCGGGTGCGGGCGGTGTACCCGCGCTCGCTGCTCGCGGTGCCGCCGCACGCCGCGCATCTGCGGCGGGTCTCGGACGCGGGGGTGAGCGTCCGGGTGCTCGACCATGTGCCGCACGACCTGATGGTCTTCGACCGGCAGACCGCCTGCCTGACCGCGGAGCCGGCGGCGGGCCGCACGGGGGCGGCGGCGCCGCTGGTCCGGGTCAGGGGCGCACTGCTGGCCGCGTCCTTCGCGGCGATCTACGAGTCGTACTGGCAGCGGGCCACCCCGCTGTCGCGGGCGTCGGCAGGCCCGCACCACGCCCAGCTCGGGGCGCGGGAGAAGGCGGTGATCCGGCTGATGACCAACGGCTACAGCGATGACAGGATCGCCAGGAAGCTCGGCATCACGACGCCGGACGTGCAGGCGGTGATGAGCGCGCTGATGGAACGGCTGGACGCCGGCAGTCGTTTCGAGGCCGGGTACAAACTGGCCCGCGAGGTCGACCCGCGGGACCTGTGAGCGGGTGGTGCAGGCGCAGCGGCAGAACGGGGCGGGGCGGCCCCCGGGGCGGACGGGGCCGGAAGGGAGCCGTGAGGGCGGATGCGCGACCGCGAGGCGATGCAGACCCTGCTCGCCAGGGCCCGCGCACGCGTCGACCCGGGCGAGTTCGGCCTCGCGCCGCGCGGCGACCCGCGGGGGCGCAAGGTCGCCGGGCTCACGCACGAGCACATGACCCGGCTGCTCGGCTGGCCCGAGCACAAGTACGGCTACGTCGAACGCGGCCGGCTCGCGGCCATCGAGACCGAGCTGCTGGAACCCATCGCCCGCATCCTGCACCTGTCGGACCACGAGTGGGAGGCACTGGTCCTCTACGCGACCGGGGTGCCGCCCGCCTACCGGCTCGACCCCCAGCTGGGGCGGGCGGTGCCGAGCCCCTGGGAGCGGGTGCTGCGCGGCTCGCGGGAGATGGCCTACGTGAACGACGCCGCCTGGGACGTGGTCGCCTACAACTCGGCCTTCACCCGTCTCTTCCAGCGCGGCGAGGTGCCGGGCAACGTGATGCGCTGGATGCTGCTCGACCCGGAGGCCCGGGTCACCCTCGGGGACTGGGAGCGCAGCTGGCTGCCGCTGCTCGTACCGCAGCTGCGGGCGGCGGTGGTCGGCAACCCGCACAACAGGACACTGGCCCAGCTCCAGGCGGACGCGATGCGCGACCCGGTGGTGGCGCGCTATCTGCACACGCCGACGGCCGAGTACATCGGGCCGCGGGCGGAGAGCGCGCTGCCGGTGGTGCACGCGGAACTCGGCCCGGGGTGGGCGACGCTGTGCACGGCGGGTCCTTTCGGGGTGCCGGGCGGGCGGCTGATGTTCGTGCTGTTCGACCAGGGTGAACGGCCGCACCACGGGCCCGTGCTCTCGGCGCCCGCGACCGGTCCCGTGGACCCGGAACCCCCCGCCGGCGCCCCCCGCACGGGTGCCGACACGGCGGACTGCCCTATCGGACAGCACAATGGGGCACCATGAGCTTCCCTCTGCCGCACGCACTGCGGGCGCTGACACCGAACGTCCACGTATGGCTGCCGGACGGCCATGCGACCTGGGGCATGGCCAACTGCGCCGTCGTGACCGGGCGGAGCGCGGAATCCGGCGCCGCGCTCCTGGTCGACACCCCGTACACCGCCGACATGACCCGGCACCTCCAGCGCCTCGTCGCGGCCCTCGGGGACGGCCCGACGGCCGGACCCGAGGTGCGCACGGTCGTCAACACCCATGGCAACGGCGACCACTCGTACGGCAACGGCCTCTTCCCCGGCGCCGAGATCATCGCCACCAAGGCGAACGGCGAGCACCTGTGCGCGGAGCCGGCGCCCGCCGAGCTGGCCGGCCTCGTGGCCGGGAGCGACCCGGACACCGCCCTCGGCGCCTACGTGAAGCGGCACTTCGGGCGCTACGGCGACTTCGGCGGGCTGACCACAGTCCACCCGAACCGCACCTTCAGCGGTGAACTCGACCTGGATGTCGACGGGGTGGCGGTGCGGCTGATCGAGGTGGGGCCCGCGCACACGGCGGGCGACCTGATCGTCCACCTGCCGGAGGAGGGCGTGGTCTGCGGGGGCGACGTCGTCTTCAACGAGGACCACCCGGTGCACTGGGCCGGCCCCCTGGAGTCGGTGCACCGCGCCTGCGAGCGCATCCTTGCCTGCGACCCCGAGGTGATCGTGCCCGGTCACGGGCCGCTGATGACGCCCGCTGACCTGCGCCGTCACGCCGACTACCTGCTGGAGCTGCGGGACGCCGTGCACCGTGGCCACGAGGCGGGCCGACCGCTGCCGGTGCTCGCCGCCGAGCTGATCGCAGAAGACCCCCGCCCGAGCTGGGGACTGCCCGAGCGGATGGCCATCCTCGCCGCAGTCGAATACCGGGCGCTGGACGGCGCCACCGATCGGGCCGACCTGCTGGCCTTGGTCGGCTTCGCGGCCGGTTTCGCCCAGCACGGGGACACGGACGCGGAGGGGGACACGGACGCGAGCGGGGATGCGGACGGCGGGAAGGCCGAGCACGGCGGCGACGGTTCGGCAGGCGGCCCGGCCGACAGCAGCGGCTCGAACGGCGGAAGCGGCATCGCGGCGCGGTGAGCGGTACGGCCGCGGGCAAGCGCCGGGGGGCGGCCGCCTTGCGCGATCGGCGGGCCTGCCTGCCGGCTCGGGCCCGCATGCCGACGGCCCCGGCGTCGGGGGGGGTGTACGCCGGGGCCGCCGGCTGTTCTTGGGGCGGCCGGCCGTGAGGCCTGCGGGGTGGTGCGGGTGGACAGCTTCCGCAGGCCCTAGCGGGCCTGGGGACGGGCGCCTCGCGGGTGCGCGGGTGCCTCAGATGGCGACGTCATGACCGTGGAGCCAGGGCACCGGGTCGACCGGCGCGCCACCGCCGGGCCGTACTTCGAGGTGCAGGTGCGGCCCCGGTACGTTCCCGGTCGCGCCGACCCGGCCGATCGTGTCGCCGGTGACGACCTGGCCGGACGTGGCGACCATCGTCGACAGGTGGCAGTACCACAGCTCGGTGCCGTCATCGAGGCGGAGGACCACCCGATAGCCGAACGAGCCGGCCCAGCCCGCCGAGGTGACCGTGCCGCTGTGGACGGCGTGCACCGGGGTGCCGGTGGGGGCGGCGAAGTCCTGGCCGGTGTGGGTCGCCCACATGTTGCCGGACTCGCCGAAGGCGGTGGTGAGCGTGTAGGACGCCACGGGCTTGACGTAGGAGGCGGCGAGCCGGGCGAGCCGCTCCGCCTCTGCCTTCGCCTCGGCCTCGGCGGCCGCCTTGGCCTTCGCCTCGGCTTCGGCCTTCGCGGCGGCGGCCTGCTCGCGCACCTTGCGGGCCGCTGCCGCCTTGGCCGCCTGCTCGGCCGCGGCCTTCGCCGCCGCCTCACGCTCGGCCCTGGCAGCGGCTTCGCGCTGCCGGGTGACCTGGTCGATGATGCGGGTGCGGAGCGCCTCGCCGGGATCGGTGGCCACGGCCGGGGCCGCGGCCGCGTCCTCGCCCGTCTCCCCGGCGGCGGCCGTCCGGCCGACAGCGGAGGGGTCGTACGACGGGGTGCCGACCTCGACTTCCGGCTGAGCGGCCGGGACGGCGGGCGTGGGGAGCGCGTCGGGGAAACCCGGTGCGTCCGGCAGCGAGATGGGGGCGGCGGGGGGCGCGTCGGCGGCCGCGGCCACTCCACCGGCGCCGACCGCGGCCATCGCCGCGATACCGAGCACGGCGGAGCCCACCGCGGCACCGCGGGCGGGGAATCCGGCCCGCTGCCGGGGAAGTCGGAGCTGGCTGCGCAGGCCCGCGGCCTCGGATCCGTAGTCGTATCCGGCGTCGGCCGGGGAGGCGGCGGGGCCGTCGGCGGGGACGGCGGACGGCGGAAGCTCGTCCCGCTCCCCGAAGGGCCACTCCCCGGTCGGTTCTGCTACCGGGGCAGGAGCGTAGGCAGGCTGGTTGGACGCCACGGGGGCGCACTCCTTTCCTTCCCTCTCGCCTACCGGGTTAGCTGACGGGTTCGGAGCAGGAAGGTCTCCTACGGGCCTGACGGCTGCCCGATTCACCCCATTGGACCCCTTCCGCGGTAGCGGAAGGGCGGGTCCCCGGTTCCCGCGGACGGGATTCGGCAAGCGCACGGTGCCGCCTGTACGGCGGCGATGACGACCGCGCTGCGTTATCGAACGTTAATAGAGCCGGAGAGGTTTTCCAAGCCGAACGGGAGAGTTGGGGACGGGAACCAATCGGACGGGGCGTACCGAGAACGTATGAACCGGACAGTGGGCGTGGCCAGGCGGTGATGTGAGCGTACGCCAGTCGTTATCGGCGGAACCGGCACGGCTACGGGCGGTGAGCCGACGACGGCGGGGCGCAGCGACGCGGGCGCGGGCACGGGTGGGCGGGGGCGCGGGTGAGGGCGCGGGCGCGCACGGGCGCGCGGGCGGGGATGTCCGCAGGGCAGGCACCGGCGCGCCAGTGGTCTGGTCCTGTGCCAATTGGCGAATCGCTTGGCATGCCACGCACAGGCACCGCACGATGGGCGAGCCCGATGTTCTTGTCATGCACCCGCCCCACCATGACGCCTCAGGGAGCCCTCGATGGACCGCACCAACCCCGCGCCACCGAGCCGCCGTTCGCTGATCCGCGGCGGCCTCGGCCTCGGCGCCGCCGCCACCGCGGGCCTGGCCGCCGGCCTCCGGCCCGCAGGCGCCGTCCAGGCCGCCGCCACACCCGCAGCCGCCGTCGACTACCCGTCAGCCCTCTGGGCGCCGGCCAGCACCGGCAACTACACCGCCTCCAGCCGGCCGTCCGCCTACCCGGTCAACCTGGTGGTCATCCACGTGACCCAGGAGACCTTCGCCGACACCATCTCGCTCTTCCAGAACCCCGCCCACGCCGCCGCGTCGCACTACGTCGTCCGGTCCGCCGACGGCGCCATCGACCAGTGCGTCCGGGAGCGCGACATCGCCTGGCACGCGGGCAACTGGGACTACAACACCCGCAGCATCGGCATCGAGCACGAGGGCTGGGTGGACCAGCCGTCCTACTTCACCACCGCGCTCTACCACGCGTCGGCGGCGCTGACCGCGGAGATCTGCGACAAGTACGGCATCCCCAAGGACCGGAACCACATCATCGGCCACTCCCAGGTCCCCGGCACCGACCACACCGACCCCGGCCCCAACTGGGACTGGGTGCGCTACATGCGGCTGGTCAACGGGGTCTGACCGGCCGGGTCCTGCCCCTCACGGTCACCGCCCCCCGCCGGGGTCCCCGCCGCCGTCCCCGCCGGGGTCGTCCAGCGGGAACATGACGCTGAGCCGGGGCAGATTGCGGGCCGCCTCCTCCTCGTCGCGTGCGGTCCAGCGGCTCCCCGACGGGTCACGGCCGCCGGACGGCACGTGCGGCGGGGTGCCGTGGCCCGCGGCTTCCTCCGCGCGGCGCTGGGCGGCACGTACTGCGGCGTAGAAGGCGTCGCCGAAGTCGTCCGACGGGCCGGTCGCCATCTCGTACGCCTGGAGCCCGAGGGTGTCGAGGGTCGGCCATCCCGGCCGGTCCTCGGCGGACCAGGCGGCTCTGGGGCGACCGGCCAGCCGGAAGACGTCGGGCGCGTAGGCCAGGACGTCGGGGTCGTTCACTGCGGCCTCGAAGACGGCCCGGCCCAGGCCCATCATCCAGTGCTGGAAGGATCTGAATGCGTCGTCGGAACACCAGCCGCCGTGGATCCGGTCCGCCGCCCCCCAGAGATTCCAGGTGAAAGCCTCGTCGGTTGCCAGTTCGAGGCAGGCCTGAAAGCCCACGATCTCTTCGGCGGGCAGCCGGGCGAGCGCGTGGCGCAGCCAGACATCGCGCTTGTCGCCGCCGATTCCGTGCCGCCGGGAGTCCTCAAGGAGGGCCCAGAAGGAGTCGGTGTCCATGGGTACTGACTATGCCAGGGGCGCCTTGCCGCTCCAATTTCCCTACCGAAAAGCTCAGTTGGTGGACACAGCGGAGGCCCCTGGGTCCCGCGGACCGCCGGCGGGAGCCGGGCCCGGCGGACCGCCCGGCGCAGGAATGGCGTGGCGCATCCGCCGACCCGCCCGCCGCGCGGCGCCACTTGGGCCCCGGCCATCCCACCGGCAACAGGTCCAGCGCCGCAGACCGCCCGTCCGGGTCACGAGGCGGCGTCGCGCGCCCGGCCGGTCATGTCCGGCCGTTTCGGCCGGAAACCATCATTGGCACCGCCAAACATCGAAAAGAAGCGCATACTCGTCCCTATACGCGCGGGGTCGCACGCCCCGGCTCGGCAATCCAATCCGCGGACATTCACGGTCGGAAACACGTCCCGATACCGGCCCCATTCCGCGCCTTTGCGAAAACATCCGGAGTATTGCCTTCAACACCCCTTTCCTTTCGCCCGTCCGGGTGACTGGCAGGCTTTTTCACGCCTACCTTGTTCGGCGGCGCGGGGCCCGGTGACGAGCCCGCGCACTCCGAGACGACGATGGGGACATTCATGCTCCGGCTCTTACTCTCCCTTTCCGCGCACCCCCCGGCCCCCAGACCGCGCAGGCTCGCCGCCCGGGCGTCGGTCGCCCTGGCGGCGGCCCTGCTCGCGACGGCGGCCGGCTCGCTGTCTCCGGTCATGGCCCAGGGGACCGCCGCCCGCAGCTCCGCCCAGAGCGCGCAGTCGCACGGCACGAACCCCCCGAGCGGAGGGACGGGCCTGGTCAAGACCGTGCAGAACGCCACCAGCCCGGGGCGGGTCCCCGCCCAGCACTCCGACACCCTCAACTGGGCGATCACCTACCACAACAGGTCGACCACCGGTGAGCCCGGCGCGGCCACCGTCACCGACCCGATCAGCGCCGCGGGCGCCCGGCAGACCTACATACCCGGTTCCCTGCACGTGCCGCCCGGCTGGGCACCCTCGTGGTCCACCGACGGCAGCACCTTCACCGGCACCGACCAGGGCGCGGCGACGACCGCCGTGCGGGCCACCGACGCGGCGGCGACCGGCGCCGGGACCGAGGTGAGCGGCGACCTGCTGCCGCCCGTGCAGGCCGCGGTGAGGAGCACCGGCGGCGACGGCTTCACGCCGATCCTCTACCGGGCCCCCTCCGGTGACGTGGAGGCCTGGAACATCTACCACCACAGCGGGCCCGCCGCCCGGCTGGTGGTCTGCAACGACCTGTCCTCCGGGCAGCAGTGCCCCGGCGGCCCGTGGCCGCGCCCGCTCAACACCACGCCGGGGCCGCTGGGTTCCGGGGACACCGGCAACGTCTACACGACGCTCACCCCGCAGTACGTCCTCGACCCGGGCCGGCCCGGCGTCGTCTACTACCCGGCGGTGGCCGCGGGTTCGGTCGGCGCCGGCTGCCTCGACCTCGGCGCCCGCGCCAACTGCGGCTTCTTCCCGCTGGCCGCCGCGTCCGGCTCCCCCAGCAGCGCCAACGGGCTCGCGGGACTCGTCGCCCAGGGCGGGAAGCTCTACGGCGTCGCCAGCACCGGCCGGGTGCTGTGCCTGGACATCGCGTCACAGTCGCCCTGCCCGGGCCAGCCGTTCGCCGCGATCGTGCCACCCAACCACGACCTGCCGGGCAACACCTACGCGCTCTACCAGGGCGCGATGGCCGTCGCGGACGGCAGGATCTACGCGTCCTCCGCACCGATGGCGTCCGGCTCGACGGCCCCCGGCCGGCCGGCGCTCGGCTGCTTCGATCCGGCCACCGGCGATGTCTGCGCGGGCTGGACCACCCCCCACCCGGCGGGGCCCGACGCGAACACGTACACCTACAACGCCTTCGTCGCCTACGACACCGCGGGCCGGCCGAACGGCGTCTGCACCGCCGACAGCACCGGGGGCGCGCCGTCGACCACCTGCTACGCGCTCGACGGCGGTCCGCTCGCCGCACCCGCCACCGGGCTGCAGGCGCTGCCCGGCGGGGCACTGGTCTTCAACCCCGAGGTGGTCGACTCCGGCGGCGACAAGCGCAGTTACTTCGCCGTGTGGGGCGGACCGCTGCCGGGCGACACCGTCTGCTACAGCTGGACGCACGCCCAGCCGTGCGCCGGTTTCCCCGCCGTCGCCGGGCACCCCGCGGTCAACTCCGGTACGACCCGCGACTACGGCTACGCGTACGACTCCACCACCCGCTGCCTGATCGGCCTCGGCGACGCGGGCGTCCTGTTCTCGATGGACCCCGCGACCGGCGGCTCACCCTGCCTGCACACCGGCGCGTCCGTCACCCTCAAGCCCGCCGACTTCTACTGCGACGGCGGCACGGGACATGTCGCCGGCTACGCCGAGGCCCGGCTGACCGGCCTCGACCTCGCGCACACCGACCCGGCCGCCACGACCGTCTCGGTGACCGACCCGGACGGCACCGTCGTCGCCACCCCGGCGCTCTCGCCGTCCGGCACCGTCGACCTGTCCGGCATCCCGGCCGCCGAGCATCCGTCCATCACCGTCAGCGTGCAGTTCAGCCTCACCGACACCAGCGACTTCGGCGCCGGCAAGCACCCCGCGCTGACCGCGTCCTTCCAGGGCGACGACCCGCAGATCTGCCTGCGCACCGTGATCACCGCGAACTGCGCGACCAGCCAGGTCGAGAACACGGCCACCGGCAGCGACACCACCGGCGCCCTGACCTCCAACACGGTCACCGTGCCGGTGCTGCCCGGCTCGGCGTGCCAGCCGCACGTCAGCGTCAACAAGGAGATCTGCGCCTCGGCCTCGTCCCACGCCTGCGGACCGGGCGGCACGGGCACCTGGGTCAAGTCCAGCCCCGTCGGCCTGCTCCAGCTGCTCGGCACCGCCTACTGGCGGATCACCGTCACCAACGCGGGGCCGGTCGACGCGACCGGCGTCACCGTCAACGACCCCACCACACCCGCGTGTTCGCAAGCGGGCGGCACCTTCACCCTCGCGGCGGGCACCAGTCGCCAGGTCTACTGCAGTTCCTTCCTGCTGGCGCTGCCGATGAAGAACACGGCGACGGCGAGCTTCACCGCCGCCAACTCCCCGCAGGGCACCCACCCGACGGCCACGGATCCGTCGTCGGCCGTGGCCTGCTCACTGCTGTGCATCCTCGTCCCGCCCGGCAACCGGCACTGACGCCGGCGCGGGCCTGACCGCCTCCCACCCACCGGCCCCGCCTTCCGGCGCCGCTCACGGCACCGGAAGGCGGGGCCTCAGCCGTGTGCGGCCGTGGTCACCCGGCGGTCGGGACGTCGTAGGCCTCGCGCCACCTGTCCCGCAGCCGGGGCACGATCCGGCCGAGCAGGATGTCCTTGAAGTGCGGTGTCCGCTCGTGCTCGGCGAAGGCCTCACGCGAGGCGTACCGCTCGATGATGACGAGGGACCGCTCGTCGTCCAGCTCCCGGAAGACGGTGAACGACACGTTCCCCGGCTCCTGCCTGGCCGCCTCGGCGAGCTGCGGATAGAGGGCCAGCACCTCGTCCAGGTCCTCGTCGGGAGCGATGTGGTGGTGAGCGATGACCTGGTAGTTCATGTCGTGCTCCGTTGCTTCCATCCGGTGGACAGGGCCGCCGGGCGGGTTCCGGGCGTGCCCGCCGGTCCGTGCGGGGCGCTCCCGCGGGACATCCACTTCCACGTTAACACCGTCTTATGGGCTGCCAAGCCCAGTTTTCGCGGCGCGCCGCGCGGGCGGCGTGAAGGTCGCAATGTACGAGATCGCCCCGTCCAGCGCGCAGGGCAGCGCCCGGCTGTCGCCCGCCGCCTGGTCGAGCAGCATCCCGCCCTGGAACGCGGCCAGCAGCAGGCGCGCGAGCCGGGCGGGGTCCGCGTCCGGGCCGAGCTCGCCCCGGTCCACCATCGCCTGGAGCCCGGAGCGGAAGACCTCCTCCCAGCGCGCGAACCCCTCGGCCACGTCCTCCCTGACCTCCGGGTAGACCTTGAGGACCTCCCCCGCGAGCGCCCCGAAGGAGCAGCCGCCGCCGACCGGCTCGTCCCGGTCGGCATAGGACTGCGCCCACCGCCGCAGGGCCGGAAGGCCGTCGCACACGCCGAGTTCGCGGTGCGCGCCGACCACCGCGTCGGCCTGCCAGACGATCACCCCGCGGACCAGGCTCTCCTTGGTCGGGAAGTGCCGCATCAGCTGGGACCCGCTCACACCCGCCGCACGCCGGACGCTCTCGTTGTTCGTCAGGTGCGCACCCTGGCGGTGGATCAGCGCGGCCGCGGCCTCGAGTATCTTCTCGCGCGTCGCCCGGCCCTTGGGCGTGAGCCGACGCTCCGGCGCGGCCGCGCCGGGAGCGTCACCGTCGGCGGCGGGCCCGCGGCTCGCCGTACCCGGCGGCTCCGGTACGGCTGGGGTGTCCATGCGCCCAGCATAGATCGGAGTGGGCCGGGCAGCCCATACGTCCCAGGCGGCGCACGCTCCTCACCCGGTGCGCCGATCGCAGTACCGGGGGCGGAACGAACCGCCCCGAGCGCCCGGGTGGCACCGGTCGGCAGTACCCTCTTGATCCTCACGGCACCTCCTCTCCGGCCCCTGGGCATCTCCCGGGCCCGAACCGCGTCTTGAATGCCCGTCCCTCCACGGAGGAAAGGCCGAGCGGACACCGTGAGCCCCGGCAGATCCGCTCGGCTGCCGGCGGGAACCCGAGCATGGGAACCGGGCGTCGAGGGGCTACGAACTGCGGCTCCGCCACAAGGGGCAGCGCGAGGGACGGGATCAGGTGGACGACCACGACGGCACGGGCATACCCGGCGACGACCAGCAGAAGGCCCCGGCGGCGCAACCGCCCGCGGCGCCCGCGGCCAGGAAGCGGCCGGCGGCCAAGCGGGGCGGCAAGCCCGCCCAGCCGCCCGCGACGCCTCCGGCCGCCGGCCCTGCGGGTGCCGATCCGGCCGCCGCCGGCAACGCGCCTGCCGAAGCGCCGACGGCACCGACTGCACCGACTGCACCGACTGCACCGACTGCACCGACAACGAAGCCGGCCAAGGGGAGCGCCAAGGTCCCCCTGCCGCCCGCCGCACCGCCCACGGGCGCCCAGGCGGCACCCGCGGCGAAGCCCGCCGCGGGGAACGCCAAGGCCCCGCTGCCGCCCGCGCAGGCGACACCGGCCGCGCCCGCTGGGCAGCCCGCCGCGGGAGGCACCAAGTCCCCCCAGGCGCAGGGGCCAGCGGCACCCGCGGCGAAGCCCGCCGCCAAGCGCGCGACCGCGGCCCGGGGCGGCAAGTCCGCCCAGACTCCGCCGAAGAACGTCCCCGCCAAACCCGCGCAGGCCCCCGCCGACGCGGCCCCGGCACCCGCGCAGCCCCCCGCAGGCAGTGCACCCGCAGGCGCCGGACCGGCGCCGAAGGCCGCCGCAAGGACACGTACGACAGCCGCTCGGGGCGCCAAGACCGCCCAGGCGGCCGCGAAGGGCGCGCCCACCGCGCAGGAAGCAGTGGCCCCCACCGGCGAGGCGGCACCCGCACAGGGCACCGCCGCCGCCGCCGACGCACCGGGCGCACCGCCCGCGCCTGACGCACCGACCGCACCGCCCGCGCCCGACACACCGCCCGCACCGCCCGCACCGCCTACGGCTGACGCACCGCCCACGACCGCCGCCGACACACCGCCCGCACCGCCCGCCGCCGACGCACCGGGCGCACCGCCCGCGCCCGACACACAGCCCACGACCGCCGCCGACGCACCGCCCGCACCGCCCGCGGCCGACGCACCGCCCGCACCGCCTACGGCTGACGCACCGCCCACGACCGCGGCCGACGCACCGCCCGCAGCGGGCGCGAAGTCGCGGAAGGCGGCCCCGGCGCAGGCCGCGAAGGCGCGGACGGCGAAGGCCGCGGGTACGGCCGCCCAGGCCCCGCGCAAGAAGGCGGCGGCGCCCACCGCGGGAGCCCCGCAGAAGAAGGCAGCGGCGGCCAAGCGGCCCGCGGCGAAGAAGGCGGGGGCCACCAAGCCGGCCCCCGGCGCCAAGGCGGCGAAGGCGGCGCAGTCGGCGGGTCCTGCCGGGGCGAAGGCGGCGCAGGCCGCTGGCACCGAGCGGGGCGCGTGGCGCGTGCCCGGTTACGTACACGAGCAGGACCCCGGCGCCGACGCGTCGCGGCACGTCGTGGTGGCGGCGCGCCACGAGGCGAGCGACACCCCGGTCGCGATCACGTACCTTTCGGCCGCGGTCGCCGCCGACCCGGCTTTCCGCGAGGAGTTCCCCGGTACGGCAGGCGTCCTCGGCGGGATCGAATCGCCCTACGTGGCACGGCTGTACGAGTACGCCGAGGACGGCCGGAACGCCGCGGTGGTGCGCGAGCCGGTCGAGGGCGTCGGCCTGGACGCCCTGCCGCACGGCAACGGCACCCCGGCGGTCGGCCCCGAGGCGGCGCTCACCGTGCTGAAGGGCTCGCTGCTGGGCCTCGCCGCGGTCCACGCGGCCGGCCTCGTGCACGGCGGCTACCAGCCCTCGAACGTCCTGATCACCGCCCAGGGCACCGTCAAGCTCGTCGATGTCGCCCTTGTGCCGCGTACCGCGGAGGCGGCCACCGCGGACACCGACGTCCACAAGGCCACGGCGGCCTTCCACACCTGCCTGACCGGTTCCGCACCGGCGCGAGTCCCGGTACCCGAGGC
Organism: Streptomyces sp. NPDC049040; assembly: GCF_043197715.1. Classification (NCBI taxonomy): domain Bacteria; kingdom Bacillati; phylum Actinomycetota; class Actinomycetes; order Kitasatosporales; family Streptomycetaceae; genus Streptomyces; species Streptomyces sp. NPDC049040. Next base: position 50,098 of record NZ_JBICTO010000028.1, read on the forward strand.
CGTACAGCCCCTGATCGCGCGGGGATTGGCCGCGGAGCCCGTGGAGCCGGAGGACCAGCCGCGGACCGCCGCCGGCTTCGCGGCCGAGGTCGAGGCTGTCGCCGTCGCGGCCTACGGCGAGGACTGGGAGCGGCGCGGTCAGGACGAACTGGCGGCGCTCGTCGGCCCGTTGCTGCTGCCGCCGGCCGATGAGGTCGTGCCGGTGGCGGACTTGCTGGTGCCGCCGAGGCCGGCGTCCTTCGTGCCCGCGCAAGAGCCGCCCGCTCGGGCCCGGTTCGGCCGGCGGGCCAAGATCCTCGCGGTCGCCGCGGCCGTGGTGATCGTCGCGGGCGCGCTCACCGTCACCGCGGTGGCGACCGGCGGCAGCGACGACGCCGCCGCCACCGCTGACCCCACCCCCACGGCCAGCTCCTCGCCCACCCCGGCCGCGACCACCGCCCCCGGCACACCGTCCGCGTCGAGCACGCCCTCGGCCGGCCCGACCGTCACGCCCTCGAAGGCCCCGTCCACCACGAAGCCGCCGGCCGCACCGCCCGCGACGCATCCGGCCGCGACGCCCACCGGCGCGGTGCCGACCACGGCCTCCGCCGACCCCACCAAGCCCCCGGCGGACCCGGCCCAGGGCCCGCATGTCTCGGCGGTCTCCACCGTGGTGACCTGCTCGCGCCACGACCACACGGCGAAGGCCGTCGTGCGGGTGGAGTACGACGGCACCGCGGCGGGCACCCTGCACCTGACCTGGTGGCGCAACGCCACCGGCAGTGCCCGGGGCGCGACGACGATGACCCCGCAGAGCACGACGTTCCCCAAGGGGACGACGAGTTATGTCTTCACGTCCAACTTCACCTTCAAGGACAACCCCGATCGGCCCTACATCGGCGTGACCGTCTCCACCGACCCTGCGGCGGCGTCAGGCAACGGCTCCTCCGCTGTCGGCTGCCGCTAGGAGACGGGTCCGGGCCCCGCCCGGGCGACATCGCCGTGTCGCCCGGTCGGGGTCCGGTGTCCTGGTGCCCCTACGCCTCGCGGGCGGCGGACGTCCCCGACATGTCGGAGTAGCGTTCGCCCGCCACCTGGCCCGCGATCGGCTCGAGCAGCGCCAGTTCGTCGGCCGTCAGCACGATGCGGGTGGCCGCCGCGTTCTCCAGGAGGCGGCCGCGCTTGCGGGTGCCGGGGATCGGTACGACGGTCAGGCCGTGCACCTGCGAACGCTGCTGCACCCAGGCCAGCGCGATCTGCGCCGTGGTGGCGCCGTGGCTCGCGGCGATGGCCCGCAGCGGCTCCAGGAGCGCGGCGTTGGCCTTGGCGTTGTCACCGGTGTAGCGGGGCTGGTGCTGCCGGAAGTCGTCGCTGGACAGCTCCGTGGCCGCGTCGGTGAACGAGCCGGTCAGGAAGCCCCTGCCGAGCGGCGAGTAGGGGACGAACGCGACGCCGAGGTCGGCGGCCGCGCCGACCGCGCTGCGTTCGACGTCGCGACTGAAGACCGACCACTCCGACTGGAGTGCGGTGATGGGGTGTACGGCGTGCGCCTCGCGGAGTTCCGCGCCGGTGACCTCGCTCAGGCCGAGGTACTTGACCTTGCCCTCGCGGACGAGTTCGGCCATGGCGCCGACGGATTCGGCGAGCGGGATCGCGGGGTCGCGGCGGTGCATGTAGTAGAGGTCGATGACGTCCACCCGCAGCCGCCGCAGGCTCGCCTCGACGGCCGTCCTGATGTACCCGGGATCGTTGCGGATGGCCCGGTAGGCCGGGTCGCCCGCGCGCAGCTCGATGGCGAACTTGGTGGCCAGGGTGATCTGTTCGCGGTGCGCGGCGACGAAGGGCGCGAGGAATTCCTCGTTCGCGCCGATGCCGTACATGTCGGCGGTGTCGATGAGGGTGACGCCCGCCTCGACGGTGGCGTCGAGAGTGTCGCGGGCGGCCGCGTCGTCCGTCTGCCCGTAGGCGGCGCTGATGCCCATGGCCCCGAAGCCCTGGACGCCGACGAGGGGGCCGCCGGTGCCCAGTTCGACCTTGCGGATCTGTTCGATGGCGATTCTCATGATGGCTGTCCGGCCCTTCCGGCACTCGGTGGTGGGGTCGGCTACCACGCTAGAACCTTTGAGTGCGCTCGAAGCAAGTCCGCCCCGCCGCACGACCGTCGTACGCCTGTCGCACGGCTGCCGGACGGCTGCCGGACGGCTGTCGGACAGGGAGTCCGCACGGTTGCCGCGGAAATGCCGAGGAGTTGCCGCGCGGCTTCCAGGACCGGCGGCGCCCGCCCCCGTCCGCTCACCCGCCTGCCGCGACCTCGACATGGTGGGCGAGCCAGAGCAGGTCACCGGTCCTGGACCACTCCACCGCATCGTGGAGCCAGTGGGCGCGGGTCCTGCGCTCCCTGAGCCGGCGGACGCAGTCCGCGAGCAGCAGCCGCTGGTCGGCGGCCAGTTCGCCGCCCGCCGCCAGGCAGGCCGTCACGCAGCGCTCCAGGTCGGCGGCGACCGGGTCGTCGCCGGTGCCGCCGGTCATCCGGGCCCACCGCCTGCCGTGGAGATACGCCACGGCGTGCAGGGCCCCCTCCCGCGGCGCGCCCGACCACCACCTCTCCAGGTACGGATTCCGCTCCGCGCGGCCCGGCCGCCGCCTGCCCCGCGCCTTGGCGGCCCGCCGGGCCGTGTCGAACTCCCGCAATTCCGCGTGCCACGCGGCCCTGCTCGCCTCCAGCACGTCGAGCGCCGCGAGCAGCGCGCCCTCGTCCCTGCCGTAGCGGCCGGCCCTGGCCTCCAGGAGGCTCAGCGTCGCGAAGTAGCCGATCGGCCGGTAGAGCTGCACGCACGACCGCAGGTACGACACCCGCAGTCCGTGCGGCAGTCCGGGGTCGCGGACCTGCCGTGCAAGGTTGTTGAAGCTCACTCGGCGAGGCTACGGGCCGTGTCCTCCGCGCGGGTGTGGGCGACCAGCGCGTTGGCGTGGCCGTGGCCGAGGCCGTACTCGGACTTGAGCCAGTTCACCTGCTCCATGTGCCGGGTCAGCGGCGAGGCGCGGATGAGGTCCTGCCATTCCGCGATCGGCCGGCCGTACTTCTTCTCGATGGAAGGGAAGTAGCTTGCGGGGCCCCGCACTTCCGTGGCCATTTCGGTCTCCTCCGGCTGGGTGTCATGGTCCTTCGCGGGGATGGACCGTGCCGGGGCGTGGAAGTCATCGCTCCCGCGGCGGGGAGTTGTGCGGGGCCGCCTGCGGGTCGGTCTGGCGGCAGGGCGCCGACCACTTGTCGCCCTCGGGGGACTCGGCGGCCTCCCGGGGCTCCCTGGCCCAGTCGCCGTCGCGGCCGAAGCCGCACCGCCCAAGGGTGCGGTCGAGCTCGGACGCGGGGAAGCCGGCGTCGGGGGCCTCCGGGGTCACGGTCACCACGAGGGCGTCCACCTCGCCGCGGTCGGGGTGGTCGTCCAGGCTCTCGACCGCCAGGTGCCAGCAGTCGCCGTCGCGGACCGCCTGCGCGCGGTACGGGGCGTCGGTACGGGCGCCCGTGCCGCCTTCCTCGGTCGACGTGTCGGTCTCGGCCACGCTTCCTCCTGGGTGATCGTCGTGGTGCGTATGCCCCCTTCCCTGAAACGAATGTACGCAAGGGTCGGATGTTCTGTCGCTGAGCGGTAACGCGAGGCCTCAGGGACAGAGGACGGAGGCAGGATGACGGAGGGCACCGAGAGCGTCACTGCCGGCACACAGGAAAGAGAGAACCCCATGGGCACCAGGAAGATCCGTCGCGGCGCACCGGTACTCCTGCTCGCCACCGCCGGGCTCGCGCTGGCGGCGTGCGGCCCCTCGGATGATTCGGGCGCGGCCGGGTCGGCCGGATACACCTCGGACGCGTCGTCGTCCGCGTCCGCCGCACCCTCGGCGCCGGCGGGCACACCGGACTCCACGCCCGCCACGACCGCGCAGCCCTCGTCCCCTGCGGCCGCGGGCACCCCGGCCGCCACCGCGGGCGGCGCAGGCGGCTCGACGACGCCCGCGTGCGCGACCAGCCGGCTGAAGGTCACCGCGGCGGACAAGAGCAGCGGCGCCGGCAGCACCACCTTCCAGCTGGTCTTCCAGAACACCGGCAGCACCCCCTGCGCCCTGCGCGGCTACCCGGGCGTCTCCTTCGTGAAGGCCCACAACGTGCAGCTCGGCAAGGCCGCCGCCAGGACCGGCGCCGCGACCACCGTGGTGACGCTGATCCCGAACGCCCACGCGTACGCCGATGTGCGGACCGTCAACGGCCAGGGCGGTTACGACCCCGGCCAGTGCGATCTCACCCCGGTGCCGGCGCTGCGGATCTACCCGCCGAACCAGACCGCGTCCGTGAACATCCCGTGGAACACCTCGGAGTGCGTCGGCTCCGGTGTGCAGAACCTCCGGGTGGGCCCGGTCCACTCCGACCGCTGACCCCGTTCCCCGGCCGCAGCGCTAACCCCGCACCCGGCGGGCGAGGTGGCGGCTGCGGCGCGGGGCGGCCGGGCCCCGCGGGTCGCGGCGGGCGGGGGTGTCGTCGATGGTGAGGGCGAAGAGGGCCGAGGCCAGGGCGATGACGGCGAGGACCAGGTAGACGGTGCGGTAGGCGGCGGGCGGCGCGATGCCGCCGGTGCCGGGGGTGCCGGGGGTGCCGGTGATCAGCAGAGTCGCGACCAGCGCGGGGGCGATGGCCATGGAGAGCTGGCTGATCACGCTGCTGAGGGTGGAGGCCTGGCCCATGTCGGCCTTGGGGACGTTGCTGAACGAGGCGACGGTGGCCGGCATGAAGACCGCGCCCATGCCAAGCCCCAGCAGGAACATGTAGACCCGGAAGGCCCACGGCCCGGTGCCGGCGTCCACGGTGGTCATCACCGCGAGCACGGCGGCGACGCAGAAGAGGCCGGCGGCGATGATCAGCCGCGGGCCCACCCTGTCGTAGATCCGGGCCACCAGCTGGACGGTCAGCAGGACGCCGACGGCCTCGGTGAAGGTGCTGCTGCCGGACTGGAGGGCGGTGCCGCCCTGGGCCTCCTGGATGAAGAGCGGGGCCGCGTACATGGCGCCCATGAACGGCACCATGCCGATCAGGCCGACCACCTTCGTGTCGCGGAAGAGGGCGTCCTTGAACAGGCGCAGCCGCAGGATGGGGGCGGCGGTGCGGAGTTCGACCACCACCGTCGCCGCCACCAGCGCCGCGCCCGCGGCCAGGCTGCCGGCGATCACCGGGGAGGACCAGCCCTGCTGGGCGCCCTCGCAGACGCCGTAGACCAGCAGCGACATCGCCGCCCCCGAGAGCAGCAGGCCGGGGATGTCGAAGCGGCCCGGTTCCCCGTGGCGCGGGTTGTCGAGGAAGAGCAGGCCGAAGAGCAGGGCGGCCACGCCGAAGGGCAGGTTGACGTAGAAGACCCAGCGCCAGGAGAAGCCGTCGACCAGGGCGCCGCCCAGCATGGGCGCGACCGACGGCGCCACCTGCTGTGGGATGGTCATGATCCGGGAGGTCCTGACGCGCTCCGCCGGGGTGAAGGTGCGGAAGAGCATGGCGCCGACGACCGGGGTCAGCAGGCCGCCGGCGAGGCCCTGCAGGCCCCGGCAGACGACGAGTTGGCCGAGGCTGCCGGCCATCCCGCAGAGCGCGGAGGAGGCGGTGAACAGGCCCATCGCCACCAGCAGCACCGGTTTCCCGCCGAAGCGGTCGCCGAGCCAGCCGGAGAGCGGGATGGTGATGCCCACGCAGACGGGGTACACCACGACCACGCTGTCGCTCCCGGCCGCCGACACGCCGAACTGGCGGGCGATGGAGGGCAGCGCGACGGTGGTGATGGCACCGTCCATCACCACGAGGAAGAACGTGGCGACGAACATGACGGGTACGACCAGGCGCTGGTCGAGGCCGCGGCCGGGCATGGTCCTCTTCTGCCGGGCGCCCGGGGCGGTCTGCGGCGGGTGGTGCATGTCGGGTACCTCTCGGGCGCCCGCCTGCGCCACCGCGGCCGGAAGCGGCTCGGGCACAGGCGGAGAAGATATGCTGAGTGTACTCACTATGAGTGCACACACAATGGTGTTGCTTACCGAAGGAGTGAGGCGGGACCCAGTGATGGAGACCCGGAGCAGCGACGTACTGGTCGACGACCTCTTCAGGACGACGGTGCGGCTGCGCACCTACGTCGACGCCCGACTTCGAGGCCACGGCCTGTCCGTGCCGCGGCTGCGGCTGCTGAGGGCGCTCGCCACCTCGACCGAGCCGCTGCGCATGCGGGACCTGGGCGAGGCGCTGAACGTCGCGGCCCGCACGGTCACCTCGCTGGTCGACGCGCTGGAGCGGGAGGGCCTGGTGGACCGGGTACGGCATCCCACCGACCGCAGGGCCTACCTGCTCGCCCTCACCGAGCTCGGCCGCGGCGTCCACGCCAGGGCCGAGGAGATCGACAGGAGCGCCCTGTCCACCGCGACCGCGGGCCTGGACGCGGGCCAGCGGGCACAACTGCTGGAGTTGCTCGGGGTGCTGTCGCGCTCCGTCCCCGACGCGCCGCCGGGCCCCCCGGGGGCATGACGGCGGCCGGCGCGCCGCCGGGAGCGCCCCTGAACGCCGCGAGGCGCCCCGCCCCCGTGGACGCGGGGGGCGGGACGCCTCAGCGGATCGTGGCCCGCGGCCTCAGCAGGAGAGGTTGCCGCCTGCCGGCACGCCCAATACGGACGTGAACTGCTGGTAGGCGTTGACGCGGCTCTGGACCTGGGCGGGGTTGCCGCCGTTGCACTCGATGCTGCCGTTGATGCTGCGGATGGTCTCACCGAAGCCGGCGCCGTTGACCATGGCGTTGTGGGGGGTCATCGTGCCGGGTCCCGACTGGGTGTTCCAGTACCACAGGCCGGTCTTCCAGGCGATCGCCGAGTCGGTCTGGACCAGGTTGGGGTTGTGCAGCAGGTCGATGCCCAACGAGTCGCCGGCCGCCTTGTAGTTGAAGTTCCAGCTGAGCTGGATGGGCCCGCGGCCGTAGTACGCCGACTGGCCCGCGGGGCAGCCGTAGGACTGGCTCGCGTCGCAGTAGTGCGGGTAGTTGGCGGTGTTCTGTTCCACGATGTAGACCAGGCCGCCGGTCTCGTGGCTGACGTTGGCGAGGAAGGCCGCGGCCTCCTGCTTCTTCACCGTGTCGCTGCCGGTGTTGGCGAAGCCGGGGTACGCGCTGAGCGCCGCGGTCAGGCCGGCGTAGGTGTAGAAGGAATTCCGGCCCGGGAACATCTGGTTGAACTGCGCCTCGCTGACCACGAATCCACCGGTCGGCGGGGTGGTGGAGCCGCCGGTGGTGCCGCCGGTCGTGCCGCCCGACCCGGAGCAGGTGTACGGGCTCCAGTACCAGGTGCTGATCGTCGGGTCGTAGCCCGGGTTGTCGTGGGTGGCGATGTAGTTTCGGCCGTTGGTGTACTGCACGATGTTGCCGGTGACGTAGGCGCGGCCCGCGACCCAGGCCGGGTAGCTGCAGCCGCCGGTCGACCCGCCGGTCGTGCCGCCCGTGCCGCCGGAACCTCCGGTACACGTGCCCTGGTCGGCCCACACGTCGGCGGCGCCGGGCGTCTCGCCCTGGGTCCACCACTTCGCGGACCAGTTGTGGCTGTTGTACGAGGCGGTCATGCCGCCGGTGTAGACCGAGGACGATTGCCACGCGGCGGCGCAGCCGGCCGCCGAGGCCGTGGACGACATCGGCACCAGGATCACCAGGCCGATGATGGCCGCGAGTGCGGCCAGGAACGCGGTGAGACGCTGTCTCGACACGTGACCACTCCTTATGGGGGTTGAGTGGGGTCGAGGCACACTCCAACGCATTGGTCTGGACCTGTCAAGGGTTCGGTCCGCACACCCCTCCCCAACTGGGCCGAAACCAGGGCGACTCCGCGCACCCCCGTGCGCTACGCTCGCGCCACAGCGTGGGGGTGCCCGGTGCGCAGGCAACGGATACTTCTTTCTGCAAAAAAGAAGACCCGGGTTCGAATCCCGGCGGTCTGGCCCCGGTCAGGCTGTGGTGCAGCGGCCCAGCACATTGTCTCCGTCGCCGACTCCGATCTCGGGCACCCTCCGCTGTCCCTGCACCGCTCCGCCGGCTCGGGGACGCCGCGCGAACCGCCCCCGCCCGCGCGTACCGCCCCCCGCGCGGGCAGCCCTGAGGGCCGACAATGCACCCCATGGAACACCTGCTCCACCTCGGGCGGACCCTCGACGAGCTGGACCCGCCGCACTGGCCTGCCCCGCCCGCCGACTCGACCCGGCTGGTCCGCACCGTCCACCGGCTGCGCTCCGTACCGCTGGGCGAGCTCAGCCCCGCGGACCTGCGCACCCTCATCACCCAGCGGGTCGCCCTGCCCCTCGTACTGCCTCTCGCGGTACGCCTGCTGCTCGACGAGCCGCTGCTGGAGGCCTACTTCTACGAGGGCGACCTGCTGCTCGCGGCCGTCGGAGCCCCCGCCTCGGCCTGGGCGCTGCTCCCGGAACCGGCCGCCTGCCTGCGCGGGGTGATCACCGCCTTGCCGGACACGGCCCTCGCCGAGCTCCCCCGTGGCGCCGCGGCGGACGTCATCGGCTTCGCCGGACAGGCCGGGTGACCCGCGGCGCCGCGTGCCGCTCGGCGCGTCTTCTCCCCGCCGTCACCTGCCGGTGGCCTTCTCCTCACCCATGGCGCCCAAAGTTGGCTATACAACTTTGCCGACCGTGACCACCGAGGAAGCACGCCATGACGGCACGACCCGCGGCCGAAGCCGCCGCACCCCACCTGCCCGCACCCCACCTGCCCACACCGGATCTGCCCGCACGGGACCTGTCCGCGCTGGTCACGGCCCTGCCGCCGGCCTGGCTGCGGGACAACTGCCCCTGCGCCGAGTGCCGCGACCCGCGCTCCGGCCAGAAGCTCTTCCAGATCACCGACCTGCCGCGCGGCCTGTCCGTGGGCGAGGCCGTCGCGACGGAGATCGCCGGGGAACCCGCAGTGGAGGTCCTGTGGGCCCCCGACGGCCACCGCTCGCCCTTCACCTCTGGCTGGCTGGACGCCAACCGCCCGGTGGACTCCGCGCTCACCGCGGACCGGCGGACCGAGACGGGCAAGGAGCTGTGGACCGCGGCGGACCTCGCAGGCCGGATACCGCGCGCCCGCTGGGCCGACTACCTGGCGGACCCCATCCAGCGGACGCGCATGCTCGACGCGGTACAGCGGCTGGGCTTCGCCCTGCTGCACGAGGTGCCCCGGCAGGAGGGCCAGGTGCTCGCCGTCGCCGCGACCTTCGGCCACGTCCGGGAGACCAACTACGGCAGGCTCTTCGACGTCAGGGTCGAACCCGACCCCAACAACCTGGCCTTCACCTCGGCGCGGATCACCCCGCACACCGACAACCCCTACCGCGACCCGGTCCCCACCCTGCAGTTGCTGCACTGCCTGGAGAACTCCGCGACCGGCGGCGACTCGGGGCTCGTCGACGGCTTCGCGGCCGCGGCGGCCCTGCGGACGCAGGACCCGGAGTCCTTCGCGGTCCTGACCCGCACCCCGGTCCCCTTCGTCTTCCGCGACGACCGCACGGAATTGCGCGCGGACCGCCCGCTGATCGAGGTGGACCCGCGCGGACGCATCCGCGAGGTCCGCTTCAACAACCGGTCGATCGGCACCCTGCGGCTCCCGCCCGCCGAGCTGGAGGCCTTCTACGCCGCCTACCGCAGCTTCGCCGAGCTGCTGCTCAGGCCCGGCCTCCAGCTGGACTTCCGGCTCGCGCCGGGCGACTGCCTGATCTTCGACAACACCCGGCTGCTGCACGCCCGTACCGCCTTCGCGCAGGACGGATTCCGGCACCTCCAGGGCGCGTACGCCGATCTCGACGGCCTTGCCGGCTCCCTCGCCGTCCTGCGCCGGACGCAGGCGGTGGGCTCGCTTGACCCGCTGGCCGAGCTGCTGAACGGCCCCGGCGCGGCGGAGTACCTGGGCGAGGAGGTCACCATGGCCGAGCACATGCTCCAGGCCGGGGCGCTCGCCGAGGCCGCGGGCGCGCCCGCGCACCTGGTGGCCGCCGCGCTGCTGCATGACACGGGCCACTTCACCGGCTCCGCGGGCGAGGGCGCGGACGGCGCCGACCACCGGCACGGGCACGCGGGCGCCGACCTGCTCTCCCGCTGGTTCGGTCCCGAGGTCACCGAGCCGGTACGCCTGCACGTGGCCGCGAAGCGCTACCTCTGCACCGTGGAGCCCGGCTACCGGGCCGGCCTGTCCGCGGCCTCGGAGCACACCCTCCGGCTGCAGGGCGGACCGATGACCGAGGCCGAGGCCGCGGCCTTCGCCGCCCTGCCGCAGGCGGCCGACGCGGTGGCCGTCCGCCGCTGGGACGAGCAGGCCAAGGAACCCACCGCGACCACACCGGACTTCGCCCACTTCCTGCCCCTGCTCACCCGTCTCCTGCACGGCTGACGCGGGGGTCACCGCCCCGTGGCGCGGGGCCGTACCCGCCGCGGCGATGCCCGGCACCGCGCGGGCGCGGCGGCGTAGCCACCGGCCGTACGGCGTATCCGCGACCGGCCACACGAAAGCCGCACGGCGTATCCGCGACCGGCCACACGAAGGCCGCACCCCCGCCCACGCGGCGGCCGCGCAAGCCGCACCCCCGCCCGCGCGGCGGCCGCGCAAGCCGCACCCCCGCAAGCCGCACGCCGCGCCCGGCGCAGGTGCGCCCCCGCCCCGCCGCCGCTCGGCGGGTCAGTGGGGGCGGCGGTGGCGGCGGGAAAGTGCCGAGGTGGCCAGCGAGTTGTGCACCGTGAAGGCGACGGTGCCGTGCAGATACCGGTCCTCGGACCATTCGACGGGTGCGCCCACCGGGTCGGTGGTGCGGCGCCGTTCGCGCAGCAGCGCTTCGCCCGCGCGGCATCCCAGCAGCCGCGCGTCGTCGGCGTCGGCCAGCACCAGGTCGATGGTGTGGTCGGCGTCGGCGAACACCACGCCCTGCTCCTGGAGCGGCTCGGTGTGGGAGACGGCGTCCGCGGGTATCCGGGCCACCAGCTCCCCGACCCACACGGGGTAGACGCTGCGCTCCACCATCACCGGCCGGCCCGACAGCGTACGCACCCGCAGGACGACGACGACCTCCGCGCCGGGGTCGAGCCGCAGCTGCTCGCACTCCCGGGCCTCGGCAGGGCGCCTTTCCAGGCGCTCCACCCGGCCGCCGGGGTCCTCGCCCACCGAGCGGGCCCAGTTGGTGAAGCTCAGCAGTTCGGAGAAGCTCTGCACCCGCGTGGTGCCGAGCACCACACGCCGGGTCCCGCGCCTGGAGGTGACCAGGCCGTCGGCGCGCAGGGCCGCGAGGGCCTGCCGGATGGTGCCGCGGGAGACGCCGTACCGCTCGGCCAGCGCGCTCTCGGCGGGCAGCTTGCCGCCCGAGCCGTAGGCGCCCGCGGCTATGGCCTCACGGAGGTCCGCCGCGACGGTGCGGTAGAGCGTGCCCTTCGCCGGCTCGGCCCTGTCGTCCCGCAACGTCCCTCCTCGGTCTGCGCACCACGGTCCGGCCTCGCCGCCCCGCTGGACCCTATCCGCTCTCCCGCACCAGGCGTCGCCCGCGGCGGACCGCGGCCCGCGGGCGGACTCGGACATTCCACCGCCATCCCCCTGAAGTCGCCGGATCGTTCACCTGCCGGTCACCGGCGCCGGGCGTACTGGCAAAAGTTGTACAGCCAACCTCGGCACTCCGGCGGCGGGTCGTCCCACCGTCCCCCGCCGCCCGCACGTCGCTTCCCAGGAGAATCCCGTGACTGTCCCCCGTGTCCGAGTCGCCGCCATGGCTGCCGGACTCACCGCCGCCGCACTCGCCATGACCGCCTGCGGCTCCTCCTCGTCCTCCAACGGCTCCGCCCCGGCCGCCGGCGGCGGCAAGAACGCCGCGACCGCCGCCTCCGCGGCGGACTTCGGCGGCATGACCGCGCTGATCGCCGCCGCCAAGAAGGAGGGAACCCTCAACGGCATCGCGCTCCCGCCGGACTGGGCGAACTACGGCGCGATCATCGCCGCCTTCGAGAAGAAGTACGGGATCAAGGTCGCCGACGAGAACCCGGACGGCGCCAGCCAGGACGAGATCACCGCGATCACCTCACGCAAGGGCCAGAACCGCGCCCCCGACGTGGTCGACCTGGGCAACTCCTTCGCCCTGAAGGCGGCCGCGCAGGGCATCCTCGCCCCGTACAAGGTCGCCTCGTGGGACGACATCCCGGCCGCGCAGAAGGACGCGGGCGGCCTGCGCTACGACGACTACGGCGGCTACGTCTCCATCGGCTGCGACGCCAAGGCCGTCAAGGTCTGCCCGACCACCTTCGCCGACCTGCTCAAGCCCGACTACAAGGGCAAGGTCGCGATGAACGGCGACCCCACCAAGTCGGGTTCCGCGTTCGGCGGCGTCTTCGCGGCCGCGCTGGCAGGCGGCGGCTCGCTGGACAACATCCAGCCCGGCCTGGACTTCTTCCACAAGCTCAAGGCGAACGGCAACTTCAACCCGGTCGAGTCCACCCCGGCGACCGTCGAGAAGGGCGAGACGCCGATCAGCATCGACTGGGACTACCTGAACGCCGGCTACGCCAAGGAGTTCGCGGGCAAGGGCGTCGACTGGAAGGTCGCCGTACCGGCGGACGGCCAGTACGCCCAGTACTACAGCCAGGCGATCAACAAGTACGCCCCGCACCCGGCGGCCGCCCGCCTGTGGGAGGAGTTCCTCTACAGCAACGAGGGCCAGAACCTGTGGCTCCAGGGCTTCTCCCGCCCCGCCGAGATGCCGGCCATGGCGCAGAAGGGCACCCTGGACAAGGACGCCGCCGCGAAGCTCCCCGCGGTCACCGGCAGCCCCACCTTCCCGACCACCGCCCAGGTCGACGCCGCCCAGCAGACCGTGCTGGCCGGCTGGGCCAAGGCCGTGAGCTGACCGGCACCATGACCACGGCTCCCGCCGCGGCCCCCTCGCCCGCCGCCGGCCCCTCCTCGCAGAGGGCCGGCGGCGGCACGGCTGCCGCACCCGCACCGCCCGGGGCCCGGCCCCGCCGCCGGCCGCGCGCCGCAGGATGGCTCGCCGTCCTGCCCCTGATCGTCTTCGTCCTCGTCGTCTTCGGGCTGCCCGCCTTCGCCATCGTCACCAACGCCTTCAAGACCTCGCCGGGCGCGCCCGGCGGCCGGCACTGGACCACGGACAACCTCAGCCAGTCGGTGCACGGCGCCTACCTCACCGCGCTGTGGGGCAGCGTCAAGCTGTCCGCGCTCACCGCGGCCATCGGCGTGCTGCTCGGACTGCCGCTCGCCCACGCCGTCGTGACCTCGCGCTTCCGCGCGCTGCGCGAAGGGGTGCTCGCCGCCTCCGGCGTCCTGGCGAACTTCGGCGGAGTGCCGCTGGCCTTCGCGTTCGTCGCCACCCTCGGCAATTCCGGCGAGCTGACCCGCGCCTTCGACCTGGGCAAGCACGGGTGGAGCCTGTACTCCTTCACCGGCCTCACCGTGGTCTACCTGTACTTCCTGGTGCCGCTGATGGTGCTCACCATCACCCCGGCGCTCGACGGCCTGCGCTCCCAGTTGCGCGAGGCCGCCCAGAACAACGGCGCGACCACCCGCCAGTACTGGCTGCACGTCGCGCTGCCCATCCTCGCGCCCTCGCTGATCGGCGGATTCGTGCTGCTCTTCGGCAGCGCCTTCGCCGCGTACGCCACCGCGGCCGCGATCGTCGGCAGCTCCGTACCGCTGATCACCCTCCAGATCGCCAACGCGCTGTCGGGCAACGTCCTGGCCGGCCAGGGCAACGTGGCGCTGGCGCTGAGCCTCGACATGATCGTGATCGCCGGTGTGGTGATGGCCCTGTACATCCCCCTCCAGCGCAGGAGCGCACGATGGCTGCACTGACCCCGCCCGCAGGCACCGCCGCGCAACCGGCCCGACAGCCGGCCCGACAGCCGTCCGTACGCCGCCGCCGTCCGCGGCTGTGGCGCGGCGCCGTCGCACTGATCGCCGTGCTCTACTTCCTCGGCCCGATGCTGGCCTCGGTCATCTTCACCGTGGACGTGCCGGGCCAGGGCTTCACCCTCGACTCCTACAGCGGCATCCTCGGCGCCGAGGGATTCGGGAGCAGCCTGCGGCTGACCCTCGAACTCGCCGCCGCCACCATCGCGGTGACCATGCTGCTGCTGGTCCCCGCACTGGTCGCGGTGCGGCTGACCGCCCCCCGGCTGCGGGTCCTGGTGGAGGTGCTCTGCTCGCTGCCGCTCGTGGTGCCCGCGGTGGCGCTGACGGCGGGGATCAGCTCGGTGCTCCAGTGGGGCCCAGACGACTTCGCCGACACCCCGCTCTTCGAGACCTTCAACACCATCCAGAACCCGTCCTTCCCCGTCGTCCTGCTGCTCGCCTACGTGCTGATGGCGCTGCCGCTCGCCTACCGCACGCTGGACGCGGGTCTGCGCGGCCTGGACCTCGGCACCCTGGTGGAGGCCGCCCGCAACTGCGGGGCGAGCTGGCCGCGCGCGGTCGTCCAGGTCGTCCTGCCCAACCTGCGCGGCGCCCTGCTGAACACCGGCTTCCTCACGCTGGCCCTGGTGCTCGGCGAGTACACCGTCGCGTCGATCCTCGGGTACCAGCCGTTCGCGGTGTGGATCGTCTCCATCGGCGGCAGCGACGCGCAGATGTCGGTCTCGGTGTCGGTGCTCAGCCTCGTCCTCACCTGGGTCCTGCTGCTGCTGCTCGCCGCCGCGGGCCGCGGCCCCTCGGCCCGCACCCCGCGCGCAAGCCGCGGGGCCCGCACGACCTTCGGGGCCCGCGGGGCCCGTACGCGCCCGGCCGCCCCGGCGCCCACCGTCCAGGAGAAGTCATGACCGCGACCACCGTAGAAGCGTCCGCGTCCACCCGCGGGGCCGGCAGCGCCACCGTGGAATTCCGCGGGCTGTACCGAAGGTTCGGCGCCACGGTGGCGCTCGACGGCCTTGACCTCACCGCCAGGCCGGGCGAACTGCTCGCCCTGCTGGGCCCGTCCGGCTGCGGCAAGACCACCGCGCTGCGCATGCTGGCCGGCTTCGAGCACCAGGACGCGGGCGAGGTGCTGGTCGACGGCGAGGACATCACCCGCGTGCCCGCCCACCGGCGCGGCGCGGGCATGGTCTTCCAGTCCTACAGCCTCTTCCCGCACCTGACCGCGGCGGGCAACGTCGCCTTCGGCATGCGGATGAAGGGCGCGGGCAAGGCGGAACGGCTCCGCAGGTCCGCGGAGTTGCTGGACCTCGTGGGTCTGGCGGGACTCGCCGACCGGTTCCCCCACCAGATGTCCGGCGGCCAGCAGCAGCGCGTCGCACTGGCCCGCGCGCTGGCGCTCGAACCCCGGGTGCTGCTGCTCGACGAGCCGCTGTCCGCGCTCGACGCCAAGGTCCGGCTGACGCTGCGCGAGGAGATCCGCCGCCTCCAGCAGGAGTTGGGGATCACCACCCTCTTCGTGACGCACGACCAGGAGGAGGCGCTGTCGATGGCCGACCGGGTGGCCGTGCTGCGGGCCGGACGGCTGGAACAGGTCGCGGCACCCGCCGAGTTGTACGCCCGCCCGGCCACGGCGTTCGTCGCCGAGTTCGTCGGCACCATGAGCCGCATCCCGGCGGTCAGGACCGGGGAGGGCCCGCAGGTCGAGGTGCTGGGGCTGCGGCTCCCCGTGCAGGGCGAACTGCCCCCGTCCGGCGAGCTTGACGCCCTGGTCAGGCCCGAGGCGGTACGGGTCGCCGCCGATCCGCGCGGCGCCGCCACGGTGATCGCCGCCTCCTTCCTCGGCGCGATCACCCGCATCACCGTACGGCTGCCTGACGGCACCGAGGTCAAGGCCGACATGCCCACCGAGGCCGCCGCCGCCCTGCCGCTCGGATCCCCGGCCGCGCTCACCCTGCCGGAACGCCCCGTCCTGGTGGACCGCAGGGCCGTCTGACCCGCCGCCCCCACCCAACCCCCCAGTCCAGGAAGGGCATTCGTGCACTCCCGTATCACCCCGGTCGTCCCGGCCCGCCCCGCCGCCGTCCTCTTCGACATGGACGGCACCCTCGTCGACACCGAGGATCTGTGGTGGCGGGCCGTCACCGAGATCGCCGGCCGGCTGGGGTACGGGCTGACCGACGCCGACCTGCCGGACGTGCTCGGCCGCCCGGTCGCACACACCGCCGGGTACCTGCACCGCACCGCGGACCCCGCGGTGCCGGAGGCGGAGATCGCCCGAGCGCTCGACGGCGCCTTCTCCGCACGCGTGGCGGACGACGTACGGCCGCGGCCCGGCGCGCTGCGGCTGCTGGCCGAGCTGAAGGCGGCCCAGGTGCCCGCCGCCCTGGTCACGGCCTCCCCCCGGCGGGTCGTGGACCTGGTGCTGCGGACGCTGGGGGCGGGCTGGTTCGCGCTCACCGTGGCGGCCGAGGACACCGCCCGTACCAAGCCGGAACCCGATCCCTACCTCGCCGCGGCGGCCCGCCTCGGGGTCCCGCCCGGGGACTGCGTCGCCGTGGAGGACAGCCCCCTCGGCCTGTCCTCCGCGCGGGCGGCCGGCTGCCACGTGGTGGCGGTGCCCTCCACCGTGCCGATCCGCCGGGCGCCCGGGGTGCTGGTGGTCGGCAGCCTGGAGGAGGTCGACCTCGCGCTCCTCGCCACGCTCAGCGCCGCCGGGGTCTGAGCCCGCCCACCTCCCACGGAGTCACCTTGCCCTACGTGCTTCTCGGCCTCGCCATCGTCTCCGAGGTCTGCGCCACCAGCTGCCTCAAACTCACCGACGGCTACACCCGGCTGCTGCCCACGATCGCCGTGGTGGCCGGGTACGTGGTCTCCTTCGTGCTGCTGGGCCGGGCACTGACCCGGATCCCGGTGTCCGTGGCCTACGCCGTCTGGTCGGGGGTCGGCACCGCCGCCGTCGCCGCGATCGGGGCGGCGGCCTTCGGCGAGTCGCTGGGCTGGTTCCAGTGGGCGGGCATCGCCTTGATCATCGCCGGCGTCGTGGCCCTGAACATCCACCACGCCCACTGACCCCCTCCCGGCGCCGGGCGGCCCGCCGCCCCGCGCCACCCGCTCGGTGCCTGCTGCCTGGTGCCCGCCACGTCCTACGTGCCGGGCAGCGGCTGCACGGTCAGGTGGTAGTCCTGCAGGATGCGGCCGTCGGCGTCCAGCAGCAGGAAGACCCGGGCGGCCCAGGCCACCTCGCCGGCCTGCGGGCCGCCTGCGTACTCCAGCCGGATGGTGAGCACCACGATGTCGCCGTGCACGGTGACGTGCCCGTCGTGCGAGACGCGGTAGTCGCCGGAGCCGACGAACAGTCCGTAGGCTTCCGCGACCCGGTCCACCAGCCCGTCGTGGCCGCGGAACTGCGCGCCCTCGACGTACTCGACGCCGTCCCCGGCCCAGAGCCGTACGACGTCGTCCCTGCGTACCTTCGCGTCGGGCTCACTCCAGACAGCGACGTAGCGCTGCACGATCCGGTCGACGTCCGTGGCGGTCGTCTGCTGCATGGCGGGTCAACTCCCCTTGCTCGGTGGACGTTCGGCCGGAGGTCCGGTCCGGCCGTGCGCACCAGGCTGCGGGCGGCCCTCGCGGGAGGGGCAAGGGGCTGCGCACCGGCGGACCCTCCCCCAGGGGGAGGGCCCACAATCGGGGGGTGACGAGCCACCTGTCCATCGGCGACTTCTCGCGCGCCACCCACATGACCGTGAAGACACTCCGCCACTACCACGAACTCGGCCTGCTGGAGCCGGCGGACGTCGACCCGCGGACCGGCTACCGGCGCTACTCCGCGGACCAGATCCCCACGGCCCAGGTGGTGCGCCGCTTCCGCGACCTCGGGATGCCCCTGGAGGAGATCAGGACCGTCCTGGCCGCATCCGACGTGGAGTCCCGCAACCGGCAGATCAGCGCGCACCTGCGCCGGCTGGAGGACGAACTCGGCCGCACCCGGCGCTCGGTGGCGGCACTGCGGGACCTGCTCACCGCGCCCGCACCCGGGCGCGCACCCGCGATCGAGCTGCGCGGCGTCGGGAAGGTCCAGGCCGCCGCGGTCACCGCGACGGTCGGGGCGCAGGACGTCGGCGACTGGTTCCAGGGCGCCCTCGGTGAGCTGTTCGCGACCGTGGCGAGCCAGGGGCTGCGCGAGACCGGCCCCGCGGGCGGCATCTTCGCCGACGAGCTGTTCACCCTGCACCGGGGCCGGGCGACGGTCTTCCTCCCCTGCGAAGGCCCCGTCCGGGCGCTGGGCCGGGTGGTGCCGCTCCTCGTGCCGCCGGGGGAGTTCGCCGTGATCGAGCACCGCGGCCCGACCTCCGGAATCGACGCGGCCTACGGCACGCTGGCCGCGTACGTCTCCCGCCACGCGCTGGCCGTCGACGGCCCGATGCGCGAGTCCTACCTGGTGGGCCGGCACCAGACGCCGGACAGCGCCCTGTGGCGTACCGAGGTCTGCTGGCCGGTCTTCCGCACCCGCGGCCCCGACCGCGACGCCGCGGGCGACGCGGGCGACGCGGGCGACGCGGGCGACGCGGGCAACGCGGGCAACGCGGGCAACGCGGGCAACGCGGGCAACGCGGGCAACGCGGGCAACGCGGGCAACGCGGGCAACGCGGGCAACGCGGGCGACGCGGGCAACGCGGGCGACGCGGGCGACAAGGACCCGTCGGACCCGGCGCGGAAGAGGCGCGGCTGACCGGTCCGCGGACCCGGAGTCCGCCCCCCGTGGAACCGGACCGCCGTGTGGCATCCTCTCTGCCAGTACGGCGCCGTCCACGGCAAAGCGGTGCATCCGCAACGGGGAGGTACGGACACGTGGGTGAGTTCTCGGGCATAGACTCCGCAGCCCTTCAGGGGATGACGGACTCCTTCAAGAAGGACAAGGACCACCTGCGGGACCGCGCGTCGTCCTACAAGTCGCAGTTCTCCGGCTACGGGCTCGACACCTCGTCGCTCACCGAACTCGTCGGCATCTGCGGCTGGATGGACGACCAGATGCCGATGCTGACGCGCCGCCACCACCTGGCGATCGCCGCGGACAAGCCGTACCCGGGCCAGAAAGGCATGGTCTCGATCGACGAGAGCATGGTCGGCACCACCGCCCAGTCGCAGCAGGGCGGTAAGGCTCTCGCCGACCAGTTCGACAAGGCGCTCGACGACGGCAAGGATCCGGACGAGAACCTGTTCGCCGCGCTCAAGGCGCACGCCGACGACCCGGACTTCCTCAAGGCCTTCTACGACCAGCTCGGCCCGCGACGGCTGATGCAGCTGACCAACGACCAGGCGGACAACAACTTCTACGGCCGCTACGGCGACCATCCCGACCAGGCCAAGGCGGACCGCGACATCCTCGCCCAGACCTTCGGCACCTACACCAAGGTGGCGTTCGAGGGGCAGACCACGGAGCAGAAGCAGGCCGGCTGGAACAAGTGGTTCGACAAGACGCAGCTGCCCCACCAGGGCTTCCGCGCCGACTACATCACCAGCCTGCTGCCCGGCGGCTCCCAGGACAAGGACTTCCTCGTCGCCCTCGGCGACCGCGTCTTCGACGACAAGGACAGCAACCGCAGCGGCTCGCAGTTCATGCGCGGCGGCGGCACCGACAAGAACGTCTACGCCGACGACCACTACACGCAGCTGTTCGACGCCCTGGCCGCCAACCCCGAGGCCTCCGGGGAGTGGATGGACCACAACTACGACACGATGCAGGTCATCATCTACCCGCACGGCCCCTGGGACCTAGGCCAACCGCCCTCCCGCGCGCAGGCGTTCGCGAACGTGATGAAGGCGGGCACCATCGATCTGAAGGCCACCGACCGGCCGCTCGCCGAGAAGCTCACCGGCCGCATCATGATGGACAACTACCGCCATCAGAACGGCGAGATGAAGGACATCCACACCTACGACCCGATCGACGTCTACTACGGCCAGTTGATCACCGCCGACTGGAGCGACATGGTCTACGGGATCACCTCGCCGGTCGGCAACACCCTGTGGGGCGCCGACGCCACGGAAGGCGGCTTCACCGAGAAGATGTCGCAGTGGGACCAGAAGGCCTTCCTGGCCGGCCAGGACCCCGGCCGGCCAGGCCTCGAGGTGGGCGGCCCGCTGTGGCAGGCGCTGCTCAACGAGTCCGCGCGCAACCCACGGACCGCAGGCGAGCTGAGCACGCTCTTCGACTCCTTCAGAACCCAGATCACCAACGAGGTGGGCAGCGCCGAGACGGACACCGACGAGCACGCGCAGGACTACCGCATGATGGAGAGCGGTCTGATGATGAAGGCCTACAGCCAGGCCTTCGAGTACGCCAAGACCTCCATGAAGGACGACGCAGACAAGTGGGCCGAGGGCGTCAACGCCGCGCGTACGAAGCTCATCGGGGACGCCACGAAGCTGGTGGTGGCGGGCGCGACCGGCGGGACCACGGCCATCACCGAGCTCGGAACCGAGACGGCCGGTGAACTGGGCGGCACCGCCCAGGACCTGCTCGTGGACTTCATCGCCAGCGGGATCAAGGTCAAACCCGAGGACGCCCCCGGCGACCTCGCGGCCAAGTACAAGAAGATCAACGACGCCCAGCTGGACACCTCCTGGCAGCACAACTACCAGTCGGCCGCCAACGCGCAGCTCACCGGCGGCGGCTTCAGCCCCAAAGTGACCGCACCGGTCACCATCCACCCGCGCAACGGCCAGGCGATCACGTACACGGGTGACCCGAAGACCTACATCAAGGCGCCGGAGGACAACTTCCTCACCGAAACCGGGGAGGCGATGAGCATCGACGACATGACCACTCGCCAGCGCACCGCCTACAACGCCTGGCTGATGGACCCCGCGATCGTCAACCACGTGGACTCGCGCGGCTTCACGCAGCTGGAGCAGTTCCAGCACCTCCAGGACTAGGTCCCGAGTGCCGGCGAAGGCCGCCGAAGCACGCCGAAGGCCGCCCGTCAGGTCAACGGGCGTCGCCCGGCGCGTCGTTCGGGCTCAGGACTTCTTCGGTTCGATCGTCAGGGCGTCGAGGAAGGCCCGCAGGCCCGCGGCGGCATCGTGGTCGACGACGGTCTTGCCGTCGCGCGCCGGGGTGTAGGTGACGTCGACCGCCTTGTCCTGCCAGGCGCAGATCGTGATCGACACGCCGTGCGTGGAGGGGTCGGCACACTGGATCTTGCCGCCGGCCTTGCCCGCCGGGTACTCGCGCATGCCGCTCAGGTCGTCGACGCCCAGCAGCGACTCCGTGAAGCTGTCGGATCCGGGTCCGAAGCGGACGCCGTCGTCCGAGGTGAAGTCCGGGGGGTCGAGGCTGACCGAGACCATCGCAGCCGTCCCGTCAGGGGCGGCATAGGTGATCCTCGCCCCTCCCGCCTTGGACGGGTCGAGGTTGTCGCCGTCGAGGCCCTTCCACAGGGAGTCCTCCGGCTTCGTCACCTGCGTGTACTTCCCGTACGCCTTCGGGATCACCGCCGTGTGCTTCACCGGCTCACCGTCACCGCCGTGCGCGGCGATCACCCACGCCGTGATGCCCCCCGCGACGACCACCGCCGCGGCCACCATGCCGAAGGTCCGGCGGCGGTGGCGGCTGCGTTCGCGGTGCTCGCGGTCGGGAACAGTGATGGGCGTGAAGGCGATGGCGTCATCGGATCCGCGCTGCGCGGCCGCGCCCTCGGCGTCCGCCTTGTCCCCTGTGGCGTTGTCGGTCACGGCAACCTCCTGGAAAGCGGCTGGGGTTATGGTAATTGCGGCGGGAAGCGTGCGCACGGAGTGGACAGCGGACGACACACTACGGGGGTAGTGACATGGGCGGCTCAGCCGAAGCGACGGTACCCAACCCGGCGATCGCCGACCTGAAGAGTCTCAAGGCGCGACTCATCGGCGAACTCGCGACGCTCAACGACACGCTGAAGACCACCAGTTCGGACATGGGCGGCAAGAAGGTGTGGGTCGGGCCGGCCGCCGACACCTGGACCACGGAGGTCGACGGGCGCCGCACCCGCATCCTGCAACTGCTGGGCAAGCTGGTGCCGATCATCGACGCCGAGATCGGGACCCTCCCGGAGAAGGTCACTCCGATCGACGCCAAGCTCTACAACATGGACCGGGGCCGCTGACCTCGCGGGTGGTGTCACTGGCAGGGGCGCCGTCACCGCCACTGGCACCGGCTTCGCAAGGCAACCCGGGCAGTGGCGGCCTCGCCACCCGTATCGCAAGGCCGCCACCATCCGCGTCGGACTGCCTAGGCCAGATAGTGGATGGTGCCGCGCAGGGCGGCCTCGCTGCTGCCGCAGTGCTGGACAAAGGTCGCGGCCAGGGCGGTGACCGCGCCGTCGGGGTCGACGGCGAGTTTGGTCACGGTCAGTTCGCCATTGGCGTCGCAGCCGCGGCCGTCACCGAAGAAGTCCAGCCGCGCGATTCCGGCGCCGCTCAGCTCCGAGGTGGAGTACGTCTTCCCCGCGGTGAGCGTCTCACCGGCGGGCGGTGCGATGAGCGCCGTCCAGTCGTCCCGCTTGCCGGAGACCGAGTAGGTGAGCACTCCGTCGGCCTTGCCGGTGAGGCCGAAGGTGCTGTTGGCACCGCGGTAGCCGGCCGACTGCCCCTGCCCGATGTAGTCCTCGGCGTCGCCGCTGTACGCGAAGGACCAGGGGTACGCCTGGTACTTGACCGTGCCCTTGAGCGCGGGCCCGGTCGGCGTGCACCGCTGGGTGTAACTCGCGTCCAGCATGGTGACGTCGCCGGTGGCCGGGTCGGTCGCGATCTGGTCGATGCTGAACTGCCCGTAGAGGTTGCTGCACGCGCGCCCGTCGCCGAAGACGAACAGGCCAGGGGCATGCCCGGTCCGTATCGGTGCCTCCTCCGCCTTGGTGTACACCCCCGGGCGCAGGACGTCGCCGCGGGGCGCGGCCAGCCAGACCGTCCAGTTCTCGTCGGCCCGCGACACGCTCACCTGGAGTGAGTCCGCGGTTCCGGCGATGCTGATCGCCGAGTCGGCCGGCGTGTACGAGCTCGCGGCGCCCCCGCCCACGTAGTCACCCGCCGCGCTGGTGAAGCTGTACGACGTCACCGGCTTCGGTAAGCCCGGCCCGGCCGCCTGAGCGGGCGCGGCCGCCGTACTCAGCAGGCCGATCACCGAACCCACCCCGACCACACCGCCCATGAGAGCGCGGCGCCACCCCTGTCGCTTGAACATCAAGGCTTCCTTTCCATCACGGGTTCCGGCCGCCGGACGGGATCATCCGAACGGCCATCAGCAGACTGCCCTCGCCCGCCACCTCTAGAACATGCATTCGGAAGTGGAGTGCCGGGTTCACCTCGGGCGTCGGCGGGACGGGCCGTCCAGGACTCGCCACATTTGCAAGGACCGACGGCCCGTGCGTCGCCGACACTTCGCCGCCGGGTGCCGCCGGGTGCCGCCTGCGGAGACGTGCGGGCCCGGCTCCTCCACCCGCACGGTTCAGCAACGCGTTCGGCGGCAACGGCTTCCCACCCAACCGCGCCGGACACGGGCGATTGCCGAACACCGGCGGGGGAAAGCGGCGTTCATCGAAGTGATCGCCGACAGCCGGCCGGACACCCGCTGCCCGGACGCAGCCCCGGCCCAACCAGCAGAAGTGGGAACCCCATGAGAATCTTCGGCCGTGAACCCGCCCTCTGGATCGCCCTCATCGGCGTCGCCGTCAAGCTCTCGACGGCCTTCGGCCTCGACCTGTCGGACGGCCAGCAGGCGACGGTCAACGCGGTGGCGGTGGCGGTGGCCGGTCTGCTCGTGGCCTTGTCCACGCACGACGGCATAGCCGCCGCCGCGCTCGGTCTGCTCCAGGCGGGCATCGCGCTGGCGGTGGGCTTCGGTCTGCACTGGGCGCCGGAGCAGCAGGCGACCGTCATGAGCTTCGCGGCCGCCCTCGCGGCGATGTGGACCCGCACCCAGGTGACCGCACCGGTCCCGGCGACGCCGAAGCCGACCGCTGCGCCTGCCCGTAAGGGGTGACGCCGCCACGGCGCGCTCGCCCTGCGGTCCGCCCCTCGCGCGCCCGCCCACCTGCTCGCCGCCGGCCCGGCCTGCCGCCGCCGTACCGCCCCGGCGCAGGTCGGCCCGGCGGTGCGGTGGAGGCGGCCCGCGGGCCCGCATGCCTCCAGGGTGCGCGAGACGAACAGTGCCTCACCCGGTAGTGCCCGCGGGCATCACCACCGCAGAGGCCCGCGTCCTGGACGCCCCCGAGCCCGACCACATCGGCACCCTCCTGGTGCGGGCAATCGCACCCCGCTGATCCCCGCACGGGCCCGGGCGAGCAGGGGGCGGCGAGGCCCCGCGCAACGGGGTGCCGGATCGCATGGCGCGCGGTTCGGCCCCACTGATCCCATCCTCACCAATTGGTCTGGACCTATTGAAGCAACAGGCGGCGCCAGGCAAGCTTGCTGCTGCGCGCGCATCCCCCTGCACCACACCCCTGGCCACACGGCAGGCGCTTCCGCCTGCCCCGGAAAGGAGTTGTGATCCATATGCGCAAGAAGGTCCTCGCCCGCGCGGCCACCGTAGCCGCCACCGTGATCCTCGGACTGGGCGTCGCCGGCACGGCCGCACAAGCCTCGCCCCCGCCCGGCAGCGGCTTCATGTTCATGGGCTACTTCCCCACTTATGCGAGCTGCGTCGCCCAGGCGCAGGCCAACGCCCCGGTGCACGGTCCGGTCTACATCTGCGAGTACGGCACCAACGGTCTGTACCTGCTGTGGATGCACTGACCTGACCCCGCTCGACCGCTCAGGAACGGACCCGCGCGGCACCCCGCCGCGCGGGTCCGCCCCGCATTCCGGGCACCCTGCAGCACTTCGACGGTGACGCGCTGCTGCACGAGGACTTCGCCCCGGACAACGTCCTGATCGCCGAAGGGCGGGCACGGCTCATCGACTGGGCGTGGCCGACGCGTGGCGCGGCATGGATCGACCCGGCCGCGCTGGCGCTGCGTCTCATGGAAGCCGGACACCCGATCGCCGGCCTTTCGGCCCAGCAGCGGCCCGGCAAAGGATCTCCACGAAACGCCGTGGAGCCCAGGCCAGATGTGCTCTGACCTGGGCTCCAGCGGTAGGCCGTGTGGGACTCGAACCCACAACCAATGGATTAAAAGTCCTGGCCAGCACATGCCGGGCGGCGGTGGACGGTGGGCCGCCATCCGAAACCCGCAGGTCAGACGGCTGCGGATCACGCTCCGGTCCAGTGACGCGCCCTCGGTGCTGGCACGTCCGCTTACGCACCGCTCACGCATCCAGCACGCACCGCTGGGTCGGAGGAGACCGATGCCAGCGCATGGAAGCAGGAACCTGGCGGCTCGGCCAGCGGCCCTTCCCCCGCCCCCTTGTCCCAGTCCGACCACTCACCCAGCAGCGGCATCTCGGAAGAGGTTCGACAGGTCCCGGAATGTGAGTCCAGGATTCCGGTACCGCTCACTGAGCCGGTCGACCGAAGCCTTGATCACCCAGTGATTCGAGTCAACGCCATGACTCTATCCGTCCGTTCATAGCTGAAAAAGTTGAGGATGTTGACCCAGCAGCACTGGTCGGTATCCAGCGATACGGTGACGAGGGCCCCACTGACGCTCCGGAGTAGACCGTTCCCAACCCGCACCACCTGGTCTGCCACTAATCTCTCGGGTATGGAAGAGGGTCAGCCGACACCACAGGATCGGGCCGCGCTTGGCGCCGAGGTTGCTCTACGCGCCACGACCAGCGCCGGGGCACTCGTTGCAGGTGCAGCCTTCGGCCTTGAAGCTGGCTCCGCAGCTCTGGCTGGAAAAGAGGCTCTTGACGTTGCCGGTGCGAGGCTGATCGGCCAGATTCTGCGGTACCGCGAAGAGCGAGCAGCTCGCGTACTTTCTGTCGGTGCAGCCACCGCAGACCTGGAACTCGACAGGTTCGTCTCGTCCATCGAGTCCAGCGCAAGGCTACTGGCCTTCATGGCCGAGAGTGTTGAAGCAGCTATGGACACTCCGCTGGAGACGAAGATTCGCGCGCTCGGGGGCTGCCTCGGACGTGGAGTGCGGGACGAAGCGAAGGTAGACGAGGAACGGCTGCGGGTCCGTGGCTTGGCCCGGATCGACGAACCCGAAGTCAAGTTGATGGAAGTACTGGCCCGGCAGACAGGCCTGATCCCGCCGCCCGAAGTGCCGGAAGGTGAGGAGCACCGCTGGCCTGGGTGGCGACGGCCGGAGATTCTGAGCGAGCTGCCAGGGTTCGCTGCCGTACTGGACGCCTCGATCGCTCGTCTGGTCTCGGAAGGACTCGTTCTAGACGATGGGATTGGTCGGTTGGCAGCTGAAGATGGCTTTCGCCAGATGTGGATCCTGACTGACTTCGGCAGAGACTGCCTGCAACTCCTTCGAGCTGTCGGTCCTCAGGGCCAGCCCAATGAACCAACCCATCCTCTTTCTTCGCCGAGTGCTTGATGGCGCGTCTACTCCCTTGGCGGCCACCACCGGTCCGCGCATTACTGAGGCGATTTGACGAGGCGCGCCGCGCGGAGGTTGTTCTTACTCGCCGGCTCGTTCCCCCGCCCG
Source organism: Streptomyces sp. NPDC049040 (assembly GCF_043197715.1). Taxonomy (NCBI): domain Bacteria; kingdom Bacillati; phylum Actinomycetota; class Actinomycetes; order Kitasatosporales; family Streptomycetaceae; genus Streptomyces; species Streptomyces sp. NPDC049040. The sequence continues at coordinate 76,589 of NZ_JBICTO010000028.1, forward strand.
GCAAAGGTGACACCCCATTAGACCCATCCAGCCGACCCCGAAGCCTAGAATGATTACCTCGCCGAAGGCGATGCTCCCAGTCCAGCAGATTCATCTCCGCCCGACAATCATTCGGCACCGACCCTGCTCGGCAGTCGCAGCGACAGCAGGCAGGTTCGATACCGCCGCTTCCGTGGTCATATGGGCCGCCCAGTGTATGAGAAACGTCTTGGGCGGCATCCCCATGACACTGGTGATGCCAGGATGGTTAACGGCGGCCTCCCTGTCCACCTAGAAGCGGCTGCCGCGCTAGATAGTCCGGTTGGCTCCAGATATATGTGTCTCCTCGTATATAGGTACCGCCGAGTGATCTCCAGAGAGCATGACGGATTAGCATTAAGACCACTATTCGACACCCAAGGGACAGGATTAGGGAAATACCCAAATAGGGATCATCGCGCCTTCTCTCTGCGCCGAATTCATCAAAGTGCGACCTACGATTTTTGCAATCCCCAGGACGGGACGTCTAGCAAGCCGATAGGATCATCTCATGCCACAAGATGAAACACCTGATGAAGACTCCATGGGCGGCCCCTCAGCACCGTTGACACGCCTCGAGCGCTCGCTGGCTGGCCTGATGGGGATTCTAATGGTGGGTGGAGGCACAGCAGCGGTTTTCACGCGCAAGGTTGAGGCCGGACCAACAGCTTTGATCACCGTTGGCGCCCTTCTTGTCGTGATCGCAATTTCTGGAGTTGCGATCAAACGCGCCAAAATCGGCGATAGCGAGATTACACTACATAACCGACAAGCGGCGGCTATGGCAATTTCTAGAACGCCAGCCGACGAACTGGATACCGCTCTGAGCGTCCTAGCGGCCTACGATCCAGCTGCCGTATCAGATCCGAGCATTCGCATGGCAATTTCCGGAGCCTATGATTCCGCCGTGCTTTCTAGCTTGGAAAGAAAATACGGCGCGGACTTTTCAAGGCTACGCAGAGGTGCGGGATTCGACGCCGAAATATCTTTCAATGTCGGAGTATTGGCTATCGAGATCCTACACTTCCCCTCAGAAGGCGCCGAAATGAGGCAGCGACTTAAGCACATGGTTCACAATTTCACCCGAAGGATCTTGGAGAACGACTACGAGCGGGTCGCCGTCATTAGCAACATCGGCGTTCCGCAGGATATTCGCACCCTGATGCAGAGCAACTTGCACAAGGAACTCAACCTGAAAAACTACTCGGGCCATGTGCGTCTAGTTTTTATTGATTTGACAAATCCGTCGGATTCGGAAGAAATCGGAGGAAAGCTCTCTGATGCATTTCCTAATCGTTAGACATGAGTCGCCAATCGATCGGCATGCGGGTGTCGTCGGGCGACTCGGGTTGATACGGCCTTTGATTTTTTGATCCAGCTCAAGAACGATCTCGCTCGTCTCGATGCATGTAAAATTGAACTTCAACTGCGCGAGGCTATAAGAGGTCTCACCCGAAACCCGCAAGTCATACAACCGGGGGTTGTCGCCTCGTCCACTCTGGACTGTCCAGTACCAGCACGTCCGCGCACGCATCCAGCACTCTGGCAGGTTCATTCCATCGCCGCCAGGTCACTCATCAGATACTCGTCCATGTGACGTGAAGTCGTCCGAGCGGGCCGCCCTGAGGTCCCACGTCTGAGATGCTGAGGCAGATCGAGAGGGGCCGCAGCGATGCAGTGGAAGATCCACGGGGAACGTCCGATCTACGAGAACCCTTGGGTGAACGTGTGGTTGGTCGATGTCGAGCAGCCGGACGGGCGGCGGTGGGAGCACCATGTGCTCAAGCTGCGGCATCTGGCTGTGGCGGCCGTGGTGAACAGCGAGAAGCAGGTCCTGATGATGTGGCGCCATCGCTTCATCACGGACTGCTGGGCCTGGGAACTGCCTATGGGTCTGGTCGAGGCCGGCGAGACCCCGGCCGAGGCTGCCGCCCGCGAGGTGATGGAGGAGACCGGTTGGCGTACCAGCGAGATGACGCCGCTGATCTACGCCCAGCCAGCCAACGGGATCACCGACTCGGAGCACTTCGTCTTCCGCGCCGACGCGGTCGAGTACGCCGGCCCGCCAACCGAACTCAACGAGTCGGACCGGCTTGAGTGGATCCCGTTGTCCAAGTTGCGCGCCATGATCGACCACCGCGAAATCGTCAGCAGCGGGACACTCGTAGGAGTCCTCTACCTGCTGCTGGACGAAGCCGGGCTCTAGCCAGCCTGCTGTCCCGCCAGCCGGGCGTCCAGCTCCGCGACTGGTCGGAACGTGCGGAATGGCGTGAGCAGGTGACGGAAGTCCCGCAAGTGTGCGGTCACACGGGGCGAGTCGACGGTCGCGGACAGATTCAGGGCGTCACTAGCCGCTCGGCATGCCTCCTCAACCTGGCCGCGTTGCAGCTGGGTCCTCGCCAGCCAGAAGGAATGGAAGGCCCGGCCGCGCAGGTTCGTCTCCGGTTCATCGCGCAGTGCTTCCGCGATCAACGGTTCGGCGGCACCCGCGTCCCCGAGCTGTCCGAGAGCGATGCCGATGTCCACCGTGAGCTTGGTCCGGTCGAAGTAACTCACCCATGGTGGGTCGTCGTCTGCGGATCCGACCCGCTCGAAGTGCAACTGCGCCTCGGCGATAGCCGCATGGGTCGCCGTTCGGTCGCGTCCGCTGGCGTGGCCGAACGCCTCGCGGACGTACAGCATCGCCATCAGTCTCGGAGTGCCTCCGTCGTGGCGAGCAACGTCCTGGGCAGTCCGTGCCAGTGTGACTGCTTGCTCGGCCCGGTCCTGATAAGTAGCTTGAAGGCTCAGGCAGGCGAGGACGTTGGCGACGAAGGCCCGGTCGTCGATCGCGCGCGCCAGGCGCAGGGACTGGGTGAAGTACGCCCTCGCCGTGCTGTACTGCCGCGCGTCGAAAAGCGTCCAACCAGCCAGCCGAGCAAGTTCCGCAGCGATGCCGTGCAGACTGCGCCGGTAGTTCGAGTCCGTGCTATCGGCAAGTAAGCCCATGACGTACCTGAGTTGCCCAATCACTGCGGGCCGTAGGGCCTCGCCACCATGCTCGTCATCCCGCCGCCAATAGTCCTCGATCGAGGTCTGCAGGGAACGAAGCGTGCTCGGCGTCACCTTCGTGGCCGCCGCAATAGCGAGAATGCCGTCCAGATCCTCTGGCTCTCCTGGGAGGAAGCTTGGCCCGGGCGGAGCGGGGGCCGGCGCTCGTTCCTCCCAGCCCCGCGGCGCAAGGCCGAGCATGTGACCGGGTACCCGGAGGCCGTCAGCGACGCGTTCGATCACGCTCATGTTCGTGATGGTTCGGCGACCGGAAATGACCTCGCCAACCCTGCTCGGCGTCAGCTCACACTGGCGAGCGATGCGTGAGACGTGAAACCCGCCCCTTGCTTTCGCCAAGCCGAAGATCTTCGTGAAATCCCGCGCGGCGCAGGCCGCGATCATCTCGGGGTCCACCAGCAGGCGAGTGGGCAGGCCGACAGCTGCCGTGGGTTCGGTCATGTCCGGCCCCCTCATGCGGGAGGGTGATCGCTCACCGTCACCCGGGATCACTTACTGCGAGTTTACCCACCGTGGGTGTCCACGCTGGCCTTAACCCAGAACGGACCGCACGGACAGTCTGAGATTCCCTCCGGGAGTCAGCCTCCGAAGGAAGCGACACCCCCTTGCTGCACCGAAGTCAGCGGCATGGCATCCAGCGTCTCGAAAGGTCCCCAGCGATGTCCGACACCATCTCGGATACCTGCCCTCCTACTGACGGTTTCCGCGTCGAAGCCGAGTCCGAGGCGGTGCCCGAAGCCCGTCGCAGGATCGTGGCATTGGTGCGGAGCTGGGACGTGCCGCTGCCGGACGACATCCTCAGCGACCTTGAACTGCTGTCCACCGAGCTGATCACCAATGCCGTCCGCCACACCCGGGCGTCCTGCGCGGTGGCCGTGCGCTGGACCGGCGTACGGGTCCGGGTCGAGGTCACCGACGTAAGTCCTGCCCGCCCGCACCCACGCCACATCTCGTCGGAGGCGGAGGGAGGACGCGGCCTGCTCCTGGTCGAGTCCCTGGCCACCTCATGGGGAAGCGCCCCCGACCCCGCCGGGAAGGTCGTCTGGTTCGAACTCGGGCCGTCCGACGGAACGCCTCCTCCCTGGAGCACGCCGGGGAAGTGGACGATCACCACCGATAGCGGATCGGCGACATCCGGCTACCTCCCCGCCTGGGCAGAGGACGACCCGACCGAGGCCAACGTGCCCCTGGACCAGCTGCCGGAACGGCTCAACAGCATCAACCATCGGAACTTCTTCGAAGGCCCGATGATGCCCATCACCTCCCCGGACGTGCGGGGAGGGGCGGAAGACGACGCGGTCTTCGAGGGCAGCATCGACTGCAACCCCTACGACACGGACCCCCGGCTCCGCGTCCCGGTCGTCAACCTCCAGGTCTGCGTAGGGCGCTGGATCCTCGGACTGGACCCGCAGAACCTCGCCGAGGTCGCCGCGAAGCTCCGCGCCCACGCCGACTTTCTCGACGAGAAGGTACGTCCCGCGCTCATCGCCGCCCGCGAGGACTGGATCGCCCACCACCCGTCAGCCCAGCAACGCTCGCCAGCCTCAGGCCCGGGGGGCCACACATAACCGGCACACTCGCTGCCCCGGCCCCGGCCCTGCCCGCTGGCGCGGCTGTGCGAGTGCCGGGCGCCGGTGGACGTCGCCGGCGGTTGCCCGGACTCCACGTCGTCACGCCTTCAGGGTGCCGTACGGGTCCCCAGCAGCCGCTGGCAGACCAGAAGTCTTACCCATCCCCAGATTAGGAGGACAGCACCATGACCACAGCCGTCCAGATCGACACCGGTATCGGGTTGCGCACTCGGGACCCGAAGGAACTCCTCAACACCGTCCAGCCCAACATCGCGCACCTGACCGTCAACATCCTCGACAGCGGCATGACACTCTGGGACCGCGAGATCGCCCTCCTGCTGCGCGACCACAGCATGGTCCGCGACATGGCCGAACGGATCCTCGGCAACGCCGTCATGTACACCCTCGCCTGCATCGAGCATCCGGACGTTCACCTCGGTGTCGGCAAACTCGTCGACATCGGCGTCCACCAACTCATCCTCGACACGCCCGTCTGGTTCGCCCTTTGCGACGTTTACAACGGCGGTCGGTACAAGCATCACGCCCCGTTCATCGAGCGCCGCAGCGACGGCCTGTGCCTGCGCACCGCCGACTTCCTCACCTCGATCGGATTCGACATCGACGAGGAGCTGTGGGCGATCGACGGAACGGACTGCTCGCCATGTGACAACAAGGTCCCCGACAGCCACTGAACGGCACTGTGCCCTGCCCCTTCCGATGCTCACGGGCATCATGGGGGCGGGGCACAGCCCCTTTCCGCAAGCAGAGGACACAGATGCCTGCGCAACACGACATCACCGCCGAGACCGAACTCTGGGATGCCTACGCCGGCAGCGCCTTCAAAGAGGACGCCGAACCGGTCTTCCACTGGACGCAGTACGCCGGTCACGGCCCAGGCCCCGAAGTCCTTGGCGACCCGGAGAGTGTGCTGGAGATCGGCTGCGGCACCGGGCGCGCGCTCGCCCACTTGGCGCAGCGCGGCGTGAAAGCTACAGGCGTGGACCTGTCTCCCGTCATGGTCGCAAGGACGACCGAGCGGTGGGGGACGACCGGTGCGCAGTTCCACTGCGCCGAGGTACTGGACTACCTCGGCTCCACCGCCGAGGCCTACGACGCGGTGTATTCCATTTTCGGAGCCGCCTGGTTCACCGACCCGTCAAAACTCTTTCCGCTCGTCCGGAAGCGCCTCAACCCCGGCGGCGTCTTCGTCTTCTCACAGCCCCCGGCCATCCCCGGGGCGTATGGTCCGCAGGGCATGTACAAGGGCGGCTTTGCTGGGAAGGCCATGTTCACCTACCGCTACAGCTACCGTCCGCCCGTATGGGAACGCCTGCTGGCTCGGGCCGGTTTCACCGCTGCCCAAGCCAGCGTCCTCGACGCCCCCGAGCCTGATCACATTGGCACGCTCCTGGTCCGCGCCCAGGCGTGACGCCGAGCCCAGCCCACGTCGCCTCCGTCGAACAGGCGATAGCGCCGGTGGGCACCTCGGCACGAACCTGTAGCCGCGGGCGATCCCGGCGAGAGCCAGCTACCCGTGGAGAGAGTCGGCATCGTGTTAAACGCCTGGCCTGCGGCCGCGGTCCACGACGCCGAACGGGCGCGGCTGAGGTCGGTGCGGGCGAAGCTCGCCGAGCTGCCTCCCTTCCGCAAGCTGACCGGCCCGTCCACCCAGCAGGCGATACGCCGCACCCTGCGTGCCGCGGTCAACTCCGCGATCGCACCGCAGCTCATCACCTTCACCCCGGCCTCCCACGTCGAACTCGCCTCGGGCCGCAGGCCCAAGCCCCTCACGCATCGCTCACGCACGGCCCCCGGCATGGCGGTGCCCCGGCCGTCCGAGGACGACCAGGGCACCGAATCCGCAGGTCAGCGGCTCCCTCGGGAGCTCGACCCCGTAGGCCGTGTGGGACTCGAACCCACAACCAATGGATTAAAAGTCCTGGCCAGAGCGTGTCGGGCGCTGGCGGGCGGTAGGCCGACGTCCGAAAGACGCAGGTCAGGTGGACCGAGGTTGTCGCCCTGTCCGCACCGCACCGACCGGTGCCAGCACATCCGCTCACGCATCGCTCACGCAAAAGGAAGTCAAGAACCAGTTGCCCACTCCGGCTCCACCTGCGTGCCGATAACTATGACCGCCTCCATGGCGTTAGCAGCGCCAAATGGGTTCGCACGGCCTCCAAATAGGCCTGCTCGTACGGCTTCAGCGACCTGAGATCGACCACACTGAACGGGATGTTCATCGCAACATCACTCCTGTTCGCCGCAGCCAACCATGCATCGTGCATCGCCACACCGGACGTTCGTCGCATCTGCTGCAGGAGTTCGGCATAAGCCTTACCGACCTCCTCTGACTCAACAGCTGTCCATGCCTCGTGGTACGCAAGTCTGGCCTGTATTTCACGCAGGGCTTCGGAGAGCCGGAATCGTTCCTCGACGGCTTGATCTCGGCGGCGCCGACGAATAGCGAAGGGCATCTCGTTGTAGGCGCTGTAAGCTGCAAAAGCCTCGGCGAATGCCGCCGAAAGCCTGTTGCGCTCCTCCTCCTTGGACTTGCGGCGCGCCTGCCAGATGTTGATAGAGGCAGTCACCAGGGCGGCCAAAACAACTCCTGACAGCACTGTGGCTGTCAACGCACCGATTGTGTTGCCCTGCCCGGAATCAGCCTCGGTGGCTAGACTTAAGCCAGCAGTCAGGGCGAGGACGGCGGCAAGAGAGGAGACCACGGAGGCCTCCCTCCCAGACCATTCATACCGATGGCGGTCCATGCGGTGCCTCTGGCCCAGCCCACACGCCAGTACGCCGCCACCATTCTTCCCGCAGTAGGTGTGCGACAACAAGTCCCAGCAACACGATTGGGCCATCGCTAACCGTCCACCGTTGCTCAGCGGGATCTCCGGGGTACCAGATACACAAAGCGTCGTCGTTGTACCGGTGAGGCGAGCGAGAGTCACCGTCGGTGTAGACACGAGGGAACTTCGGGCATCTCTCCTCGAAGACGATGGTGACGGTCTGCTCTGGTAGATCGTCCACGCGCAGGAGAACCTTGAAGGCAAAACCGCGTTGGCGTGGCAGGGGCGGCTTGACTGCCCAGAAGACCAGGCCAGAGGCCGAAAGCCGTCGCTGGAAGGCACCTCGCGCGGCCGGCCTGGAGAACCAGACTGGCCTGCTCCAGGCCGACCGCCCCGTCATCAGGTTGTCTCGGAGTCGCCGTAGGCCCGGGTGGCCGGGAGAGCTACTCCGGCACCAGGTCACGTCCGCTGGAGTGGTGTATCGACGGCCACTCGGTGATCTTGTTGCGAGGCTATGCGGTGAGTTCGGTGGGCAGGGCGGTTTCGTCGGTG
>NZ_JBICTO010000029.1:0-64267 GCF_043197715.1 Streptomyces sp. NPDC049040
GCCTCACCCCCTACATCGGCCAGACCATCGCCCTGAAGTTCACCGGCACCGAGGACACCTCACTCGCCACCTCCTTCCTGATCGACGACACCGCCCTCAACGTCAGCTGAACCGACACCGGCGCACACCCGCGCCGCAGGGCAGCGCATGAGCGGAGGACCCGGACCGGCCCCCACTGCCGGCCCGGGCCCTCCGCCGTCCCGGGCTCACCCTGTCGCCCGGGGCGCTCATCGGACGTCGACCGTGATGCTCCAGCCCACGATCGCCAGGCAGGACACCTTGCCCGGCTCGTCGGGGCAGGCCCGCCGGGTGCCGCCAAGGGTGGCCTCGCCCACGGCGGCACCCCGGTAGACGCCTGGTGCGACCTCGGTCAGCGCCTCCCCCGACTCGGACGCGGCCTTCACTCCGGAATCGAGGCGCAGCGTCAGCGTGCTGCCGACGCTCAGGCAGATCTCGCCCGGCGTGTCCTTGCTCGACAGATCGAGCACGACGTCGCCGCAGTCCGCCGAGAGGTCCGTGCCGCCGGCCGGATCGTGCGGCACCACCCGCACCCCGGCCGCCGAGCCGCAACCGGACGCCAGCACGGCGGCCGCGCCCGCCGCGGCGACGGCACGTATCGGATGGCGCATCACCGTCCTCCTCCCAGCGACCGTTCGTCCTCGGTCAAGGGTGGGACGCAGCCGACGCCGATCGGGTTCCCCGCCGCCCGGCGGCCAGGTCAGCGCTCGGTGACCGGCGCGACGGCAGCCGGGTCAGCAGGGTGGGATCCGGCCGTCCGACCCGCCGCCCCGCGGCCTGGTCAGCGCTCGGTGATCCGGCCGTCCGACCCGCCGCCCCGCGGCCTGATCAGCACTCGGTGATCCGGCCGTCCGACCCGCCGCCCCGCGGCCTGATCAGCGCTCGGTGATCCGGCCGTCCGCGACCTCGATCCGCCGGGTGGTCTGCACCGCGTCCAGCATCCGCCGGTCGTGGGTGACCAGCAGCAGGGTGCCCTGATACGCCGCCAGGGCCTCCTCCAGCTGCTCGATCGCCGGCAGGTCGAGGTGGTTGGTGGGCTCGTCGAGCACCAGCAGGTTGACCCCGCGGGCCTGGAGCAGCGCCAGCGCCGCACGGGTGCGCTCCCCGGGCGACAAGGTGGCGGCGGGCCGCAGCACATGGTCGGCCTTGAGCCCGAACTTCGCCAGCAGGGTGCGGATCGCGGCCGGGTCCAGGTCGGGCGCGGGACCGCGGAAGGCGTCGAGCAGCGGCTCGTCGCCGCGGAAGAGGCCGCGCGCCTGGTCGACCTCGCCGACCAGCACCCCGGGGCCGAGCGCGCTGCGGCCCTCGTCCAGCGGCAGCCGGCCGAGCAGCGCCGCCAGCAGCGTCGACTTGCCCGAGCCGTTGGCGCCGGTGATCGCGATCCGGTCGGCCCAGTCGATCTGGAGGTCGACAGGGCCGAAGGCGAAGTCGCCGCGGCGGACCCGGGCACCGCTCAGGGTGGCCACCACCGCGCCGGCCCTGGGCGCCGCGGCGATCTCCATCCGCAGCTCCCACTCCTTGCGCGGCTCCTCGACCTTGTCGAGGCGCTCGATCAGCCGCTCGGTCTGCCGGGCCTTCGCCGCCTGCTTCTCGCTGCCCTCGGCGCGCGCCTTGCGGGCGATCTTGTCGTTGTCCGGGGCCTTGCGCAGCGCGTTGCGGGTGCCCTTGTCCATCCAGCCGCGCTGCATGCGCGCCCTCGCCTCGAGGCCCGCCTTGGTGTCGGCGTACTCGTCGTACTCCTCCCTGGCGTGCCGGCGGGCGGTGGCGCGCTCCTCCAGGTACGAGGCGTATCCGCCGCCGTAGACGGCGACCTGCTGCTGTGCCAGGTCCAGCTCCACCACCCTGGTGACCGTACGGGTGAGGAATTCCCTGTCATGGCTGACCAGGACGGTGCCGGCGCGCAGCCCGGTGACGAACTTCTCCAGCCGCTCCAGACCGTCGAGGTCCAGGTCGTTGGTCGGCTCGTCGAGCAGGAAGACGTCGTAGCGGCTGAGCAGCAGGGAGGCGAGCCCGGCGCGGGCGGCCTGGCCGCCGGACAGCGCGTACATCTCCTGGTCCAGGCTGATGCCCAGGCCCAGCGACGCGGCGGCCTCCTCCGCCCTCTCGTCCAGGTCGGCGCCGCCCAGCGCGAGCCAGCGCTCCAGGCCGACCGCGTAGGCGTCGTCCGCGCCCGGCGCCCCGTCCACCAGCGCCTGCGTGGCGGTGTCCAGCGCGGTCTGCGCCGCGGCGACCCCGGTCCTGCGGGCCAGGAAGTCCCGCACGGTCTCCCCGTTGTCCCTGCGGTCCGGCTCCTGTGGCAGATGGCCGACGGTGGCGGTGGCCGGGCTGAGCCGCAGCGTGCCGTCCTCCGGCGTGTCGAGACCGGCGAGCAGCCGCAGCAATGTCGACTTTCCGGCGCCGTTGGCGCCGACGAGACCGACGACGTCCCCGGGCGCGACCACCAGGTCGAGGCCCGAGAACAGCGCGCGGTCGCCGTGTCCTGCGGCGAGATTCCTGGCTACGAGGGTGGCACTCATCAGGCCCAGGATCCTATCGGCTGCCGGCACCTGCGACGACGGGATAATCCGCGGCACGGTCCTCGCAGGTAGGCGGATGGGTTGCCTTCTTACGCAGGCTTAACCTACGGTTGCGTAACTTACGACAGCGTAGGTGTCCCCGTTTCCCTCCGCAGTCCCCCCTCCCGTCCCCTCTCCCGTCCCCAGGAGCACCCGTGACCGTTACCTCGACCCACCTCGCCCGACCCGACGTCTGGAGCGACACCGCGCTGCTCTACGCGCTGGAAGAGGTGGTCGAGCGCGAGCTCAACCGGCATCTGGGGGTGGCCAAGGAATGGATGCCGCACGAGTACGTGCCGTGGAGCGACGGCCGCAACTTCGACGGCATCATGGACGGCGAGGCGTGGGCGCCCGACCAGTCCAAGGTCTCCGCGGTCGGCCGGATAGCTCTTGTGGTCAATCTGCTGACCGAGGACAACCTGCCCAGCTACCACCACGAGATCGCCACGATCTTCGGCCGCGACGGCGCGTGGGGCACGTGGGTCCACCGCTGGACCGCGGAGGAGGGCAGGCACGCGATCGTGATGCGCGACTACCTGCTCACCAGCAGGGCCGTCGACCCGGTCGAGCTCGAGCGCTTCCGCATGATGCACATGTCCGAGGGCTTCGAGCACGACCACCGGCACAGCATGCTGCACTCGGTCGCCTACGTGGCCTTCCAGGAGCTCGCCACCCGGGTGTCGCACCGCAACACCGGCCACGAGTCCGGTGACCCGGTGTGCGACCGCATGCTCGCCAGGATCGCCACCGACGAGAACCTGCACATGGTCTTCTACCGGAACCTGCTGGCCGCCTCGCTCCAGCTCGCGCCCGACCTGGCGATGCAGGCCATCCGCGACGTCGTCGTCGCCTTCCGCATGCCGGGCCACGGCATGCCCGGCTTCGAGCGGGCCGCCGCGCGGATGGCCATCGGCGGCATCTACAACCTGCGGATCCACCACGACGACGTGCTGCAGCCGGTGCTGAGGCACCTGAAGGTGCTGGAGGTCTCCGGGCTGGGCCCCGAAGGCCTCAAGGCCCAGGAGGAGCTCGGCCTCTTCATGGGCGGGCTGAACGAACAGGCGGTGCGGTTCGACACCAAGCGCGCCACTCTTCTGGCGCGGCGCGCCAAGTCCTGACCTTCCGCTGGTCGTGGCGGGCGTGGGGCTCCGGCCCCACGTCCCCCTGGCGGGGGGCCCTTGCGGTGCGCCGGCAGCCGCCGCGGCGTCGTCGCTGGGGCGCCGTTCCCCGCGCCCCTGGCGGGGTGCCCCTCGCGGTGCGTGAATATCCGCGGGGCCACGGGGGTTCTCGCACCCCTCACAGGGTGCGCCTCGCCGTGCGTGAGTATCCGCTGCCGCGTCGTGGCTGAGCGCGCCGTTCCTCGCACCCCTGGCGGGGTGCCCCTCACGGTGCGTGAGTATCCGCGGGGCCACGGGGGTTCTCGCACCCCTCACGGGGTGGGCCTCGCCGTGCGTGAGTATCCGCGGGGCCACGGGGGTTCTCGTGCCCCTCACGGGGTGCCCCTCGCCGTGCGTCGGCAGCCGCCGCCGCGTCGTCGCTGGGCGCGCCGTTCCTCGCACCCCTGGCGGGGTGCCCCTCGCCGTGCGTGAGTATCCGCGGGGCCACGAGGGTTCTCGCACCCCTCACGGGGTGCCCCTTGCCGTGCGTCGGTAGCCGCCGCCGCATCGTCGCTGAGCGCGCCGTTCCTCGCACCCCTCACGGGGTGCCCCTCGCGGTGCGTCGGCAGCCGCCGCCGCGTCGTGGCTGAGCGCGCCGTTCCTCGCACCCCTGGCGGGGTGCCCCTTGGGGTGTGTCGGTAGCCGCAGCGGCGTCGTGGATGGGGGCGCTGTTCCTCGCGCTCCTGGCAGGGGGGCTTGGGGGGCGGGAAAAAAATCAAGCGTGCGGGCTTGAATGATTCGGGGTGGGCTGGGAGCCTCGGGGGCCACGCCTACGCAGGGGGTGCTGCTCATGCACATGCCCGTCCTGGAGGACCTGACCGCAGAGAGCGCGGAGCTCGACGCGCTGGTGGCCGGGCTGGATCCGGCAGGCTGGGGTCAGCGGACCCCGGCCGAGGGCTGGACGATCGCGCACCAGATCGCCCATCTGGCCTGGACCGATCGCCGCGCCCTGATGGCGGTCCTCGACCCCGACGGCTTCGCCCGCGAGTTCGAGGTCGCGGCAGCCCACTTCGACACCTACGTCGACATGGGTGCCCGGCGGGGCGCGGAAATGCCCCCGGGTGAGTTGCTCGCGCGCTGGCGGGAGGGCCGCGCCCGGCTCGGGGAGGTGCTGGCGGCGCAGCCGCAAGGGGTTCGCTTCGGGTGGTTCGGACCGCCGATGAGCACCGCGTCGATGGCCACGGGCCGGCTGATGGAGACCTGGGCGCACGGCGAGGACGTGGCCGACGCCCTCGGGGTGCGCCGTGAGCCGACCGCCCGGCTGCGGCACGTCGCCCGGATCGGCGTCCGCGCGCGGGACTTCGCCTTCGCCGTGCACGGCAGGCCCGCCCCCGCCGAGGAGTTCCGGGTCGAACTGACCGCTCCCGACGGCTCGTCATGGGACTTCGGTCCGGCGGACGCCACCCAGCGGGTGACCGGGCCCGCGCTCGACTTCTGCCTGCTGGCCGTGCGCCGCAGGCACCGCGACGACGTGGCCCTGCTTGCGGAGGGCCCGGACGCCGACGTCTGGCTGTCGCTGGTGCAGGCCTTCGCGGGGCCGCCGGGCGCCGACCGGCCGCCGTCCAGGGGGGCAACGGCCTGATGACCGTACTCGACGTCGGCGGCCCCGACTTCGCCGAGCGCGCCGCCGCGATGACCGCGCGCCTCGGGGAACTGGCCGCGGCCCACGCCGACGCGCTGGCCGGCGGCGGCCCGAAGTACCAGGAGCGGCACCGCGCCCGCGGCAAGCTGCTCGCCCGGGAGCGGATCGAGCTGCTGCTCGACCCGGACACGCCCTTCCTCGAACTGTCCGCGCTCGCCGGTTGGGGCAGCGACTTCGCCACCGGCGCCTCCCTGGTCACCGGGATCGGGGTGATCGAGGGCACCGAGTGCATGGTGACCGCCAACGACCCGACGGTGCGCGGTGGTTCGAGCAACCCGTGGACGTTGAAGAAGGCGCTGCGGGCCAACGAGATCGCCTTCGCCAACCGGCTTCCCGTGGTGAGCCTGGTGGAGTCGGGCGGCGCCGATCTGCCCAGCCAGAAGGAGATCTTCATACCCGGCGGCGCCCTCTTCCGTGATCTGACCCGGCTGTCGGCGGCCGGAATCCCGACGATCGCGGTGGTCTTCGGCAATTCGACCGCGGGCGGCGCCTACATCCCGGGGATGTCGGACCACGTGATCATGGTGAAGGAGCGCGCGAAGGTCTTCCTCGGCGGCCCGCCGCTGGTGAAGATGGCGACCGGCGAGGAGAGCGACGACGAGTCGCTGGGCGGCGCCGACATGCACGCCAGGATCTCAGGACTGGCCGACCACTTCGCGCTGGACGAGCCGGACGCGCTGCGTACCGCACGCCGGGTGGTGGCGCGGCTCAACATCCGCAAGCCGGGGCCTGGTCCGCGACCCGACCCGGAGCCGCCGCTCTTCGACCCGGCGGACCTGCTGGGCATCGTGCCGGGCGATCTGCGCACCCCCTTCGACCCGCGCGAGGTGATCGTGCGGATCGCGGACGGTTCGGCCTTCGACGAGTTCAAGCCGCTGTACGGGCCGAGCCTGGCGACCGGCTGGGCGCAGGTGCACGGCTATCCGGTCGGCATCCTCGCCAACGCGCAGGGTGTGCTGTTCAGCGCGGAGTCGCAGAAGGCCGCGCAGTTCATCCAGTTGGCGAACCAGCGGGACATCCCGCTGCTGTTCCTGCACAACACCACCGGCTACATGGTGGGCCGGCAGTACGAGCAGGGCGGCATCATCAAGCACGGCGCGATGATGATCAACGCGGTGTCCAACTCGCGGGTCCCGCACATCTCGGTGCTGATGGGCGCGAGTTACGGAGCCGGGCACTACGGCATGTGCGGGCGGGCCTTCGAGCCGCGCTTCCTGTTCTCCTGGCCGAGCGCCAAGTCCGCGGTGATGGGGCCGAGCCAGCTCGCCGGGGTGCTGTCGATCGTCGCCCGGCAGTCGGCGGCGGCGCGCGGACTGCCGTACGACGAGGACGCGGACGCCGGCCTGCGGGCGGCGGTGGAGCAGCAGATCGAGGCGGAGTCGCTGCCGATGTTCCTGTCGGGGCGGCTCTACGACGACGGCGTGATCGACCCGCGCGACACCCGGACGGTGCTGGGCATGTGCCTGTCGGCCGTGCACGGGGCGCCGGTCGAGGGCGCGCGGGGCGGTTTCGGGGTCTTCCGTATGTGACGGCTTCCCGCGGGCGGTCGGCGGGCGATGGGGAGGGGGCGGGCCGATGGGCACGCCGATCGGTTCTGTGCTGGTGGCCAACCGGGGCGAGATCGCCCGGCGGGTCTTCCGCACCTGCCGCGGGCTGGGCATCGCCACGGTCGCGGTGCATTCGGACGCCGACGAGGGCGCCGCGCACGTACGGGAGGCCGACGCCGCTGTACGGCTGCCCGGTGACACGGCCGCCGACACCTACCTGCGGGCGGATCTGCTGGTGGCCGCGGCCCTGTCCGCGGGCGCCGACGCGGTGCACCCGGGCTACGGCTTCCTGTCGGAGAGCGCCGATTTCGCCCGGGCGGTCGAGGCGGCGGGGCTGGTGTGGATCGGGCCGCCCGCGGCGGCGGTCGAGGCGATGGGGTCCAAGACCAGGGCCAAGGAGCTGATGTCGGCGGCCGGTGTACCGGTCTTCGCGGCGCTCGACCCGGCTGCGGTGACCGCGGCGGATCTGCCGCTGCTGGTGAAGGCCGCGGCGGGCGGCGGCGGGCGCGGCATGCGGGTGGTACGTGATGTGGCCTCCTTGGAGGGGGAGTTGTCGGCGGCGCGGGCCGAGGCCGCGGCGGCCTTCGGCGACGGGGAGGTCTTCGTCGAGCCGTACGCGGAGGGTGCCCGGCACGTCGAGGTGCAGCTGCTCGCCGACGCGCACGGCACGGTGTGGGTGCTGGGCGACCGGGACTGCTCGCTTCAGCGGCGGCACCAGAAGGTGATCGAGGAGACCCCGGCGCCCGGTCTTGCCGCGCCGCTGCGCACAGCGCTGCACGAGGCGGCGGTCAGCGCGGCCCGCTCGATCGGCTACCGGGGCGCGGGCACCGCGGAGTTCCTGGTCTCGGCCGACGGCCGTCCGTACTTCCTGGAGATGAACACCCGCCTCCAGGTGGAGCATCCGGTCACCGAGTGCGTCACCGGGCTCGACCTGGTGGCGTGGCAGATCAGGATCGCCGAGGGCGCCGCACTGCCGCAGCGGCCGCCGCAGCCGCGAGGCCACGCGGTGGAGGCCCGGCTGTGCGCGGAGGACCCGGCGCGCGGCTGGCAGCCGCAGCCGGGGGTGCTGCACCTGCTCGACGTGCCGGGCGTGGACGCGCGGTTCACGGTGCCGCCGGGGCGCGAGTCGGGGCTGCGACTGGATTCCGGGGTGGTCGGCGGGGAGCGGATCGGGGTGCACTACGACCCGATGCTGGCCAAGCTGATCGCGTGGGCGCCGACCCGCGCCGAGGCGGTACGCCGGCTGGCGCACGCCCTGGAGCGGGCCCGCCTGCACGGCCCGGTCACCAACCGGGACCTGCTGGTCCGTGCGCTGCGGCACCCGGACTTCGCCGCCGCCCGGCTGGACACCTCCTTCCTCGAACGCCACGCCGCCGCGCTCGGCCTCGCCCCCGAGCCCGAGCCCGCGGACGGCACCGAGCGCATCGCGGCGCTGGCCGCGGCGCTCGCCGACGCGGCCCGGCGCACGGGCGCGGCCGGCGCGCCGGTGCCGGTACGCCTCGGCGGGTGGCGGAACGTCCCTTCGCAGCCTCAGCTGAAGCGCTACCGGAGCGAGCCCGGCGGGCGGACGTACGACATCGGCTACCGGCTGGACCGGGACGGCCTCACGGCGGACGGCTTCGAGGGCACACGGCTGGTGCGCGCCGACGCCGGCCGGGTGGCGCTGGAGACCGGCGGTGTCCTGCGGACCTTCGAGGTCACCGCCTATCCGGAACGGACCTTCGTGGACTCGCCGTTCGGGTCGGCGGCCTTCACGGTGCTGCCGCGCTTCCCCGACCCCGAGCAGTCCGCGGCGCCGGGTTCGCTGCGGGCGCCGATGCCCGGGACGGTCGTCAGGACCGCGGGGCTCGCCCCCGGCGACCGGGTCGAGGCGGGGCAGCCGCTGCTGTGGCTCGAGGCCATGAAGATGGAGCACCTGATCGCCGCCCCCGCCGCGGGCACCCTGCTCGAACTCACCGCCGACGTGGGCCGCCAGGTCGAGCTCGGCGCCGTACTCGCCGTCGTCAAGGAGGAGACAGGACCATGAGCACCGTCCGCAGCACCTTCGACAGCGCACTGCTGGAGACCGAGGAGCGGCGCGCCCTGCGCAAGGCCGTCGGCGCGCTGGGCCGCCGCTACGGCCGCGACTACTTCACCGCCGCGGTGAAGGCCGGCAGGCAGACCGACGAGCTCTGGCAGGAGGCGGCGGACCTGGGCTACCTCGGCGTCAACCTGCCCGAGGAGTACGGCGGCGGTGGCGGCGGGCTCGCCGAACTGTCCATCGTGCTGGAGGAGCTGGGTGCGGCGGGCTGCCCACTGCTGCTGCTCATCGTCTCCCCCGCCATCTGCGGCACGGTCATCGCCCGCTTCGGCACCCAGGCGCAGCGGCAGCGCTGGCTGCCGGGGCTCGCGGACGGATCGCTGCGTATCGCGTTCGGCATAACCGAGCCGGACGCCGGGTCCAACTCGCACCGCATCACCACCACCGCCCGCCGCGACCCGGACACCGGGGGCTGGCTGCTGACCGGCCGCAAGGTCTTCGTCTCCGGGGTCGACATCGCCGACGCCACGCTGATCGTCGGCCGCACGGAGGACGCGCGTACCGGCAAGCTCAAGCCGTGCCTCTTCCTCGTCGAACGGGAGACCGCCGGCTTCGACTTCCGGCAGATCGAGATGGAATTGTCCGCGCCGGAGAAGCAGTTCGGGCTGTTCCTCGACGACGTGGCGCTGCCCGCCGACGCGCTGGTCGGGGACGAGGATGCTGGCCTGCTCCAGCTCTTCGCCGGGCTCAACCCCGAACGGATCATGACCGCCGCCTTCTCCCTGGGCATGGGCCGCTACGCCCTGGACCGGGCCGTGGCCTACGCCCGCACCCGGCAGGTCTGGTCGGCGCCCATCGGCGGCCACCAGGCCATCGCCCACCCGCTGGCGCAGGCCCACATCGAGCTGGAACTGGCGCGGCTGATGATGCAGAAGGCCGCCCACCTCTACGACGCGGGCGACGACATGGGCGCGGGCGAGGCCGCGAACATGGCCAAGTACGCGGCGGCGGAGGCCTGCGCGAAGGCCGTCGACCAGGCGGTGCACACCCTCGGCGGCAACGGGCTGACCGCCGAGTACGGTCTTGCCTCGCTGCTGACCGCGTCCCGGGTGGGCCGGATAGCCCCGGTCAGCCGGGAGATGATCCTCAACTTCGTCTCACACCACAGCCTGGGGCTGCCCAAGTCGTACTGAGCGGCATGCCGCCTACCGACCGCCCGCCCGCGGGAAGGCCGGCGGCGGGCGACGCCCGCCGCCCGACGTGAAGGAGTCCGCCGTGACCACCGCACCCCAGGTGCGCCGGCACACCGACCGCGCCGTCACCGTCCTCACCCTGGACTCACCGCACAACCGCAACGCCCTGTCCGCCGCGCTCATCGCCGAGCTGACCGACGCCCTGGACGCCGCGGACGGCGACCCCGGGGTCAGGGCCGTGCTGCTCACCCACACCGGCACCACCTTCTGCTCGGGCGCCGACCTCAGGGCGGACGGCGTGCACCGCGGGCCTGCGCTGCTGGTCGGCCTGATGAGCCGGATCGCCACCCTGTCCAAACCGGTGGTGGCGCGGGCCGACGGCCACGTCAGGGCGGGCGGCCTCGGGCTACTCGCGGCCTGCGACATCGCGGTCGCCGGCAGCGCGGCCACCTTCGCGTTCACCGAGGTACGCCTCGGGCTCGCCGCGTCCGTGGCCTCGCTGCCCGTGCTGGTTCGCGCGGATCCGCGGGCCGCGGCCCGCTACCTGCTCACGGGCGAGACCTTCGACACCGCGGAGGCGGTCAGGATCGGCCTGGTCACCGCCTGGGACGAGGCGCTGGAGGGCATACTCGCCGGGCTGCGGGCGGCGTCCCCGCAGGGGCTCGCGGCGTCGAAGGAGCTCACCGCGGCGGCGCTGCGGGAGACGATCGCGTCGCAGGCGGAGCACCTCCAGCAGCAGAGCGCCCGGCTCTTCGCGTCGGCGGAGGCCGCGGAGGGCGTCAGGGCCGCCATGGAGCGCCGGGACCCGCCATGGGCGCTGTGAGCCCCGTGGCCGGCCGCACGGCCGCAGACCGCTCCCCCAAGCAGGACCGCAGCCGCGCGACCCGGCTGCGCATCCTGGAGGCCGCGGTCTCCTGCCTGGCCGAGCACGGCTGGTCGGGCAGCACGGTCGCGGTCGTCTGCGCCAGGGCCGGGGTCTCCCGCGGTGCGGCGCAGCACCACTTCCCCACCCGGGAGGAACTCTTCACCGCGGCCATCGCCCACATGGCGGAGCAGTGGCTGACCGCGGTGCGCGACCGCGCCCGCGCGCTGCCCCGGGAGGGACCCGACCGTACGTACGCGGTGGTCGACATGCTGGTGGCGGTCCACACCGGGCCGCTTTTCAGGGCCGCCCTGCACCTGTGGACGGCGGCCACCGCGGAGGAGCGGCTGCGCCCGGGGGTGACGGCGCTCGAGGCGCGGATCGGCCGCGAGGCGCATCGCCTCGCGGCCGACTTCCTCGGCGCCGACGAGTCGCGGCCCGGCGTGCGGGAGACCGTGCAGGCGACGCTGGACATGGCCCGCGGCCTGGGCCTGGCCAACCTGCTCAGCGACGACTCCGTCCGGCGCGGCCGTGTCGTCCGGCAGTGGGCCGCCGTCCTCGACCAGGTGCTCCGCGAGCCGCCGGGGCGCTGACCGGGGCGGACGGCCTCCCGGCGGCGCCGCGGTTCCGTCCTGGCGCAGCGGGGTGGATGCTGGAGGGGAGGGAGGCGCGCGATGCGCAGAACCGGATACGAACCGACACAGGCCCGCAGCCCGCTGCGGCTACGGCTGGGTCTGGCCGTGTGCGGCCTGATGTGGGGCATCGGAGCAGCCATCGGCTTCGCGTTCTTCGACCAGCCGGGCTGGGCAGCCCTGTGCGCGGCGATCGCCGCGATCGCCGTCGCGGACTGCGTGATCGTCGTCCGGCGCATCCGGCAGGGGGCACACTTCCAGCCGGGTCGCGACGTTCCGCCCTACCGGCCGGCCGAGCGCAGTGGCGGGCGGCGGCGGCGCTGAGGCGGCCACTGACAGCGGAAGGGCCCGAAGCTTGAGGCTTCGGGCCCTTCCGATTCGTAGCGGGGACAGGATTTGAACCTGCGACCTCTGGGTTATGAGCCCAGCGAGCTACCGAGCTGCTCCACCCCGCGTCGGTGAACATCACACTACGCGTGAGTCGCGCTCACGCCAAATCCATATCGCCGGGTGCACTCCCTCGCGGCCCCGAAGGGGATGTTTGCGGGTGGGCGAGGGGTGCCAGGTAGGGGGCATGGAGAAATCAGGTGTGGCCGGGGTCGTGACCTCGGGCGAGGTCAGGGACGCCCTCAGCCGGCGGCAGCCCGTCGTGGCGCTGGAATCGACGATCATCGCGCACGGGCTGCCGAGGCCGCGCAATCTGCAGGTGGCGCGGGAGCTGGAGGAGATCGTCAGAAAGGCCGGCGCGGTGCCTGCCACCGTCGCGGTGCTCGACGGCGTCCCCCGGGTGGGGTTGACCGATGCGGAGGTCGAGCGGGTCGCCCGGGACCCGGACCTGCGCAAATTCGGCTTCCGCGACCTGGCACCGGCGATGGCGGCCGGCGCGAGCGGTGCGACGACGGTGTCGGGCACGGCGTTCCTGGCGGCCAGGGCGGGGATCCGGGTGTTCGGCACCGGCGGCCTCGGCGGGGTGCACCGCGGCTGGGCGCAGGTGCAGGACGAGTCAGCGGACCTGGCGCTGCTGGCACGTACCCGGATCACCGTGGTGTGCGCGGGCGTGAAGTCGATCCTCGACGTGCCCGCGACGCTGCAGCGGCTGGAGACGCTGGGCGTGGGGGTGCTGGGATTTCGCACCGGCCGCTTCCCCGGCTTCTACCTGACCGACTCGGGCGAGCCGGTGGACTGGACGGTGCGGGAGGCGCGGGAGGTCGCCGCGGTGATGCGTGGCCAGGACGCGCTCGGCGGCCACGACAGCGCGCTGATCGTCGCCAACCCGGTGCCGGCCGACCGCCAGCTGGACCGCGCGCTGCACGACCGGGTGCTGGCCGAGGCGCTCGCGGCGGTGGAGCGCGAGGGGGTCACCGGGCAGGCGATCACGCCCTTCCTGCTCGGGTATCTGACCGAGCACACAAAGGGCGCGTCGCTCGAGGCGAACCTCGCGGCGGTCCGCGGCAACGTCGCGCTCGCGGGGGACATCGCCGTCGCCTGGTCGCGGCAGCGGTGAGCGGCGCGGGGCGCGGCCTGCTGGTGGTCGGCGACGTGGTGACCGACGTGGTGGCCAGGCACGCGGAGCCGCTGGCCGCGGATACCGACACCGCGGCCCGTATCGCGGTGCTGCCCGGTGGCGCGGGCGCGAACGTGGCGTACCGGGGTGCGCCCGGGGTGCGGCTGCTGGCCAGGGCGGGGGCGGACTCGGCGGACTGGCACCGCGCGGCCCTGACGGCGGCGGGCGTCGAGGCGGCGCTGCGGGTCGACGGGGAGCGGCCCACCGCGGTGGTGATCGCGCTGGTCGGCGCAGACGCGGAACGCACCCTGGTCACCGACAGCGGCGCCGCCTTCCGGCTCGGCCCCGCCGACTGGGACGAGGCGCTGCTCGACGGGGTCGGCCACGTCCACCTGTCCGGCTACCTGTTCTTCTGCGAGCCGGGCCGCGAACTTGCCGCCGTGGTCGGCAAGGCCGCCCGCGCCCTGGGCCTTCCGGTGAGCGTCGACCCGGCGTCCGCCGGCTTCCTGCGCGGCCTCGGCGTGCCGCGCTTCCTGGACCTGGTGTCGGACGCGGATCTGCTGTTGCCCAACGAGGCCGAGGCGGCGCTGCTGTCCGGTACGGCGGAACCGGCGGCAGCGGCCGCCCGGTTGAGCCGCTGCGGCGGGACCGTGGTGGTGACGCTGGGCGCGGGCGGCGCGCTGGCCGCGCACGGCGGACGCGTCACCGCGCGTACGCCGGCCGTGGCGGCGACCGCCGTCGACAGCACGGGGGCGGGCGACGCCTTCACCGGCGGGCTGCTCGCCGCCCGGCTGGCCGGCGCGGATCCGGCGGCGGCGCTGGCGGCCGGCTGCGCGGCGGGCGCCGCCGCGGTGGAGGTGGTCGGCGGACGGCCGCGCCTGCCGTGATCCGCGCGCCGCGGCCGTGACGCCCGGGGCCGAGCGCCGAACAGCCGTCCGACGGCGGCTATATGCTGAGGCGCACAACGGGACGGGGTGGTCAGGCGTGGACAATCTGTGGTGGATTATTCCGGTTCTGCTGTTCGGCAGCGGCTTCATCGGGGACAAGCTCAGCGCCGCGACGAAGATGCGGCACAAGCGCAAGCTCGAAGTCATCAAGGCCGAGGAGCGCCGGCAGCACGCGCTGACGGCCGCGAACCGCCCGCCGGAGCCGGTCTGCGGCTGCACGCACCACCTGGCGATGCACGGCAAGGACGACGGCAAGTGCCATGAGGTCGTCGAGGCGCCCGCGCTGTGGGACGCCGAGCGCAAGCCGCTCCAGTACTCGCCGCAGCAGTGCAACTGCCAGCAGTACGTGGGCCCCGAGCCGCTCGGCACGGTCTTCGCGCCGGAGATCACCGATCTGCGCTGACCTCGGCTGATTCCCGCGTCACCTCAGGCGGTCGACGGCATCAGTCGGGGGTCGAGGTGGTGACGATGAACGGCGGGTCGAGGCCTGGATCACGCTTGATCACCACCTGGACGCCGTGCAGTTCCGAGACACGCGGGTGCTGGGGGTCGCTGGCGTAGTCGTCCTTGGAGATGCTGCGCCCGGTGACCGGCCCGTCGGAACCGAAGTCGGCGTTCAGCGTCTTGGTGTCGGGCGGTGGGGGCGAGTCGAGGAAGTCCTTGATCTCCTCCGACCTCATGTCGAGGCACCGCTGGGTGTACTTCTGGGCGTCCGACAGGTCCTTGTACGAGGACGCGCCGGGTATGCCGCCCTGGTCCCGCAGCCGCTGGGCCAGCTGCTCGTCGGTCTTGCCCACGTGCTTGTCGATGCCGTGCGCACCGCCCATGTACTCCTGGTTCGCGAGGTCCAGGGGGTAGGTGTGGCCGCTGGCGGGGTCCCCCTGGACCGTCCACTTGTGCTGGTGCTTGAAGTCGTTCAGGGAGCGGGCGCCGAAGCCCTCGCTCCTGGCCTCCTCGGCCTGGAAGGTCGGCGCGCTCAGATATGCCTCGTCGAGTGAGGTCATCCGGCCCGACAGCTCGGTCGCCAGTGCGTGGCAGGCCTGCTGGAAGGTGTCGACGGCGGTGTGGATCCGGTCGTAGGGCATGTGCGACCTGAACGACGCGACCATCTGGGCGACCAGGGCAGCGCCCCCGCTGACGGTGTCGAAGATGTCCCGCAGCGGGTTCTCGAAGCTCTTGGCGGTGTCCTGGATCATCAGCTTGGCCGCCTCGACCGCTGCGGGCACGACGATGTCGCGCAGGGTCTTCTGCGCCGCCAGGGCGTCCTGGCATGCCTTCTCGATCGCGAGCGCCGTGTCGTCGAGCACCGTGATGATGGGGCGCCGCTGCACGCGGAGGGTCGAGCTGGTGCTGGTCTTCCACGGCTGGGAGGGCTCGCCGCGCGTCTTGCCCCATGCGGTGGTGCCCCAGATCGTCTGGCAGAAGGAGCGCATCGCCTTCTGCCACTCGTCGTTCTTGTCGTCGGTGATGTACCCGATCTCCCCGGTCAGGTTCTCGCCGGTCTTCACCACGGCGGCGCCGCAGACCTTCCACTGGTCGCCCACCGCGCCCAGGCCGTCCGTCATGCCGGGGGTGATCTCGTACAGGCCGCCCAGCCTGAGGCCCTCGTCGATCACTTTCTCCACGTGGTCGGCCACGAAGTCGGGGATGTGGCCGAGTGCCCGGACGATCCCCCAGTCGGAGTCGGCGTTCGTGCCCCGCCACCTGATGTCGGGGACCTCCCCGTAGTCCGGCGGCGTCTCGATGACCACCGGCGGCTGCCGCATGGGGGGCGGTCCTGACTGCTTGTGGACGACGAACCAGTCGGCGGCCGCGTAGTTGTTGGCGGTGACGGTGAAGCCCACGGCCGCGCCGCCGATGCTCGCCACGCTCTTGGCCCACACCTCGAGGAAGCGCTTGGCCACCTTGCGGTAGGCGTCAGCGAAGGCACCTGGGCCCTCCCCGTTCCCCGCGACCTGCCGGTGGTCGGCGAGGGCGTGCACGAGGTTCCTGGCGACGGTGTCGAATGCGAACTGCTCGTCCCTGATCCGGTAGGACGTGTAGTACAGGTTCGCCGGCCTGACGTCGAAGCCGCCGGAGCCGGTGGGCGACGCCGTCTCCAGCCGCTTGAGCTGGTCCGCCCGCTCCCTGGCGTCCGGCAGGCCGTCGCCGCCCATCAGGCGCCGCCCCAGCCGCGAAGCACCGCCTTGTGCGCCGCGTCGTAGTTGATGTGGCCGGTGACGACCAGCTCGTGCAGCCAGCTCTGCGCGCCCTGCATGTCCTGCACCGCCCCGTCCCACCGGTCGAGGCTGTCCACGCACATGTCGCGGGCCTCGCCCTCCCAGCCGCGCACGATCCGGGCCGCCCGGGCGTAGAGCTCGTCGAGGTGGTCGGTGAGGTCCTTGAGAATGGTCTCCATCTCGGACGACAGGTGCACGAGCGTGCCGAAGTCGACCGAGATGCCTTCGTCGTGTGTCACATGGCCCCCAGGTGGACTGTTCTCCTCGGCAGCCGGCGGGTCCGGCCGGGAGGGCGTGCCCGCGGGGTCCCGCCGTCCATCCGGCGGACCCGCCCTACAGGTCCGCGACCCGGCTGCGCGGTGCTGCCGGGGGCGGGGCGGCGGCGGGCAGGGCGGGAGAGAAGAGCGGCGGCGCGCCGTCCGAGGGGATCGCGAGGGCGCGGAAGGACTCCAGCGTCTCCAGGTCCCCGGCACTGAAGCCGTCGCGGCTCATCCGGACCGCTTCCTCGATGAAGCCCAGCATCCGCCGGACGGTGACGGCGTCGGTGTTGACGCTGCGCTGGAGGTCCCGGTAGATGCTCGCGGTCGGGCTGCGCCAGCCCTTCTCCGCGGCGTCCACCAGCGCGTTCAGCTTCTTGATCTGGGTTTCCAGATGGCTCTGCATGCTGTCCAGGTCGCCGGCCAGGCTGGTCAGATCGTCGGCGGTGGCCTGGAGCCGCGGCTTTGTCATGGCGCCCCCTCAGGACCGGGGAGCGCACGGCTCCCGCAGCCAACTGTCCGTCAGACAGCCGTGTTGCGCCAGCAGTTGTACCGAGAAGCCGGGAAACGGGAGTGACGTGCGAGCAGCCGTGCTTCCTTGCGCACCGGCGGGAACCGTCCTGTCCTCGCTGACGCTGCCGGGCACCGACGCCGTCGCCGACGTGCGGTGCGGGGCCGCAGCTGTGACGTGTCGGCGGGCCCCGACCGGACCACGCTTTCGCGGGACGGCCGGGTGGTCTTCCGCGCCACCGGCGCACGGGCCGCCGTACACGACTTCCTGCTCGCCGGCTCCGGCGCGTCCTTCGGCCTCAACGCCGCGGGTGCCGTGCACATCGAGGTCTTCCCCGGGCACGGCCGGCCGCGCTCCACCAGGGCGGCCCAAGGGCCGCAGCCGCGTCAGGCTCCGACCGCGGCCGGCCTGCGGGCGCTCCCGAGGCGCATGCGGCCCAGGACAGCAGAACGTCCGGGTCGGAAGTGGATACCGACCCGGACGTTCTCCGAGCTGTGCCGTGTTGCCGTGTGTCCGAGGGGGGACTTGAACCCCCACGCCCGATAAAGGGCACTAGCACCTCAAGCTAGCGCGTCTGCCATTCCGCCACCCGGACCGGGTGTGCCGCCGCGACCGCCGGGTCGTGGTGACAGGCTCCACGATACCAAGGATCGGCAGTGCTTCTCACCTGCGATTCCCGTCGCCCTGCTGGGGGCGCGCGGCGATGGCGCGGTGATGGCGGACGACCTCGTCGATGATGAAGTTCAGGAACTTCTCCGCGAACGCCGGATCGAGCCTGGCGTCCTCGGCGAGGCGGCGCAGCCGGGCGATCTGGTCGGCCTCGCGGGCCGGGTCGGCCGGCGGCAGGTCGTGGGCGGCCTTGAGCTCGCCGACCTGCTGGGTGCACTTGAAGCGCTCCGCAAGCAGGTGCACCAGGGCGGCGTCCAGGTTGTCGATGCTGCCGCGCAGATCCCTCAGGCGCTGGAGTGCCTGCTCGTCACCCACCAGGGTGTGCTCGGCGGTCGGCTGGTCGCTCATCTCTCTGCCATCCTGGTAGATCCGTGGTGCACGGCTGCACGGTCCCGATCACCCTATGACACCCCGCCCGGGTGTACGGCCGGGGCGTGGACGGCCGCGGAGGGAGTGAGGACCGATGGGACGGGTCACGGAGCGGCGCCGGGTGCTGCGGGTACGCGGCGGGGTGGCCGCCCACCGGGCCGACACCCTGGTCGCCGAGGAGCCGCTGGAGATCCGGCTCAACGGCCGCCCGCTGGCGATCACGATGCGCACGCCGGGTGACGACTTCGCCCTGGCCACCGGTTTCCTCGTCAGCGAGGGCGTGGTCGCGGCGGCGCACGAGGTCGCCAACGTCGTCTACTGCGCCGGCGCGACGGCCGACGGCGCGAACACCTACAACGTGGTGGACGTGACGCTCGCGCCCGGGGTGCCGATGCCCGACATCAGCCTGGAGCGCAACGTCTACACGTCCTCCTCGTGCGGGTTGTGCGGCAAGGCCAGCCTTGACGCGGTCCGCACCGCGACCCGGCTGCCGATCGCCGACACCGCACTGCCGCGGCTGACGCCCGAGCTGCTGGCCGTGCTGCCGGAGCGGCTGCGGGCGGGGCAGGCGGTCTTCGACAGGACCGGCGGACTGCACGCCGCCGCGCTCTTCTCCGCGGACGGCCGACTGCTCGACCTGCGCGAGGACGTCGGGCGGCACAACGCGGTGGACAAGCTGGTCGGGCGGGCGCTGCGGGACGGCGGGCTGCCGCTGGACGGCCGGATCCTGATGGTGTCGGGCCGGGCGTCCTTCGAGCTCGCGCAGAAGGCCGTGATGGCCGGCATCCCGGTGCTTGCCGCGGTCTCGGCGCCGTCCTCGCTCGCGGTGGACCTGGCCAGGGAGAGCGGGCTGACCCTGGTCGGCTTCCTGCGCGGCGACTCGATGAACGTCTACGCGGGCGAAGGCCGTATCGCACTGGCGGCCGAACCGGCACACTGAACCGGTCCGACCCGTACGACCGTCCGAGGAGCCAGGCGTGTTCGCCCTCAGTGCCGCCCTGACCGTTCTGCTGCTGCTCGAGGTGGTGCCCTCGGCGCTGGCCGCGCTGACCCGGTTCGGCCCGGGGGTGGAGCGGCTCGACAGCC
The DNA here is from genome assembly GCF_043197715.1 of Streptomyces sp. NPDC049040. Classification (NCBI taxonomy): domain Bacteria; kingdom Bacillati; phylum Actinomycetota; class Actinomycetes; order Kitasatosporales; family Streptomycetaceae; genus Streptomyces; species Streptomyces sp. NPDC049040. The sequence continues at coordinate 19,189 of NZ_JBICTO010000029.1, forward strand.
TGACCAGGCTGGGGCTGCGGGACGGCAGGAACTCCTGGGTGGTGACGGGCGCCGGGGTGCTGCACACCGCGGCCACGGCGGCGGTGCTCGCCGGGATCTGGCGCCCCGCCTACGGTGTCGCGGGCGGGGCCGCCGAGACGGTGTACTTCTGCTGGGTGCTGCTGCGCCAGCTGCGGGCCGGCGACCGCGGCCGCGAGCTCTTCGCCTACTCGCTCTTCGCGTCGTGGGCGCTCGCCGTGCTGGTGGTCTGCGCGTTGCGGCGGTGACCGCCGGCTTCCGTGGACCGTAGGAGCGCCGCCAGGCCCGCCCTGGCGTCCGGGTACACCGGCCGCCAGCCCAACTCCGCCGCGGCGAGGGTGCTGTCGACCCGCAGGTTCGAGCCGAGCACGGCGTGCACGTAGCCCATCGGGCGCATCGTCCAGCGCGGCACCGTCATCGGCCGGGGCAGCCCGAAGGCGTCCGCGACGAGCCGGAGGTGGCTGCCGAAGCCGAGGGGCGTGGCGTCCGCGATGTTGTACGCCTGCCCGGGGGTGCCGTGGTCGACGGCGAGCGCCACGGCGGCGGCCGCGTCGGTGAGTTCGACCCAGGGCAGTGCCAGGCCGCGGTCGGGGGTGGCCGGCAGCACGCGCCTGCGCAGCATCGGGAGCAGCGCCTCGGTGCCGCCGGGGCCGTAGAAGAGGCCGAAGCGCAGGGCGATGCCGTCGATGCCGTCGGCGCCCAGGGTCAGCTCCTCCTTGGTGCGCATGGCGGCGATGTGGCGTTCGAGCGCCGGGGTGGCGCCGGGCGGGGCGAAGGGTGCGCCGGCCTCGGTGAGCGGCCGGTCGCCGTGGTCCCCGTACCCGTAGCCGAAGACCATGGACTCGGCGATGAAGCGGTGGGCGCCGACCTCGCGCGCCGCGGCCAGCAGGTTGGCGGTGCCGACGGTGCGCAGGGTGTCGGTGGCGTCCATGTCGGCGTGCCGTACGGGCGGCTTGCGCAGGGCGGTCGCCGCGTGGACCACCACGTCGGCGTGCTGCCCTGCCACCGCGCGGAGCACGGCGTCGCGGTCGGTGAGGTCGGCGCGCAGGTCGTTGGCGGGGCCCCGGCCGAGCCCGACCACGCGGTGGCCTGCGGCGGCCAGGGCCCGGCTGATGTGCCGGCCGAGTACTCCGGTGGCTCCGGCCAGCAGGACGGTCCTGGCGGGGGCCCGGTGTGCGGTGGTGTCGTTCGTCATGCCGGTGCGACGGACGGCACCCCGCGGAATGTGACATCGGCCGGGGGCCGCACGGCGGTACGCGGGGCCGCGCCATGAGCGGTAGGGCGGGCGGTGGGCGTGCGATCAGGTTGGCCGGTTACCGCCCTGACTGCCATCACGCACCGCGATAACGTGCGGCCATGTTCGAGCCGGTCCAGTTGCGTACGTTCCTCGCCGTCGCGCAGACGCTGAGCTTCACACAGGCCGCGCACCGGCTCGGGCTGCGGCAGTCCACGGTCAGCCAGCATGTGCGGCGGCTGGAGGAGACCGCCGGGTGCCGGCTCTTCCTGCGCGACACCCACGGGGTGGAGCTGACCGAGGACGGCGAGGCGATGCTCGGCTTCGCCCGGCCGATCCTGGAGGCCAACGAACGGGCGGCGGCCTTCTTCGCCGGCACCCGGCTGCGTGGCCGGCTGCGGTTCGGGGTGTCGGAGGACTTCGTGCCGACCCGGCTCCCGGAGATCCTGGCGGGCTTCAGGCGCGACCACCCCGAGGTGGACCTGGAGCTGATTGTGGAGCTGTCCGGCGCCCTCCACCAGCGGCTCGACGTGGGCGGCCTCGACCTGTGCCTGGCCAAGCGCCACAGCCCGGAGGGACCCGGGCGGCTGGTCTGGCGGGACAAGCTGGTGTGGATCGGCGGCGAGCGGCTGCGGCTCGACCCGCGCCGCCCGGTGCCGCTGATCGCCTTCCCGCCACCGGGGCTCACCCGGGCCAGGGTGCTCGACGTGCTGGAGCGGCACGGCAGGGCGTGGCAGGTGGCGGGTACCAGCGGATCGCTGAGCGGTCTGGTGGCGGCGGCCAGGGCCGGGCTCGGGGTGATGGCGCACGCGCAGGGGCTGATTCCGGCCGGTCTGGTCCGGGTGCCGCCCCGCGCCTGCGGGCTGCCGGACCTCGGCGGGGTGGACTTCGTCCTGCTGCACGGCCGGCGGGATTCCCGTGCACAGGAGGCTGCGGACGCGCTGGCCGATGCCATCCTGGCCGGTGGCGACCTGCTGCACAGGCCGCTGCCGTGAGCCCTGGTGACGCGTGGGGTGCACGGGGCGCGCGAGAGCCCAGGGGGTGGAGCGACCGTGACCGGCACGGGCAGATTTGGTGGAGATCCGCGCCCCGCCGGGCAGCCCCGCTGAACCCCGGATTCCGCCGACTTCCTTGTCACAGCCCGGAAATGCCGCCCGACCAGCACAAACGTCCGAATCACCGATAATTTTCCGCCCCTCCCGCAGGCCCGGCGGATCGGGTAACTTACGGCCCCGCACTGAGCGGTCCTAGGAGAGCACCCGTTGCGTCAGTTCACCGTCCCCCCACTGGCCACCTCACCCAAGGCCGGCGGTTTGGCGGATGCCGTGTTCGGCAACGCACAACAGACCCCCGACCAGGCCGTCCTGGCACGCGCCGACGACCAGGGCGAATGGCACGATGTCAGCGCCGCCGAATTCCGCGATCAGGTACTGGCGGTCGCCAAAGGCATGCTGGCCGAAGGCGTCCGCTTCGGCGACCGCGTCGCGATCATGTCCCGCACCCGCTACGAGTGGACGCTTTTCGACTTCGCGCTGTGGTCGATCGGCGCCCAGTCGGTGCCGATCTACCCGACATCCTCATCGGAGCAGGTCCGCTGGATGCTGCACGACTCGGCCGCCGTGGCCGCCGTCGTGGAGCACGAGGACCACGCGATGACGATCGGCGCGGCCGTCGACGAGCTGCCCAGGCTGGAACGGCTGTGGCAACTGGACGCGGACTGCGTCGCGGAGCTGTCGCAGGCCGGCCGGCACATCGGCGACGACGTGGTGGAGCGGCACCGGCTGGCCGTGACGCCGGACGCGGTCGCCACCGTCATCTACACCTCCGGCACCACGGGCCGGCCCAAGGGCTGCGTCCTCACCCACGCCAACTTCATGGCGGAGACCGACAACGTGGTGGCCCGCTGGGAACCGGTCTTCTCCAGCAAACCGGGCGAGGAACCGGCCACCCTGCTCTTCCTGCCGCTCGCCCACGTCTTCGGCCGGATGGTCGAGGTGGCGTGCATCCGGCACCGGATCAGGCTCGCGCACCAGCCGAGCATGGCGGCGTCCGATCTGATCCCCTCGCTCGCCGGTTTCCGGCCGACCTTCGTGCTGGCCGTGCCCTACGTGTTCGAGAAGGTCTTCCAGGGCGCCCGGCGCAAGGCGGAGACCGGCGGGAAGCTGGGCCCCTTCGAGAAGGCCGTCGAGGTCGCGGTCCGGTACGCGGAGGCGATGGAGGACAGGGCCTTCGGCACCGGTCCCGGGCCGAGCGCCTCGCTGCGGATGCAGCACCAGATCTACGAGAAGCTGGTCTACAGCAAGGTGCGTGCCGCACTCGGCGGCCGGGTGCGGCACGCGATCTCCGGCGGGTCGGCGATGGAGCGGCGGCTCGGGCTGTTCTTCTCCGGCGCGGGCGTGACGATCTACGAGGGCTACGGGCTCACCGAGACCACGGCGGCGGCCACCGCGAACCCGCCGGAGCAGACCCGCTTCGGCACCGTCGGCCTGCCGGTGCCGGGCACCACCGTGCTGATCGCCGAGGACGGCGAGATCTGGCTGCGCGGCGGTCAGGTCTTCGGCGGCTACCTCAACAACGTCAAGGCCACCGACGAGGTACTGCGCGACGGCTGGCTGGCCACCGGCGACATCGGCGCGCTCGACGAGGACGGCTACCTGACCATCACCGGGCGCAAGAAGGAGATCCTGGTGACCAGCGGCGGCAAGAGCGTGTCGCCGATCGCGCTGGAGGACCGGGTGCGGGCGCATCCGCTGGTCGCGCAGTGCGTGGTGGTCGGCAACAACCGGCCCTTCGTGGCGGCCCTGGTCACCCTCGACCCGGAGGCGGTGGGCCACTGGCTGACCATGCGCGGCAAGCCGCGGCTCGGGCCTTCCGACCTGGTGCACGACCCGGACCTGGAGACGGAGATCCGGCGGGCGGTGGTCGCCGCGAACACCCTGGTGTCGCAGGCCGAGTCGATCCGGACCTTCCGGATACTGGCCGCGCAGTTCAGCGAGGAGCGCGGCATGCTGACGCCGTCGCTGAAACTCAAGCGGCGGGCGATCGAGGCGGCGTACGCGGCGGAGATCGAGGCGCTCTACCGGGCCTGAGGGCGCCAGCGATCCCGCGCGAGCGCGCGCCGGCCACCGGCGGGGCGGCCTGTCATGGACGCTGCTCCGCGCCGGGCAGCGGGCTCTGGCCCTGGAGCTGGCTGGTGCTGGCGCTGAACGCGGCCTGCCACTGCGCGGTCTCCCCGTCGACATGGCCGCGCACGGCATCGGCCAGCCGCTGGACGAGCGCCAGTTGCCGCTCGACCTCGGCGGGTTCCAGCAGCCGGCCGGGTGTGTCCAGGCCGGGTCCCGCCCGCAGCACGTCTGCGGCCCACTCAAGCCGGACGGCGTTCAGCTCGGTGCGCAGGGCGTGGGCGACGACGACGTCCCGCATCCAGGCGGCCGACACCCCGAAGAAGTGGTCGAAGCCCTTGCAGCCGGCGGCGACCGCGAGCAGGACGTAGCCCCAGCCCTGACCCGAACCGCCGTAGGCCGCGGTGCCCAGCGGGACCGCGGTGCCGGCCACGGCGAAGCTGATCGCGAGGCCCTGGAGCGTCCGGGACGCCACGCGCTTGAGCCGCTTGTCGTGCAGGTACCAGTCGATGGCGGCCTCGGCGTCCTGCTCCGCCCAGGTGCGCAGCCGGGCCAGCGTCTCGCGCTGCACGGCGGGGTCGGCGGCCGAGGCGGCCGACACATCGGGAAAGGGCTGCGGCTGGAGGTCTCCGCGCCGCCGGCCGCGCCGCGCCCCTCCGGCGCGGTCCGCCGGCCGCGTCTCCGCCACCGGCGTGTTCTGGCCCGCCATCGGTCCGCTCCCCTCCGCTGCCCGGGCCGAGCCGGGTCCCGCGCGTGAGGTTATCGGCTCGGGTCGCCGGGGGACGCGGGAATGCGCCGATCGGCCGCAGGGTTGTACGCCCCGGTCCGGCACCCCGCCGTACGACCCGCCCCCGACGTAAGGATCGACCGCCCGTGAGCAAGGTCCCCGCCCTCACCCTCAACAACGGTGTCCAGATGCCGCAGCTCGGCTTCGGCGTCTGGCAGGTGCCGGACGACGAGGCGACCGACGCCGTCGCCACCGCCCTCGACGCCGGCTACCGCAGCATCGACACCGCGGCCCTCTACGGCAACGAGGAGGGCACCGGCCGGGCACTGGCCGCCTCGGGGCTGCCGCGCGAGGAGTTGTTCGTCACCACGAAGGTGTGGAACACCGACCACGGCTACGACGCCGCGCTGCGGGCCTTCGACCTCTCGCTGGCCAAGCTGGGCCTGGAGTACGTGGACCTGTACCTGATCCACTGGCCGCAGCCGCAGCGCGACGCGTACACCGACACCTGGCGCGCCCTGGAGCGGATAGCCGCCGACGGCAGGGCGCGGGCGATCGGCGTGTCGAACTTCCAGCCCGCGCACCTGCGCCGGCTGGTGGCCGGGGCCGACGTGGTGCCCGCGGTGAACCAGGTCGAGCTGCACCCGCAGCTCGCCCAGTCCGAACTGCGGGCGGTGCACGCGGAGCTCGGCATCGCGACCGAGGCGTGGTCCCCGCTGGGCCAGGGCAAGGGCCTGCTGGCCGACCCCGTGGTCGCGAAGATCGCGGACCGCCACGGGCGGACCGCCGCGCAGGTGGTGCTCAGGTGGCACCTGCAGCTGGGCAACGTGGTGATCCCCAAGTCGGTGACCCCTTCCAGGATCCGGGAGAACATCGACGTCTTCGACTTCGAGCTGCCCGCCGCGGACCTCGCCGAGCTGGCGGCGCTCGACGACGGCACCCGCCTCGGCCCGGACCCGGACACCTTCGGCTGATCCTTCGCGTAACAGCAGCGCAAGGTCCAGGACAGGCTGCTGTTCATCGGCACCGTCTACGATCGGCCGCATGCTGGACTACGACTCGGAGGCGGCGCGCTACGACGCGACGCGCGGTGGTGTGCCACGGGCCGACGCGGCGGCCCGGGCGGTGCTCGCGCTCGTTCCCGGCCGGGCCCGCACCCTGCTGGACGTGGGGTGCGGTACCGGCCTGGTGACCGAGCGGCTGGCCCGTCCCGGCCTGCGGGTCCTCGGCGTGGACGCGGCCGACGGGATGCTGCGTACGGCGGCCGCGCGGGTCGGCGGATTCGTGGTCAGGGGCGACTGCCGCCGGCTGCCCTTCGCCGACGATTCGCTCGACGCGGTGAGTGCGGTGTGGCTGCTGCACCTGCTGCCGGACGCGCTCGCGGTGGTCGCCGAGTGCGCCCGCGTGCTGCGGCCCGGCGGTGTCCTCGTCACGACCGTCGACAAGGACGCGGGGCACGATGTGGACAGCGACGTCGACAGGTTGCTCGCCCCCTACCGGGTGACGAGGGCCTACGACGCGGGGCCGCGGGTCCTGGCGGCGGCCGTCGAGCACGGTCTCGGCCGGATAGGCGAGGCCCGTTTCACCGGTCACGGACAGGGCAGGTCCCCCAACCGGACGGCCGGGGACGTGGCCCGGGGCTACTACGCCTCCGCCCTGGTCCTGGACGAGGACGGCGCCTCGGCCCTCGCCGGCCGGCTGTCCGGTCTGCCCGACCCCGACGTGCCGCGCGCGGACCCGGTCTACCGGCTGCTGGCGCTGCGCAAGTCGGCCGGTCTGGCCGCCTGACCTGCGAGCCGGTCAGGGGGTGAGTCCCGCCAGGGCCTCGACGAGCCACTCCTCGACCGCCTGGTGGGTGATGCCGAGGGCGGTGAGGGCCTGCGCCGACGGATCCTGGTCGTCGCTGAGCACGCCCAGCAGGATGTGCTCGGTGCCGATGTAGTTGTGGCCGAGGCGCAGGGCCTCGCGGAGGACGAGTTGCAGGGTCTTCTTGGCCGCGGGGCTGATCGGCAGATGCCCGGTGAGCGGCTTCTTCCGGTCCCCCGGGGTGGCGACTGCGGCGCGCACGGCGTCAAGCGTGGTGCCGAGGTCGGTGAGGGCGCGGGTCGCGAAGGTGTCCTGCTGGTCGAGCAGGCCGAGGACCAGGTGCTCCGGCTCGATGGCGCCGTGCCGTGCGGTGCGGGCCTCTTCCTGCGCGTCGGCCACGGCCTTGCGGGCGCGGGGGGTGAAGCGGCTGAAGTTCGCCTCGACGTTGAGTTCGAGGTCTTCCGGGACCTTGGGCACGAAGCGCTTCTGCGCCGCCTGCTTGCTGACGCCCATGTGCCGGCCGATGTCCGTCCAGGACGCGCCGGCCCGCCGGGCCTGGTCGACGAAGTGGCCGATGAGGTGGTCGGCGACCTCGTCCAGGTGCGTGGCGACGGTCACCGCGTGTTCGAGGTCGGCGAGCGGGTCGCTGCCGGGGTGCTGCTGCTTGACGTAGTCGATGAGGTCGTCGAGTCGTACGGGGTGTGAAGTCATGCGTCAACCGTAAGTTGACGCAGCCGGATCGTCAACCCGTAGTTGACGAATGATTCCCCGTGCGCCCGCCCCGGGGAGCCGCGAGGCGCGGGCGGGGTGCGTCAGGCGACGATCTGGCGGACGCTCGCGGGGGCCGCGGCCGCGGCATGGCAGGCCACGAGGGTGCGCAGCGCGCGCTCGGCCGCCGCGTCGGCCGGCGTGACGGCGATCAGGCACTGGTCGAAGTCACCAGGCGCCGCCAGCGCGTCATGGTTGACGGTCAGTTCGCCGACGACCGGATGCAGGACGCGCTTGATGCCGTGGTCCCGCTCCTTGACCGTGTGGTCCTCCCACCCGGCCGCGAAGTCGGCACCTGCGGAGCGCAGTTCGGCGATCAGTCCGAGCAGCCGGGGGTCGTCGGTGTGCCGGGCGCGATTCACCCGCAGGTTGCCGACCGTCTCCCGGGCGACCCGCGCCCAGTCGAGCTTCGTCGCCCGGATCGGCGTCGGCAGGAAGAGCGCGCGGGCCAGGTTGTCCGCGCCCGCCGTGCCGAAGCCGTCGCCGAACAGCGCCGCGGCGGCCGTGTTGTGCGCCAGCACGCCGAGCCGGAAGTCCATGACATGAGCGGGCAGCAGCGGCATCCCGTCCGCGGTCCCAACCGTCCTGGAACTGTGGGGGCCGAGCTGGTCGCAGCTGCTGCGTACGGGGGTGTCCGCATGAACGGAAGACTCTTCTCGGCGGCCGGGACCGGGCCGAAGCAACATCTCCTGAGGAGGTGCCGAACTCAGCGGCCCGGGGCCGCGTCCGATCCGCTGGCGGCGCCCAGCGGGTGCGACAGGCCGTCGTGCGGGCGCGGGCGCAGCAGGGGTGCGGGCGCGGGGTCCGTGGCAGGGGTGAGCCACCCGCGGAACACCTCGTGCAGGGACTCCGCTCCGACGATCGGTCCCGGCGGCAGCGGGAGCCCGGCAGGGGCCAGCAGGAAGGGGCGGGACTGCGGCCCGCCGAGGCCGCCGTGCGACCCGGCCTGCTCCTCGAAGGCGTGCACCGCCCCGCTCCCCGGGTCGACCGCCGAGTTGACCATCAGGTCGGCCGTGTGCGGGAAGGCGTCCGCCCGCAGCACCGCCGCGGCCGCGCCCGCGCCGAAGCACGCCAGCGGGTCCGCGCCCGTCACCCGGCCGGTGGCCAGCTCGTGTTCGCCGCCGCCCGGGCCGAGCACCAGCGGCCCGCGCCGCTCGCTGCGGACCAGCACGAAGCCGATCCCCGGGTGCGCGGTGAGCTCCGGCAGCAGCCGCGGGCAGCGCTGCGCCAGCTCCTCCAGGGTCGCCCGCCCGGCGATGTCGGGGAAGGCGACCAGGCCCAGGTTGCCCGAGGCGAGCACGATCGGGTCGGACGGCGGGCCCTGGCAGGCCGCCTCCTCCGCGGCCCGCCGCCCGCGTTCCGGCCGCCGCAGGGCGCTGCGGGCCGCGGCCCGCGCCTCCGCGCCGGTACGCCGCCTGGCCCGCCGCCCCGGCTCCCGCCCGGTGGGCGGCAGCCCGCAGCCGGCGCGCACCAGCTCGCGCAGCCCCGTACCGTACGCGTCCTCGAAGGTCTCGCCGCCGCTCTGGCCGTGGTCCGAGAGCAGCACGATCCGGTACGGCCGGGGGGCGTGGCGTGCCGCGTCGGCGATGAGCAGCACCGAGCGGTCGAGCCGGGTGAGGACCTTGCGGGCGTCCCGGCTGCCGGGGCCCGAGTGGTGGGCGACCTCGTCGTAGGCGACCAGGTCGGCGTAGACGGCGGTGCGCCCGGCGAGCATGTCGCCGATGACCGCGGCCACCGCCACGTCCCGCTCGACGACGGTGGCGAAGGCGCGCAGCACCGGGTAGAGGCCGCCGCGCTTGATCCGCGGGCGGTCCCTGCGCAGCCGGGACGCGCTGGACTCCACGACCTCCCTGCCGACCTCCGCGACGAACGACCATGCGGTGCGCACGGCGTTGGCCGGGTCGGAGAAGTAGGCGAAGTAGCCGGACCTGGAGCGGCTGAACTTCCCCCGCTGCGCCGCCACCGACATCACCAGCGCCGACTGGTCGGCGCCGCCGGTGAAGAGGTTGCCGCGGCTGGCGCCGTCCGCGGCGAGCAGGCCGCGGTCGCCGGTGCGCTCGACCGCCCGGCGCTCCAGCTCGGCGGCGCTCGACGGCCGGTTGCAGACCATGACCTGCCCGGTCTCCTTCTCGAACCAGCGGAAGGCGGGCACATCGTGGTTGCTGCCGTGCAGGATCGCCAGCTGGCTCGCGCCGGTCTGGCTGCTCCAGTCGGTGTGCCATGGGGTGAGCCGGTGGGTGCTGCCGAACCAGCGGGCCAGCGTGGGCATCGCGGGCGGGCTGGAGGTCAGGGCGGAGTGCAGCACATCGTGGCCGACGCCGTCGAGCTGCAGGAAGACGGTGCCGGGGGTGGTCGGCAGCGGCGGGTCGCCGGCGCGGCGCCTGCGCCGGCCCGCGAGCCGGGCCAGCCGCCGCCCGTAGGCGGCGTCGTCGCGTACGGCGAGCGCGGTGCTGGTCGCCGACGACGCGGCCGACATCACCGCGGCGATCACCACGGCGGTGACCGGTGTGACCTCTCCCCTGCCGTCCGGGGTGAACCGCAGCGCGACCAGCAGCAGCGAACCGTTGAGGAAGAAGACCAGCGCGCCCAGCACCAGGGCGGGCACCAGCAGCAGCGCCCTGACCAGCAGCGGCCACACCAGCGCGCTCAGCACACCGAAGGCACCCGCGCCGATCGCCGCGGTGACCGCTATCTGGGTGGGGCTGTCGCCGTTCGGCGCCTCGATACGGAAGTCGGGCAGCAGCCAGGCCAGGACGGCGAGGGTGGCGGAGGCCACCATCCACACCGCGAGCACCCGGCCGACGGCCCGCAGGGCGCTGTGCCTCGCGGCCCGTCTCCGACTTTCACCCGGCTGAGGCACGCCTACACCCTGCCATACCCGTACCCCCGGACCTGCAACGAAGGGCATACGCTCGGGGGCGGACGGGCGCGGAGGGCGCACGAACGCGGGCGGCCGGGGAGCGTACGCGCCCTTTTCCGGGGCAGCGGCGGACGGACGCGGTGCGGCCGGCGGGACAGCCGGTCGGATCCGGCCGGCCGGTCGGGGCAGGTCGGCGGGCAGCAGTCGGCGAAGGCCCGGCGGCAGTCGGGCACGGGGCATGGCGGAGGGACGGGCACGTTGACGGTGGAGATCACGTGGTGGGGCCATGCCACGGTGACCGTGCGGGACTCCGGGATGCGGGTGCTGACCGACCCGCTGTTCGCTCGCCGGCTCGCGCATCTGCGCCGCCGCCGCGGCGCCGTGCCGCCGGCCGCGGCCGCCACGGCCGACGTGGTGCTGGTGTCGCATCTGCACGCCGACCATCTGCACGTCGGGTCGCTCGCCATGCTCGCGCCCGGCACCCCGGTGCTGCTGCCGCGCGGCGCCTTCGCCGCCGTCCCGGGGCTGCGCCGGGTGCGCGACCGGCTGCGGCTGACGGAGGTCGAGGCGGGCGAGTCGCTGGACTTCGGCGCGCTGACCGTGCGCGTCGTACCGGCCGCGCACGACGGGCGGCGGCTGCCGTACGGGCCGCAGCGCGCGCCCGCGCTCGGCTACGTGGTGGAAGGGGCCGCGCGGACCTACTTCGCCGGGGACACCGGGCTGTTCGACGGGATGGCGGAGGCGGTCGGGCCCTGCGACATCGCGCTGCTGCCGGTCGGCGGCTGGGGGCCTTTCCTCGGCGACGGGCACCTGGACGCCGCCAGGGCCGCGCAGGCGCTGGCGCGGCTGGCACCGCGGGCCGCGGTCCCGGTGCACTACGGCACGTTCTGGCCGATCGGGATGGACGCGGTGCGGCCGCACGAATTCCACACGCCGGGCCGGGAGTTCGTCCGGCAGGCCGCGCGGGCGGCCCCGCGGGTGGCGGTGCACCGGCTCGACCACGGGCAGAGCGTCACCGTCGCGGCCGCCGACGCGCCGGGACGGGGGACCGCCGGGTGATCGCCTTCCTGGCGTCCGCCGCGGCGAATCCGCCGCCGTCACAGGGCGCGCAGCAGGCGGTGGGCTACCCCTCGCTGTTCCTGCTGGTGGTGCTCGGCTCGCTGATACCCGTGGTGCCGACCGGGGCGATCGTCTCCAGCGCCGCGGTCGTCGCCTTCCACCAGACCGATCCCTTCGCGCTGCTCGGCGTCTTCTGCGTGGCGTCCTTCGCCGCGCTGCTCGGGGACATCGGGCTCTACGTACTGGGGCTGCGCGGCGTACGGTCGCGCAACGGGTCCCGCTGGCTGCACCGGCTCCAGGCACGGGTCGACGAGCACACGCTGGCGGCCGCGCAACACCGCCTCGACGAGCACGGGGCCGCCGTCCTCGTGCTGTCCCGGCTGCTGCCCGCGGGCCGGATCCCGGTGATGGTGGCGTGCCTGATGTCCGAGATGCCGCTGCGCCGCTTCGTGCGCGGCGATGTGCCGGCCTGCCTGGCGTGGGCGGCGACCTACCAGCTGATCGGCATCCTGGGCGGTTCGCTCTTCCCCGAGCCCTGGCAGGGCGTCGCCCTGGCGGTCGGCCTGACCTTCGCGATCGCCGCCGGTCCTGCGGTCGTACGGCACTTCCGCCACTGATCCGAACGGCTCCCGGGCCCGCAACGGGCGCTCCCGCGGGCCGTGGTCGGTCGGCACGCTGCGCAGAAAGCGGTGTCCCGCCGGCCGGCCGCGTCCGCAGCCGGCCGTGTTCGTCCTTCCCGGCCGACCCGGGAGGGGGTCGGCCGGGGCGGCGCTCAGGCCGGCTGCCGGCGGGTGAGGCGGCGCGAGGCGCCGACCGGGAGGTCCCACAGGGCGTCGCGGGGCAGCGCCGCCGCGGACCAGGCGGCCCGCAGCCGGGTGAGGGGTTCGAGCGGCGGCTCGCTGGAGAGCAGGAAGGTCGCCCAGTGCATGGGCGCCATCGCCGCCGCGCCGAGGTCGAGGAAGGCCTGGACCGCCTCCTCGGGATCCGTGTGGACCGCGCGCAGCAGCCGCCGCGGCGCGTACGCGCCGATCGGCAGCAGCGCCAGGTCGATGCCGGGATGGGCGCGGCCGATGTCGGTGAAGCAGTTGCCGTAGCCGGTGTCGCCCGCGAAGTAGATCCGCGGCCCCGCCGGGTCGGTGAGGACCCAGCCGCCCCACAGCGAACGGCAGCTGTCGGTGAGGGTGCGCCGGCTCCAGTGGTGCGCGGGCACGAAGTCGAAGCGGACGCCGCCGATCTCGGCGGCCTCCCACCAGTCCAGCTCCGTCACCCGGGTGAAGCCGCGGCGGCGGCACCAGGCTGCGAGGCCGGCCGGTACCAGCAGCGCGGTGTCCCGGGGCAGCCGGCGCATGGTGGGGGCGTCGAGGTGGTCGTAATGGTTGTGGCTGATGACGACCGCGTCGACCGGCGGCAGCTTCTCCCAGGGCACGCCCACCGGCGTGATTCTGGCCGGGGTGCCGGGGATGCGGCGCGACCAGACCGGGTCGGTCAGCACGGTCAGGCCGCCGACGCTGATCACCCAGCTGGCGTGCCCTGCCCAGGTCACCCCGGCGGTTCCGGGGCGCGGTTCCGGCAGCGGGCCGGGATCGACCGGCAGCAGCGGCACCTGGCGCAGGGTGTGGGCGGGCGGGCGGACGACGCACTCGCGGACCGTGCGGACCAGGGTGCGCAGCCCGGGCAGCGGTTCTGTGAGCCGGTCGGCGAAGGACCTGGGCCAGGCGCGGCGCTCGCCGGTCGGGCGGGGGCCGGCCAGGATCCGTTCGCTCTGGTCGGTCATCGGGAACTCCGTCCGTGCGCTCCGTGCGGTCCGTGCTCCGAGGTCTGAAGGTCGCGGCACCGGCGCGACGCCTCGAACGTAAGTCAGCCGGCCGGGCCCCGCGATCCCAGGTCGGCCGAACCGCTGACCACGTCGGGGCCGGTCAGGGCGCCGAAGGCGGCGGTGAGCGCGTCCAGCGCCGCCGCCACATGGGGGACGGCGAGCGGGTCCGCCGCGGCCAGCGTCGTACGGCGCTCGCTCTCGGTGCTGCCGTGCAGGGCGCCGGTGGTGATCCTCACCCGGGGCACCGCCGGGTCGTCGCCGAAACGGTGGCCGCCGGGCACCGGCCTGCCCAGTGCCGCGGTGAGGCGCTCCTCGACCGCCGCCGCGTCGAGGTCGGGGTTGCGCAGCATCGGGTAGATCTGGAATCCGGCCCGCGGTGGCCGGCAGACCGCGCCGGTGCCGGTGACCGCCCGGTACGCGGCGGCGGCCGTCCTGGCGTGCAGGCGGGTCGCGGCGGCGGCGAGTTCCGTGACCTCGGGCGGCTCGCTGAGCACGTACGCGGTCGCGGCCGCGACCGGTGCGGGCAGCACGGCACGCAGCGTCGCGAGCGCCGCGGCGGTGCGCCGGCGCCAGGCGCTGCCGTGCGCCGTCGCGGGGAATCGGGCGAGCGCGACGGGCACACCGGCGGGCACCAGCGTGGCGCCGAGGTCGGTGAGGACGACCGTGTGGTCGGGCAGCATCTCGGCGGGGCTGAGCAGCACGGTGTCGCGGTGGTGCAGGGTGTCGGAGTAGGTCTCGTCGGAGACGATCTGCAGCCCTGCCTCCGCCGCCGCCTCGCAGGTCTCGTGCAGCAGCTCAGGCGCGGTCACCGTGCCGGTGGGGTCGTCGGCCGCCGACAGCACGAGCAGCCGCGGGTCGGCGCCGGCCGCCCTGGCCCTGCGGACCGTCTCCAGCAGCGCGAACGGGTCGGGCACCCCGCCGCCCTCGGGCGCGCTGCGTACCGCGTGCACCGGCCTGCCGAGCAGCGCGGCGACCGGTGCCTGCCAGGCGGGCGCCGGGCGGGCCAGCACCGGGTCGCCGCCGACGGCGGCGAGCAGCGCCAGCAGCAGCGGCTCCGCGCCGGGGGCGGCCAGCACCTGGTCGGGGCCGCTCCGCATGCCGCGCCGGGTGAAGTAGCCGCAGGCCGCGTCGAGCAGCCGCTCACCACCGCCCGCCGCTTCCGTGCCGGGAGCGGTCGCGGACAGGTGCGCATGCCAGTGCACGGGAACCGGCAGGCCTGGTTCCGGCCTGAGGTCGTACGGCAGGCTGATCGGCATTGCGCACCTCCGGTGGTAGGCGCCACGTGTGCCCACCTTCCCCCGCCGCGCGCCTTCCCGCACCAGCAGCGCCCCGCGGCGGGCGCGCGGGCCGGGTCAGCCCTGGAGCAGCGCCGGGAGGTCGCGCATGTCGTCGAAGACGGTGGTGCCGTCGCCCTCGAGGAGGTGCGCCGGGGTCAGGCCGCCGCAGTAGCCGTAGGCGCGCATGCCCGCCGCTCGGGCCGCGGCGACACCGTAGGGGCTGTCCTCCACGACCGCGCACCGGGACGGGTCGACGCCGAGGGTGCGGGCCGCGTGCAGGAAGAGGTCGGGCGCGGGTTTGCCGCGCGCGACGTCGGCGGCGCTGAAGATCCGGCCGGCGAAGCGGTCGTGAAGCCCGGTCAGACCGAGGGTGTGCCGCAGGCCGCGGTGGCCGGTGCTCGATGCGACGCAGACCGGCAGGGTGAGTGCGTCGAGCGCTTCGACGATGCCGTCGACCGGCGTCAGGTCGGTCTCGAAGGCCTCGCGGTAGCGCTGCCGCCAGCGGGTGTCCCAGCCGTCGGGCAGCGGGCGCCCGGGTGCGCGGAGATGTCGGCGGCCATGTCGGCGAAGGAGCGGCCCACGAAGCGCTCCACGACCTCGTCCCGCGACAGCGGCCAGCCGAGGTCGGCCAGCATGAGCACGTCGATCCCGACGGCGATCTTCTCGCTGTCCACCAGTACGCCGTCGCAGTCGAAGACGACCAGGTCCGGGGGGTCGCGGCGGGCGGCGTTCACCCGGAGAGCGTACAGCGCGCGTGCGCAGCCCGGCACAGGGTAACCGGCAGGCATGGCATACCCCTGGAAGAGCTGGGACACGGCGCTTTTCGCCGAGGTGGCGGGACGGCACTGGCCGGGCGCGGAGCCCGTGCTGCCACGGCTCAGCCGGGCGGCGAACCATGGCCGGCTGTGGGGCGCGGTCGCGGTGGGCATGGCGGTGGCGGGCGGCCGGGACGGCCGGCGTGCAGCGCTGCGCGGCATCGGATCGCTGGCGCTTGCGTCACTGACCGTCAACACGGTGGGCAAGGGGGCGGTCCGGCGGACCAGGCCGCTGCTCGACGCCGTTCCGGTGATAAGGCGGCTGCACCGGCAGCCGGTCACCTCGTCCTTCCCCTCGGGGCACTCCGCGTCGGCGGCCGCCTTCGCGGTCGGTGCGGCGATGGAGTCGGCCGGCTGGGGGGCCGCGGTGGCGCCGCTGGCGGCGAGCGTGGCCTTCTCCCGGATCTACACCGGAGTGCACTACCCGAGCGATGTGCTGGTCGGCTGCGCGCTGGGAGTGGGCGCCGCGCTGGCCGTGCGGGCGCTGCTGCCGCCCGCGCCCGGCACGCCGCGGTCGGGGCCGGCCGCGACGGTGCCCTCGCTGCCGGGCGGCCGCGGGCTGCAGGTCGTGGTGAACGCCGCCTCGGGCCCGCCGCCGCTGCTGACCACGCCCGAGGTGCGGATCGCCGCGGCGCTGCCGGAGGCCGAGGTCACCGAGTGCACCGAGGACGACGACCTGGCCGAGACGCTGGAGAAGGCCGCGAGGACCGCGGTCGAGATGGGCGGAGCGCTGGGGGTGTGCGGCGGCGACGGCACCGTGCGGCTGGCCGCGGCGATCGCCATACGGCACGGGCTGCCGCTGGCGGTCTTCCCCGGCGGGACCCGCAACCACTTCGCGATCGACATGGGCTGCAGCACGGTCGAGGACACCGCGGCCGCGGTGCTCGAACAGCGGGCGGCGGCGGTGGACGTGGCCCGCACCACCGTGCTCGACACGCCGGACGGGACTGCGGAGCCCTACCTCAACACCTTCAGCCTCGGGTCCTACCCGGACCTGGTGCGGGTGCGGGAGCGCTGGTCGCGGCGGGTCGGGTCGTGGCCGGCGAGCGTGCTGGCGGCGGTGCACGTGCTGCGGACCTGCGAGCCCGTGGACATCGAGATCAACGGCAGGGCGCGCTCGGTGTGGCTGCTCTTCGCCGGGAACTGCCGCTATTCGAGCGTGGGGCTCGCGCCGGTGCGGCGGCGCGACCTGGCCGACGGGCGGCTCGACGTGCGGATCGTGGACGGCGGGCCGTTCGCCAGGACACGGCTGCTGGGCGCCGCCCTGACCGGGGTGCTGACCAGGTCGCCGGTCTACGAGGCGGCGACGGTTCCGCGGCTGCGGGTCCGGGTGCCGGGCGCCGGCGTCCACCTGGCCTGCGACGGCGAGGTGGCCCCCGCACCGCAGGAGCTGCTGCTCGACAAGGCGCCCGGCGGCCTGGTGGCCTACCGCGGCCGGCGCTGAACAGGAAACCGGCCGGGCCGCGGGACTCCCCCGCGGCCCGGCCGGTGTGGTCCCGCTCCGGTCAGTTGCTGCCGTTGGGGCCGCCGACCAGGCCGGCCAGGGCGCGTACGCCCTCACCCGAGATGCTCAGCGCGTCGGCGTTGCCGGTGTCGATCGAGAGGATCAGCTCGTCCGACGGCCAGGCGCCGCTGAGCGCCGCCAGCTGGACCAGCCGGTAGCGGTTGGTCGACGGCAGCGCCTCGGCCATCCGCGTCTCCGAGGTGAAGACGGGGACCAGCTGCCTGCCGTCGTCCTGCTCGTAGACCGGCAGCTGGATCTCCCGGGGCAGCTCTGCGCCCTCCACTCCCTCCGGGTACTCCTCGACGGCCGGCACGGGCAGCAGCACCTCGCTGATCGCCAGGGTGCTGAGCGCGATGACGTTCTCACTGCCGGTCGCGATCTCGTGCAGCGCGCGCTGCGCGGGGGGCAGGGCGCCGTTGGGGCTGATGTCGTCGGTCATCGCTTCTGTGTCCTCTCGCCGCGGGGGCCCGTCCTGCGGGTACGGTCGGTCTTGGCTGAACCCGGCGCGTACCCATCCACCGGCGAACCATGCCGTCCGGACCGTGAAACGGCGTTGACCAGGCCCGTACCCGGCCGGTTAACGTGCGCGCATGGTCGCCAGGAACCCCGCACCCACCGTCCTCGAAGGCCGCCACGTCCGGCTGGAACCGCTGGACCCGGCCGCCCACGCCGCCGCGCTGTTCGCCGCAGGCGGCGGGGACGAGGAGCTGTGGCGCTGGCTGCCGGTGGAGCCGCCGCGCACCGTGGACGAGATACGCGACCTCGCGGGCAGGGTCGCCGCCGCCTGCGAGGCCTCGGGCGGGCTGGCCTTCGCGGTGGTCGGCCAGGCCGGCGGGCAGGCCGTCGGCTGGACCACCTACAGCGATGTGAGCACCGTCGACGAGCGGCTGGAGATCGGCTGGACCTGGTACGGGCGGGCCCACTGGCGTACCGCGGTCAACACCGAGGCGAAGCTGCTGCTGATGGGCCACGCCTTCGAGGACCTGGGCTACGGCCGGATCTGCTGGAAGACCGACCTGCTCAACACCAGGTCGCAGCAAGCCATCGCGCGGCTCGGCGCGGTCCGCGAGGGGGTGTGGCGGCGGCACCGGCTGCGGTCGGACGGGGTGACGTGGCGGGACAGCGTCTTCTTCTCGATGCTGGCCGACGAGTGGCCGGACGCGCGGCTGCGGCTGCGCGCCCGGCTGGCGGGCTGACGGCGGGCGGCCCGGCAGCCCCGGGGTCTGCCGGGGGCGGGCGGACCTCCGGCCGCGGGGAGGCCGGGGGCTCCGGGGCGAAGGGACCGCCCGGGGACGTCACTCGTACTCGGTGCCGCCCTTGCGGGTCAGATAGGCGTCCCCGACCACCTTGGCGATGGCCCGGCCGCCGATGACCGAGCTGTAGGCGCCGTCGGCGGTGCGTACGACGACGCCCTCGCGTATGTGCGCGCCGTGCCCCGAGACGGTCTCGCGGCCCTGGGCCAGTTCGAGCACCAGGTCCAGGTCGAAGGGGCCGTGGTGGAGGCGCGGCACCAGTGGCAGCTCGCCGGCAGGCAGCAGGTCCGCCGGGTCGAGCCAGGTCAGCCGGCCGCCGATCTCCGCGCACACGTCGAAGGCCGCGTAACCGGGGACTTCGCGGCGGGCGTCGACCCCGTAGCCGAGGTCCTGCACACCGCTGCCGTAGACCTCGCCGTAGATGCCGATCCTGGTCGCGCCGAGCCTGCCGGCCAGGTCCGCGGCGATCCGCGGCAGGCCGTGGCCGTGCACGGCACGCCAGTAGAGATTGCCGGGCGCCTCGATGAGGGCGAGGTGCTGCGAGCCGAGGCCCTTGGAGCTGACGTGGACCACGCCGGTGCCGGCGAGGTAGGTCAGGCAGCAGGCCGTGCCGTGCAGCTTCTCGGTGACGGTGACCAGGTCGCCGGCCGCGAAGATGTCCGGGTGGCGTTTGAGGTTCTCGATGTCGATCCACGGCAGCAGGTCGGGCGCGGACTCCACCTCGCCGCTCATCGAGACCGGCACCGGAGGCACCCACTTGGTGACACCGAGGCGCTCGGCGAAGTCCTCGTCGGCGGCCGAGGCGCGCTCCAGGTCGGTGCCGTCCAGGGCGGCAGGGCGGCACACGATGCCCTGGGACAGCTCCCCGCGCAGCCGTACCGCCTTCACGCGGTTCGCCGCGCCGCCTGCCAGTCGCCCGGTGAGGCCGAGTTCGGCGATCAGCGGGTCGGGCAGCACCGCCTGCTCGGGGATGTACACCGCGAACTCCCCGGTGCGGTAGGCCCCCTTGGCGACCACCGCGCGATACAGGCCGACCTGTGCGAGCTCCAGCGCATCGGCGTTCGGGTGCTCCACGATGGTGAGCTGCTCGGCGGTCACGCGCAGTGTGGACATGGCTGTCCCCTTCCCCCGACTCCCCCGTCGGTCCGGCGATCACCCCCTGACCGGGGACGCAGTGACCACTGTCGCGGCCCGCGCGCGGGTCGGGCCACCGGTTTAACCGGCCCGCTCGGCCGCTCCTACCGCTGCGACGGTCGCAGGCCCGACCGGCCGCGGGCCCGGCCGGTCGCAGGCCCGACCGGCCGCAGGTCAGCCCTCCGGGCGCATCAGGAAGTCGTATCGGGCCGGCAGCGGGTGCTCGGTCCTGGCCGCGGCGCGCACCGCGTCGGTGACCTCCCCGTCGCCGGCCAGCAGGCGTTCGGCGACGGCATACCAGGTCGCGCTCAGCTCCTCGGCGCCCTCCCACAGGTCGGCGACGACGATCCCGGCGTCCAGCAGGGCACGGGCGGCCGGTGCGTCCCCGCGGGCGAGCGCGGTACGGGCGCGCAGCAGCCGGATCCTGCCGTCGTCCTGCGATTCGGTGCCGCCCAGGGCGGGCTCGGCGAGAAGCCGGGCGGCGTCGGCGGTGCGGCCCGCGGCGAGCAGGACGGGCACGGCCTCGACGAGCAGTGCGCGCTGCGCGGTGCGCGCACCCGGTCCGTACAGCTCCGCCGTGGTGCGAAGGCAGTCCCAGGCCCGGGTGTAGCGCTCGGCGGCCTGCTCGGTCCTCCCGTCCGCGCTGTCGGCGACGGCCAGTGCGCGATGGGTCCAGGGCGAGGGGTGGGCCGCCGAAGACCGCTCCCAGCTGCGCACCGCCTGCGCCCGGTCGTCGGCGGCCCACTGGGCGATGCCGAGGTAGTAGTCCAGGAACCACTCGTTGCCCGGGTAGGTGTCCGCGGACTCCAGCAGTTCGCGCCACTGGGGCGAGACCAGGCACGGCCCTGGCAGGGCGCCCGCGACGGGCCGGGGGAAGACGCCGGCAAGCAGCAGTTCCAGCCAGGGCCGCTGCGGGTCGCCGAGGGTGCCTGCGTCGAACGGGGTGCCAGGCAGCCGGAAGTGGCCGCGCTCGACGTCAAGCGCGCCCCAGCCGGATCCGGTGGCCAGCACGTCCTTGGGGTCGGTGTCGGCGTGCGCGAGCCAGTCGGCGTAGGCGGTGTCGACGGCCGCGCGGGGCAGCGCCTCCTCCAGCCGGGCCGCGGCCTCGGCTCGGGCGGCGGCCCAGTCCTCGGCGTGCACCAGGTCCGGGTCGGCGCTGAGCGGGCCGTAGGCCTCCAGCCAGGACAGGTCGGTGTCGGCGGGCATCGGGATGTGCTCGAACTGGGTGCGGGCCAGACCCGCCTGGATCTCCAGATAGCCGCCGGTGCCCGGCTCGGTGAGCCATTCCTGCCAGCGCCGGCCGCCGCGGCCGCGGCCCCACACGAAGACCTTCCGGCCGCGCAGCAGATCGCTGGACGTCTGGACCAGGCCGTGGCCTTCGCCGTCGAGTGCGGTGATCCAGCGGCGGTCGTCGCCACGGATGTCGAGGAAGTAGTCGGCGGGGAGCTGCGAGCCGGCCGGATAGCTGACGTCGGGGCCGCCGGGCTCCGCGACGGGCAAGGGGACCTGGCGCAGGACGCGGCGGTGCCCGAAGTGCCAGGCGGCCTCCGCCGGGGCCAGCACGCGGGTGCGGTCGGTCTCGGGAACCGCGGCGTTGGACCACCAGTAGGCCGGAACGGTGCGGTCGTGCGGATTGCGGACCCGGATGCCCACGTAGAGGAAGTCGGAGTCCTCCGGCAGCCACAGGTCGATCTGGAAGGCCAGGTCGCGCAGCCGCTCCCACTCCCACATGCGCAGCATCTCGCCGCCGTCCGGCGCGGGCACCCGGCCGGCGTGCAGCGGGGCGCAGGTGTGCGCGGCGTGCCCGGTGGCGCCGAGGTTCCATTCGACCCCGCCGGAGAACCAGGCGCCTGCCAGCGCGAAGTCGGCCGGCTGGAACACCGGGTTGCGGTAGAGCAGTTCCCTTCCGGTGGGTTTGTGGAGCAGCGAGTACAGCCGGCCGCCGAGCCCTGGCAGCACAGTGGCGCGCAGCCTGCTGTTCTCGATCACCAGGGCATCCAGGACGGCCGGTTCGCGGTCCCGCCCGTAGCCGTCGAGCAGCGGCGCCGGGAGCACCGTCCGCAGCTGGGCGTAACCGATCTGCCGCACCATGTCGGCGGGCAGCCCTTCGAGGTCGGCCGGGTCGATCCGGTGCAGCTCGCCGTGCGGGCGCAGCGCGGGCAGCGGGTTCTCCGGTCCGAGCGGGGCAGCCGGAATGCTCACCTGAGTACTGCGCACGGTCGTAGCCAAGGCCACCTCATCCGGTTCGTCGGGTACGGGCCGGCCGCCGGGGTGCGGCGGGCCGTCGTCGGGTGTGCGGGACTGACGCGACTGACGATCACCATGGAACAGCCTTCGCCGCCCCCTGAACAGGCCCCGCTCCACTCAGGGTTGGGCAAAACTGCCGTAATCGGCCGCCGGGGCGCCGGCCGTGCCGGACCCGCCCGAGAGCGGGTTGCTTGTCGGTGTTCGCTGCTACAACGGAGCCCATGACGACTTCGCCGGTGCCGCGGTTCGATGAATGGCTCGATCTGATCGAGGAGCGGTCCGCCGCACTGCGGTCCGTGGCGAGCAAGTCTCCGGCGGATGCCAGGATCCCGGCCTGCCCTGACTGGACGGTGACCGATCTGCTGGCGCACGTCGGCGGATTGCAGCGTTTCTGGGCGGCCGCAGTCACGGCCGGCCCCGCGCCCCGGCCGCCCGCCGACGCGGAGGTGCCGGACCGCGCGCCGGCCGGTGACCTGCCGGAGTGGTCGGCGCGCTCCACCGCGGTTCTGCTGGGCGCGCTGCGCACCGCGGGTGCGGACGCTCCGTGCTGGACCTGGTGGGCGGACTCGGGCGGCGCCTCGACCGCGGGAACGGTGGCCAGGCACCATGTGCACGAGGTCGCGGTGCACGTCAGGGACGTCCAGGACGCTGCTGGTGTGCCCGAACCCCTGCCGTCGGGGCCGGCGGTGGACGCTGTCGATGAATTCCTCCATGTCGCTTTCGGTTCGATGGACGGGTGGCCGCAGTCCCCCGTGCGGGTCGCCCTGGTCGCGGACGAGGGCCGGGCCTGGACGCTGATCCTGGACGAGACCGGCGCCTCGGCCGTCCGCAGCGCCGCGGGCGAGGGCAGGCCCGAGGCCGACGCGACACTGTCGGCCCCGGCGAGTGATCTGCTGCTGGCCCTCTACCGCCGGATCCCCTGGGACGACGAGGCCCTGCGGATGACCGGGGATGCCGCCCTCATACGGCAATTGGTGGTCTGGCCGACGCTCCGCTGAGGACGTACCGTCCTGACAGAGGGGTGATGTCCATGTCAGGTCGAGCGTGGCAGGCGGCTGGTGTGACAGGTGGGGCACTGCTTCTGGTCGCCGGATGCGCGTGGGGCGGCCACAAGGACTCGCCGAGAGCGGACGTGCCCACCGCTTCCGCCGGCCCCCCGGTGGGCAGCATCGAACACCCCCGCCCCGTCAACTGCGGTGACGGTATGACTCCGCTGCCCGGCCGAGGACCCGGCTCGACCCGCCCCGCCGGCCACCCCTCGTCACCGCCCGCCTCACGGCCGCCCGCCTCGTCACCGCCCGCCTCACCTTCGTCGCCCGGCCCGGAATGGGATGACGTCACGGTCGGTCCGCTGACCCTTCAGGGTCTGCGCGGGCTGGAAAGCGGCGACCAGGGCGCCCACGCGGCGCACGATTCCGACGGGTGGCACTATCTGATCGCCGCGGCGGTTCGTGACGGCGGGGAGGTGACCGTCACGATCGGCACCGAACAGCGCGCCCGGGCGGGTCTGGAATTCGGCGGCAAGGAGGGCATGGCGCCGGCGCCCTCGGTGGCCTTCCACGGGTGTCCTGACGCGGCGACCAGCTATCTGGGGGCCTTCTTCGTGGCGGGTGACGGCAGGGCGTGCGTGCCGTTGGACATCCGGGTGGGTGACGGCGCGCCGCAACGGGTGGTGATCTCCTTCTTCAACGGCGAGTGCCCTGCATAGTGTGGGCCCCATGACCGAGCCGACCCCCGGGCAGGATTCCGCGCCCGACGCCGAGCACGAGCCCGCCCACGACCCGGAGGTGCTCCAGCTCGCCGCTCAGGTCTTCGACCTGGCCCGCCTGGGCGACACCGCGAAGCTCGCCGCCTACATCGACGCCGGAGTCCCGGCGAATCTGACCAACGACCGCGGCGACACGCTGCTGATGCTCGCCGCCTACCACGGCCACGCGGACACCGTCAGGGCGCTGCTCCAGCGTGGCGCGGAAGTCGACCGGGCCAACGACCGCGGCCAGACCCCGCTGGCCGGCGCCGTCTTCAAGGGCGAGCGCGAGGTGGTCGGCGCCCTCGTCGAGGGCGGCGCCGACCCGGCGGCCGGTGCACCCTCGGCGGTGGACACGGCCCGGCTCTTCGGCAAGGACGACCTGCTCACCCTTCTCGGCGCCGGCTGACCCGGCCGGGCGGCGGGACCCCGCTCCCGGTCAGGGTCAGGTGATGGCCGCCGTACGAAGCGCGAGCCGGTCCGCGCCCTGCTCGGTCAGCGACCCGTGCAGCCGCAGCCGGGCTATCCCGCCATCGGGAAAGATGTCGATCCTGACGTGGGTGGCAGGCCTGGGCTCGACCAGGAAGCGGTGGACCGTGTCGGGTTGGAGCCGCACCCGGTCCAGCAGCCGGACCCAGTCGGCGCCCCCTGTGGCACTCCGGCCCCCGGGCTCGATCCCCGCCGCCCCTGCGACTCCCCCTGCGTCCCTGACCCACAAATCCGCCCAGCCCGCCGCATTGCCCTTGAGACAGCCGGTGTCGATCTCGACGGCGCGGATCTCGCCCTGCTCCACCAGCCGATAGCTGATCCAGTCGTGCCCGCTGTCACGACGCCGCCGGGTCTCCCAGCCGTCGTCCATCTTCTGCGAGCGGCCGGGCAGGATGGTGTGCTCGGGCGGTGAGTAGAAGCGGTCGGAGGCGTCCTCCACCGCCCCGCCGTTCTCCAACGCCACCAGGTCGAACGTCCCCAACCCCGCCAGCCACGCCGGATCGGGCACCACCTCGCCCAGTACCCGCAGCCGCGCAATCCCGCCGTCCGGATGCTGGCGGAGCCTCACATGGGTGAAGCGGCGCTCCACATGGACGGCGAAGGCGTTCTCCGCGTGGCCGCCGACGGCGCTCCGCGCTATCAGCCCGGTCCAGCGGAGCGCCGGATCCAGCAACTCCGCGGGCGACGCCGACGGTGACACCGCGACCGCCTCCACCGACACGGCGTGGGGGTGATTGCCCCGGAAATGCGCGGTGTCGACCACGACCGCGCGGATCACCCCCGGCGTCCCCAGCCGGATCAGCGCCCAGTCGTGGTCGGTCGGGTCAGGATGCGGGACCTGCGCGGAGGCACCGCGCCGCCGCCTGGTCTCCCAGCCGTCCATGATCTTGCCCTTGTGCCCGAACCGCTCGGGGTCGAAGACAGCAGGCCCCCTGATCAGCAGATTCTCCCGCTCGGCGAAGAACTCGTCATTCGCCGCGATCACTCCTGCGCCGAGCCTGCGATCGGCCAGGTCCGTGAGTCCCGCGAACCGTGACAGGACCTGGTCCGTACGCCGATAGTCCGCGAACGGATTGCCTCCCGCATAAGGGGGCGCGTCCCCCGTGAAGGACGTCAGCGCCGTCGAGGTCGCCCCCGCATCCGTGCCCGCACCCGCACCCGCACCCGCCGCTGACAGCGTCATCGTCGTCCGCCTCTCCCGCCTGCTCCGATCTCCTGTCCTCCACTCTCCGCCTCCCCCACCGTTCACGTCCATCGAAACTTACTGAACAGACCTTTCAGTTGAGCTGTACAGTGGGTCGAGGTCAGCGGCCTGCCGCAGCGCCTCCAGCGTCCGCCGCAGCAGCGGCGCGTCCTGCGCCCCGCCGCGTACCGCCCCGACGATGCGCCGCCGCGGCCGGTCGGCGTCGAGCGCCCGGACCACGACCTCCTGCCGCAGCCCGCCCGCGGTGGCCATCCGCGGCACGAGCGCGATCCCCATCCCGGCCGCGACCAGCGAGAAGATGGCCGGCCAGTCCGCCGCCGCGTGCGCCTGCTCCGGCACGAACCCGGCGTCCGCGCAGGCCGCGAGGGTCAGGTCGTGCCACGGGCCGCGGCTGCCGAAGATCCACGGCTCCTCGGCGAACTGCGCCAGCCGCGGCGCGGGCGCCGCCGCCAGCGGGTGGCCGGGCGGCAGCGCGATGTCGAGCGGGTCGGTGAGCAGCGGGAAGAGCACGAAGCGCGGGTCCCCCGCGGTGGGCGCGTCCACCGCGAGCGACACCGCGAGATCGACGTCCCCCGCGGCCAGCCGCTCATAGGCCTCGGCGGCCTCGGCCTCCCGCACCGAGACGGTGATGCCGGGCGAGCTGCGGCGCAGCAGCGCAGCGGCAGGGACCACGAGCCGGGTGATCGCGGTGGCGATGGTCCCGACCCGCACCACGCCCGCCTCGCCCTGCGCCCAGCCGTCGATCTCGGCGCCGGCGCGTTCGAGCTGCGCGAAGACGATCTCGGCGTGCCTCAGCAGGACGTGCGCTGCCCCGGTGAGCCGGATACCGCGGCCGCGCGCCTCGATGACAGGCGTGCCGACCTGCCTCGACAGGGCGGCCAGCTGCTGCGACACCGCCGAGGGCGTCATCCGCAGCGCTCCCGCGGCGGCCGTGACGGTTCCCGTGTCGTGCACCGCGCGCAGGATCGACAGTTTGCGGAGGTCCCATTCCTTCATGCAGCCAGCCTAAACATTCACCGCCGGAATGTTCGCACCCTCCGCAGGGATTCGCGGGGGCAGCCGCGGCGTCGGCCGGCGCGGTCCTGCGGCCTCGGTGGCAGGGGGCCGCATGGGCCTACGGGGCCACCGCGGTGCGCTCCCTGTGCTGCTGCGGGCTGACCCCGCGGACCCGCTTGAAGGCCGCGCTCAGTGCGAAAGGGCTGCCGTAGCCGACCCTGCGGGCGACGGAGGCGACGGTGGCGTCCGGCTCGCGCAGCAGGTCGGCGGCCAGGGCGAGCCGCCAGCCGGTCAGATAGGCCATCGGCGGCTCGCCGACCAGCTCGGTGAAGCGGCGGCCGAGCGCTGCCCGCGACACGCCCGTCCTGGCGGCCAGGCCCGCGACCGTCCAGGGGTGTGCGGGGTCGTCGTGCAGCAGCCGCAGCGCGGGGCCGACGACCGGGTCGCCCTGGGCGGCGTACCAGGCGGGGGCGGCGGCCTCGGGCCGGGCGAACCAGGCCCGCAGCACCGCGATCAGCAGCAGGTCGAGCAGCCGGTCGAGCACCACCTCCTGGCCCGGCTCGTCCCGCACGATCTCCTCGCTCAGCAGCGCGGGCACCGGGCTCGACCAGGCGTCACCGGGCAGGACCAGCACCCGCGGCAGCGCGGAGAGCAGCCGGCTGCTGATCTCGCCCCGCATCTGGTAGGTACCGCTGATCATCACGGCGGACGCGGGCGGCCCGCCGGCGGCCGGACCGCGGGCAGCAGGACCGCCGGGGCCCTCCACCCCGGTCGGGTCGTCCCCCCAGGTCCGCACCCCCAGGTCCATCCGCTCGCACAGCTCGTCGCCGTCGGGATCTGTGGAGACCTGGCCCGGCCTGATGACGATCTGCGGCTCGGTCTCCGGGTCGCCCGCGACGGTGTACGGCTCGGGCCCGCGGATGACGGCGATGTCGCCGGGGCGCAGCTGCCGGGCCCCGGCGTCGTCGGTGCGTATCCAGGCGTCGCCGCGGACCATGTGCACCAGGGTCAGCGGCGCGAGGTCGGCGATCCGCACCGACCACGGCGGGGTGAGGACGGAACGCAGCAGGAAGGCGCCGCGTGCCCGCGGGCCGTCGAGCAGATCGGCCAGTGCGTCCATGGCGACACCCTAGGCGTACCGGCCCGCAGAGTTGGACGGCCGCGTATGGGGATGAGCTTTTCAGCGATGGCGGGGCCGTACCGCGCGCGGATTCACTGAGGCCATGACGCAGAACACCCGCACCGCACCGGCCGGCGCCGGCCACGTCCCCGTACCGGATCCCGCCTCCCGCCCGACCCGAGGAGCTGCCGTGAACGGCGATCTCCGCAGCCTGGTGCTGCTTGCCGCCACCCTCGCCACCGGTCTGATGGCCGGCCTCTACTTCGCCTTCTCCGTCGCGGTGATGCCCGGTCTCGCACAGGCCGGCGACCGTACCTTCGTCGAGGCGATGCAGCGCGTGAACGCGGCGATACTCAACGGCTGGTTCACCCTGGCCTTCGGCGGCGCCCTGGTGCTCGGCGTGCTGGCGGCGGTGCTGCACCGCGGCGGGGAGGGGCGATCCGCACTGCCGTGGATCATCGCGGGCACGGCCCTCTACGCGGTCTCGCTCGTGGTCACCATGGGCTTCAGCGTGCCGCTCAACAACCGTCTGGCGGACGCGGGGGCGCCCGGGCACATCCACGACCTCGCGGCGGTACGCGCCCGATTCGAGTCCGCCTGGGTGCACTGGAACATCGCGCGGACCCTGGCCACCACCGGGGCGCTCGGCTGCCTCGCGTGGGCGATGCGGGTGGCCGGCGGCACCGGCCGCGCGTGATACCCGGACGGTCCCGGCTCCGCTAGAGTCGGTGGCGGTCGCGACTGGCGAGGGTGGACCACCACCGGGGAGCGGCTGTTCGCATCCGTGATGCGTCGACCGCCTGGGCGCCTCCCGTCAACGCAGCCCGTCCGTCCCGCTCCTGCGGGATCCGGGCTCTGACCGAGGAGGCCGGGACATGCAATTGCGTTATGGGACCAACCCTCAGCAGCACACGGCGAGCGCCGCGCCGGTGAGCGCGGGCGCATGGCCGGTGCGGGTGCTCAACGGCGAGCCGTCCTACATCAACCTGCTGGACGCGCTGAGCGGTTGGCAGCTGGTCCGGGAGGCGGCGGAGGCCCTGGGGCGGCCGGCGGCCGCGTCGTTCAAGCACGTGTCGCCCGCGGGCGCCGCGCTCGCGGGCCCGCTCGACCCGGCCACCGCCGCCCTCTACCGCACGGACCCCGAGGCGGGCGCGCTGACCAGTGCCTACGTACGCGCCAGGGACGCCGATCCGAAGTCCTCCTACGGCGACTTCGCCGCGGTGTCGCATCCGGTGGACGAGGAACTGGCGGCGCTGCTGGCCCACGTGGTCTGCGACGGGATCGTGGCGCCCGGCTACGCACCGGGCACGGTGGCCGCGCTCGGCCGGAAGAAGAAGGGCCGCTTCCTGGTGCTCGAGGCGGACCCCGGCTTCGTTCCGCCGCCGCAGGAGGAGCGCGAGGTGCACGGGCTGCGGCTGACGCAGCAGCGGGACGACGTGCCGCTGCACGCGTCGCTGCTCGACGACGTGGTGTGCGGCGATCCGCTGCCCGCAGCGGCGGTGGAGGATCTGCTGCTGGGGCTCGCCGTGGTGCGCTACACCCAGTCCAATTCGGTGTGTTACGTACGCGGCGGGGTCACCCTCGGCATCGGGGCGGGGCAGCAGTCGCGGGTGGACTGCACACGGCTGGCGGGGGCGAAGGCCGACAGCTGGTGGCTGCGGCGGCATCCGGCCGTGTCGGCCCTGGACTTCGTGCCGGGGATACGCCGCCAGGACCGCGTCAACTGGCACGTGCGCTTCATCGAGGGCGACATGACCGCCGACGAACGCCGCCGTTTCGCGGACGCGTTGGCCGCGCCCGCCGACTTGCTCGACGACGCGCGGCGCCGGGAGTGGGGCGCCCGGTTGACCGATGTCGCCTTCGCCTCCGATGGCGCCCTGCCTTTCCGTGACAACGTCGACCACGCGGCCCGCCACGGTGTGCGCTGGATCGCCGAGCCCGGCGGCTCCATCCGATCGGGTGATGTGGCGGAGGCCTGCCGCGAGCACGGCATCACGCTGGCCCGCACCAGGCTGCGCCTCTTCCGCCATTGATCCGGCCGCTGGCCGGCGCGGGTCCCGCGGGCCGCGCCGGTCAGCCGCCGAAGGCCCCGTGCCGCCCCTCGCCCGCCGCGAAGCGGGCGGCGCCCCGCGCCGCCTCGGCGAGCGAGATCCGGCCGTGGGCCCACTCCACGGCCAGGGCGGCGTCTTCCGCCAGGCCCTGCTGCTCCAGCAGGGCGAGGCGGTCGTGCCGCAGGCAGGTCTGCGGGAAGGCGGCGATCTCGGCCGCGAGCCGCTCGGCGGCGGCGCGAGCGGTGCCGTCGGGGACGACGCGGTCGGCGAGGCCGATGGCCAGTGCCTCCGCCGCGTCCACCGGCCGGTGAGGACCAGGTCCATGGCGCGGCCCGCGCCGATCAGCCGGGGCAGTCGTACGGTGCCGCCGTCGATCAGGGGCACACCCCAACGGCGGCAGAAGACCCCGAAGACGGCGGACTCCTCGACGACCCGCAGGTCGCACCACAGGGCCAGTTCGAGACCGCCCGCCACCGCGTGGCCCGACACGGCCGCGATGACCGGCTTGCCGAGCCGCATCCTGGTCGGTCCCATCGGACCGTCGGCCTGTGCGGCGTCGCCGGCGTCACCGGGGTCCGTGGCCGCACCGGAACCCGCGGCGTGACCGGGGCTGTTCACGTCGGTGACGCGATTGCCGTGGTCGGTGCCGATGGCCTTGAGGTCGGCGCCGGCGCAGAAGGTGCCGCCCTCGCCCCAGAGCACCGCGACCGCCGCTTCCTCGTCTGCGTCGAAGGCGCGGAAGGCGTCGGCGAGTGCCCGCGCCGTGGGGCCGTCGACGGCATTGCGGGCGGCGGGCCGGGACAGCACCACGGTGGTCACCGCGCCCTTGTGCTCGGTCCGCACGGTCGGCTCAGGCCCGTCCTCGGGTCGCGTCGGCTGCGGCATGGCGGCGGCTCCGTCCGGTCGGCGGGTCAGCGGTGTTCCTGCACGAGCACCGCCAGGGTGTCCGGTTCCAGTGCCCGGAAGACGTGGGCGATGTCGCCTGGATAGGCGACGTAGTCACCGGGGGCGAGTTCGACCGGGTCCTCCGCGATGCCGACCAGGGCACGGCCGGTGCTCAGCACCACGTGCTCGACGACGCCCGGCATGTGCGGGTCGGACTCGCGGGCGGTGCCGGGCTGGGCGGAGACCAGGTAGATGTCGCGCCTGGTGTGGGGCGGCGAGGAGGCGAGCAGCGTGGCGACGTAGTCCGCGCGTTCGGCGGCGAAGGCGGGTCCCTCGCCCGCCCTGATGACCTGCACCCGGGGGCGGGGCGGCTCGACGAGCTGGGCGAAGGGCACATCGAGGGTGACGCTGAGCGCCCACAGCGTCTCCACGCTCGGGTTGCCCGTGCCGGATTCCAGCTGGGACAGCGTCGACTTGGCGATGCCCGCGCGGCGGGCGACCTCGGCGAGCGACAGGCCCGCGCGGCGCCTCTCGCGCTGGAGCGAGGCCGCGATGACGGCGAGCGGGGGGCCGCCGGGGGAGCTCTCGTCGTGTGGCACATCCACTCCTTCGTTCGCTGGAGAAGTCGATCCGTTCGCCTTGACGAACGACCCAACGGTGTTCAGTATAGGCGGCGATGCGTTCGATATGGCGAACAAGACGGGTCCTCACGCACGGTCTGGCGCGGGACATCGCGCTGGTGTGCGCCGCCGACGCGGTGGTCGGCATGTCCTTCGGTGCGATCGCGGTCGGGCTCGGCCTGCCGGTGTGGCTGCCGATGCTGCTGTCTGTCGTCGTCTTCGCGGGCGCCGCCCAATTCCTCTTCGTCGGCCTGGTGGCCGCCGGCGGCAGTCCGGTCGCCGCCGTCGCCGCCGGGCTGCTGGTGAACGCCCGCCATGTGCCGTTCGGCTTCGCGGTGGGCGACGTCTTCGGCACCGGGTGGCTGCGGCGGATCGTCGGCAGCCACCTGATGGTGGACGAGACGGTCGCCTTCACCCTGGCCCAGCACGACCCGGCGCGGCGGCGTACGGCCTACTGGCTCTGCGGGACGGGACTCTTCATGAGCTGGAACGCCGGTGTGGTGGTGGGCGCTTACGGCGGCCGGGCGGTGGGCGACACCGACGCCCTCGGGCTCGACGCCGCCTTCCCCGCGGTGCTGCTCGCCCTGCTGCTGCCGTCGCTGAGGACGGGGCGGACCCGCAGGGCCGCACTCGCGGGGGTGCTCATCGCGCTGGCGGCGACCCCCTTCCTGCCCGCGGGCCTGCCGGTCCTGCTCGCACTGGCCGGGGTCGCGGCCGCCGGAAGGACGCGGCCCGGACGGGGCGCCGACGGCGGGGGGCCGCGATGAGCAGCGGGGCCGAACTGGTGGCCGCCACGGCGGTCCTGGGCGCGGGCACCTTCGCCTTCCGCTTCGCGGGTCCCGTGCTGCGCTCCCGAATGACGCTGCCGGGCCGGGCGGAGCGACTGCTGGAGGTCGCGGTGGTGGTGCTGCTCGCCGCGCTGGTCGCGACGTCGGCGCTGACGGACGCCCACACCTTCGCAGGGCCCGCCCGGCCCGCCGGGGTCGCGGTCGGCGCGCTCAGCGCATGGCGCGGAGCACCCTTCCTCGTCGTGGTGGTCGCGGCTGCGGCGACCACCGCCGTGCTGCGGCTGATCGGCGCGCCCTGAGCGCCGGGAGGCCCACCGCGCGGCAATGTGGCCGAACTCGGAGGTGACAGCAGGAATGCAGGCCGTGTTACGTGTCATGTCTCCGTCGCTTCATACGCGGACGTCACCGTCCTGACGGAGAGCCACCCCCACAGGAGGACACACGTGACCGGCCCGCTGACCCGCCGCCTTTCGCTCCGCCCGCGCGCCACCGCGCGTACCGCACTGCTCGGCACGCTCGCCGCCTGCCTCGCCTTCACCGTCGCAGGCCCCGGCGGCGGCAACGCATCGGCCGCCGACACCAATGCGCTGCCGCTGTCCGGCTCCACCATGTCCGGGCTGCACAACACCTACGACCCCGCCTCCTTCAGCTACCTCGCGCAGGCGCTCGACACGGGCACGTCGATGATCGAACTCGACGTGTGGGACGACTTCTTCACCCAGGAGTGGAAGGTCAGCCACTCCAACCCGACCGGCAACGGCAACAACTGCGTCAACGCGTCCAGCGCCGCCCAGCTCTACACCGGCGGGGCCAACAAGAACCTGGAAAGCTGCCTCGACGACGTGCGGGTCTGGCTCGGCGCGCACCCCGGGCACGGGCCGCTGATCATCAAGCTGGAGATGAAGGCGGGCTTCCAGGCCACCTTCGGGATGAGCCCGGCCAAGCTCGACCAGTCCATCAGCGCACACCTGGGCAACCTGGTGTTCAAGCCGAACGACCTGCTGAACAAGCCGGGCGGCGGGCAGTACGCCACCCTCGACGAGGCTGCGAACGCCGGCAACTGGCCGACCCGCGCGCAGCTCGCGGGCAAGGTGCTGCTGGAGGTCATCCCCGGCACGGTCGAGGAGGCCAACCCCACCGATTCGCTGTGGACCGACCGCGAGTACGCGGGCTACCTGCGGGACCTGCACACCCAGGGGAAGACCGCGCAGGCGAACATCTTCCCCTCGGTCCACAACGCGCAGGCGGGCGACCCCAGGACGCGGTATTCGGACACATCGCTGCGGCCGTGGTTCGTGGCCTTCGACGGTGACGCGGCCACGTACCTGAACGGCAGCATCGACACCGGCTGGTACGACACCCACCACTACCTGCTCTTCATGACCGACTCTCAGAACGTGGCGCCCGCTCTGGACGATGTGAACCCCGCGCCTGCCGACGCGCAGGCCCGGGTCGCCCAACTGGCCACGTCCCACGCGACGGTGGCCTCCAACGACTGGAAGGGCCTGCCGCAGGTCCAGTCGATGGTGCTGCCCCGCGGCTGACCCCCGGCCGGCGGTCCGCCGCCCCCTGACAGCGCCCCGCGGTGGTCGGTCCACCGCGGGGCGCGGTGGCGGTCACGGGGGGCTACGAGTCCGGGCCCGGCCGCCCGCCGGTCGGGCTGAGGTGCACGGCCGCGAGCTTCCAGTCCGCGCCGTCCGCCACGATCATCTGGGTGACGCGGAAATGGCCGTCCGCGTCCCGCCCGTCGTAGATGCTCTGCTGGCCCTGCACGCCCACCGCCACCGCCGCCCGCCCATGCCTGCGGACCGTCACCTCTTCCCAGGTGAAGGCGTCGTGTATCAGCACACCTGAGGCGTACCTGTCGATCCACTGCTTCTTGTCCAGGACGAAGCCCTGCGGACCCACCGCGGTGAAGTCCTCGGTGAGCAGGGCGTCCAGTGCCGTGACATCGCCCAGCCGCTCGGCCTCGGTCCACCGCCGCCCGAAGTCGGCCAGCCCCTGGTCGTCGTCCATGCCGTTGCCTCCAATGCACCTGGGAGAGACGGGCAATCCCTCCTGGTATTGAGACTCCCAAAACGGCGCGGATGTGACATCGACCTGCGGTAGGTCTTCGGTCTACTCCCGCGGTCAGGGGCTGAACCCACATGGCGTACTCCCGCGGGAGTAACCGCCGACGGGCCCCCGGCACGGGCCGGTTGACGCTACGTCGCCAGCGAGCCGCGGTCGCCCATCACGATCACCGGATGGTCGGCGGGCAGCAGGGTGTGCAGCAGGTCGACCATGTGGGCGGCCGAGATGCTGACGCAGCCGTGGGTCGGGCCGCCGTGGTCCACGTGCACCCAGATGCCGCCGCCGCGGCTCCCGCCCAGCGGCTGGGTACCGTCCAGCGGTGACGTGCCGGGAAGGCGGTTGTAGTCGATCGCGATGACGTAGTCGAAGGCCTGGTCGAGGGGTTCGCCGTCGAAGCCGACGCCTCCGGCGCGGAATTTGGCCGAGCGGTGGTAGGGCAGCCGGGTACCGGGGTCGGGGTCGAGACCGCCGGCGTCGCTGAGCGTGAACACCCCGATCGGGCTGTGCAGGTCGCTCTCGTGGTGGTCGGTGGTCCAGCCGCGCAGCGCGTTGTGCGCGGCCCAGGCCTGGCCGGGCTGCCAGCGGCCGGCACCGGTCCTGGTCCACAGGGTGACCACGGTGTCGGAGGAGTTCTTCGCCCGGCCCGAGGCGACGAGCACCTGGCGGGTGGCGGCGGGGATCGCCGCGCGGGTCTTGGGGCCGAGGCCGGTGATCGACTCCACCGAGCCGTCGGGGGTGGCCCTGGGGCTCGCCGCGGCCGGCGGCGCCGCGGCGCCGAGCGGTCCCGCGCCGCGGCCGGGCGCGGCCGTGCTCTCCGCGGCGGCGCTGTCGGCGTGCCGGGTCAGGACCGTGTAGCCGCCGCCCAGCACGGCGATTCCGGCCACGGCGACGGCCAGCACGACCATCGCGCGCCGCCGGCGGCGGGGCCGCCGGTGCCGGTTGCGGCGCTCGCTGTCGGTGTCGCGGCGGGCGCCCGGGTCCGTGCCGGGAGCGGATGGGCGGGCCGGTGCTGGTGCGGGTCGTCGGTCGGCATATGCGTCGGAGGGTGTGGCAGTCATCGGTACGATCCTCGCAAACAACCGGTTCTCATCCGTCACCCAGCCCCCATCTGCGCCCGTTTCATCCCGCGCATTCGTATTTCGTCCGCCGGCGGCCGGGGGCCGGACGACACGCTCCGCGCGTGCGTCAGGCCTCCTCGAGAAGGCGCGCCGCGAGTTCACCCGGACGGCTGAGGGCCGCAAGATGGCCGCCGGGCAACTCCTCGACGTCGATGCCGAGCCGTTCCCGTACGACTTCCCGCTGGAATTCCCGTGGGAAGAAGCGGTCGTCGCGGCCTTGCAGGAAGCGGGTGGGCACGTCCGGCCACGCCGCCAGCGGCCAGGGCTGGGTGAACACGGCGGCGGGCGGCCCGGCCTGGGGAGCGGCCAGTGCCTCCTCGGTCACCGCGGGCGGCACATCGTGGAAGAAGTCGGTCCGCGGGTCGAAGCCTGCGTCGGGGTCCCGACCCGTCGCCTCGGCGTACGCGGATCTGGCCGCGGCCTGTCCGGTGTTGCCCCACCACTCCCCCGCGGTCTCGCCCGGGCGCGGCACCATCGCGTTGACCAGCACGATGCGGTCGACCGGGACGCGGTCGCAGATCAGCGGAGCGGAGAAGCCGCCGAGCGACTGGGCGACCAGGACGACAGGCCCTTCCGGCTCGGGTGCCGCGGCCCGCACGGCGGCGACGATCGCGTCCGCGAACGCGTCGAGCCCCGCCGAGTCCTCGGACGGGAGGTCCACGGTCACCACCGTGTGCCCGTGGTCGCGGAGCAGCGGCACGACCAGGTGCCAGTACCAGGCGCTGCCGTCGGCGCCGGGGACGAGGATGTATGTCGCCATGGCGTCAGACCGTCCCACCGGTGCGGGGGCACCCGGCGGCAGGCCTACGGGCACGGCGGCGCCGCGGAGGGCGTGTGGTCGGGCGGTGGTCGGTCATGGCTCTCCCAACTGTCCCGGCCCAATGTAGGTGTTCGCGCGGGGAGGGCGCTCACCCCGGGGCCTCGCGGTTGCGCTGTGTGGGTGGCCCGCCGCGCGTGTCGCAGCCCTCGGGCGCGCCGTCACGGGGTGGTGCCGAAGGTGATGCGGTAGCCGGCCTCGCCGCGGCTGGTGAAGGTGCTGGTCGCGTCGTCGTCGACGTAGGAGTAGGCGTAGGGCTCGGCCTTCTTGAAGACTGCGGCGTAGTCGACGGGCCAGAGGTCCGGACGGCACTCGGAGCGCGGGGCCCACCGGGCGCGGCAGCAGTACTGGTCGGTGCCGAAGATCCCGCAGGGTGACTCGCAGCCGCCGCCCTTGACGCGGAGGGCGGACGGGCAGTCGACGGGGTGGGTGCAGCCAGCGGCGGAGCAGCCGTCGGCGGAGAGCGGGTCCTTGGTGGTGCCGCCGACGAGGTTGATATACATCGGCAGGTTGGAGCCGTCCACCAGGCTCACGTCGTAGAAGTCCATGCCGTCCCAGGCGTTCAGGTTGAACTCCGCCAGGGTCGCCGGGATCGCTCCGTAGCCGGGGCACTGGAATCTGCCGTCGCAGTCCCCGGTCTCGCAGTGGCCGCGTCCTGCGGCGTCGAAGGTGCAGCCGGTGCGGCCCCAGAAGCGCCCGTTCCAGCGGTCGGGGACGCGGACGCCGAGGGTCTCGCCGGGGCGCAGCACCCAGCCGGTGGTGCCGAGGGCGGGTGCGGCGGTCTGCTCTCCGGACGCCAGCCAGATGGTCTGCCGCATCGTGTTGACGAAGGTGAAGACGCGGGTGCCGGGCTTGGCCACCGGTTTCTTCGCCGTCGCGGGGGTCGTCGCGGGAGCCGTCGCGGGCTTGGGCGTCCGCGTCGCGGTGCGGCCGGCCGACGGGGTCGGTGTGGCGTGGTGTGCGGACGGTGTGAGCGGCGGCCTGCCCGCCGTGGACGGGGCGCCCGGCGGGGACGTCACCGCGGCGGGCGACGCTCCGGGTGGCCCCGCGGCGGTCGCGCCGCCGCCGCTCTGGCGCGCCACCACGACGAACGCGGCCACGCACAGGGCGGCGACGGCCAGTGCCACCAGGCCCAGCACTCCCGGCCGCCGCCCCCGATGCCGTCCCCTGCTTCCCATCCGCGCCGCCTCCCGTGCCCGCCGGCGTACTTGCCGCCGGTCCGTTCAGGAGACCCGCGCGGGCGGGTGCGGATAACAGGAACCGTGCCGTCAGGCGTGGACCCGGTCCAGCCACCCGGTCCAGTCCGCGGCAATGCGGTCGCCGTCGGCGCCCGGGGCGAAGTCGTGGACCGCGACGCCGACCGTCGCACCCCAGTGGTTGCGGCCGAAGAAGCGGTACATCGCGTCGGCGGTGCGCAGCCCGAAGAAGTACGGGTTGCGGTAGTCGACCACCGCGGACACCCGTCCGGCGCCGGGCAGTTCGACGTCGACCGTGGCACCCTGCGCCGCACCCGCGGGCAGGCCGAGCGCCTGCCAGGACCGCTCGAGGGCGTCGGGGGCCCCTGCCGCCGCCGGCCCGTCCACCGCGGCCCAGACCGCGGCGCGGCCGTCGAAGTGCGCCAGGTACTGGCCGAGGGTGTGCAGGTAGAAGTCGGTGTGGCGGTTGGCGCCGTCATACTGGTTGTCCCAGTCGTCGACGAAGATGCCACTGTGCACGTACCGCACCCATGAACCGCCGCCCTCCCGCGGCTCGATGCGGTGGTCGAGCTGGTTGAGGGTCTGCCCGTGCACCCCGTCCGGCGCCTCGGTGCGCGCGGTCAGCCGGTGCGGCGGGTCCCACGCGGTGATGGTGGAGCCGAAGGGCGCGGCCCCGCCCTCCTTCGGCTCGTACTCGGAGGGCCACAGCCAGCCCGCGGCGCCGGTGGTGATGGCGGCGAAGACCTCCTCCGGGGTCGACTCGACCTCGAACTCGCGAACGATCTCGAACGGCTTCGACATGGTGTTTCAGTGCTCCTTCGGGTCGGGTGCGCCGGGGTCGGCGCTCGGGGTGTCCGGCAGGGCCCTCGCTTCGGCGGAGGGTTCCGGGGCCGCCGCCTCGGCGGGCTTCACGGTGGGGTGCAGGGCGACGACGACGCGGTGCGGCCGTCCGCCGACCGCGTCCTCGTCGTGGTATTTGGTGATCAGGGCGCTGACGCCGCGGGTCAGCTCCTCGACGAAGGCGGCCCGTTGCGCCGCCGAGGCGAAGCGCACCTCACCGTCGAGGGCATAGGTGGCGATCCGCTTCCCTGCCCGGTCGGCGCCGGTGATCAGCGCGCCGGTGTCCCTGACGAGGCGTGCGGCGACCGCCAGCAGCCAGCGCGCGGACAGCTGGTCGCGGAAGCGGCCGGGGTCGGGCTGGACGGCGGCCAGCGCGAGCGGCGAGATGACGTACGACGACGCCGTCGCCCGCATCAGCCGCTCGGTGACATTGCCCTTCCTGCGCTCGCCGGCCAGTTCGACCAGGCCGTGCTTCTCCAGCGCCTTGAGGTGGTAGTTCACCTTCTGCCGGGGCAGCCCCACCCGGGCGGCCAGCATCGCGGCCGACGCCGGCCCCGCGGCCAGCTCGGCGAGCAGCCCGGCCCGTATCGGGTCAAGGGAGACGGCGGCCGCCTCGGCGTCCTCGATCACGCTCACGTCCAACATGGCTCCATCCTCTCACCGAACACTTTTTTTGTCCAGAGGAGAATTCTTGTCGGTGAGACGGCGGCACGGAAGGGCGGCCGGGCTACCCGGCGGCGGGCGGGCGGCCTTCCCCGTGGTCGCGCAGGGCCTGCTCCACCACTGCGGACAGACGGGTGTGGTGGGCGCCGCGCCAGTAGACGCCGCCGCAGCCGGTGCACTCGGCGAAGACGTCGTAAGTCCTGCTGGTGCCGTCCGCGAGCCTGTCCCGCACCGACTCCTTGTCTGCGTCCCGCAGCGGGCCGTTGCAGGCCACGCAGCGCGTCCAGGGGGCGAGGACGGGCTCGAAGCGGCCCAGCACATCGTGCAGCTGCTCCTCCGGACGGTCGCTGTAGACGTACCCGCCCGCCCACAGCTCGCGGCGGCGCAGCAGGCCGCGGTCCCTGGACAGCAGCACGCGCCGCTCCTCCGCGGAGAGCGCGGCGAGCGCCGGGTCGCCGATGTCCTCGCTCTCGTAGGCGGCGTCGACCCCGAGCAGCCGCAGCCGCCGGGCCAGCGTGCCGAGGTGGACGTCCAGCAGGAAGCGCAGCGGCGCGCCGGGCACCGCCTGCGGGCGGCACACCGTGCGGACCTCCACCACCTCGCCGGCCGCGGGCACGTGCCCGGTGGGCACGTCACGGCCGTCGACGGCCAGGGCGCCGACCTCGGTCAGCGGGATGCCCAGCGATTCCACGACGTGGCCGAGGGAGGAGGAGCCGTCCGTGGTCAGCCCGAGCACCTCGGTACGGCGGTCGGCGGGCAGGAAAAGCCGCAGCTCTGCGGGGATCTTGATGGTCACTCGTGGTCCGGTCACCGCGCCAGCATGGCGGAACCCGCGGCAGGACACGGCGGGTGCCGGGAACGCGGCGCCGCCGGTCGGCCACCGCCCGGGCGGCGGCCGACCAGGTCAGGCGGTGTAGGTCACCGTGACCGGGGCGTGGTCGGACCAGCGGGCGGCGTAGGTGGGGGCGCGCTCCACCGTCGCTGTCGTGGCCGCGGCGGCGAGCTTCGGGGTGGCCATCTGGTAGTCGATGCGCCATCCCGTGTCGTTGTCGAACGCCTTGCCGCGGAAGGACCACCACGAGTAAGGGCCGTCGACGCCGGGGTGCAGGCGGCGGACGACGTCGGTCCAGCCGGTCGCCGGGTCCAGCAGATCGGTGAGCCAGGCGCGTTCCTCGGGCAGGAAACCGGACGACTTGCGGTTGCCGCGCCAGTTGCGCAGGTCGGCTTCCTGGTGGGCGATGTTCCAGTCGCCGCAGACGAGGGCATGGCCGCCGGTGCTCTCCGCACGCTCGTGCAGGGCGTCGAGGTGGGCGCGGAATTCCGCCATGAAGCGGTACTTCGCCGTCTGCCGCTCGGTCTCCGCCTCGCCGGTGGGCAGGTAGAGGCTGCCGACGGTGAGCCCCGCCGCCGCGCCCTCGCCGGGCAGGTCGACCTCGATGTAGCGGCCGGACGCGTCGTACTCGGCGGAGCCGAAACCCACGCGGACGGCGGTGGGCGCCCTGCGGGAGTAGATCGAGACCCCGGCACGGCCCTTGGTGGCCGCGGGCGCGTGGTAGGCGTGCCAGCCTTCGGGGTCGCGCAGTTCGACGGGAAGCTGGTCGGGCTCCGCGCGGACTTCCTGCAGGCACACGACATCGGCCGCGGTCTCCGCAAGCCAGGGCAGGAAGCCCTTCCTCGCGGCGGCCCGCAGTCCGTTCACGTTCACAGAGGTCACGGTCAGCACCCGACGGACGATACCCGCAGCGGCGCGGCACCCGGAAACCACGTCGCACACATGTACGAGGCGCAGGGGGGCTGACCAGGTAGGATGGCGCAGTGGAGATCAGGAAGACGCGCTACAACGAACCGGCCGCGACACGGCTGAACGACCTGGTGCAGCAGGAGTACGCCGAGCGCTACGGCGACGGCGACGCGACCCCGATGGCCGCGGACGACTTCGACCCGCCGCGGGGGCTCTACCTGGTGGCCTACGACGCCTCCGGCGAGCCGGTCGCGAGCGGCGGCTGGCGGGCGCAGGACACCTCGCCCGACGGGCACGAGGACGGCGACGCGGAGATCAAGCGGATGTTCGTGGTCCGCGAGGCGCGCGGGCGGGGTCTGGCAAGGGCGATCCTGGCCGAGCTGGAGTCCAGCGCGGCAGCGGCCGGAAGGACCAGGATGGTGCTGGAGACCGGGCAGCGGCAGCCTGAGGCGATAGCCCTCTACGAGTCGTGCGGCTACGTGCCGGTGAAGAAGTTCGGCTACTACCGCGACCAGGACCTCAGCATCTGCCTGGGCAAGTCACTGGTCCCGCAGGAGCCGGACGCGGCACGCTGATCCGCCGGGATCCCCCGAGGTCGATGGGGCGGCGCCAGGGCCTGTCGTTTGGATCTCCGTGGGGCAAGGAGCGGCGTTCGGTGCGTGCAGATGCAAGGCGGAGGAGGGAGGCGACGCGGTGGGGGTACCTCCCGGCCGCCAGGCCAGGGGGAGTCGTCGACCGACGACAACGCTGGGGGCACCTCCCGCCGAAGGCAGGGGGAAGATGCGCGTGCCGGGCGTCGCGACGCCGCGGAGATCCAAACGACAGGCCCTTAGCGCTTGCGGGAGACGCGCAGGAAGCGCCCGCACAGCCAGCCGATGACGAGGGTGATGAGCAGGGCGAGCCACAGCGGCATGGTGACCTCGGGGCCGATCAGCCGGATCCGCACGTCACGGGTGTTCTCGAAGACGAAGACCAGCGCGAGCAGGCCGAGCACCAGGACGACGATCCGACCGGGCGTCATCCGCTCGCGCAGACCGCCGCCGGCTGTCTTCTCGGACGTCATGACGCCTCCCGCTGTCGGCTGCCGGCCCCGTGCGGCCCATGATCCCCGGGAAAGCCGGAGGGTGCGGGCGGGTGCTGCTCCACAAGGGTGACGGTGGCAACCGCGGTCAGGCGTGCAGCTCGTCGTACACGGCGAGGACGCTGCGGGCCTGCTGCTCGACCTGGTCGGTGACGGGCACCCAGCGCGGGCGGTAGGCGCGCTCGTACGCCTCGCACCACTTGTCGACGAGCCGGGCGACCAGCGGGACGTCCGCGACCTGGCGGAGCATCGCGGCGGCGCGCAGCGGGATGCGCTGCGCGTAGACCTCGATGCTGGTCACCCGGGCGGTGGTCATGTCCGGCAGCGGTGCGGCGTCCTGCGCGCGGACGGCGGGGTCCCAGTCCGCGGTGAGAGCGGGTCCGAGGCCGACCAGCTCGCGCACGGTGCGCAGCAGCGGGCAGTCGACGCCCCTGAGCTGCGGGCGTACCGCGTCCAGCAGCCGGGCCACGGTGGGCAGGTCGCGGCGCAGCGCGGCGCCCGCGGTGCGCAGGGCACTGTCCGGATCGGGGTGCGGGGCGGTGTCGGCGCTGCGGTCGCAGGCCCACATCGGGACCTCGACGACCGCTGTCACCCCGTCGTAGCGGCTGGCGTGCACCCAGGTGGAGTGGGCGCCGTCACCGGCCGCCGGGTCACCGCAGGGCGGCATCACGTAGACGCCGGGACCGGGGCTCGGCCACTGGAAGGCGTCGGACGAACCGTTCTCCAGCGGGATGTCCAGCTCGGCCGCCGACTTGCCGATCCGCTCGGGCACACCTGGCACGTCGCTGGTCAGCTGGACGAAACTGCCGCCGACGTCGATGCCGTGCAGCGAGCACTGCAGCACCGGCCGCAGGTCGTCGAGGACACCGACCAGCGCGCGGGTCTCCGGCAGCGCCGGGGAGCGGTCGCCGCCTTCGTGCGGCAGCCACTCGGGCTGCTCTGCCGTACAGGGACGGAAGAAGTGCTCGTAGTGGTCGCGCAGGGTGTACGGGCCGGACAGCCAGGGCTCGTTGAGCGCGGCCCCGTCGGGGTCGATGCACAGCAGGAAGTGCCAGCTGGTGCCGTCGTCCTCGCCGCGGGCTCGCTGCCGGGCGATGGTGCGTGCCAGCCGCAGCGCCGTCGCACCGCCCACCGCGGCCTCGTTGGCGTGCGGGCCCGCGACGACCAGGACGTTGCGGCCGCCTTCACCCACCGTCAGCATCAGCAGCGGACGGCCCGCGCGCGAT
The DNA here is from genome assembly GCF_043197715.1 of Streptomyces sp. NPDC049040. Taxonomy (NCBI): domain Bacteria; kingdom Bacillati; phylum Actinomycetota; class Actinomycetes; order Kitasatosporales; family Streptomycetaceae; genus Streptomyces; species Streptomyces sp. NPDC049040. The sequence goes on from NZ_JBICTO010000029.1 coordinate 61,484, forward strand.
CTGCCGACCCTCCCCAGCCGGCAGATCTCCGGGTAGCTCAGGGTCAGCGCCCGAGCACCCGCAGTCACTTCATCGGTCGTCGGGTAGAGCATCCCCGCCATCCTCGCCACCGCAATCCCCCAGGAGCCCGGGCGCAAAAGGCCGGGGCCGCATCACGACATCGAGTTCGATCCCGTTAGTACGACACGCCGCCGCGGAGGTGTCAACGGTGCTACCGCGGCTGTTACGCGGACCGCCCCCGTCCCGGTACGGAAGCGCCGCACCGCAGTTCACAACTGCCGCGGCGGCCACGCGGGCGACCGGACCGGCCACATTGCCGGGCAGCACGGGCAGCAGCAGGACGAAGCCGCCTACGCCTTACGGCTCGCACCACACGGCGGGCGGGCGGACCGGCGGGTGTCCGGGCATCCGGGCGCCCGCGCCGGGGGCCTACGGCAGACGCGGGCGGCCGGTGTCGCATGAACATACCGACATGTCGACAAAAATGCCGAAGCGCGGGCCCGCGCGGGCGGGCTGTCGACGGCGCCCCGGCACGGACCGGGAGATTCTTACGAAACACGGACGCCGAGGGCTGCGGGCCACCGGTCCGTGGTCACTGTCAGTGGCGGGTGCCAGACTCGTTCCCATGAGCACCGCATCCGTGTCCGTACCGCCGCCGCGCCGGCGGATCCTCGTCGTGGACGACGATCCGACCGTCGCCGAGGTCGTCGCGGGCTATCTCGACCGGGCCGGCTTCGCCGTGGAGCGTGCCGCCGACGGCCCGACCGCGGTCGCCCGCGCCGCCGCGGCACGGCCGGACCTGGTCGTGCTCGACCTGATGCTGCCGGGCATGGACGGGCTCGAGGTGTGCCGCGCGATACGGGAGGACGGCCCGCTGCCGGTGGTGATGCTCACCGCCAGGGGTGACGAGGACGACCGCATCCTCGGCCTGGAGGTCGGGGCCGACGACTACGTGACCAAGCCCTTCTCACCGCGCGAGCTGGTCCTGCGGGTCGAGTCGGTGTTGCGCCGCGCGGGCGCGCAGCCCGCACCCGGGCCATGGCTGCGGTCGGGGCCGCTCGCCCTCGACCCGGCCGCCCGCCGCGCGCTGCGTGACGGGGTGGAGCTGCCGCTGACCATCCGCGAATTCGACCTGCTCGCCTTCCTCCTGCGGCACCCGGGCAGGGTGCTGGGCCGCGAGGAGCTGATGCGGCGGGTGTGGGGATGGGAGTTCGGCGACCTGTCCACGGTGACGGTGCACGTGCGCCGGCTGCGCGAGAAGATCGAGGACGACCCGGCAAGGCCGCGGCTGATCAGCACGGTGTGGGGCGCGGGCTACCGCTTCGACCCCGGTGAGCCCGGGACCGCGGAGGACGGTGCCGCCGATGCGTAGCCTCCTGGTCATCGCCGCGTATGCCTCGATGGGCGCGGCAGCCGTCGGGCTGCTCGGTGCCGCCGCGTTGCGGCTGCTGCGCCATCGCTCGGTCGCGCTGTCACTCGCCGTGGTCGTGTCCGTCGCCGTCTGCGCGATGCTGGCGGGGACGCTGTCCGTGGCGTGGGCGATGTTCCTGTCGGAGCACGACCTGGGGGTCGTCACCACCGTGTGCGCGATGGCCGCGGTCGTCTCCCTCGCAGTCGCGCTGCTCCTCGGCCGCACCGTGGTCGCCGGCAGCCGGGCGCTCACCGCGGCGGCCCGCGCCTTCGGCGACGGCGACGCCTTCGCCGCGCCCTCGGGCGCGCCCACGGCGGAATTGGCGGAGCTCGGCCGGGAACTGGCCGCCACCAGCGCCAAGCTGGAGGCGTCAAGGGACCGGGAGCGTGCGCTCGAAGCGTCCAGGCGTGAACTCGTCGCCTGGATCTCGCACGACCTGCGCACTCCGCTGGCCGGGCTGCGGGCCATGACCGAGGCATTGGAGGACGGGATAGCCGAGGACCCCGCCCGCTACCACCGGCAGATCCGCGCGGAGGTCGAACGGCTCAGCGGGATGGTCGGCGACCTGTTCGAACTCTCCCGCATCCAGGCCGGTGTGCTGGCACTCAGCACCGCGCGCATGTCGGTGTACGACCTGGTCGGCGACGCGATGGCCGGGGCGGATCCGCTCGCCGCGGAGCATGGTGTGCGGCTGGTCGGTGAGCGGGTCGACCGGGTCCCGATCGAGGTCGACGGCCGCGAGATGACGCGGGTGCTGGCGAATCTGCTGACCAACGCGATCCACCGGACACCGGCGGACGGCACCGTCGCGGTGTCCGCGCTGCGTGACAGCGCGACCGGGGCGGTCGTCGTGTCGGTGACGGACGGCTGCGGAGGCATACCCGCCGCCGACCTCCCCCGGGTCTTCGACACCGGTTGGCGGGGCACCGGGGCGAGGACGCCTCCGGCGGGGGCGGGACTCGGGCTCGCGATCGTCCGCGGCATCGTCGAGGCGCACCACGGGCGGGCGGCGGTCCGCAACGTCCCCGGCGGGTGCCGCTTCGAGGTGGTCCTGCCTGCGGCCGCTCCGCTGCCGGGCAGGCCGTAGGCCCTCCCGGGCCGGTCAGCGGAGGGCGGGGACCTCGACCGTGAGGGTGGCGGCGTCGGCGTCGAGGACGGCGGGCACCCCGAGCGGCACCGTCAGGGCCGGCAGGCAGTGCCCGAAGCCCACGTGCTCCAGGACCGGGACGCCGAGTCCGCTGCCGGGCAGGCCGTAGGCCCTCCCGGGCCGGTCAGCCGAGGGCGGGGACCTCGACCGTGAGGGTGGCGGCGTCGGCGTCGAGGACGGCGGGCACCCCGAGCGGCACCGTCAGGGCCGGCAGGCAGTGCCCGAA
>NZ_JBICTO010000029.1:64365-83212 GCF_043197715.1 Streptomyces sp. NPDC049040
AAGCCCACGTGCTCCAGGACCGGGACGCCGAGCGGCCCGAGGCGGTCGAGGAACAGGGCACGCACCTCGTCGTAGGGGCCGCAGTTCTCCCAGGACCCCAGCGCGACGCCGGCGACCCCGTCGAGCCACCCGGTGCGCAGGAGCTGGGTGAGGAAGCGGTCGAGGCGGTACGCCTCCTCCCCGGTGTCCTCGAGCAGCAGGATGCCGCCCGCGGCGGAGGGCCGGGCGGATCGCGTACCGGTGTCGGAGGCGAGCAGGCTGAGGCAGCCGCCCAGGGTGACGCCCGCGGCGCGGCCAGGGACGAGGGCGCGGGCGGCCGGTGCACGCAGCACCTGGACCTCTTCGGGCGCGAAGAGGGTGCGACGCAACTGCTCCCGGCCCGGGGCGTCGGCGAGGAAACCGGGGGTGCCGGGCATCGGGCCGTGCAGGGTGGCCACGCCGAGGCGGGTGGCGAAGGCCTCGTGCAGCACGGTGATGTCGCTGTAGCCGAGGAAGGCTTTCGGCGCGGCCTGCTTCATGGCGGCCCAGTCGAGCAGGTCGACCATCCGCTGGGTGCCGTAGCCGCCGCGGGCGCAGATCACGGCGGCCGACGCCGGGTCGCACCAGGCGTCGCGAAGGTCGTCGGCCCGCGCCTGGTCGGCTCCGGCGAGGTAGCCGGACGGGTGGCTGTCCAGGACGTGCGGTGCGACGACCGGCCGGAGGCCCCAGCCCCGCAGCACGTCAAGTCCGGCCTCCAGCACGCCTGGTGGTACCGGCCCGGCGGGCGCCACGATCCCCACCCGGTCGCCCGCGACCAGCCGCCTGCCCCTGGTCAGGGCGGAAGCGGCCGCGGCCCGCGGCACCGCCGTCATCGGGCACCGCCAGGCTGCGGGCGTCGCCCGGCCAGGGCGGGTGCCGGGGTCGCGCGGCGCAGGGCGGGCGGTGCGGGTGCGGCGGTCACGGCGTCAGGTCGAGCAGCGGGACGCCCGGCGGGGTGAAGCCGAAGGCCTGGCCGTAGAGGGAGAGTTCGGCCTCCAGGCAGGTGATCAGGGTGTCCAGCCGGCGGAAGCCGTGGCTCTCGCCGGGGAAGGCGAGGTAGGCGTGCGGGACGGCGCGCCCGGCCAGCGCGGCCAGGAAGCGCTCGCACTGCACCGGCGGGCAGATCACGTCGTCCAGGCCCTGCATCAGCAGGAAGGGGGCGGTGATGCGGTCGGAGTGGTGGACCGGGGAGCGGTCGTGGTAGCGCTCGGGGACCTCGGTGTGCGGGCCGATGAGGGATTCGAGGTACCAGGATTCGAAGTCGTGGGTCTCGCCGCCGGTCGGCGACCAGGCGGCCAGGTCCAGGATCGGGTAGCTGATCGCGCCGCAGGCGAAGGTCGCGGTGGTGGTCAGTGCCGCCGCTGTGGTCCAGCCGCCCGCGCTGCCGCCGCGGATGGCGAGCCGCCCGGGGTCGGCGGCGCCCGCGGCGACCAGGCCTTCGGCGACGGCGACGCAGTCCTCGACGTCGACGATGCCCCACTGCTCGCGCAGCCGGTTGCGGTAGGCGCGGCCGTAACCGGTGGAGCCGCCGTAGTTGACCTCGGCGACGCCGATGCCGCGTGAGGTGAAGTAGGCGATCTCCAGGTCGAGGACCATGGAGGTGCGGCTGGTGGGCCCGCCGTGCACCCAGATGACGTACGGGGCGGGGCCGGTGCCCGCGTGGTCGGGGTGGCGCGGGGCGTAGACGTGGGCGTGGACGTCGCGTCCGCCGGGCCCGGTGAAGACGCGGGCCTGCGCGTCGGGGACGTAGGCGGGGTCGACCGCGTCATGGTGCGGGTTGCCGATGACCCGGGTGCGGCCGGTGGCGGCGTCGAGTTCGACGATCTCGTGCGAGCTGCGGGCGCCGGCGGCCAGGCCGATGACGCGGCTGCCGGTGGTGGCGAGGGTGGCGCTCCACTCGGTCCAGTGCCCGGCGGCGTCGGTGAGCTGCCCGGTGGCGGGGTCGAGCAGCGCGAGCCGGGCGGCGCCGACACCGTGCAGGACGGCGACCAGGCCGTCGTCGAGGGGGGCGAACCAGCGCTGCCCGAGCTTCCACAGCGGCCCGGCGAACTCCTCCTCGCGCGGGCACAGCTCGACCGCCTCGCCGGTGGCCGGGTCGACCCGGTGCAGATTCCACCAGCCGGTGCGGTCGGTGGCGGCGAGCAGGGTGCCGTCCGCGGCCCAGTCGGCCTGGGCGACGGATTCCTCGGGGCCGCCTGCGAGGGTGCGGGCGGGGCCGAGGGTGCCGTCGGAAAGGACGTCGGCGCAGCGCAGTTCCGTGCCGTCCCAGGGCATCCGCGGGTGGTCCCAGGCCAGCCAGACGGCCTGCCCGCCGTCGGGCGACAGCCGCAGGCCGGTGATGAAGCGGTGTGCCGCGGGGGCGATCTCGCGGACGGCGGCGCGGTCTTCCGCGGCCCTGCCGTCGAGCGGTACGGCGGCGTGCACCCTGCGCAGGTCGCCGGGTCCCTCGCCGGTGAACTCCTCGAGCACGGCCCAGACCTCGCCGCGCTCGGCGTGCAGGGCGGGTTCCGCCCAGCGCAGTCCGCCGCCGACCGCGGAGACCGGGGTGAGCGGGTACGGCTGCTCCTGCGGCCGGTCAGGCCGGAAGGCGTAGAGCCGCTGGTCGAGGTGGTGGGCGAAGACGATCAGCGGGGAGCCGTCGACGAGCGCGCCGGTCCAGGGCGTGCCGCCGTACTCCATGACGCGGTTGCGGACGTTCCAGGGTGCCGGCAGCGGGCATTCCTCGGTGCCGTCGGGGCGGCGCCTGATCAGTGCGCGGCGGCCGCCCTCGGCGGGGCGCGGCGCTGTCCACCACACGTCGTCGCCGACGACGCCGATGCTGTCGGGGGCGCCGTCGTGGGCGGCGGCGGTGGCCGCGTCGATCGGCGAGGACCAGCTGCCGTAAGCGGGGTCCTGGCGGGCGGCGGTGGTCACGCGGCCTCCTGTGTCGCGGTCCCGCGCAGGAACCTGTCGAGTACGTGCACGCCGAAGTGCAGGGCGTCGACGGGGACGTGTTCGTCCACGCCGTGGAAGAGCGCCTGGTAGTCGAAGCCGGGCGGCAGCCGCAGCGGGGAGAAGCCGTAGCCGGCGACACCGAGCCGGGAGAACTGCTTGGCGTCGGTGCCGCCCGACATGCAGAACGGCACCACGTGGGCCCCCGGGTCGAAGTGCTCGAGGGCCTCGCGCATCGCGGCGAAGGACGCCGAGTCGATCGATGCTTCGAGCGGCACCTCGTGGTGGTGGTAGTCCCATCGCACGTGCGGCCCGGTGAGCCGGTCCATGGTCTCGGTGAACTCGTCCTGGCCGCCGGGCAGGATGCGGCCGTCGACGTATCCGGTGGCGGTGCCGGGGATGACGTTGACCTTGTAACCGGCCTGGAGCATCGTCGGGTTGGCGCTGTTGCGGACGGTGGGGCGGACGAAGGCCGCCGCGGTGCCGAGCCGGTCGAGCAGCGTGTCGACGTCGTCGAGGTCGGCGGGGACCCCGTAGAGCGCGGCGAGTTCGGTGAGTGCGGCCCGCACGGTGGCGGTGAGGCGGACCGGCCAGCGGTGCTCGCCGATCCTGGTGAAGGCGGCCGCCAGCCGGACGACGGCGTTCTCGTGGTTGATCTTCGAGCCGTGGCCCGCCCTGCCCTGCGCGGTCAGTTCGAGCCACGCGGTGCCGCGCTCGCCTGCGGCGACCGGGTAGATCCGCAGCCCGTTGTCGGTGTGGACGGTGTAGGCGCCGGATTCGCTGACGCCCTCGGTGCAGTCGGCGAAGAGCTCGGGGTGCTCGGCGACGAGGAAGCCCGCGCCGTAGGCGGCGCTGTCCTCCTCGTCCGCGGTGAAGGCGAGCACGATGTCGCGGGGCGGCCGGCGGCCGCTGCGGGCCCAGGCGCGGACGGTGGCGAGCACCATCGCGTCGGTGTTCTTCATGTCGATGGCCCCGCGGCCCCACACGACGCCGTCGCGGACCTCGCCTGAGAAGGGGTGCACCGTCCAGTCGGCGGCCTGCGCGGGCACCACGTCGAGGTGGCCGTGCACCAGCAGCGCGTCGGCCGACGGGTCGGTGCCGGGGATCCTGGCCACCACGTTGCTGCGGCCCGGCGCCTTCTCCAGGATGGCCGGCTCGATCCCGGCCTCGGCAAGGCGCTCGGCGACGTATTCGGCGGCGGCCCTCTCGTTGCCGTCGCCGCCGCCGCGGTTGGTGGTGTCGATCCTGATGAGGTCGGAGGTGAAGCGCACCACCTCGTCCAGCGCCACGGAGTCGACCACCGGTGCTTCCGGCTCGTGCCCGCGGTCCACGGTCCGCTCAGCCATATTGCTCCTCCACCGCCTGGGACACCAGTGTCGTCACGGCCTTGAACGCGCGAAGGGCCGCGTACATCGTCGGCAGGCTGTACGCCACCCGCCGCTCCCCGGTCTGCTCCACCCCGGGGATCACGGTGGCGGCCCCCACCAGGTGCCATGCGTCGAACTCCAGCTCCACGGTGAAGGGCCCGGCCTGCTCGGGTTCGTGCCGTACCGCGAGCGCGGCGGCCTCGTGGGCGGCGGCGCGGATGTCGGCGGCCGTCCTGGCGGGCGGCCGGCAGACGGCGGCGTAGCGCGACACGTAGTCCTTGACGGCGACGGTACGGGCCTGCGGCGCGTAGCCGCGCGCGTCGTCCCCGGTGCGGTCGTCGCCGGTGACCAGGACGACGGGTACGCCGTACTCGGCGACGACGAGGGCGTTGAGCCGGCCCTCGCTCGCCGGCTCGCCGTTGACCCACACTCCGGTGATGGAGTTGGCGAGGTAGGTGTGGGCGAGGACGCCCTCGGTGCCCGCCCCGGTGTGGTAGCCGACGAAGGCGATGCCGTCGACGTCGCCGTGCTGGACGCCTTCGACCATGGACAGTTCCTTGTGCCGCCCGGTGAGCAGCTGGGCGCGTTCGTCGAGCTGCTCCAGGAGCAGGTTGCGCATCGTCCAGTGCGCCTCGTTGACGAGCACCTGGTCGATGCCGCCGTCGAGGAAGCCGGCGACGGCGGCATTCACGTCGGAGGTGAACATGTGGCGGCAGCGCTGCCACTGCTCGGTGCCCGGCAGGACGTCCGCCGGCCAGGTCACACCGGTGGCGCCCTCCATGTCGGCCGAGATGAGGATCTTCCGCATACGAGGTGACACTACGCGGAGAGCCCCGCCACCAGCCACCGGGAGGGGACCTCGATCCGTGTACCGTCCGGACGGAATTCGGTGGTCAGCAGCGGTGCCTCGCCGGAGGCCAGGACGTCGAGGCCCGCGGAGGTGAAGTAGCCGTGCACCGCGGCGTCGTGGACCTCGCCGGGCGCGATGCCGTGCGAGAAGATCGCGCCGAGCTTCGGCGGCGGGCCGGCCGGGCCCTGGGCGAGGGCGATGAGCACGCCCTTGGCAGCTTCCGCCAGCTCCACCGCGAAGACCCGGCCGCGCTGGCCGGTGAAGGTGGCGATGGCGTCCACCAGGCGGCTGCGGTCGGCGGTCTCGCACTGGTGCAGCACACCGCGCATGTAGACGTTGGCGTCGCCCAACTCCGCGTGCAGCGCGCGGACCGCGTCGGTGTCGACGGCGTCCAGCCGCTGGTAGGCGGCCAGGCCGCGCGGGTCGTCCCTGCGCGCCCGCTCCACGGCGCCGCCGGCCAGGTCCACGCCGACGACGTGCTGGTAGCGGCCGGCCAGGAAGCGGGTCTGCGTGCCGTTGCCGCAGCCGAGGTCGACCAGCGGCAGGCCGGGGTCGAAGTACTCCTCGAAGTACGCCAGGTGGCGTCCTGCCGTCAGCGCGGGATCGGCGTCCCACAGGACACCGCCCGTTTCGTACGGCGCGTCCTGCCAGAAGCTCTCCCACGCATGCGCGTACCCGCTGGAGACGTTCACACGTACTCACCACTCCCCACGTCGTGATCGTACGGAAGCCGGCAGCCCGCAGGGCCGGCCGGAAGGCGGCCGGTGTCAGTTCCCGCGCCGCTCCGGCAGGGCCTGCTCGAACCACACGGTCTTGCCCTGGGCCGACCGGCTGGTGCCCCATTCGCGGGCCAGCCGGCTGACGATCCTCATGCCGCGGCCGCCTTCGTCCTCGGGACCGGCGCTGAGCAGCACCGGCACCCCGTGGTCGTCGTCCGACACCTCCACCAGCAGCGCGTCCGCCCGCACCATGCGCAGTTCGACCGGGCGGTCGTGCGCGTGCCGCACCGCGTTGGTGACGACCTCGCCCACCAGCAGCTCCGCGGTCTCGCCGACCTCGTCCAGGCCCCACGCCCGCAGGGTGTCGCGGACCAGTGCCCTGGCCCTGCCGACCTCGCTGGGGTCGGGGGCCAGTTCCCAGGCGGCGACGTCCTGCCGCGGGATGCCGTTGAGCCTGGCCATCAGCAGTGCCACGTCGTCCTTGCGGCCGCCGCGCGGGTTGAGGGCGCGGATGATCGTGTCGCAGGCCGCGTCCATGGACGCGGCCGGGTGTGCGGCGCTCTCGCACAGCGCGGCGAGTCCGGCGCCGATGTCCTGGCCGCGGACCTCGACCAGGCCGTCGGTGCACAGCACCAGCCGGTCGCCGGGCGCCACCGGGACCCTGACCGTCTCGAAGGGCACCCCGCCGACGCCGAGGGGCGCCCCGGTCGGCACGTCGAGCAGCTCGCTGCGCCCGTCGGCGGCACGCACCAGGACCGGTGGGATGTGCCCGGCGTTGGCGATCAGCACCTCGGACTCGACCGGGTCGTAGACGGCGTAGAGGCAGGTGGCCAGATACTGCTCGCCGAGCCGCTGCGCCAGGTCGTCCAGATTGCGCAGCAGCTGCGCGGGTGGCAGCCCGAGCTGGGCCATGGTCTGCACTGCGGTGCGGAACTGCCCCATCATCGCGGCCGAGTTCAGCCCGTGGCCCATGACGTCGCCGACCACGAGGGCGAGCCGCGAGCCGGGCAGCTTGATGCTGTCGAACCAGTCACCGCCGACCCGGCCGAGCCGGGTGCCGGGCAGGTAGCGGGTGGCCACGTCGCAGCCGGGCATCCGGGGGGCGATGTGCGGCAGCATGCTGTCCTGGAGCGCGTCGGCGACGTTCTCCTGGTACGTGTACATGCGCGCGTTGTCGAGTACGAGCCCGGCGCGGGCGGCAAGCTCCGCGCCGGTGACACGGTCCATGTCGTCGAACGCCGCGCGTTCGCGGTGCCGCAGCAGGATCATGAAGCCCAGCACCACATCGCGGGCCTTGAGCGGCACCACCAGCATCGAGCGGTTGTTGATCAGCGGGCTGATGTCGCGCTTGGGGAACTGCGCGGCGATGGCATTGCCCATCTGCTCGCTGATCCGCGGCACCATCACCGGCTCGCCGGTGGTCATGCACCGGAAGAAGGGCGTCTGCGCGGGAAAGGGCATCGACTCGCCGACAGGGACCACGTCGTCCCAGCGGCCCGGCTCGTCGGTGTGCTCGACGGCGACGCGATGCCACATGGTGGTGACATCGGGCGGCCCGTCGGGAAAGCCCTCGCCTGCGAGCACCTGCTCGCGCAGGTAGGTGCCGGCGACGTCGGTGAAGCGCGGCACCACGGCCGCGCTGACCTCCTGGATGGTGCGGGCCAGGTCCAGCGAGGTGCCGATCCGGCCGCTGACCTCGTTGAGGAACTCCAGGTGCTCGCGCACCGCGGCGTACTCCAGGTCGGGTGCCAGGTCCTCGGCGGGAACGGCCGCCGGGTCGACGGCCGCGGCCTGCTCCGCCGCCCGCCGCCTGGCCTGCCGCTCGACCCGGCGCGGCACCCCCCAGTCGGGGGTGACCGGCACCCGCTCGTGCCGGCTGATCTCCAGCACCGGGTAGCCGACGTCGAGGACCTGCGCCACGATCCGCGCGCTCTCCAGCGGATTCATGCTGGGCAGGATCTCCGGGAGCCGCTTGGCCAGGTCGTCGGCGCCGGCGAACTCGGTGTGCAGGGCGAAGCCCGGTGCGATCCGCTCGAAGTCCTCGGCGGCCGGCGTGTCCTCGGCGGGCCGGAGCCCGGCCGCGTCGGCGGCCAGGACGAGCAGCCGCTCGGGGCCGGGGCCGGCCAGCGGGTAGGCCCACCACAGCACGTCGAGGGCGCGGCGCCGCCCGGTCCCCTCCTCGTCCCGCTCCGAGTCGTGGCCCGCGGCCTCCCCGCCCGCGGCCGCGTCGCCCTGCGGGACGTCCCGCTCGGGTTCGAAGAGCCGGGCGCGCCCGGCGGTGGGGTAGGAGCCTGCGGCGGCCAGCGACGCCTCGAGGCCGCGGCCGCAGTCCTCCTCCGACGGATACGCCGCGGCGGTCGCGCCGCGTTGCAGGGGGACGCCGGAATCCTGCCCCGTCGCGCCCTCCAGGGCGCCGACCACCGGCAGCAGATCGGCGGCCGGGCGCCCGACCGCGTCCTGCCGGGAACGGCCGAACAGCCGGCGCGCACCCGTACTCCAGTGCGAGACGAGTCCCGTGGCGTCCACGACGATCACCGCGAGCGGGATCCGGCCGGAAAGTCCTGTCGGATGGCGGCGGTCCATGGTTCGTCGGGCTCCTTCCCCTGGCAGCCGCCGCTCCTGCCCCCGGGGGTGGGCCCACCCGTCCGGTGCAAGGTCTGCGGTGCCGATACCACGTTACGGCCGGGGCGGGTCCACCGGGCGGCAAAGGGCAAATCCGGGCGCACGCCCGCGCGCGAGCAACCGCGCGGGCCGTGCTAGCGTCCAAACTCTGTGTTCGAACTCTGATCCGAGCCGGTCACGGGTGGGAGTCCGATCCCGCCGGGAGTCAGCCGGCCGGTAGACCCGCACCCGCATCCGCCACCGGAAGAGGCCCTGTGACGACCTGGCAGCCTGCGCGTGTTGCCGCACCCCGCCAGCCGCGCTCCGTGCTGCGCCGGGTCAACGTACGCCACCCGATCGTCGTGGCCACCGCGGTGGGCGCCGTGCTGCACGTGCTGTGGGCGTTCTTCCTGGCCAGGGACTCCGGCGACATGGCCGCGCAGTATGCCTGGACCGACTTCATACGGGCGCATCCCTCGGCCTCGTACAACCTGTCCTGGTACGGCGGGATGCACCCCGCCTCCTACAGCATCCTGTCGCCGTACATCATGGCCGCGCTCGGGGTGCGGACCACCGCGGTGGTCGCCGGCACGCTGTCGGCGACGGTCGGCGCGGCACTGCTGATGCGGGGCGGCATCCGCCGTCCGATGGTGCCGGTGCTGTGGACGACATTCGCCCTTTGGTGTGATGTCGTCTCCGGCCGGGTCACCTTCGCGCTCGGCATGCTCTTCGCGATGGTCGCCGCGCTGGTGCTCTTCCCGGCGACCCCCGCCTCCCCCGGCATCCGCGGCCGCTCGCCCCGGCTGGCCACCGCGGTGGCGATGACCGCCCTGGCCACCATGTGCAGCCCGGTGGCCGGCCTGTTCATGCTGGTCGTCGCGGCGACGCTGTTCCTGACCGGCCGCAGGGCCGACAGCTACGTGCTGGCCGTGGTACCGCCGCTGGTGGTCGGCGCGACCTCGCTGCTCTTCCCCTTCTACGGGGTGCAGCCCTTCGCCTGGTACTTCGCGATCATCCCGTTCGCCATCACGGTGGTGACCGCGCTCGTCGTCCCGAGGGCCTGGCGCGAGATGCGCGCCGGATCCTGGGTGTACGCGATCGGCGTGGCCCTGACCTGGGTGATCCCCTCCCCCATCGGCAGCAACGTGGAGCGCCTCGCACTGCTCTTCGGCGGCACCGTGCTGCTGCTGGTGGCCCGCAGCAGCCACTGGACCGGGCGGCGCCTGCTGGCCCTGTGGCTGGCCTTCGCCGGGGTCGCGGCCTGGCAGATCACCAAGCCGATCGTGGACCAGGTGAACACCTCGGCGGTCAGTTCGACGGTCCGGCACGCACCCCCGCTGATCGCCGAGCTCAAGAGCGTGGACGCCGACAAGGGCCGGGTCGAGGTGGTGCCGCTGCGCTCGCACTGGGAGGCCTCCGGCCTGTCGCCGTACGTGAACCTGGCCCGCGGCTGGAACCGGCAGGCCGACGTCGAGCGCAACCCGCTCTTCTACGACGGCACCCTGAACGCCGAGACGTACAAGGCGTGGCTGGAGCACTGGAGCGTCTACTACGTGGTGCTGCCGTCGGACCAGCCGGACGGCGCCGCTGTCGCCGAGGCGAAGCTCGTACGGGCCGCGCCGGACTGGCTGACGCCCGTGTGGCACGACGAGAACTGGCAGGTCTTCCGGGTCGCGTCCCACGTCGACCCGCTCGCCGACCCGCCGGCCACCGTCGTGGAGGCCGGGCCGGCCGAGCTCACCGTCAAGATGCCGTCCGCCGGCTCGGTGCTGCTGCGGATCCCCTGGTCGCCCGTGCTGGGCATCGAGGGCGCGGATGACAACCGGCACGGATGCCTGATGCCGGACGGGGAGTGGACGCGGCTCAATGCCCCTGCGGGCGGCACCTACCGGATCGGCGGCACCTACGCCTCCATCCGGGGCACCCAGTGCCCCAAGACCCCCTGACCCCTTCCCCCGCCCGCACCTCCCGCCGCCCCGGGCCCGCGGCACGTCTACATCGGCCGGCACCCGACCGCCGCCCCGGGACCGGGACACGTCTGCATCGGACGGCGCCATACAGGGGCGCGGGGAACGGCGCGGGCAACCGGCCACCCGCCGGTGGTCCGGGCACGACAGCAATTGCCCCTTTGGGCCGGTGACGGCCCGCGCCCCGCTGCCGGGCACCCCCGGGTGAAGCGCCGGGCCGCCGGTGCCCGGGCGGCGGCCCGGCGTCAGGAAACCCGCCCCGGAGGGGCTAGTCCGCGTGCCCCAGCTGAAGGTCGCGTTCGGTGCGGCCGCCCCCGGCGACCTGGAGAACGGTCGCCACCGGCGGGTATCCGGCAGCGATGACGGTGTACTCCCCGGCCGCGAGGTCGACGAAGCGGAAGTGCCCGTCGGCGGCGGTGGTGACGGAATCGACGACATTGCCCGCGGCGTCCAGGAGGGTGACCCTGGCGTCCTCGACCAGGCGCCCGCCGGGTGCGCGGACGATGCCGCGCAGGACCGCGCCGCCGGCCAGCTCGACGTCCTGCCGGGTCTCCCTGGAGGACTGCACGGAGACCGGCAGGGCCGCGGGGCGGTAGGCGGGTGCGCTCGCGGCCAGGGTGTATTCGCCGGCTACCAGCTCCGCCAGGACGTAGGCGCCCTCGCGACCACTGCGTGCGGTGGCCACGACGTCGCCGCGCACGTCGGTGAGGGTCACGATGGCGTCCCGCACCGGTGTGCCGTCCGCGGTGCGTACGGCTCCGGCGAGCCGCCCTGCGCCGCCGAGGACGACGTCGAGGTCGACGGGGTGGTCGCCGACGGTGACGCTGACGGCTTGCGGCTGGTGCCCGCCGGCGGCGGCGATCAGGACGTAGCTGCCGGCGCCCGGCGTGCTCAGCGCGTAGCGGCCGTCCTCGCTGGTGGCGCCGCGGCCGATCTGGCGTCCCGTGACGTCGATCAGGGTGAGCGCGGCCCGGCCGACGCTGCTGCCGTCCGAGTGCTGGACGGTGCCGCACACCGCGACGCCGGCGTGCGGCGGGGTGGCCAGCCGGCGGGCGCCGGGCAGTGGCGCGGCGGACGCGGCGCCGTCGAGGTGGTCGGTGGCGGGAGCGTCGTACGCGGTCGTGGCAGCGGTCGCTGCCGCGGGGCCGTGCTGGGTGACCAAGGGTTTCTCCTTGAGCAGGAAGGCGAAGAGGAAGCCGAGGACGAGCACCGGCACCAGGTAGAGGAAGATCCGCGGCATGGCGTCCGCGTACGCGTGCACGTAGCCGTCGCGCACCGCCGCGGGCAGGGTGCGGACCAGTTGCGGGGTGACCGACTGCGGGTCCGGCAGGTGGGCGCCGTGCGGGAGTTCGACGGCGAGCCGCTTGCCGAGCCGGTCGGCGAAGAGGGTGCCGAAGACGGCCGCGCCGACGGAACCGCCGATCTGCCGGAAGTAGTTGTTGGCGCTGGTGGCGGCCCCGATGTCGGCGGGGCGCACCGAATTCTGCACGGCCAGCACCAGTACCGGCAGCGCCATGCCGATGCCGAGGCCCAGGACGGCCATGAAGAGGCTGTAGGTGAGTTGCGGGGTGTCCGCGTCCATCAGCGACAGCATCCACATGCCGGCCGCGGACAGGGCGCCGCCGACGATGGGGAAGATCTTGTACCGCCCGGTGCGGCTGATCAGCTGCCCGCTCGCGATGGACGCGACGACGACGCCCAGCATCATGGGCAGCATCAGCAGCCCGGAGCCGGTGGCGCTGGCGCCGTCGACCATCTGCAGGAAGGTCGGCAGGTAGCTGGCCGCGCCGAACAGGGCGATGCCGACGACGCAGCCGATCAGCGCGGTGACGTTGAAGACGGGGTCGCGGAACAGCCGCAGCGGGATGACCGGCTCGGCGGCGAACCGCTCCACCAGGATGAAGAGCAGGGCGCAGCCGACCGCTCCGCCGCCCAGGCCCAGGATCTCCCGGGACTGCCAGTCGTACTTCGAGCCGCCCCAGGTGGTGACCAGCACCAGGCAGGTGGAGGCGGTGGCGAGCAGCAGCGCGCCGAGCACGTCGAGCCGGGGGCGGGCGGTGGGTTTGGGGAGCTTCAGGACCAGGGTGACGACGGCGAGGGTGACCAGGCCGAAGGGGATGTTGATCGCGAAGCACCAGCGCCAGGAGGCGTGGTCGGTGAAGAAGCCGCCGAGCAGCGGTCCGGCGACCGAGGCGAGGCCGAAGGCGGCGCCGATCAGGCCCATGTAGCGGCCGCGTTCGCGGGGCGGGACGATGTCGGCCATGATCGCCTGCACGCCGATCATCAGACCGCCGCCGCCGATGCCCTGGACCGCGCGGAAGGCGATCAGCTCGTCCATGGACCGCGACCAGGCGGCAAGGGCGGAGCCGGCGACGAAGGTCATGATCGCGAACTGGAAGACGCCCTTGCGGCCGAAGAGGTCGCCGAGCTTGCCGTAGATCGGCAGGCCGATGGTGGAGGCCAGCAGGTAGGCGGTGACCACCCAGGACATCTGGTCGAGGCCGTGCAGCTCGCCGACGATCTTCGGCAGGGCCGTGGCCACGATCATCTGGTCGAGGGCGGCGAGCAGCAGCGCCAGCATCAGGCCGAGGAAGACCAGCCGGACTCTGCGGGGCGTCAGGTCGGGCCCCGGCGCGGCCTGGGCGGCGGCGTCGGGGGCGGGCGCGGGCCCGGTCCCCTCGGCCAGGGCGCTGCCCGTGCCGGAGCCGCCGCCTCCGCCCCCGCCTCCGTCCTCTGTCAGTGCCGCCGTCCGATCGGTCAGCGTGCTGCCAGCCACCCTTCACTCCCCTCGTCACACCTGCTGCGCCACCGTCTCCCGCATGAGGCGACAACGAAGGAGCAGCGCGGCGATTCTCAGGAAGTAGGCAAAACCACCCGTATCAGTGAAAGACCATGAAACCAACCGGGTGACCTGCGGGCGTCAGGACCCGGGCGTGCACTGGCCCGCGCCGCCCTCGACCTCGGCGGCGAACGACGCCAGGATCGCGTCGTAGATACGGCCGAGGCCCTTGGGGGCGAAGGCGCGCTCGAAGAAGCCGCCGACGCCGGTCGCACCCTGCCAGCGGGTCGTGGCGACCACCTTGCTGGCGCCCGCGCCCTCCGGGGTGACCGTCCAGGTGGTGACCATGGTGGAGTTGCGGTCGGTCTCGACCAGCTGCCGCTCGGCGGGGGCGGTCACGTCGAGCAGGCACTCCCGTACGCGGTTGCTGGTGGCCTGGAGCTTCCAGTGCACGACGGTGCCCGCACCGGTGCCGCCCTCGCGCACCTCGTACTCGCTGAACTGCTCAGGGAGCACCCGGCCGCGGGTGCCCGCGTAGTCGGCGAGGGCGTCGTACACCCGCTCCGGCTCCGCTGCGACGATCCGCTCCGTGGTGGCCTCGACGAGCGCCATGAATTCTCCTCGGTCCGTGTCCGTGCGCGTTCTTCACGCGCCGCACAAGCCAACCACACCCGCTTTTCGAATCTGTGTTCTATTGTGGAGGGAACGGCACACCTGACGACCGAAGGAGGGCGCCATGCGCTGGGACCAGCTGGGCCGGGACGACGCCACGGCCGCGCTCTTCGGCACCGACGCGGTCACCCGCCACTTCGACACCCCGGAATTCCGCGGCATCACCTTCCACGAGGTGCGCGCCCGGTCGATCCTGAACCGGGTGCCAGGAGCGTCCCGGATGCCGTTCGAGTGGACGGTCAACCCCTACCGGGGGTGCAGCCACGCCTGCGTCTACTGCTTCGCGCGCAGGACGCACAGCTATCTGGACCTGGACACGGGGCACGACTTCGACACCCAGATCGTGGTGAAGACCAACGCGGCGGAGCTGCTGCGCCGCGAGCTGGCCGCGCCGCGCTGGCAGGGCGAGCACGTCGCGATGGGCACCAACGTCGACTGCTACCAGCGGGCGGAGGGCCGCTATCAGCTGATGCCCGGCATCCTGGCGGCGCTGCGGGACCGCGCCAACCCGTTCTCGATCCTCACCAAGGGCTCGCTGATCCTGCGCGATCTCGAACTGGTGCGGCAGGCCGCTCGCGTCACCGATGTGTCCATCGCGCTGTCCGTCGGGTTCCTCGACGGCGAGTTGTGGCGCAGCGTCGAACCGGGCACGCCTTCCCCACAGACGCGCCTCGCGGTCTGCCGCACCCTCAGCGAGAACGGCATACCCTCCTCGGTCCTGATGGCGCCGGTGCTCCCCTTCCTCAGCGACTCGCCCGAGCAGCTGCGGGCGACGGTCCGCGCCATCGCCGCGGCAGGGGCCGGGTCGATCACCCCGCTCGTGCTGCATCTGCGCCCCGGCGCCCGGGAGTGGTACATGTCCTGGCTGGCCCGCAACCACCCGCATCTCGTGCGGCGTTACGAGGCGCTGTACGCGGGCGGGTCCTACGCGCCGACGTGGTATCAGCGCCGGGTCACCCGCCAGGTGCACGAGTTCGCGGCGGAGTTCGGCTGCGGCCCGGCCCGCAGGACCGGCTTCCGGCCGGCACGGCAGGCCCAGGAGACGAGGGAGACACCGCAGGAGCGGGAGCAGCCTGTCGCGCCCGGCCCGCGGCAGGACCGGCCCGCCGACCCGGGCGACACCCAGCTCACCCTGCTCTGACGGCGGCACCACCGGACGGCGGCACCGGTGGTGCGCGCCGCCGCGCCTTTCTGCCGGCCGTACTCCACGGGGGCGTACGGCCGGCAGATCCACGACACGGTTCCGACTGCGCTCCCGACGGCACCGCACGGGGTCCCGCCCGCCGCCGGGCACCTCGCGGCCGATCGCGCTCATCTGTGAGCGGTGCAGATCACATGCGCACAGGGGTGGCGCCGAAGTTACCCGCCAGTTACCCTCGAATGCATCGTGCACGGCGGCCTGGTGACGCAGCCGCCCCGCACGCGCAGCACCACGTCGGTTCGGCATCGTCGCGGCGCGGCCCCGGGACAGGGCCCGCCGGATCCTCACCGCGGGCACGCACATCTCAGCGACCGGCCCGCGACTCCATCTCTCCTCCCAGCCGTGCGCGCTCGTACGCGCCCGGTCTCCTCAGCGTCTGGAGACACGCGATGGACCGTCCCTCCGCAGCCTCGCAATCCGCAGCGCCGTCCGCAGCAGCGTCCACGGCGCCGTCACAGGAACCCGCCGTCGCTCCCCCGTCCGTCATCGCCGTCATCGGCCTCGGCACCATGGGCACCGGCATCGCCGATGTCATGGCCAGGGCGGGCCACGAGGTGATCGGCATCGACATCGACCCCGCGGCGGCCCGCCGCGCGGTCGCCGCACTGGAACGCTCCACGGCGCGCGCGGTGGAGCGCGGCCGCGGCACGGCGGCGGAGCGCAGCGACGCGCTCGCCCGCTTCCGCACCTTCCCCGACCTCACCGCCGCCGCGGCCGCCGACCTGGTCATCGAGGTGGTGGACGAGCGCTACGAGACCAAGCGCGAGGTCATCACCGCGCTCGACCGGATCGTCAAGCCCGGCGCGATCCTGGCCACCGGCACCAACGCGCTGTCGGTGACCCGTCTGGCGGCCGAGACCGGCCGCCCCGACCGGGTGCTCGGCCTGCACTTCTTCGCGCCGGCGCAGGCGATGAAGCTGGTCGAGGTGGTGTCCACGGTGCTGACCTCGCCGGAGACCACCGCGGCCGTCACCGCGCTGGTGCGCAGCCTCGGCAAGGAGCCGGTGCCGGTCGGCGACCGGCCGGGCTTCATCGCGGACGGGCTGCTGTTCGGCTATCTGAACCAGGCCGCCGCCATGTACGAGGCGCGCTACGCCACCCGGGAGGACATCGACGCCGCGATGCGGCTGGGCTGCGGCCTGCCGATGGGCCCGCTCGCGCTGCTCGACCTGATCGGGGTGGACACCGCCACCACCGTCCTCGACGCGATGTACGAGGCGAGCAAGGACCGCTTGCACGCCCCGGCGCCGGTGCTGCGCCAGCTCAGCGCGGCCGGGCTGCTCGGCCGCAAGTCGGGCCGCGGCTTCTACTCCTACGAGGCGCCCGGCGGCTCCGTGGTGGTGCCGGACGCCGAGACCCCGGCGGACGGGCCTTCCGGCAACGGGGGCCGTACGGTCCGCAGTGTCGGCGTGGCCGGTTCCGGCACCATGGCGACGGGGATCGCCGAGGTCTTCGCGAAGGCCGGCTTCCCGGTGCAACTGGCCGCGCGCACCCAGGAGAAGGCCGAGCAGGCGGTGGCGCGGCTGGCCAAGTCGCTGGACCGCTCGGTGGCACGGGGACGCCTCGACGCGGAGCGGCGCGACGCGGCCGTGGCCCTGGTGACGCCCGCGGCCTCCTACGACGCGCTCGGGCAGGCGGACCTGGTGGTCGAGGCGGTCACCGAGGACCTGTTCGTCAAGCAGCAGCTGTTCCGGATCCTCGACAAGGTGTGCAAGCCGGGCGCGGTGCTGGCCACCACGACCTCCTCGCTGCCGGTGGTGGCGATCGCCAGGGCCACGGAACGCCCGCAGGACGTCGTCGGGATGCACTTCTTCAACCCCGCACCGGCGATGAAGCTGGTCGAGGTGGTCCACACGGTGCTCACCGCGGACGAGGTGCGGGCCACCGTCCGCGAGGTGTGCGGGACCCTGCGCAAGCACCCGGTGGACTGCGGCGACCGGGCGGGCTTCATCGTCAACGCGCTGCTCTTCCCGTACCTGAACAACGCGGTGAAGATGGTGCAGGACCACTACGCGAGCGTGGAGGCGATCGACGCGGCCATGAAGCTCGGCGGCGGCTATCCGATGGGGCCTTTCGAGCTGCTCGACGTGGTGGGGCTCGACGTGTCGCTGGCGATCGAGCAGGTGCTGCACGAGGAGTTCCGCGATCCGGGGCTGGCGCCCGCGCCGCTGCTCGAACACCTGGTGTCGGCGGGCTGCCTGGGGCGCAAGACCGGCCGCGGCTTCCGCGAGTATGCCCACCGCTGACCGGCCGCACGGCCCCGACAACCGTACGGCGAGCTGGGGTCTTTTCCCCCCGGCCGCCGGACGGGGCGGTCCGCCGTGTTACGTTCCCCACATGCCCCAGCCCGCGAAGTCCGGTGCCCCGCAGACTGCGACCGTCCGCCGCGCCGCAGCCCAGCGGCACCGGGTGCGGCAGGATCTCGCGTCGGCCGCGATGCACCTGTTCGCGACGCAGGGCTACGAGGCGACCACGGTCGATGAGATCGCCGCCACGGCCGGTGTGGCGCGCCGGACCTTCTTCCGGCACTTCAGGTCCAAGGAAGAGGCGATCTTCCCCGACCACGACGACACGCTGGTGCGCGTCCAGGCCGTGCTGGACTCCGCCGACCCGCACGAGCACCCGCTGGACACCGTGTGCCGCGGCATCACCGAGGTGCTGCGGATGTACGCCCAGGTGCCCGAGGTGTCGGTGGAGCGCTACCGGCTGACCCGGGAGGTGCCGACGCTGCGGGAGCGCGAGATCGCCTCGGTGGCCCGCTACGAGCGCCTTTTCACCCGCTATCTGCTGGGCCACTTCGACGAGGGCGCCCAGGGCTACGGCGACGACGACCCGCTGCTCGCCGAGGTCGCCGCCTCCGCGGTGGTGGCCGCGCACAACCATGTGCTGCGGCGCTGGCTGCGGGCGGACGGCAAGGGTGACGTGGAGGCGCAGCTCGACCACGCCTTCGACGTGATCAAGGCGACCTTCGGCACCGGGATCGGCGCCGGGCGGATACCGTCACGGGCGTCCGCCACGACGCCTGCGACGGTGTCGAGGCACGGCGAGGTGGTGGTTGCGGTGGCCCGCACCGACGCCACACCGGCCCAGATCCTGCGCGGCATCGAAGAGGCCCTGCGCAAGGCATGAGCGGCCCCCGCCCCGCCGGACAGCGGCTGTCCGGCTCCCCGGGCGGCCGCTGTTGCCGGTTCACGGCGGCGGGGTGACACTGAGAAGAAAAAATGGCACGCAGTGTCTTTACGACTGGCACGCCGTGCCATACGGTATCCACAGTCCGAGCGGACGGCGTGCGGTGATCCCTCGCAGGCCGGCTGTCCCCCAGGCTCGGACGCCTGCGTCACAGGCATTCCGCGCCACCGCGCGGCTCCTTCGCTCCACCGTCAAACCCTTCGCCGGACCGACGGCACCTCCTCCATCCCACCCGATCCCCGCGATCCGCGTCACGCGTCGGCGTCCCCTCGGACACCGGCACGGGCGCG
This sequence comes from Streptomyces sp. NPDC049040, assembly GCF_043197715.1. NCBI lineage: Bacteria > Bacillati > Actinomycetota > Actinomycetes > Kitasatosporales > Streptomycetaceae > Streptomyces > Streptomyces sp. NPDC049040. The sequence continues at coordinate 82,950 of NZ_JBICTO010000029.1, forward strand.
CACGCGGAACGCTTCGCCGGAGGCGAGTCACATGAAGGAAATCCTGGACGCCGTCCTCGCGCCTGACAGCACGGCCGCCGACTTCGCGGCCCTGAAGCTGCCGGCGTCGTACCGCGCGGTCACCGTGCACAAGGACGAGGCGGAGATGTTCGCCGGCCTCGCCACCCGGGACAAGGACCCGCGCAAGTCGATCCACCTCGACGATGTGCCGGTGCCGGAGATCGGCCCCGGCGAGGCCCTGGTCGCGGTCATGGCCTCCTCGG
>NZ_JBICTO010000030.1:0-60198 GCF_043197715.1 Streptomyces sp. NPDC049040
CCACCCCGCCACCAACGACGGAACAACCAAACCACCCATCACACACCACCCTCACCCTCAACAAACCGACAACCCGACCACACCGGAAAAACCACAACTCGGCCAACACCCGGGCGCGCGGGGTCCAGAAGGGATATCCGCATCCGACATGGCAGGCCGCGGGCGTCTTGTATAGTCGCGGCCCATGACTCAAGTCCCGGAAATACAGGCTGCGGTGGCCGATCTCGACGCCTACCTCGACGCCTCGCCGCGTCCCGACTGCGACCCGGTGGAAGTCGGACCGTTCACGCTGTTCGTGTCGCGGTCCCCGTGGCCGTATTACGCGCGGCCGACCGTGGGCCGGCGTGAGCCGATCACCGCGGGTGATCTCGAGGCGCTCGCGGCGGCCTGTGCCGAGCACGGCGTCGACCTCGGCATCGAGTGGGTGCACGAGGTCCACCCGGAACTCGCCGAGCTCGTCGCGGCCCGTGACCTGGACCTCAGCTCGCACGTCCTGATGCGGGCGGAGGCAGCGGAGGTGTCCGCCGCTGAGGTCGACGGGGTCGCCCTCCGGGTGGTGGAGGCCGACGACCCGGCCCTGCTGGCCGGGCGGGCGACGGCCGATGTGGCCTTCACCGCCGGGGGTACGGGGACGGGACCTGAGGGCGCCGCGGAGCGGGACGCCTTCCTGGGCAAGCTCGAACCCGAGCTGATCGCGCACCTGAACGACCGCGCGCGGCGCGGGCTGACCATCACGGCCGTCGCCGAGGACCCCGCCCAGGGTGTCGTCGCGGTCGGCAGCTACCAGCCGATGGGCGAGTTCGCCGAGGTCATGGCGGTCGCGACCCTGCCGTCGGCCCGGCGCCGCGGGCTGGCAGGGGCGCTGACCGCGCTGCTCGCACGGCACGCGCACGACGAGGCGGGGGTGCGTACGGTCCTGCTGTCCGCCCAGGACGAGGCGGTCGCGCGCGTCTACGCACGCGTGGGTTTCCGGCAGGTCGGGACCGCGCACGCTGCCGAGCCCGCGGGCTGACCGAGGCGTCGGCATCCTTCATCCCGCCGTTTCGGCCGCTTGCCCCAGGCCCTCGGCGACCAGGGCGACGAGTTCGCCCACGGTGCGCACGGACATGAAGCGGCGCAGGTCGAGCTTGATCGGCAGTTCCTGTTCCAGGTCGACCATCAGGGACAGAGCCTTCAGGCTCGACCACTCGTCGATGTCCTCGAACCTGGACCCAGCGGTCAGGTCGGCCGGGTCCAGGCCGGTGATCGGCGCGATCATCCCGGTGATCCGGGTCGTCAGGTCAGACATCGGCGGTCTCGCCTTCCAGGTCGATCCATGCGGGCGTCAGTCGGGGCATCGGTTCGAGCGCGAGCTCGTAGGTGTGTCCAGGCCCGGCGGCGGGAGTGAAGCCGGCCTCCTGGTAGAAGGCCGCCGCGGGGGCGTTGCGCGTCGTCGGGACGAAGTCGGCGACCAGGCGCGGTGCGCCGTGGCGCGCCGCGTGCTCGGCGACCCGTTGCAGGACCGCGAACTCGATGCCCCGGGAGAACACCCGGCAGCTCATGACGAAGTTGTCGACGGTCCACTGCTGAGGCGCCGCCGAGAGCAGGACGGCTCCGACGGTGTCCTCGGAGCCGAAGCGGTCGGTGACGTCGAAGACGAGGACCGTGCGGTGGTCCGATGCCAGGGCCTCGCCGATCTGCGACTCCGTCCAGCGCAGGTTGGTGGTGTTGAACTGGTTGGTGCGCTGGAGGAGTTGGTGGACCCGCGGTACCGCGTACGCGTCGGCCTCGCGGACCCGTACCCGTAGCCCCAGGCTTCCCAGGAAGGCCTGCGTGCTGCCGGCCTCGGCGAAGCCGGCGCGGCGGTGGGCCTCGGCCTGGTAGCGCCCGGTGCGCTCCAAGTCGGTCTCGGTGAGCTGGAGGACGTCGAAGAGGCCGGTGCCGAGCAGCCGGGCGGCGTGCTCCGCCGGATCGCCGTCGGCGCGCACGACGGCGACATCGGGCAGCGACGCGCGGACCAGCTCGCACTCGAAGGCGCTGTCGTCGAGGAACACCATGCTGTCCAGGCCCAGGTTGAGCGTGTGGGCCAGCTCCCGCAGATTCTCGTCCTTGGGTGACCAGTTCACGGCCTGCGCCACGAAGTCCTCGGCGCGCAGCACCATCGCCGGGTGCTCGGCGAAGACCTGCGCGACGGGTTCCGGGCTGTTCTTGCTGCACACCGCGAGGAGTACGCCCTGCCGGCGGAGCATGAGGGCACGCCGCTGGAGTTCGAGGTAGGCGTTGCCCGGGTAGTGCGAGCCGAGGTCGATCCCGGTGGGCCCGTCGTCACCGACCACGCCGCCCCAGAGGGTCTGGTCGAGGTCGAGGACGAGGACTTTGCGGGTCAGGCCGGCAAGGGCGCGGCAGAAGGCCGCCGCCTCCGTCGCGTAGAGGTCTTCCACACCGGGCGACCACGCCATGCGGGCGAAGCGGTAGCGGCGCTCGTCGCGCAGCGCGACGGGCTCGTTGGCGACGAGTGTCTCCAGGTCGAGTACGTGTACCTGCTGGGATGTCTCCGGCAGGTCGAGCAGCACCAGGTTCGCCCGTCGCCAGGCCCGGCCGAGCGCGGCCCGGCTGCGCTGGGCGACGAGCGTCCGGTATTCCAGCGCTGACAGCGGCACGGTGTGCAGCAGCATCGTGGCGCCGGTGCGCGCCGCGAAGCCCAGCGCCAGCTCGCCGACCTCCTCGGCCTGGGCGGTGATGTGCCGGTCCAGCGCGGCGAGGTCGGTGGGGGCCGGGTCGGGGGGCAGCAGGGCTTCGTCGTGCAGGAGGCAGAGCACGACGTCGGGCGCGAAGGCGGCCAGCGGCGAGGCGGGGTCGCCGAGGTCGAGCGCCAGCCGGCCGTAGCCGCTGAGCTGGATCTCGGCGTCGATCCCGGCCGCGAGCAGCGCGGTGCGCAGCAGCGGGAGCAGGCCGTCCGCGGTGAAGGTGCCGGTGAGGCCGACCCGCAGCGGCCGCAGCGGCCTGTCCTCGCCGGTGACGAGCCGGGTGGGGAGGCCGGCCAGCAGGCCGCCGGCCTTCGCCCGATCGGCCACTCCCGTCAGCTCCCGGATCGCGGGCCACAGCTCGGGATCCGGGACTGCGCCGTCCGAGCGGAGGCGGCGCAGCCGGGCGAGCAGGTCCGCGGTGGGTATGGCGTTCATATCCGGATCAGGGTGACGGCCCAGTGCATGCCGCCGCCGAGGGTCGTCAGGGCGACCACGTCGCCTTCCCGCAGCTCGCCTGCCCGCATCATCCGGTGCAGGGCGAGCATCTGGTCGGCTGAGCCGAAGTGGCCGAGGTCAAGGGCCAGTTCGCCGTTGAAGCGCTCCAGGGGGACGCCCAGGGCCCTGGAGATGTCGGCCATCGCCTGCTGGTTGTCGTTGAGGTGGATGAACCGCTTGATCTCGCCGGGCTCGATGCCGGCGCGGGCACAGACGCGGTCGACCGCCTCGCGCATGTTCCCGCCGAACTTCTTGAAGAACTCCAGCATCCTGCGGGCGTCGTTCCCGAGGATCTCCGCGACCCGGCCGAGCGGATTGGCCTGCTTCTGCAGGTCCTTGTCGGCAGCCCCGGACACGCCGAACGGCTCCGCGGTGCCGCCGACGTCCATCCGGAAGAAGTTGGCGTACCTGCCGTCGGTGATCGTCTCGGTGGCGAGCCACCGGCCCCGCTCGTGGCCGCGCCGCACCAGGGCCGCGACGGCGCCGTCCGACAGGACGCTCGTACTCGTCTCCATCCGGTTCTGGTACGTGTCGCAGATCCGGTTGGACGAGACGATGAGCGCGTTGCGATAGTCGGGGTGGGTCGCGAGCCGGCCGGCGACGGTGTCGAAGGCCATCACCCCCGAGCAGCATGCCTGGTTGACGAGGATCGCCTCGGCGTTGACGGCCCCGATCCGGCCCTGCACCGCGGCCGCGGCGTCCCAGCACAGGTATTCGGCGAAGTCCGCGATGGCCAGCACCACCAGGTCGACCTCGGAGGCGTCCGCCGAGGCAGCCTTCAATGCCTCCTCGCAGGCCCGCACGGCCAGGTCGGTGATCAGGGTGCTGTCGTCGGCGCGGTGGAAGTGCCGGTAGCCCCACGACCGCACCGTCTCGTGGCTGGTCGTGTATTCGCCGATCACCGAGTCGGTGACCTCCACCCGCTCACCGAGCGATTCGCCGATGGCGACGATCCCGTACGACATCTCAGTCTCCTAGAACTCGGTGCGGACGGGGCCGCTCAAGCGGACGCGGGATGTGCGGGTGCCGCGGGTTCCGTGGAACCCGCCTCGGCGGAGCCGGGTTCCGCGGAACCCGGGTCCGCGGACTCGTCCTCGGCGGCGCCCGCGGCCGCGGCTTCCGGCTCCTCGTCGTGGGCCATGTCCGTGTCGCTGCCGAGCCGCCTGCGCAGCACCACGGTGGGGATCAGCATGAGCAGGCAGCCCACCGCCAGGGCCGCGACCAGCGGTACGCCCTTCCCGACCGGCAGCAGGGCGGCGGCGATGGCGGGGCCGATGATCGAGCCGCCGGTGATCGCGAACGCGAACAGGGCGTTGGCCCGGCCCCTGACCCGGTCGTCGACGACGTCGTTGAGCAGCGCGGCCAGGACCGGTGTCACCATGACCTCGGCCACCGCGAAGGGGACGCTGGACACGAAGAGCAGGACCAGCGCGGTCGACCCGCTGGAGCGGCCGGCGAGCAGCACCAGGAGCCAGCTGGCGCCCCACAGCAGCCCGGACGCCGTCAGCCAGGTGGTCCGCCGGACCTGGCCGAGGCGGGGCATCACCACGAACTGGGCCAGCACCACGACCACGACGTTGACGACGAACCAGCCGGAGACCCCGCGCGGGGAGACCGCGTGGTTGATCGTCAGGTATCCCGGCAGGACCGACTCGAACAGGCCGTAGTAGAAGACCGCCGCCAGGCTCATGGTCGCGATGATCAGCATCACCACGGGGTTGCGCAGCACCGTGCGGTAGGACGGTTTCTGCCCCGCGTCCCCTTCGTCCTCGTCCTGCGCGTCGTCCTTCGCGGCGCTGCTCGGCGCGACCAGCAGGACCACCGCCATGAAGAGGAAGGTGATGCCGTCGACGACGTAGAGCAGCTGGTAGCGCCCGAGGGAGCCGTTCACCAGCAGGCCGCCGAGGAGCACGCCGAGCCCGACGGCGCCGTTGAAGATGCCGAATTGGAGCCCGAAGAAGACGGTTCGCTCCTTCGGCGGGACCACGGTGGCGAACATCGTCCTGACGACGGGGCCGATACCGCCCTGCGCGAGTCCGAGGAGCGTCGCGACGCCGATCGCGATCCACGCACGGTCGGCGAGCGCGTAGAGGCTGGTGCCGATGGCGGCCAGCACCATCACCGAGGGCATGACGATCCGGTGGCGGTACCTGTCGAGCAGGGAGCCCCAGACCAGCCCTGACATGAAAGAGGCGATCGCCGAGACGGCGAGCGCCGCCGCGGCTATCCGGATGTTGATGTGCCGGACCTGGCTCAGGTAGATGAGCAGGAAGGGCATCACCATGCCGACGCCGAAGGCGTTGACGAAGTCGGCGAGGAGCAGGATCCGGGCCCGGCCGGGCAGCCGCTTGAGTACGGCCAGTACGTTGTCGCCGCTTTCCGCTTCGCGGCCCGTGGTGTTGTCCGTGGAATCGCTCATCGGGTCGGCTCCACATCCGCGAACCAGATGGTGCGGCCCGCGACCGGGGCGAACCCGCAGCCGGGCAGCGTCTCGGCGAGCTCGCGCTGGCCTTCCTCCTCGGCGACGGCCGTCACCGACGCCGCACCGGCCTCGTCGGCAAGGCCCGCCGCCGCGGCGAGCAGCGCCGCCGGGACGCCACGGCCCGCTGCCTCCGCCAGGACCTGCGCGGCCAGTACGAATGCCTCCTCGCCGTCGGCGAGCGGGCTCAGCGCCAGCCAGCCGAGGGCTCGGTCCGGGGCCCGGCACACCAGCAGCGCACCGGTGTGCTCCTCGATCAGATCCCTGCGGATCTCGTCAGGGTCGGAGGTCATCCGGGCGCCGCCGGGCATGACAGCCTCCGCGACCGTGCGGGTCGCCAGCCGGACGAACTCCTCGGCCGCGGCGGCGTCGGCGCGGTCGACGACGTCGACCACCAGGCCCTCGGGGGTGTCCACCGCGGCCGCGCCTTTGTCGCGCCGGGTGATCAGATGGTGGCCGATGGGCCGGAAGCCGTGCTTGCGCACCCAGGCGACCGACGGGTGGTCCTCGTCCGGGGTGCCGGTCACCATGCCGGTCCTGCCGTGCGCCCTGGCGTGGTCGCGGACCTCGCCGAGGAGCCGTTCGGCCAGGCCGCGGCGGGCGACGGCCGGGTGGACGACGATGAACATCAGGTGGTTGGAGGGGTCTTCCACGCCTTCCTTGTCACCGGACTGGGCGTAGGCCAGGAGCCGCTTGCCGTCGCGTACGACACGGCGCAGCGGGTCGGTGCCGGCCTTGAAGGCGAGGTCGTCGCCGCCTGCCTTGCGCACCTTGCCGAGTTTGGCGAGCGCGGCCCGCTCCTCCTCGTCGTCGCGCATCGGCTCGGAGTCCGGCAGGTCGGGTGCGAGCCGGAAGGCGTAGTGGAGGATGTCCCCTTCGGTCCGCTCCAGCCGGAAGCCGGCGCGGCCGAGGACGCCCTGCGCGCCGGCGTTGTCCGCCGTGGTCCTGGCGACGACGCGGCGCACGCCGGACTGGGTGCAGGCCCAGCGGGTCAGTTCCGCGACCGCCTCGGTGGCGTAGCCCTGGCCGCGGGCCGACTCGGCCAGGCCGAAGCCGATCTCCGCGACGCCGTCCTTCGGCGGGCGGTGGAAGCCGAGATCGCCGAAGGCGAGCCCGTCGGGCTGCGCCGACACGAGGTACATGCCGAACCCGAAGCGCAGCTCCTCGGGGGTGCGCGTCAGGAAGTTCCTGGCCCCGAAACCGGTGCCGGTCAGCGGGTAGTTCCCGACGTACTCGTCGGACGTCGCCGCGCCGTCCAGCACCTCCAGCAGTCCTGCCACCTGTGCCGGGTCCAGCTCGCGCAGGCGGATACGGTCGGTGGTGAGCACGTTGGTCGCGGCGGCGCCCGGAGCCCGCCCGGAGCGCGGACCGGGTCCGTCCCAGACCTCGGCGATGTGCTCGGCGCACTCCTCCTCGGAACCCAGGAAACCGGTGGGCTCCCAGCCGGCGGGGAGTTCCTTGTGGTCAGGCCACGTGGAGTGGTGGCCGTTGTCGTTCGTCACTACCTGGTAGGGCATCGGTGGTGCTCTCTCCTAGGAGGTGGTGGTGCGGGCCGCCGACTGGGACAGGAAGTCCCACAGGCGCGACTTGGGGAAGAAACCGCTGTCGACGCAGTGGCCGACCACGACCCGCAGCAGCGCGAGGTCGGGGGCGGGGCAGTGGAGGCCGGCCAGGGCGGCCGTGGTCGCGGTGGTGTCGTAGCTGACGACGGTGCCCGCGGGCCCGGTGAACTGCCTCAGGAAGGGCGCCGCCTCCGTGTCCGCCTCGTCGGCGCCCTCTCGCGTGAGCCAGGAGGCGACGCTCTGCGGGTCCGTGAGGATGGCCGGGTAGCCCAGATCGCGCAGGATCCCGGTGAGCGCGGGCATCGTCAGCTGCTCGGGGTTGAGGACGTGGAAGGTGCGCCCGGAATGGGACGGGTCGTGCGACAGCCGGAGCACGGCTGCGGCCGCGAAGTCCACCGGCGTGACGTTCACGGTGAAGCCCGGCGGGTCGGGCACCAGCCCGCACCGCATGATGGCCCGCACCAGCTGGTAGAGCAGGTTCCCCCGGGGGTCGGGGAGGAAGGTCCCGGTCCTGGTGTCGCCGATCAGGCCCCCGACGCGGTGCACCGTCGCGTCGAGCCCGTCCTTGACGGCCCTCCTGATCACCTGCTCGGCTTCGAACTTCGAGCGCGAGTACGGGTTGTCGAACTCCTCGCGGCGGTCGAAGTCCTCCTCGCGGATGGTGACTTCCGGGCCGTCGCCCGGCGCGGCGCCGACGGCGGTGGCGGTCGACACGTGCGCCATCCGCCAGCCGCGGGACAGCGCCAGGTCGGCAAGCAGCCGGGTGGGCACCACGTTGGCGGCCCGCAGGTCCTCGATCCGGCCGAACATCCTCGACTCGGCCGCGGAGTGCACGACGGTCCCGATCCCGGCGATCGAGCCGCCCAGCGCGTCGGCTGTCAGCTCGCGCAGGTCGGCCTCGACGACGGTGACCCGGTCGCGCAGCAGGGGCAGGACGTCGGGGGCGTAGCGCGCGACGGCCGCTTCGAGCCGGGCGGTCCCCCCGTCACCGTCGCGGGGCCGGATCGGGCAGACGACCGCGCCGCCGGGTTCGCGCAGCAGCGTGGCGAGCAGGTGCGCGCCCAGGAAGCCGGCCGCCCCGGTCAGCAGGACGTCGCTCCCGGCGGCGGGGGAACCGCCGGACGGGGCGGTCGCCCGCCCCGCGACCGCCGCGGTGCGCGGCTTTTCGGTCTCCGGCTCGCTCACGGCCGGCGGCTGGTCGCCGGCCGCGGCGCCGTCACCGGCGAGCACGTCCAGATGGGCGGCGAAGGCCCCGACGGTGCGGTGGGTGAAGAAGTCCTGGATGGTGGCTTCGGGGAAGCGGTCCTGGACCTCGGCCAGGCAGGCCAGGACCAGCATGGAGTGGCCGCCGGCGTCGAAGAAGTCGGCGCCGGCGCCGGTGACGTCCACCCCGAGGGTCTCCGACCAGATCCGCGCGACGTAGCGCTCCATCTCGGTCATGACGCCCTCCTGGGATTCCGCGCCCGCGTCGGGCCCGCTCTGATCGGCCGACCGGTCGCCGCCCGCCGCGCCCGGTTCGGGGACGGCGGCGTCAGGGGCGGCCGCGAGGGCGGCGAGCAGCGCGTCGTAGTCGGCCGCGAGTCCGCGCACGGTCGACTCGTCGAACAGCGCGGGGTCGTATTCGAGGTCGAGGCGCAGGCGCCCGTGGTCGGCGGGCGTGACGTACAGCGTGAGGTCGTACTTCGCGCCGAGCCCCGGCAGTTCGACGGGCCTGCCCGGCTGCCCGTCGAAATCGGGCAGCGCGAACTGGTCCGGCATGGTGAACATGACCGAGAACAGCGGGGTGCTGCCCGGGGCGCGCCGCGGGTTGAGCGCGGCGACCAGCCGGTCGAAGGGGAAGTCGGAGTACCGCATGGCGTCGAGCACGGTGGTCTGCACGTCCCGGGCGAGGGCGTCGAACGCCTGCCCGGGGGTGATGCGCACCCGGAGCACGAGAGTGTTCAGGAGCGGTCCGAAGACGCGGCCCGCACGTTCGGACGTACGCCCGGTGGCCGGGGTGGCGATCGACAGGTCGCCTGCGCCGCTGCGCAGCCGCAGCAGGGCCGCGTAGGCCGCGAGCATCGTGCTGAAAAGGGTGGTGTTGAGCCTGGCCGCCAACTCCCTGGCCTGGGCGGACTGCTCGGGCCCGAGGGTCCAGGTCCACTGGGCACCCGAGCCGTCGCGCACCTCGGGGCGCGGCCGGTCGGTGGGCAGCGGCACCATGTCCTGCGCCCCGTCGAGCCGGTCCAGCCAGTAGGCGCGGGCGGCCGGGTCGTCCGTGCCCGCGGCGAGCAGGTGGTGGTATTGGACCGGCGCCGGTGCCGGCAGGGCGGGGAGCCCGGCGCGGTGCCTGCGGTAGTCCTCGGCGAGTTCGTCCACCATCACGCCCATCGACGTCGCGTCGCAGACCGCGTGGTGCGCCGTGAACACGAGCAGGCTCCGCTCGGGGCCGCGCACCAGGGTGCCGCGCACCGGGGTGGTGGTCGCGAGGCACCGCACCGGCGGCCCTGAGACCTTGCGGGCCCACTCCCGGACGTCGGAGGCGTCGGCGAGCGGGCCGCCGCCCGCATCACCGGCCTCGACCACTTCCAGGGTGGCGCCCGGCTCCGGGCGGATCTCGGGTACGAAGCGGCCGCCGTCGCGGGTGAACACGGTGCGCAGCGCGCTGTGCCGGACCTGGGCGTCGCGGAACGCCGCGGCCATGGCCGACTCGTCCACCCGCCCGGGTACCTCGAACGCGAGGGTGACATTGTGCTGATTCGAGTCCGGCTGCATCAGGTCGATCATCAGCATGCCCTGCTGGACGGCCGAGACCTGGTAGGTGGTGACCGGTTCTGCCGGCTCCGCGACCGCCGCGGCCGGCGGTGCGTCGACGGCGGCCGGCGGTATGCCCGCGGCGACCGGCGGTACGTCCGCGGGCGTCGGCAGGAGGCCCGCCATCGCCTCGAAGGTGCCCGCGTCGAGCAGGTCCGCGAGGCTGGGCGCGGTGCCGAGCAGCGGCTGCATCCGCTGCTGGAAGCGGAGCAGGATCAGCGAATCGCCACCGGACTGGAGGAAGTCGGACTGCGGTTCCGGTGCGGCGCCCAGCAGGTCCTTCCACAGCTCGGCCAGCACCTCGCGCGGCGGCCTGGCAGGTCCTGCCGGGTCGAGCGTGGCGGCGTCGCTGGGAACCGCGGCTGCGGCAGCGGGCTGGGCGGGCTCGGGGCGTACGGAGTGCACGCGGCGGTCGAAGCCGTACCCCGGCAGGTGCCTGCGCCGCCCCGGTACGCCCCCGGTCAGGTCGGCGGGGACGCCGTTGCACCAGGCCTCGGCGGCGGCGCCGGCCACGGCGACGGCGGCGTCCTGGTCGCGGGCCAGCACCGGGACGAGGGCCGGTGGCGCGGGCAGCCGGGCGGCCAGGGGCAGCAGTACCGGGTGCGGCCCGACCTCCATCAGCACGGCAGGACCGTCGCCGGCGCAGGCCAGGGCGAGCGCGTCCCAGAAGCGCACCGGCCCGGTCAGGTGGTCGCGCCAGTAGCGGGCGTCGGGCGCGACGGTCATCGGCCCGTGCGAGCAGCTGATCCACTGCGGCCCGGTGGGTGCAGACCAGCTGACGAGGTCCGCGGCCGCGGCGAAGTCGTCGGCCATGGGGGCGAGGAGTTCGCTGTGGAAGGCGTGCGAGGTGCGCAGCCGGCGGCACTCCAGGCCGGCCGCCGTCAGGCGGGATTCGAGTCCTGCCAGGGACTCCCCGCTCAGCACCAGGTCGCGCGGGCTGTTGTGGACCGCGACGCACACGCCCGGCGTCCGGTCGACCAGGGCGGCCACCGCGTCGGCGTCCCAGCCGTCCGCCGCGTCGGCGGAGCAGCGGACGGCGAGCATGGACCCCGGCCGTGTCCGCTCCACCATGAGCACGCCCCGCCGCGCCACCAGCCGCAGGGCGTCCTCGTCCGAGACCGCGCCCGCGGCGGCGGCCGCGCTGAACTCGCCGACGCTGTGCCCGAGCACAATGTCGGGGGTGATGCCGTAGCGCCTGAGCACGCGCAGCAGACCCAGCTGCACGGCGACGACGGCCGCCGCGGCCATGTCGGTCCGGTCGAGCGCCTCCGCCAGGTCCGGCGTGAAGAGGCATTCGAGCAGTCCGGCCGGCAGGTCGTCCCTGAGCATGGCGTCGGCCTGGTCGAGCCAGTCCCGGAACTCGGGGTAGGCCCGGTAGGCGCCCGCGGCCATGCCGGTGTACTGGCTGCCCTGGCCGGTGAAGACCATGACCGTCCGTGCGCTGCCCGGGGGCGCGGTGCCGCGGCGGTGCGTCAGGCTGCCGGCCGGCTCGCGCAGGGCGCGCGCGGCGGCGGCGGGGTCGCGTGCGAGCACGGCGAGGCGCCGTTCGAACCGCTCGCGGCCGTGCGCGAGCGTGGTCGCGGCGTCGTCGAGCGACAGGTCCCGGTGGTCGTCCAGGAAGGCCGCGAGGGCGCCGGCGGTGGGGCCGAGTGCCGTCTCGCTCCGCGCCGAGAGCGCGAGGATCCGCGGCGGCCGCACCGCGTCGGTCGGTATGTCGTTGCCCGTCATGTCGTCGTCCGCCATGTCGTCCGCCATGTCGTTGCCTGTCACCGGCCGGCCTCCGCCCGCTGGAGGGAATCGTCGCGCTCGGTGAACTCCCCGACCACGACGTGGGCGTTGGTGCCTCCGACGCCGAAGGAGCTCACCCCGGCGAGCCGGGCGCGGCCGGTACCGGCCCACGTCTCGGTCTGGGTGAGCAGGCGCAGCCGATCGCCCGAGGCGATCTCCTCGATCGGCGTGACCGAGTTGGCCGTGCCGGGCAGGACGTGGTCGCGGACCGCGTGCACCGCTTTGAGCAGCCCGGCGATGCCGGCCGCGGTGTTGCAGTGCCCGATCGACGCCTTGACCGAGCTGATCGGCAGCGGCGCGTCCCGCGCGCCGACGGCCTCCGCGAGCGCCGCGGCCTCGACCGCGTCGCCCAGCCGGGTGCCGGTCCCGTGGGTCTCGACGAAGCCGATGTCGCGGCCCTCGACCCTCGCCGACGCCAGCGCCCGCCGGATGACGGACACCTGGCCGTCGAATCCCGGGGCGGCGTAACCGGCCCTGGCGCGGCCGTCGTTGTTCACCGCAGAGCCGAGGATGACGGCGTGCACCGGGTCGCCGTCGCGGAGCGCGTCCGAGAGCCGGCGCAGCAGGACGACGCCGGCGCCGTCGCCGCCGACGGTGCCGGTGGCCGCCTCGTCGAAGGGCCGGCACACGCCGTCGTCCGCGTAGATCATGCCGGGCTCGTAGACGTAGCCGCCGTCGGCGGGATCGGCCACGGAGACGCCGCCGGCGAAGGCGTAGTCGCTGCCGCCCGACCGCAGGCTGGCGCACGCCAGGTGGACGGCGACCAGTGACGTCGAGCAGGCGGTGTCGACCATGACGCTCTCGCCGCGCAGGTCGTGCCGGTAGGCGTAGCGCGAGGCGGCGAAGGACGGTTGCGACATGAAGGCCGCGGTCAGGTCCTCCTCCAGGCCCGCCGTGGCGGCGGGCTGGGCGGGGTTCGCGCAGCCGACGTAAATGCTGGTGCGGTCGCGCAGCCGGTCGAGCGTCACCGCCGCGTCCTCCATGGCCGACCAGAGGCATTCGTGGAGCATCCCGTGCTGCGGGTCGGTGACCCGTGCCTCGTCCGGGGTCAGGCCGAACAGCTCGGCGTCGAAGGCCCGCGGAGCGTCGAGCCGGCCCCACCGGGCGATGCGGCGGCGCCCGCCGCCGACCTCGACGATCTCCTCCTGCGCGCCGGCCACGCAGTCGGCGGACAGGTTCCGCCAGAAGGCGCGGACATCGGCGGCTCCTGCGAAGCGGCCGGCCGCGCCGATGACGGCGATGGGCTCGCCCGCCGCCGCGGCCGGGGCCTCGGCGGCCCGCGGCCCGTCGCCCGACGCTGCCAGGAATTCCGCCTGCGCCCTGATGGACGGGAAGCGGAAGAGGTCGCTGACGCGGATCTCCGCGCCCGCGTGCCGCCGCAGAGCGGATTGCAGCCGTGCCAGCAGCAGCGAATGGCCGCCGGCGTCGAAGAAGTTGACGTCGTCGCCGGGCGGGGCGTCGTCGAGCACCTCGCGCCAGGCGGCTCGCACCGCGTCGAGTGCGCCCGGCGTGGCGGCCGCCCGGGAAGGGGTGGGTGCCGATGCGCCCCCGGCGTCCGTGCCGTCCGCGGTGTCCGCGCCCAGGAGCGCCGGAAGCGGCAACCGCCCCGGATCCACCTTGCCGTTGGCGTTGAGCGGGAGCGCGTCGACCCGCGCCCAGCGGGTCGGAAGCGCGGCGGCGGGCAGGACGCGGGCCAGGCGGTCGCGCACCTGGGCAGGTGTGGCGCCCGGCGCGAGGACCACGTAGGCGGCGATCTCCTTCTCGTCCCGCGCGTTGCGCAGGCCCGCGACATGGCCCTCGCGGACGGCTTCGTCGGCGAGCAGCGCGGAGCGGACCTCGCCGAGCTCGATCCGCTGGCTGCGGATCTTCAGCTGGTCGTCCGTGCGGCCCAGGAACTCCAGCTCGCCGCCCGGGAGCCGGCGCACCCGGTCGCCGGTGCGGTAGAGCACGGCGCCCGGCCTTCCGCTGAACGGGTCGGGCACGAAGCTCGCGGCCGTCCGGCGCGGGTCGCCCAGGTAGCCGGCGGCCAGGCCCAGGCCGCCGAGCAGCAGTTCGCCGGGGGCGCCGACGGGCGCGGGATCGTACGTGCCCGCGCGCACCACGTAGGCCTCGGTACCGGGCACGCAGCGCCCGAGCGGGAGCACCCGGCTGTCCCCGTCGACATGGTCGATCGGCGCGAGCACCGAGGTGAAGGAGTTCTCTGTCGGCCCGTAGGTGTGCACCAGCACGCCCGGCCCGCACCAGGCGAGCGCCCGCGCCACGTGCGGGACCGAGGCGGTGTCGCCGCCCAGGGACAGCAGGGTGAGGGACTGCAGGAGTTCGGGCGCCTCGGTGACGACCGAGTGCAGGACGGGGGTGGTGATGATCAGCACCGTCACCCCGAACCGGTCGACGGCGTCGCGCAGTTCGGTCGGCGCGAGCACCACGGTCCTGTCGAGGACGACGAGCCGCGCGCCCTGCGTCAGCGCGCCCCAGATCTCGAAGGTGGCGCCGTCGAAGTTCAGCGGGCACAGCTGCGCGACCCGGTCGTTCTCGTCGATCCGCAGGCGGCCGCCGTTGCGCATCAGCCGGGCGACGCCGCGGTGCGGGAGCAGGACGCCCTTGGGACGCCCGGTCGAGCCGGATGTGTAGAGGACGTTCAGCAGCGTGTCGGGGGTCAGGGGCACATCCGGCGGCGTGTCGCCCTCGGCTGCGGCGCTGACCTCGTCGAGCGTGTGGGCGGTGCAGCCGAGGCGCGCGGCGCCGCCGGCGAGGTCCGCCGTGGTGAGGATCCGGCGGATGCCCGCGTCCTCGACGATGCCGGCGAGCCGGACGGCGGGGTGGCCGGGATCCATCGGCACGTAGGCCTTGCCGGCCAGGGCGATCCCGAGGAAGGCGACGACGGCGTCGATGCCGCCGGGCATGAGCACGCCGACCGTCGGGGCCGGCTCGTCGCCGTCCGCCGCGAGCAGCCAGTTCGCCACGCGCGCGGCGGCGGCGACCAGCTGGGCGTAGGTCAGTTCCCGCTCGCCGTGGACGACGGCTGTCCGCTCGGGGTGGGACCTGGCCGCCTCGACGACCAGGCGCGGCGGCGGTACCGAGACGTCGGCGGGCGTGCCGTCCCAGGTGCCGGTCGGGGCCGTGTCCCCGTCGGCTTCGCGCAGCAGGTCGCCCAGCGCGGCGCCGGGGTCAGCCGCGGCGGCCGACAGCAGTCCCCGCAGCTGCCCGAGCATGGCGCGCACGGTCGCCGGACGGTAGAGGCCGGCGTCGTACTCCAGTTGCAGGACCAGCTTGCCGGGTCCTTCGACGACAGCGGCCGCGAGGTCGTACTTGACGGCCCCGAGGTCGATGTCGATACGGGAGACCACCGTGTCCGGCAGCACGTGCAGCGGGCCGGGCTCGCTCAGGTGGGTGTACACGCTGCGGAAGGCCGGGTAGCGGCGGCCGCTCGCGGCGAGCGCCGCACGCAGGACCCCGGTGTCGACCGCGGAGCGTTCGAACGACTCGAGTACCTGGAGGTGGAGCGCGTCCAGGTGGTCGCTCCACGGTGTCGCGGGGTCGTAGGCCGAGCGGATCGGCAGCACCCGGCTGAGCATGCCGACCGTGCGGTGCGTGCCGGGGTCGACGCGGGCGCTGAACGGGGTCGCCAGCAGGCCCTCGTCCAGGCCGCTCCACTGGTGCAGCACCACCGACCAGCCGGCCAGGCCCGCCGTGGACATCGACACCCGGGCCCGCTCGACCATCGCCCGCAGGGCGGCGAGTTCCGCGCCCTCGACGGTCACCTCGTCGCGTGCCGCACGGGACGGCCGCGTCCCGCGGACCAGGTCGGCGATCGGTTCCAGGGTCTCGGGTTCACGGCCGAGAAGGTCCAGCCAGTAGGCGACGTTCTCGGGGTCGGCGGTCTCGGACCCCTCCGGCTCCTCGGCGTCGGCAGGCGCAGGGCCCTGCCCTGCGGCCGCCGCGTCGTAGAGCGCCAGGAATTCGTCGACCGCCAGCTCGACGGACCAGCCGTCGATGGCGATGTGGTGGACGGTCAGCACCAGCACGGCGCCTTCGCGGTGCAGCAGCAGATCGGCCCGCGCGACACCGGCGGCCCCCAGGGCGATCGGCCGCAGGCCGACCTGAGCGGCCCACGCGGCGCATGCCTGGTGATCCCACTCCTCCTGCACGCGGACCACGCGCAGCGGGAGCCTGGCGGCGTCGGGGATCTTCTGGTGCAGCTGCCCGGACGCGTCGAGCCGGAAGGACGAGCGCAGGGCCGGGTGGCGTGCGGACAGTGCGTGCAGGGCCTCGCGGATCGCGCGTTCGTCGGGCCTGGCGTGGAATTCGAGGGCGGTCGGGACGTTGTAGCGCGGGGACTCGGGGTCCTGGCCGGCGGCCAGCCACAGGTCGAGCTGTTCCGATGTGGCGACGCGGGTGCCGCCGGTCATGTCCTGGCGCCGGATCGCCGCGGGGCCGTCGGATGCAGTCGCGTCATTTCTCGCCCTCCGCGGCCGGCCGGGAGGCCCGTTGGAAGGTCTCGTCGACGCTGCGCCACAGTGCGGGGAAGAGCGAGTGCTCCGCCAGCCGCTCCAGTGCGCTGATCGGCGTACCCCGCATGCTGAGCGGTTCCGCGGCCTTCGCGGATCCCTCGCCGCCACGGGCCGCCGGGTGGCCGCCGAGGTGGCTGCGGACCAGTGTCAGATGCAGCTGATTCCACTCCATGCTCTTGCAGTCGAGCAGGTGGATGCCGTTCCTGACCTCCGCGAGCGCGGCCAGCCGGTCGCCGGGCGCCGGCCCGTCCAGCCGGCCGGACTCCTCGACCAGGTCGCGATGGCTGACGCCGTGCCGTTCAAGCGCGGCTTCGAAGGCTCGCCACACGGCGGTGCAGACCCTGCGCAGATTGCGGCGCCCCGGCGAGTCGAGGCCGGTGGAGTTGGCCATGAGCTGGTCGCGCATGCTCAGGAAGCTCGCCTGCGAGAAGGATTCCTGGAGCAGCCGCACCGTCTGCACGGGGAATTCGCCGAGCCTGACGGTCCTGCCGAGCAGCCGTCCTGCCAGGGCGAAGTCGTCGTCGTCCAGGACGGCGCAGACCCGGCAGAGCTCGTGGTGCATGGAGCACCACGCGTATTCACTGACCAGATGGACCACTTGGAACATGCGGTGGTCCGCGTTGAGGAGTTTCGACTGCGGGACAAGGGCCTGCAAGGCCAGCGTGATGCCGATCTCGGCTTCGTAGTCGCTGTCCCGGTCATACTCGAATCGAAGGAGACGATCCGGTTCGTCCGGGTTGAGTACCGCTCGTGCTTCGCCCGGTCTCCCGGTTTTACCGCGTGCAGCAACCACCAGCCAGTCCTCCCCCGCTTGCGGACCAAACTTGCGGCGGGAGCTTATGTCAATCCTGGCCGAAAAAGAAAGCTTTTTGAAATAGAGGCAGGTCAGCCGGGACGCGCATGCCAGGCTCAACACCGGCTCAAATATCACTCGGTAGTCGGTCGAGTGATCAGTTGCAGGCACGACGGGATCGGAGGTTTATGACCTGCACTCGGAACAAATCCCGGCATCGTCCCCTCGGTGACCGAAACCCGTCGCATGAGGGCGAAATCGACTCCTCCGCTACCGGCCTTCCCCGACCGTCTTCCATGGTCCACCGTCGCCCGATCTTCGATCGCACCAGGCTCTGAGCTGCGAAGACACCGATCCGCGCCGCGCCCTGTCCTGGCTCCGGTGCGGCGGCGCCGAACCACCGCCGAAAAGAAGGCACTTCACCTTTGGCCGAGATTGACATAAGCTCCGCCGCACGATTGGTCCCAAGCGGGGGAGGACGATCAATGGTGGCTGCTGCGCGCCGTGGGCCCGAGAGGCCCGGCGATGCCCATGTGAAGTCACTCGTGACCGCCGGCTAAGGCCGCGGCAGGATCCCGGTGCACGGCGTCTTCCAGTCGGCTTGAGCACGTTGACATATTTCCGCCGCCCACAAGGCACTCCAGGCAAGGATCTATTGGTCGATGAGTAACGGCAACGGGGAAGCCCAAGTCCGCGAAGTGCTGTCCACGTTCCATGAGGATCTCCTGAAACTCCCGGCCGACGTCGATCTGATCGATTCCCGGCTGATCAACTCGCTCGCGTTCATCTCATTCATGCAGAAACTCATCGACGTCTCGGGCCGCGAACCCGACCTCGACGCCGTCCCGATCGCCAAGCTCAGGACCATTCAAGGGCTCGTCGAGATCTTCTTCGGCTCGGACGCGCCCGCAGGGCAGGCAGCGCAATGACGTCCGGGCAGGCGGTCGCCGCCGGGCGTGGGCTTGCCTCGCTGTCCGCCGAGCAATTCCGGATCGTCGAGGCCGTGGACGCGCAGGTGCTGGATTGGGCCGCGCGGATCGGCGCGCCCGCCGAGCGCCACGCCGAACTGCTCACTGTCGAAGACCTGTCCCGCGTCGACTACTTCGACAGCTTCCCGCAGCTCGCACACCGCGTCACACCCTGGCTCGACGAGCCGGGCGACGACGAACTCGTCCTCACCTCTGCGGCCTGCTATGGCGCCTACTTCTCCCGCGCCGGCTCCACCGTCGGGGACCGCACGCTGCTCACCGTGCGGCAGACATGCCGGCGGCGGGAGGCGGAGTACACCCCGCTGCGCAGGCAGCGGGAGTTCCAGATGCGGGAAGTGGTGATGATCGGCGGCCGGGCCGAGGTCCAGGAGTTCCTGGACGAAGGCCGGGAGGCGATCCGCGCCATCGCCGCGTCACTCGGGGCCGCGGGAGAGTTCCTGGTCGCCGCCGACCCGTTCTTCAAGAAGGACGACCAGCGGCTGCTGCACCAGAAGCTCTTCCCCACGAAGCAGGAGTTCACCGATGCGAGCGGCCTGGCCGTCGCCTCGGTGAACTCGCATCGCAACTTCTTCGGTGAGCGCTGCGACATCAAGCTCGCCGACGGCACGCATGCCTTCACCGGCTGCGTCGCCTTCGGATTGGAACGCTGGGTCGACACACTGACCCGCGGCTGACACGAGTCGGTGCAGGCAAGGAGACAGGCGGCAGATGACCACAACGACCACCCCGCCGGACCGCTTCGCCGCAGTGCTCAAGCGGCTGACAGAGAAGTCCGTCACCGACCACTACAACCCGTACACCCACTTCGACTGGCCGGACTCCCTGCCGGACGAGGCCTACTGGATGTCGCCGTCGCTGCTGAGCATCCACGGGACCGAGCTCGAGTCCGAGCTCACCGAGTCACAGAAGATGGCGCTCAGCAAGTGGGAGAGCATCAACTTCTACAGCATGAACGTGCACGGCATCCGCGAACTTCTCACCGAAGTCATCGACCGGATCCACACGCGCGGCTTCGAAGAGGCCTCCGAGTTCTTCCACCACTTCATCGGCGAAGAGAACGAGCACATGTGGTTCTTCGCCGAATTCTGCCTGCGCTACGGGCAGAAGCTCTACTCCACGCTCCGCCTCAAGGGCGGGTCGCAGGAGGAGACGGACCTGGCCAACTTCCTCGTGTTCAGCCGCATCCTGCTCTTCGAGGAGCTGGTGGACCACTACAACATGACCATGGCGGGCGACGAGCTGCTGCACGAGACCATCCGCGAGATCAACCGGGTCCACCACCGTGACGAGTCCCGGCACATCGCCTTCGGCCGCGAGCTGGTGAGCATGCTCTACGCCAGGGCCCGCCCGGCGATGACGGATCAGCAGCGCGGCGAGGTCGAGTCCTACCTCAAGGACTACATAGCCGTGATCCTCAACTCCTTCTGCAGTTCGGTGGTCTATCGCGACGCGGGGCTCGGCGGCATCACCGGGCTGCGCGACCGGGTTCTCGCCCACCCCGGGCGCAAGGACGCGGTACGGAAAGCGGTGCGCAAGCCGATGGGCTTCTTCGTCAAGCAGGGCATCTTCACCGACGACACGATCCCCGGGCTGTGACCCCTGCACCGGAGCGGACGGCGGTGCCGTTCGCCGGGATCCGCCAACGGCTCGGCGAACGGCACGCACCGGCGGAGATCACCCTCGCCGAACTCGAAGCAGACACCAATGCCGTGCTGCGGCGCCTGCGCGAGGAGAGCCCGGTGGCGGTGTGCGCCGAACTCGAGGCGCTGCTCGCGCTGCGCTGGGCCGACGTGCAGACCGTGATCTCCAGGTCCGAGCTGTTCCGCTCCGACCAGCCCGACAGCCATCTGACCCGGTTCGTCGGACCCAACATGCTCCACAGCGAAGGGCGGGAGCACCACACCGCGCGCACTGCGGTCCTGCCTGCCTTCCGGGCCACAGACCCCAGGATGCCGGCCGAGGTCGGCAGGCGGTACAGGGAGCTGCGCGCGTCGCACGACGGCACCACGCCCTGCGATCTGGCGAAGGACTTCTGCGTCCCGCTGGTGGCACAGGCCACCGTCAACCTGCTCGGCTGCGAGGACGCCGTGACACCGGAGCAGATGGACCGCTGGGGCCCGCTGGTGAGCCAAGGCGCCTTCGACTTCCACGAGTTCGGCGCCGCCCGCGACGATGTCGACGCCGCTCGCGCCGAGATCTCGGCGATGGTGGCGCAGTACGTCGGCGGCAGGCGGCAGGCGGCCCCCGACACGGTGCTGGGCTGCATGGCACAAGCGTCGAGCACGCTGGACGAGACGCGCCGGATGGTCGAATTCATGATCATCGGTGCGGACGCCGGGCCACGGGAAGGGCTGGCCACCGTCGTGGCGTGCGCGCTCACCGCCGACAGCGGGGTACGCGGCCGGCTGGCGGACTCACCTGCCCTGCGGCAGAGCTTCGTGGACGAGGCACTGCGCTGGGAGTCGCCGATCGGCGGCATCACCCGCGAGGCGCGCGTCGACACCGCACTCTCCGGCGTCGCGATCGAGCGCGGCACCCGGATCATCGGAGTGCTGCCGAGCGCCAACCGGGACCCGAGGCGCTGGCCGGACGGCGACACCTTCATGGCGGACCGCGGCGACCGGGCGCACCTGTCGTTCGGGGCCGGCATGCACGGCTGCGTCGGCGCCGCACTCAGCCGCCGCCTCGCCGACGCGATGGTCCTGGCCGTGGCGTCCGATCCAGCCGTACGGCCGCACTCCACCCCCGAATACCGCGGCTGGTGGTACCGCGGGCCGCGGGCGGTACTCGCGTCCTGGACCTGATCCGCGCCCGCGTGACCGGCGGAGGCGTCCGAGGGCGGCTCCGCGCCACCGGCCTCAGGCAGACGCCGCCGGGGCCGGCAGCCCCAGCCGTCACGCCTGCTTCACGCGGGCAGCGCGACAGCCGTCGCCAGCAAGCCGTCGCGGACCAGCCACCGCCCGGTGAAGCCGGTGAGCCTGCGCCCGGCGACCGTCGGCCCCGGCACCAGCAGCCGCGCGTCGAAGGCACCGCCGTCGGCGTCGAAGGTGACCTGCGCGTCCCTGAAGCCCAGCCACTTGCCCGTGAGCGGGAACCACGCCTTGTAGACCGACTCCTTCGCGGAGAACAGCAGCTTGTCCCAGGGCACCAGCCCGGACAGCCGCGCCAGGTCTTCGCGCTCCCGGGGAAGGGACACCAGCTTCAGCACTCCCCCGGGCAGCGCCTCGCAGGGCTCCGCATCGATGCCGACCGTGACGACGTCGCCGGCCCGCACCACCGCGGCGGCGCCGTACCCCGGGCAGTGGGTGATACTGCCCACCACACCCCGCGGCCACAGCGGCGCCCCCGACTCGCCGGACAGGATCGGGGACGGCGGCACGCCGAGGCGCCGCAGCGCGGTGTGCGCGCAATGCCGTCCGATCACGAAATCGCCGCTCCGCCTGCCCAGGGCGTCGACGGCGAAGCGCTCCTCCTCGGGATGCAGTTCACCGGCGACCGGGCCGGCCCACGACTCGGCGACGGCGACGGCCTCCGGGAGCAGCTCCTCGATCACGGCGGTGGCGGACGCGGTCTCAGGGACGCGGCTTGCCCGACTCCGCCATCATGAGCTTCCACTGGTGCTTCCCCTGGCGCGCGCGCTCGGCGGCGAGCCGGGCGTCACTGCGGGCCGCGATCCGCTCGTTCTCCCGCAGCAGCTTCTGGTAACTCACCAGGCGCCGCGCGGGAATCCGGCCCTCCTCGATGGCGTCCTTCACCGCGCAGCCCGGCTCGGCGTCGTGCGCGCAGTCGTGGAAGCGGCAGTCCGCCGCGAGCTCCTCGATGTCGGAGAACGCCCGCTCCACCCCATCGCCGCCGTACAGGCCGACGCCGCGCAGCCCCGGCGTATCGATGAGGACGCCGCCCGGGATGGGGATCAACTCACGCGTCGTCGTGGTGTGGCGCCCCTTCTCGTCCCGCTGCCGGGTCTCCCCCACCGCCATCACCTCGGCGCCCGCCAGGGCGTTGGTCAGCGTCGACTTCCCCGCGCCGGACGGGCCGATCAGCGCGGTGGTCGCGGGCAGGCACGCACGGAGGACATCCATCCCCTCCCCGCTGACCGCGCTGACGACGAGGACCGTCGCACCCGGTGCGACAGCCTCGACCTCGTCGACATCCACCTCGCCCCCGGCCACGTCGGCCTTGGTCAGCACGACGATCGGCTGCGCCCCGCTCTCCCACGCCAGCGCCAGATAGCGCTCGATGCGGCCGAGATCAAGCTTCGCCGCGAGCGGCGAGGCGATCAGCACGGCATCGACATTGACAGCCAGCGCCTGCCCGTCAGAGCCCGCCCCGGCGCTGTTCCGCACCACGGCGGTGGTGCGCGGCAGCAGCCCGGCGAGCGCGGCCATGCCCGGCGCGCCGAGATCGACCGCCGCCCAGTCGCCGGTGCAGGGGCAGTTGACCGGATCCGGGTCGAGAACCGGCGCGGTGTCGGCCCGGACGGTCCGCACGCCGGCGCCGGAGGCATCCGCGATGACGACGTCGCACCGTCCCAGATCGACCCGCGCCACGCGCCCGGGGACGAGGCCTGCCTCTGCGAGCGGCGCGAAGTCCGCTTCCAGCTCCGGGGTCCAGCCGTAAGCGGCCAGCGGGTGGTCGATTCCTTGGAGGTCTTCGTGTGATGACACGCGTGGGCCTTTCAAGGCGGACGCCGTGACCGGCGCTCCGAGACGGACGACCTTGCTTCGGTCTCGCGTCGGCAAGCGTAGCGCAGGCCGTACCCGGGCGGCAGAGCGATCAACGGACAGCCCAGCGGGGCTCGTCCGCCTCTCGAACCGTACGCCGCTGACACGTCGAGGCGGTTCGGCACCCGCCCGTCCCGGCGTGTGGCACCCGCACGGCTTGCGGGGTGCGGGACAATCGCGGGGTGTACGCCTCGATCCGCGCGCTCGACGAGCTGCTCGCCTCCCTGCGGGTGGGCAGCTCGCGCCGCCGCCAACTCGGCGCGTTCCGCGGGGAGCTGTGCAGGGCACTGGCCCTCGATGACTTCCGCCCGGCCCGCGGCTCCCTCGGCGCACTGCTCGACAGCGCGGTGCTGCAACGCTACTTCGAGACGGCGGAGACCGGCGAGCTGCGGGTCCGGCTCGTCCGGGGCAGCCGACCGCCCACCAGCCCGGCCACCAACCAGGCCCGCCGGGACTGTGTCGACCTGCTCCTCACCGCCTCAGGCAAGCCACGGCTCCAGGCGATCTCCCAGCCCTGGGGCCGGCAGGCCGACACCCGACCGGCCGTCGTACTGCGGCCGACGCCGGACACCGCAGAACTGGCCGCGCTGCGGCGGCGGCTGGCCGATGCGCTGTCGGCACCCCTCGGCCCTGGCCGCGCCCGGTTCACCGCCATGCTCGCCGTCGTGCTGGACACCGGCGCGCGCACCGGGGAGCTGGCCGGGCAGCGGCTGGCCGACCTGGACGAGGACCTGGCCCATGTGACCGTACGCCGCAACCCCCAGCACGGCACCGCCGCGACGGCGGACACCGCACCGGACACGGTGCCCCTGTCGGCACTGACCACCGCGGCTCTGGGCCAGTGGCTCCCCGCCCGGCAGCGACTGACGGCCCCCCCTGGAAGGCGCTGCGACCGCGCTGTGGGTGAGCCTGCGGTCCAACCACAGCGGCCTGCTCGACGACGAGGGCAACGCCACCATGCGCCCACCCGGACTCCCGCTCGAAGAACGCGGCTTCGCCCGCACCTACGCCACCGGCCGCCGCCGATACGGCCTGGGCGACCTCCTCCCGCCCAAGCTCGAACAGCTCCGCAGAACCACCGAGCAGCGCCACGGCCGCTGATCGACCGCCCGCTGCCGCGTCGTTCTCCGTTGCGCGGCAGCGAGTGCGCCTTGGGCCTGTTATTGAATTACGCCCGGTCTCGCACCGTCGCCGTCGGGACCGCTCCTGTGCTCCCGAACCCACCGCTGCGATCGTCCAGATCGGTGACAACTGCCGTGGCAATGCGGGCCACCTCCGTGACACTCACGGCGAACGCCCTTCGTACCGCGGAATCAGCGGTAAGAACTCACGCAGAAAGACTCGACCGTCGCGGGAGTGCCGCATCCGCCGGGGACCGGGGCCCCGGAGCGGGGCCACTGCCACGGGGCGGGCAACACCACGGCTGCAGCACTGATCGGAGACTCCTCGTGAAGCACAGCGTGCGCACGACCCTGGCCGCCGCCCTCGCGGTGGGCGCACTGCTCCTCGCCCTTCCCGCCGCGTCGGCGGCGGGCGACCCGGTGACCTACGTGGCGATGGGCGACTCCTTCGCTTCCGCGCCCCTGGTCACCCCCGTCGACCCCGGCAACCCCGCGTGCCTGCGCTCCCTGGTCGACTACCCGCACGTCACGGCGGAGGCGCTGGGCGCCCGGCTCACCGACGTCAGCTGCTCCGGCGCCACCGTCGAGGACTTCGCTTCCCCCCAGACGATCGGCACTCCCGCCCAGTATTCGGCGCTCAAGCCCGACACCGACATCGTCAGCCTCACCATCGGCGGAAACGACACGGGCCTCGTCGCCGTGGCGCTCGGCTGTACCAACGTCCTGCCCGAGCCGCTGGGGACCAGCTGCGCGGAGAAGAACACGCTGGGCGGCACCGACGCCGTCGCGGCGAGGATCGACGCGTGGGCGCCGAAGTTCGCGGCCGCCCTGGACGAGATCCACCGGCGGGCCTCGCAGGCCAAGGTGTTCGTCGTGGCCGGCGGCAGTTACATCCGCCCCGGCGGATGCTTCCCCACCCAACCCGTCTGGGGCAGGGACGCCACCTACCTCCAGGGCGAGATCGACCACCTCGCCGCGACCATCCGGCAGACCGCACAGTCGCACGGTGACACCTTCGTCAGCGCCACGCCTCCCACCGCCGGCCACGACAGCTGCGCGGCCCCCGCCGACCGGTACATCGAGGGGTTCGTCCCCACCTCTCCGGCCGCGCCCCTGCACCCCAACGCCAAGGGATCCGCCGCCGTCGGCGCCGCACTCACCGCGGCCGTCAGGCAGGCACAGGGGCTCTCCCACGCGGCGTGAGTGCCCGGGCCCGGCCGTCGGTGCGGGCACCTGGCCGGCCGGTGGAAGCCAGGTGCCCGGCGCTCCGGGGCCGAGGCCGGGAGCACCGGGCCGTACCCGCTCAACGGACCGGCTCAACGAACCGGCTCAACGGACCGGCGAACCCTGGGCGGCGTCCTCCAGGACGGCGTCCTCCCCGATCGCGTCCCGGGACTCCGGCAGGGCCGGTTCATCGGCCGCCGGGGCGGCGGCACGCAGCGCCGCCTCGACCTGGCGGTTGCCCGTCATCGTCGAGGTGACGGCGGTCATGGTCAGCAGGAGGCCGGCGGCGGCGAAGAGCGGGGTGCGCACATCGTAGGTGGTGGCCAGCCAGCCGCCGAGGAAGGCGCCGAACGGGGCGGCGCACATGGCGAGCATGCGGGAGGTGGAGGCGACCCGGCCCATCAGGTGGGGCGGGACGATCGCCTGCCGCAGGGAAGGGCCGAGCACCATCGTGGCGCCCATGCCCGCCCCGCACACGGCGAGCGCGAGGCCGGCGGCGTAGGGGTTCGGGGCGGCGGCCAGGCCCAGTATGGCGAGTCCCTCGACTGCGGCCGTGCAGGTCAGTGCGGTGCCGGTGCCCAGTCGCCGGCCGAGGAAGGAGGCGATGCCCGCGCCGAGCAGACCGCCGGTGGCCTCCGCGGTGAGGAGCAGGCCGAAGCCGTAGGTGTCGATGCCGAGGCGGTCGTGCGCGAAGAGGGCGAGGACGGTCTCCACGGCGATGAAGGCGATGTTCCCGACCGCCGGACGCAGCGCGAGCCCGAGCAGCAGCCGGTCCCTGAAGACGTACGAGGCGCCTTCCCGCGCCTGCCGGAGCAGCGACTCATGGGCCTGGGGTTCCGGCCGGGGCGCGGCGGGCAGCGACCGTACGAGCACCGCGGAGACCGCGAACGACACCGCGTCGGTGAGCAGCGGAACCGCCCGGCCGAGCGCGAGCAGGGCACTGCCCGCGGGCGGCCCCGCGAAGCCGGACGCGGCGGTCTGGCTGCCGCGCAGGCGGGAGTTGGCGCGCTCCAGGAGCGCGGGGTCGCGGCCGAGCAGATCCGGCAGGTAGGCCGTGGCGGCGGTGTCGAAGAAGAGTCCGCCGAGGCCGAGCAGGAAGGCGAGGGCAGCGAGCAGCGGAATGCTCAGCATGTCGAGCGCGGCCGCTGCCGCCGGTATCGCGAGCAGCACCGCCCGGACCGTGTCCGTGACCCACATGGTGCGCCGGCGGTCCCAGCGGTCCACGAGCGCACCGCCGAGCACCCCGAAGAGCAGCCACGGCAGTGTTCCTGCGGCCGTGACGACGGCGAGCGCCATCGGATCCCGTGTCAACGTCAGTGCGAGCAGCGGCAGTGCGGCGTGCGACACCCCGTCGCCGAGCGAGGACACGGTCTGCGCGGTCCACAGCCGTCCGAATCCGGTCGGCAACTTCCCCGATGTCGTGATCACTTGTCGTCCCCCTTGGTCTGCAGGTGCGGTGCCGGGTGGAACAGCGCGAAAACGAGTGACGCGTCCGGCAGCGACGGATCGGACAGCTCGCGGTACTCGTCGGCCAGTCCCTGGAGCCGTGCCCCCAGCTCCGCGAACTGCTCGTCGGTGAGCCGCAGATGCGCCATCCGTATGTGCCGCTCGCCGTCCACGGGCGCTGCCTCCAGGTCGGCCACGGCATGCCGCATCAGCACATCGGGGCCGCCCTCGCCGCGGTCCGGCAGCTCGATCGACCGCGCGGCCATCGCGTAGTAGCGCTCGGTGACCCCTCGGACCTTGCGCGTCCGCACCACCTTCACCAGGCCGGCCCGTTCGAGCAGCCGTACGTGGTAGCTGGAACTCCCCTTGGCGAGGCCCACCCTTTCGGCGATCTGGGTGATCGTCGCGGGCTCGAAGCGGAGCACGGCCATGATCCGGTGACGCGTGAGATTGGAAACGGCGCGCAGCTGCTCGTCGGTGGTGACGTGGAAGGCCTCGGGAAGTTCGTCACTTGTCATGGCCCCAATGGTCAACGTTTCTTGACCATTGGTCAAGGGGTTGCGGTCGAGCTTGTTCCGCGACCCGGTCCGCACCCCGCCGGCCTGCGGACCAGCGCTCCTCCCGCGGCCGCGGGCGAGCGGAAAACGGATTGTCCCGGCCGGTCCCGATCAGGGACCATGCGTCCCCGTGACGGACGAATCCCCCGCCTCCGGGCGGCCCCGCGGGCTGCTGCCCGACCTGACGCCCTGGCGCACCTCGCGCGATTTCCGCCTGATGTGGACGGCCGGGGTGATCACGACCTTCGGCAGTTTCCTGACCCTGGTGGCCCTGCCCGTGCAGCTCAAGGAGCTGACCGGCTCGGCCGCGGCGGTCGGCGCGATCGGGGCGGTGGAGCTGGTGCCGCTCATCGTCTTCGGGTTGTACGGCGGGGCGCTCGCCGACGCGATGGACCGCAAGCTGCTGATCAACGCCACGGAGGCCGCACAGGGGCTGCTGGCCGCGGCCCTGCTGGTGAATTCGCTGCTGCCGCACCCCGCGGTGTGGCTGCTCTACCTGGTCGCCGCGCTGTCCAGCGCGCTGACCGGACTGCAGCGCCCGGCCCTGGACGCGATCGTGCAACGCATCGTGCCACGCGACCAGTTCGCCGCGGCCGCGTCGCTCAACGCGCTGCGCTACCAGGTCGGCGCCATCGCGGGCCCCTCGCTCGCGGGCCTGGTGATCGCCTGGGCGGGGACGGGCTGGGCGTACGGTGCGGACGCCGTGACCTTCGCGGTCTCGGTCTGCCTCGGCCTGGGGCTGGCCCGCTCGCCCGCCGCGCACGACGCCGCCCCGCCCTCGCTGCGCGGCATCGCCGAGGGTGCGCGCTACGCCTGGAGCCGCAAGGAACTGCTGGGTACCTATGTGATCGACCTGGCCGCGATGTTCTTCGCGTACCCGGCGGCGATCTTCCCCTTCCTCGCCGACGACCTGCACGCCCCCTGGTCGCTCGGCCTGATGTACGCGGCGGGGTCGGTGGGTTCGCTGCTGGTCAGCCTGACCAGCGGGTGGGCGGTACGGGTGCACCGGCACGGGCTGATGGTGGTGCTCGCGGCGACGGGGTGGGGCGCGGCGATGGCCTGTACGGGGCTGACCGGGAACATCTGGCTGGTGCTGCTCTGCCTGGCGGCGGCGGGCGGTCTCGACATGATCAGCGGCATCGGGCGCAGCACCATGTGGAATCAGACCATCCCCGACAGCCTGCGCGGCCGGCTCGCCGGCATCGAGCTGCTCTCGTACGCGGTGGGCCCGCAGCTCGGCCAGGTCCGCTCCGGCGCGGTGGCCGCCCTCGCCTCCGCCCGCACGTCGGTGTGGTCGGGCGGTGTCGCGTGCGTGGCCGCGGTCGGGCTGCTGGCCGCGTCACTGCCCGCCCTGACCCGGTACGACGCCAGGCGCGTGCCGCAGGCCGTGCCGGCCGCGGACCTCAGCGCGGCGCGGGAGGCGCCGGCGGCCTGACCGGAGCGGGAGCCGACCCGCCGGCCGGCGCCGCACGGCGCTCGAAGGGCCCCTTCCGGAAGTCGCCGGGCGCGGCGGACCGCTCCGCGGCCGGGGCGTCGCGGCCTGCGCGGCCGGTGGCGAAAGGGAGTGCCCGGGACCCTCTACGATCATGCCGTTCGGCGCGGCCGGACGACTGGGAAGCACCGGCGGCGAGGCCGCCGGAGGAATGAGGGTGGGGATTGTCCAAGCACCGACTGTCCAAGAAGGGCCGGTACATCGCCTGGTCAGCGGCTGGTGCGGCGGTGGTGGCCGGGGGTGTGGTCATGGCGCAGTCGTCGATGGCCGCGACCGCTTGGCCCGCGCAGAAGACCTTCACGGGGCGGGCGTTCGACACCTGCACGGCGCCTTCGCCGGCCGCCATGAAGGCATGGAAGGCCGACGGCTACTACGGCGCCGCCGCGGTCTACGTCGGCGGCAGGAACCGCGGCTGCGCGCAGCCGAACCTCACCGCGTCCTGGGTGAAGACGGTCAACGCCGAGGGCTGGAAGCTCGTGCCGATCTACGTCGGCGCCCAGCCGCCGTGCCAGACCGGTACCAGGTCGGAGAAGCTCACCGCCGCCACGGCCGCCTCGCTCGGCGCGAGCGACGGCAAGGACGCGGTCGCCAAGGCCGCGGCTCTCGGGATGAAGGCCGGCTCGCCGATCTACCTCGACATGGAGTCGTACTCCGTCACGGACACGGCCTGCAACAACGCGGTGCTCACCTACGTGCGTTCGTTCACCAGGACGCTGCGCGCGAAGACCTACCGCGCCGGCTACTACGGCTTCGCCACGTCGAGCGCCAAGGCGATCGCCACCGCGGCCGACAGGACCGACCTCCCCGGCAACCTCTGGTACGCCCTCCTCGACGGCAAGGCGACCACGACGGACTGGCCCTGGGACCCCAAGCTGTTCACCGACCACAGCAGGGGCCACCAGTACACGGTCAACAGCAAGGAAAGCCGCAAGGGTTACACCCTCACGGTCGACCGTGACGCCTGGGACGGCCCGGTCGCCATCGTCGGCTGACCGGCAGGCCCGAGCCGGGCGGGGCGGGCGGGACTCCGGTTCCCGGCCGCCCCGCATCGACTGCCGCGGGCACCTCCGGGACGCGGCGCGCCCCGCTCCTTCGTGCCCGATGCCTGGACACCGCCGCATCGACATGTTGTCATGCTCATTGAAACCTGGCTTCTCCAACGTTGCAGAGCCCCGCCGAGCCGCACCTGTTCGACGCACCTCCGCCTCGCCGGGGCGCGTGCGCCGCTCCACCCGGCCGCGAGAACGACTCCGCAGGCCTGGTCAACGACGGCCTCACCTCGGCCTGCGGCAACAACGGCCAGACCGTGTGGAGTTACAACCAGGGCCTCGCCATCGGTGCCGGTGTGGAGGTCTACCGCGCCACCGGCGACACCACGGCGTTGAGCACCGCCCGCCGGCTCGCCGACGCGGCCGTCGCCTCCCCCTCGCTGGTCACCGCGGGCGTGCTCACCGAGTCCTGCGACGCCCCCAGCGCCGACTGCGACGACAACGCCAAGCAGTTCAAAGGCGTGTTCACGCGCTACCTCCAGGACCTGGACAGCGTCACAGGAAACGCCTACCTGACCTTCGCCCGCACCCAGTCGGACACCGTATGGAACCACGACCGCGACAGCCTCGACCGCATCGGCCAACGCTGGTCGGGCGGCGGCACCACAGCTCACCCCAACGCCCGCGACTGGCGCACCCAGGCCTCCGCCCTCAGCGCGCTCCTCGCCGCGGGCTGACCCCGGAGCCCAGCGCGAGGCGTGGCCGCCGGTCGCCGCCCCGCGATCAGCCGGCCTCCGCCGGCGCCCGCCGGCTGCCGCAGGTCGCCAGGCTGCACCAGCGGCGGCGGCCGCTGTGGTCGAGGAAGAGCCAGCCGCAGTCGTCGCTCGGGCAGGCGCGGATCGTGAAGCGGCGCGGGTCCGCGAGGAGTTCGGCCGCGCTGCGGGCGGTGGCCAGCAGGGGCAGCCGCAGTCCCGCACCCGGCGGCAGCCGCCAGCGGCCGAGGCCGTCGTCTCCCCGGGTGAAGACGGCGGATCCTGCCGCGTCCTGCACCACGGCGGCGACCGCGTTGAAGGCGCCGGCGTCCTGCGGTTCGGTGAAACAGGCGTGGAGCCGCGCCCTGAAGCCGCGGGCCTCCTCCAGCGCGGCCGCTGCCTCGTCGGGCCGCTCCCGCGCCTGCTGGAGCAGCCGGTCGACGAGCGGGTCGTCCGCCAGGTCCATGTGGCCTGCCCACACCGCGAGGGTCGAGTAGTGGCGCAGCCACTCCGCGCCCGGCAGCCCGGGGGCGCCCCAGCCTGCGTAGGTGTTGCAGAACTCCAGCGCCGGATGCCCGCTGGTGCTCCACGGCAGCCACTCCTCACGCACCCGCACCGCGTACAGCGGGGCCGGCGGACGGTCCAGCCGGCGGTCCGCCCGCAGTATGCGGTCGTGCAGGGTGGCCAGCGCAGGGCCCGGCTCGATGCCCAACTCGGTCACCAGGACATGCCGCGTGTGCCGGTAGAGCTCGAGGGCGTCCGCCTGGCGGCCGCTCCGGTACAGCGCGGTCATCTGGGCCGCGACGAGCCTCTCCCGCGAGGGGACTTCACCGGCCAGCGGCGTCAGATCCGCCAGGACCCGCTCGTGCAGGCCCATGGCGAGCTGGTTCTCGGCCCGTTGCTCCAGTGCGGACAGGCGCAGTTCGGCGAGCCGGCCGCCCAGCCGGCCGCGGAGCCTCTCGTCGATGACATCGGCGAGCAGCGGGCCGCGCCACAGTGCCAGCGCCTTGTCGTGGCAGCGCACCTGCTCCCCGGGATCGCCGGCCACCGCCGCCTCCGCGACGAGGTCGAGGAACTCCCGCGCGTCGGTGGTGTGGAGGCCGGGGTCGGCCATGTAGCCGTCATGGCGGGTCTCGACGTGCAGCCCGTACGGCCTGAGGCGGGCGCGCAGCCTGCCGATGTAGGTGTGCACGGTGCCGCGGGCGGAGCCGGGCGGAGCGTCGCCCCACAGCAGGTCGATCAGGCGCGCGGTCGTCACCACCCGGCCTGCTTCCAGCAGCAGGATCGCCAGCAGGCAGCGCTCCTGCCGGCGCCCGCCGAGCGTGACGCGTTCGCCTTCGTGGCGGGCTTCGAACGGGCCCAGCAAACGGAAGTCCATGACCGCCCTCATCCTAGGGCGTTGCCGCAAGGTGGCGTCGTCCGCCGCAGGGCGTTCCCCGGCCGGTCCGACGTCGGGGCGCGGGCTTCAGGACCCGTCCGGCGGGAGGTCCCGCCCGGTCAGGATGCCCCGGACGGCGCCGAGGGTGTGCGGTGCCGCGCCGCTGAGCTGATCGACGATGACGCTGCACCCGGCCCATGCGGACCCGCATTCCGCGGCCATGTCCCGGACGGCCGCGGCCTGGCTTCCGGTCTCGATCCAGTCGTCGACCAGGACCACACGGTCGGCCGGCCCCAGCGAGGACCGCTGAAGTCGCAGCGTGTGCCGAAGGCGCCGGTAGTCGGGGGCCGATCGGCGGACGACCTTGTCGCCCGGGAAGAGGCCCTCGCCTTTCCGTACCGGCACGAAGCCGACGCCGAGTTCGACGGCAGCGGCGGCGCCCAGCAGGAATCCCCGCGACTCGATGCCGCACACTGCCGTGATCCCCTCGCCCCTGAGCGGTTCGACGAGACCGGTGACCACCGCGGCCAGGGCCTCGGCATCACGGAACACCGCCCACACGTCGGCATGTCCACCGATCCACTTGAAGTGTTCGAGTACGAGGTCACGCGCGGAAGCGGGCACGGGATCGGCCATGGGCCGAAGTCTGCCGACCACCGGGCGGCGCGACAACCGGTTGCGGCGGAACCCTGCGACCGGGGCGGGCCGGTCGCGGGAAAAGCCTTCGCCGCCCGTCGTCAGGCGGCGCTAGCCTCGCTGATCATGGGAGCACGAGCGCAGTACGTGGTGGTCGAGGACGGCGCCTGGCAGCGGTATTACTCGCACTGGGCCGCGGGCCGGGTGGTAGACGATCTGCTGCCGGGTCCTGCCGCGGCGACCCGCTGCTTCCGCGCGAACCGGGAGATCGACGAATGGCTGGACGACGTGTGGTGCGAGGGCGCCGCACTCGTCGACCACGACCGCAGGATCCTGCTCTGGTTCGGTTACGCGGACGGCTGGACCGGCCACACGGCCGCGCGCGCCGTACTGGCCAGGACATGGCCCGGCTGGGAGGTCCGCTTCGCACACGACGGCATGGGTGATCTGACGCACCATCTGGGCCTCGGCAGGGACGTGACCCGCAAGCCGGGGTGGTTCGAGATCTTCGAGCCGGTCGGGTTCGCGGACAGCGAGTACACCGATCCCGCATCCGTCGTCTCCGTGCGCCTGCCCGACGGAGCCGTTCGTGCGTGGGGCAGCAACTGGGAGCCCGTCGAGCAACTCGCCTCAGGGCCCGAGCTGATCGACCGGATCGTCGCGGCGCCGCCCACCCCCGTGCTCACCGACATGCCGGACGGCGGCGTCCATTTCGACCCGCAGGCTCGCACGGTCTCGCTCTGGGCGGTGCAGACCGCGGCGGGCATCCACGACTGGCCGCTGCCGCGCTGGGAGGGCTGGGCGCTGGACTTCCGCGGCGACGACCACACCCGGCAGGCCGGGCTGCTCCCCGCGGACTTCCCCTTCCCGCGGCCCCGGCTCACCGGCGCGCTGCGTGAGTTCGGCGACGGCCTCGGCACCCCGCCCCCGGACACCGGCCCGCTCCTTGCCCGCGCCGCGGCCGCGCCGGGTCCCGAGGGCACCGTCACCGCGGTCGCCCCCGCCGCGCTGGTCCCGCACGAGCCGGCCGATCCCACCCCGGCCGAAGTGGCCGCGCTGCGTGCGGCGCTCGACGCGCTGATCGCGGAGGCGGAGACCGGCTGACCGGCTGACCGGCACCTCATGGGCCGTCCCGTGGTGAGAATCCGGTCAGCGCCCTGGGTGAGGCTGTGGCCCTGATCCCCACCACCCCACCCGGAGGAAAGCATGCGCAGAACCGCCCTCGCCCTGTCGGTGATCGCCGCTGTCGTCGTCGGCGCGGCCCCGGCCGCGCAGGCGTCCGCACCCGCCGCCACCGCCGCCACGTCCACGGGCACCTCGGCAGGCTGGGTCCCGGCGCCGTCGGAGCCCTGGGACGTGGCGGCCGGATCGCGGTGCGACTTCCCCGTCCACGGCGAGCCGATCGTCGACAAGGTCGTGCAGCGCGTCCTCGAGACGTACCCGGACGGCACCGCGAAGCGGGTGGTGTACAAGGGCGACCTGGTCGTCCGGCTCACCGACACCGACACCGGTGCCTTCCACGACGCGGACGCCGGTGGGACGGCCGTCGTCGACTACGGCACCGACGGCGCACAGACCTGGTACGTGCTGGGGCCCGTACTGATCGGCTTCGCCGCGAACAGCGGCAATCTCCCACGGGGCTTCTACACCATCGACGGGGCGTACACGCTGCACTTCGGCCCGACCGGATACAAGACGCTCACCATGCTGCACGGTTCGACGGACGAGCTCTGCGCGCGTATCGGCTGAGCCGCTTCCGCCGGATCCGGTCCGCCGCCGGGGCCGGCGCCGCTACCGGCCGGTCAGGCGCTCCCGCCGGTCACGCGCTCCTTGCCCGGTCAGGCCGCGGGACCGCCGGGCGTTAGGGTCGGGGGATGCTCGACGTGCGGCGGCTCCAGGTGTTGCGGGCGGTGGTGACCAGTGGTTCGGTGACCGCCGCCGCGGCGCATCTCGGTTACACGCCGTCCGCGATCAGCCAGCAGGTCGCGGCCCTGGAGAAGCAGGCGGGCGTGGCGCTGCTGGAGCGGGTGGGGCGAGGGGTGCGGCCCACCGCGGCCGGGCGGCTGCTCACCGAGCACGCCGCCGCCATCGGCCGCCAGCTCGCCGCAGCGGAGGCGGCCCTGGCCGACCTGCGGGAGGGCAGGACCGGCCGGCTGGCCGTCCGGTACTTCGCCACCGCAGGCTCCACCCTGGTCGCGCCGGCGCTGGCCCGGATCCGTGCGGACTTCCCCGGCCTGCGGGTCGACTTGCGGATGACCGACCCCGACGACCCGCTGCCCGAGGTGGCGCGGGGGCACGCCGACCTGGCGATCGTGGTCAGGCCGCGCGACAAGCGCCACGACGGCGTCCGCCTGGTGCACCTGCTCGACGACGCCTACCGTGTGGTTCTCCCCACCGGCCACCGGCTCGCCGCAAAGCGGGCGATCGACCTGGCCGAGCTCGCCGGGGAGCGCTGGGTCGGCAGCGAGTCGCCGGGGCCGTGCCTCGACACCGTCCTCGAAGCCTGCGCGGCGGCCGGCTTCAGCCCCGACTTCGCGGTGGAGAGCGGCGACTACGCCACCGCGCAGGGCTTCGTCGCCGCGGGCCTGGGCGTCAGCATGATCCCCCTGATGGGGCTTGCGGGCCGACACCCCGGCACCGTCGTGCGCAGGGTGCGCAACCCGGAGCCGGTACGGGCCGTGCACGCCGCCGTACGGGACGCGTCCCTCGGGCAGCCCGCCGTCGAGGGGCTGCTGGCCGCGCTCAGGGCCGCGACCATGTAGCAGCGCTGCATGGTCCTGTAGTTCTTTTTGCTTGTCCTTCCGGGTTGCCGGCGGCACCGTTCACGGTGACGACCTGACCCACCACCAGGAGGACGCACGTGCGGAGCATGATTCGGACCGGGCTGCCGGCATGGGCACGTATCGGCGTGCTCGCGCTGCTGTGGGGGTCGACCTTCCTGTGGATCAAGGTGGCGCTCGACGGCTTCTCGCCGGTGCAGGTGACCCTCCTGCGCTGCGTGCTCGCCTCGCTGACGCTGCTCGCCCTGTGCCGTGCGGCCGGCCACCGGCTGCCCCGCGGCGGTGCGCTGTGGGCGCGTATCGCCGTGGCGGCCTTCTTCTGCAACGCCCTGCCCTTCGCCCTGTTCAGCTTCGCCGAGCAGACCGTCGACTCGGGCGTCGCGGGAGTGCTCAACGCGACGACCCCGCTGTGGGCGCTGCTGATCGGCGTCGCCGGGGGTACGGAACGCCGAGTGCCGGCGGTGCGGTGGACGGGGCTGCTGC
This sequence comes from Streptomyces sp. NPDC049040, assembly GCF_043197715.1. Classification (NCBI taxonomy): domain Bacteria; kingdom Bacillati; phylum Actinomycetota; class Actinomycetes; order Kitasatosporales; family Streptomycetaceae; genus Streptomyces; species Streptomyces sp. NPDC049040. The sequence goes on from NZ_JBICTO010000030.1 coordinate 35,719, forward strand.
TCGGCTTCGCGGGGACCGTACTGATCTTCGCCCCCTGGCAGCGGAGCGGCGGCGTGGGCTGGAACGCCCTCGCCATCGTCGGCGCGGCCGTGTCGTACGCGGTCGGCTTCGCCTTCATGGCACGGCACCTGGTGGGGCGCGGCCACCCAACCCTCGCGCTGTCGGCGGCCCAGATGACCGCCGCCACCGCCCTGACCGCGCTGACCCTGCCGGCCGGCGGCCTCACCCCCGTCCATGGTGTGGCGGCGGCGCTGCCTGCGGTGCTCGTCCTGGGCGTCCTCGCGACCGGGGTCACCTTCCATCTGACCTTCCGCGTCATCGCGGACGAGGGCGCCACGAACGCCGCCGCGGTCGGCTATCTGCTCCCGGTCGTCTCCGTCGCCCTCGGAGCCGCGGCGCTCGGCGAGCACATCGGGGCGCGTATCGCGACGGGCATGGCGGTGGTCCTTGCCGCCGTCGCCCTGTCCCGCCGCACGGCGCCAGGGACGGCCACCGAGTCCCCCTCGGGCGGCGGCTCCGCTCCGTGCGCGAGTGCGGGGCACGCACCGGCAGCGACGTGAACACCCGCCCGGTAGAAGGCTGCGCCGATGCGGCGGGCAGCGTTCCGGTTGCCAGCAGGCGCCATTCAGCCGGAGTTCACGCCGTTTCAAGCTTCTGTCAGCAGAGTTCGGCCTCGTGCCTACAACTCACTCGCGTGCGGGCCTCGCCTCAGCATGCGCCGCGGCCTTGACGTTCTCAGGTCTACTCGTCACCGGCGTACTTGCCGCGCAGCCTGCTGCGGCGGCCGACCCGGCCGGCTATCAGAACGTTCGGATCAACGAGGTCACCTCGTCGAACAACGACACCGTAGCGGCTGGAAGATGTCCGACGACAGCTTCTCGGCGCAGTCGTTCAGCCCGTCCTCCGGCACGATCGCGGCCGGCGGCTTCGTCACCTTCAACTCGCCCAAGGGACTGGGAGATTCGGACAAGCTGGTGATCTACACGTCCGGCGGTACGGTCGTCGACCGCGTCGACTGGGCCACCGACAAGGCGAAGCCGGCGATGGCGCGTTGCGGCGGCGACGGCACCGGGGCGTGGGTGACCGCGACCTCCGCGGCCACGTTCGGCGCATCGAACGCCCCGGGCTGCCCCTCGTCGACACCGGCGGCGAGCAAGGTGCGGGTCAACGAGGTCACCTCGAACGGCTCCGACACCGTGGAGCTGTACAACGGCGGGACGAGCGCGGTCAGCGTCGGGTCGTGGAAGTACCTCGACGGCGACACCGGCCACTCCGCCGCCTCGATCTCGTCCTCGTCGCCGAGCGCGACCAGCATCCCGCCGGGGGGCTACGTCACGTTCGACTCCACCATCGGCCTCGGCGACAACGACTCGGCCTTCCTCGTCGACGGCAGCGGCAACACCGTCGACTCGGTGACCTGGGCGACCGACGGGGCCAAGCCGTCGGTCGAGCGCTGTGCCAACGGCACCGGAAGCTTCCGGACCGCCGCGACCGCGACGCTCGGCAGCGCGAACTCCTGCACGGGCAGCGGCGGCGGTACCAGCGGCGGCACGACGGGTGGCTCCACCGGCGGTTCCACGGGTGGCTCCACCGGCGGCACCGGCGGCGGCCAGACCGGCCAACTGCTCGGCGGAGGCGGCTCGCTCACCAGCGGCTGCACCCCCGAGGCGCCCAGCGGCACGGGTTCCACCCCGTCAGGCACCCTGGCGTGGCCGGGCGGGCTCGACGTCACGATCGCCGACAACGTCTGCGCGTTCACCACTTCCACCGGCCCCGAGGGCCGGGACGTGAGCGGCCTGGCCTTCGACCCGGCGAACCCGTCGGTGCTGTGGGCCGCCAAGAACAAGAACTGGCTGTACAAGCTGGTCAAGAGCAACGGCAAGTGGATCCCTGACGCGTCGTGGAGCGCGACCGGCAAGCAGATCCGCTTCGCGGGCGGCTCAGGCGAGCCGGACTCCGAGGGCCTGACGGTCGGCGCCAACGGCCACGTCTACGTGAGTTCCGAGCGCGACAACACCAAGAACACGGTCCCCAAGGACACGATCATGGAGTTCGACCCGGCCGCGACCGGATCCACCCTCACGCCGGTCCGCCAGTGGGACATGACCTCGCAGTTCCCGCAGCTGAACACGGGTGACAAGGACGACGCCAACCTGGGCTTCGAGGGCGTCGGCTACGTGCCGGACAGCTGGCTGACCGCCGGCGGCTGGATCGACCCGCTCACCCGCGCCGCCTACAACCCGGCGAACTACCCGCTGCACGGGTCGGGCCTTTTCTTCGCCGGCCTGGAGTGGGACGGCAGCCTCCACGTCTACGGCCTGAACTCCGACGGCACCTTCACCACCTTCGGCACGATCGCGACGGGCAAGGCCTCCGTGATGGACGTGACCTTCGACGCCGGTACCCAGCGCCTCATCGCGAGCTGCGACAACACCTGCGGCGAGACGCACACCTTCATGAAGGTCAGCGCGGCCGGTGCGATCGTCCCTGACGTGACCTACACGAACCCGGCCGTCATGCCGGTCGACAACCTGGAGGGCTTCGCGATCGCGCCGGCCTCGACCTGCTCCAACGGCTTCCGCGAAGCGGTCTGGTCGGACGACGGCGTCTACGGCTTCGGCTCCAAGACCTCGTCCAGCGGACACGCCGTCTACAGCGGCACCTTCCCCTGCTGATTCCCCCGACCGGAGGAGGCGGCCCGCCCGGGCCGCCTCCCGACGGGGGCGGGAGGGGGGGGGGGGGGGGGGGGGGGGGGGGGGGGGGGGGGGGGGGGGGGGGCCCCCCCCCCCCCCCCCCCCGCGGCGGGTGTCAGCCGGGTCAGGAGCAGGTGATCGAGGCACCCGCCCAGTCGGCGTGGTCGCTGTCGTTGCCGTCGCCACCGTCGGTGACGACCAGCTGGACCTCCTGGGCGCCGGTCACGTCGGCGGTCAGCAGCTTGCTGCCACCGGCGTTGGTGAGCACTCCGCTGTCCGCGACCGTCTTGCCGTCGGCCAGGACCTCGAACTCCACCGAGCCCTTGCTGTTCTTCTTCTCGTCGTCCACTCCGACGGTGGCGGTCAGCGAGGTGCAGCCGCCCGCGGTGTAGTACGCCACGGTGCTCGGGGCGTGCACGCCCAGGCCCTTGGCGTACACGGTGCCCTGAAGGGTGATCGGGCCGCCGTCACCGGCTGCCGTCTCGCCGTTGCTGGAGTCCCGCTCCACCGGGCCCCAGCCGTTGCTCGCCGACTCCCACGGCAGGTCGCTGAGGTAGGAGGTGCCGGCAGGCGGCGGTACGGCGACCGCGATCTGGCCGGTCAGCGGCACGCTCACGGTGCCGCCTCCGACAAGGCCGCGGTATCCGGCGGTGCCGGTGAGCGCGTAGGTGGCCGTGTCGGTGCCGGCGGGCACGGTGACGTGCCAGGTGGTGGCGAGGGTCTTGCCGCCGGGCAGTGCCACGGTGCCGGTCCTGCCCTTGGGCTTGACGGTCCATCCGTCGGGCGCGGTCAGCCGCACCTTGACGTCGAGAGCGGGCGCGGTGCCGAGATTGGTGGCGTAGGTGGTCACGTCCGCGCTGTGGCCCGGCTGGATGTGGACGGTGGTGCCGTCGACTCCGGCGTCGACCAGCGCGGGGTCCTGCAGCAGGTGACCCGGCCGGCTCACCCGCAGCAAGGTGGTGCCGTGCGGGGGCACGGTCGCGGCGATGGTGCCCGCCGACTGGTAGTCGGTGTGCTGCCACAGGTCGCGCACCCGGTAGCCGAGCGCGGAACGGGACAGGCCGGCGGCGGCCGCGGTGGTGGAGATGTGCTGCGGTGCGTCGGACTCGTTGTAGAGGGCGATCGCCCGGTCGCCGTTCGCCAGCTGCTTGACGATCACCGAGGCGCCGCCGGCGGAGGACAGCACGGTGGCCTGCTTGCCGAGCGAGTCCTGGTCCAGGGCGATGACCTCCTTGTTGAGCAGGATGGACATCGTCTCCGGGGTGGCCTTGCGCAGGTCGGTGCCGATGAGCAGCGGCGCGTCCATCATCGACCACAGGGAGAAGTGGGTGCGGTACTCGGTGTCGGTCATGCCCCCGTTGCCGACCTCGAGCATGTCGGGGTCGTTCCAGTGGCCGGGGCCCGCGGCGGCGGCCAGCGGCAGGTTCGCGGCGGTGATGGACTTCAGGCTGGCCCAGTTGTCGCTGATGTCGCCCGTGGTGCGCCACAGGTTGCCGACGTCGCCCGCCCACTCCCAGGGCTGCTGCTGCCCCCACTCGCACAGCGAGTAGACGATCGGGCGGCCGGTCGCCTTGAGCGCGTCGCCCATGGCGGTGTAGCGGCGGACGAAGTCCTCGCGGGTGCCGTCGCTGTTGTTGTTGCAGTTGTCGTACTTGAGGTAGTCCACGCCCCAGTCGGCGAAGCTCTGGGCGTCCGTGGTCTCGTGGCCCAGGCTGCCGGGGTAGCCGGCGCAGGTCGCGGTGCCCGCGTCCTCGTAGATGCCGATCTTCAGGCCCTTGCTGTGGACGTAGTCCGCGGTGCCCTTGATGCCGTCGGGGAATTTCACCGGGTCGGGGACCAGGCGCCCTTCGGCGTCGCGGGAGTGGGTCAGCCAGCAGTCGTCGATGTTGACGTACTGGTAGCCGGCCGCCTTGAGGCCGGAGCTGACGAAGTAGTCGGCGGTGTCCTTGATCAGCTGCTCGTTGACGTTGCAGCCGAAGGAGTTCCAGTCGTTGAAGCCCATCGGCGGGGTGATGGCCAGGCCGTTGTCCAGTGCCGCGGCCGGGGGCGCCGTGGCGACCCCCGTCGTGACGGCGGCCAGGCCCAGGCCGCCGGTCCACAAGGCTCCGGCGGTGACGCAGGCGAGAATCCTGCGGGTGATCGGCATACGAGTCCCATCGTCAGCCGTTTGCTCGGAACAGAATCCGACGCAATTCAACAGTTGGGCACATGACAGACCTCAACGCCCCGGCGTGTCAAGGGCTCTGACATGAACCGTTCCAAGCAGGCCTCCCCTGATCCGTCCCGCGCCGATGCGCCGGCCGGGTCCGGTCGGAATATCGAGCGCAAAGCGGTGCAGAGGTGGCGAATGGGTGTGCTTGTGGCGACTCGTCGACCGGCTCCATCGGCGGAATGAATCATTCCGGGACATGGTTGCGGTGATCTTCGTCCGCACTATTGTGTGACTCCCCGCCCCCTCCTATTGTTCGACTCCGATTGAATCTGTTTGGAGTAGTTGGCTCATCGGGGCAGTGTGGAGGCGGCAGTGCAAAGACATCAGAACGGTTCCGCGGCGGCGGGGGCCGGCCGCCGACGGCGATGGTGGGGGGCCGGCGTCGCCGCGGGCATGGCCATCGCCCTTTCCGCGGGCATGACCGCGCCCGCGGTGGCGGCCGCCCGCACGGTGGACACCGCTGCGGTGTCCTCGGCAGCGGCGCCCGCGGCCGCCCACAAGCCGCGGACGGTGACCTTCGACGGCTACTCGTTCCTCGTCGACGGGCAGCGCACCTACCTGTGGTCCGGCGAGTTCCACTACTTCCGGCTCCCCAGCCCCGACCTGTGGCTGGACATCTTCCAGAAGATGAAGGCGGCCGGCTTCAACGCCACCTCCCTCTACTTCGACTGGGACTACCACTCGCCGGCGCCGGGGGTCTACGACTTCAGCGGCGTCCGCGACGTGGACAAGCTGCTCGACATGGCCGAGCAGGCCGGGCTGTACGTGATCGCCCGCCCCGCGCCGTACATCAACGCCGAGGTCGACAGCGGCGGCCTGCCCGGGTGGCTGACCACCAAGGACGAGAAGAACCGCACCGACGACCCGAAGTTCCTGAAGTACGCCGACGAGTGGCTGACGCAGATCGACCGGATCATCGCGCGCCACCAGGTGACCAACGGCACCGGCTCGGTGATCGCCTACCAGGTCGAGAACGAGTACTACAACGGCTCGGCCTCCGCCCGCGCCTACATGAAGCACCTGGAGGACAAGGCCACCGCCGACGGCATCACTGTCCCGCTCACCGGCAACAACAACGGCACCTTCAACTCCGGTGACGGGGCACTCGCCGTGGACGGGCCGGACTCCTACCCGCAGGGGTTCAACTGCTCGAACCCCACGCAGTGGAACGGCGTCCCCGACATCAGCTACGACCACCCGGCGGGAAAGCCGCTCTACACACCGGAGTTCCAGGGCGGCGCCTTCGACCCCTGGGGCGGCCCGGGATACGACAAGTGCGCGCAGCTGATCAACGACCAGTTCGCCGACGTCTTCTACAAGCAGAACATCGCCGTCGGCGCCACCGCCCAGAGCTTCTACATGACCTACGGCGGCACCAACTGGGGCTGGCTCGGCATGCCGGAGAACTACACCTCCTACGACTACGGGGCCGCGATCCGCGAGAATCGCGAGCTCGACCCGAAGTACGACGAGGACAAGCTGATCGGGTACTTCACCCAGTCGGTCGCCCCGCTGACCAAGACCGACGCGATCAAGGCGGCGGCGCCGGACGACAGCGCCGTGGTCGACACCGCGCGGATGAATCCCGACACCAAGACGCAGTTCCACGTCCTGCGGCACGGCAACTCCACCTCCACGGCGGTCGACAAGACCCACATCGCGCTGGACTTCAACGCGCAGCCGGCCGGTGACGCCAGCTACACCTGGGACGACGCCGACGCCACGCTCCAGTACACCGGCGCCTGGTCGCACGTGTCGGGCCAGAGCTACACCGGCGGGGACTACAAGAAGAACGAGTCGTTCTCCAACGTCGCCGGCGACTCCGTCACCGTCCCCTTCGACGGCACCGCGATCCGCTGGATCGGCCCGAAGACAAACAACCACGGCTACGCCGACGTCTACCTCGACGGCGCCAAGGTCGCCACGGTCGACGACTCCGGCGGCGAGAGCCAGGCGGTGGTCTTCCAGAAGACCGGCCTCGCACCCGGTGCGCACACCCTGAAGATCGTCGTCACCGGCACCCACAGCTCGGCGTCCACGGACAACTTCGTCTCCATCGACGCCATCGATGTGCCGACGGCCGAGACCGCGACGGCGACCTACCCCGTCGTGCCGCAGCAGCCGGGCACCGCGATCACCCTCGACGGGCGCGACTCGCACGTCATCGTGGCGAACTACAAGCTCGGGGACTCCCAGCTCCAGTACTCCACCTCCGAGATCATGACCACCGCGACCATCGGCAAGCGGGACGTCTCCGTGCTCTACGGCGACGCCGGCAGCGACGGCGAGACCGTCCTGCACTACGCCACCCAGCCGACCGTCACCAGCAGCGGCGGGCAGGTCGACACGACCTGGGACGCGGCCACCGGCGACCTGCGGCTGAACTACAAGCACCAGGGCCTGATCCGGATCGCCGTCAGCGGCGGCGGCTCACGCCCGCAGCTGCTGCTCGTCGGTGACAAGGCGACGGCCGAGACCTTCTGGCGGCAGGACACATCGACCGGTCCTGTCCTGGTGCGCGGCACCCACCTGCTGCGGACCGCGACCAGCCAGGACCACGGCCGTACCGTGGCACTCACCGGCGACAACGCCGACGACAACGGCATCGAGGTGTTCACCTCCGCCGACCGCGTCAGCTGGAACGGCCGCACGCTGGACACCAAGTCCTCCGCGACCGGCAGCCTCACCGGCCGGATACCCGTCGCCGCCCCCGTGAAGCTGCCGGCGCTGACGAACTGGAAGCACCAGGAGGAGTCCCCTGAGGCCGCGGCCGGCTTCGACGACTCCGCCTGGCAGGTTGCCGACAAGTCGACCACCAACAGCTCCTCCGGCGTCAACTCGCTGCCGGTGCTCTACGCCGACGACTACGGCTTCCACACCGGCAACACCTGGTACCGCGGCCGCTTCCGCGCCGACGGCGGCGCGACCGGCATCCACCTGGTCTCGGACTCGGGCGGCAAGGCGCAGGCCTTCTCCGCCTGGCTCAACGGCACCTTCCTGGGCAGCTCCACCACCGGCAGCGCCGACTTCACCTTCCCGGCGGGCTCGGTGAAGCCGACCGGCGACAACGTGGTGTCCGTCCTCACCGTCAACATGGGCCACGAGGAGGACTACAACTCCTCGAACGGCAACAAGACCGCACGCGGGCTGACCAGCGCGTCGCTCGTCGGAGCGCCGCTCACCCCGGTCACCTGGCGGCTCCAGGGCGTCCGCGGCGGCGAGGACCTGCTCGACACCGTCCGCGGCCCGCTCGCGAACGGCGGCCTCTACGGTGAGCGGGCCGGCTGGGACCTGCCCGGCTACCCCGACGGCGGCTGGGACAAGGTGTCCCTGCCGACCGACGACACCCGGCCCGGCGTGTCCTGGTACCGCACCGACGTCAAACTCGACCTGCCGCGCGGCCAGGACACCTCGCTCGGCCTGACGTTCACCGACGACCCGTCGCGCAAGTACCGCGCCACGATCTTCGTGAACGGCTGGCAGGTCGGCAACTACGTCAACTACCTGGGCCCGCAGCACACCTTCCCGGTGCCGAACGGCATCCTCGACCCCAACGGGCACAACACCGTCGCCATCGCCGTGTGGAATCTGGACGGCAGCACCGGCGGGCTCGGCAAGGTGGAACTGACGAACTACGGCAGCTACGCCTCGTCGCTGCAGGTCGCGCAGAACACCAGCCCCGGCTACGACCGCAAGACCTACGCGATGCCGGCCGCGCCGGACGCCGGCGTCACCCTCGACGTGCCCGGCACGGTGCAGTCCGGCAAGGCCTTCACGGCCTCGGCGACCGTCAGCGTCCCCGCGGGCCGGCCGCAGGCCACCGCGGTGTCGGCTTCGCTCGCGCTGCCGGAGGGCTGGACCGCGACCGCCGCGCAGCCGCGTTCCGTGGACCGCATACGGCCCGGCGGTTCGGCCGAATTCCACTGGACGGTCCAGCCGCCCTCCGGGACGCTCGCCTCGGCCTCTGTCCTGACCGCCACGGCGCACTACGTGCAGCGCGGCCACAAGGCCACCGCCGCCGACGAGCGCGTCGTCGGGGCGATCCCACCGGCACCGGCAGCGGGTGACAACGCGGTGAGCGACCTGCCGTTCCTGTCGTCCACCAACGGATGGGGCCCGGTGGAGCGCGACGCCAGCGTCGGGAACCAGGCGGCGGGTGACGGCCGTGCGATCAGCATCGCCGGTACCGGATACGCCAAGGGCCTGGGCACCAACTCGGTCAGCGACGTGCAGCTCTACCTCGGGGGAACCTGCACCCGGCTGACCGCCCACGTGGGTGTCGACGACGAGACCGGCGGCGCCGGGACGGTCACCTTCTCCGTGGTCGCCGACGGCAGGACCCTGGTCACCACCCAGACGATCCGCGGCAAGCAGGCGGCTGTGCCGATCGACGTCGACGTCACCGGCGCGCAGGTGCTCGACCTCAAGGTCGGCGACGCGGGCGACGGCAACGGCAACGACCACGGCGACTGGGGGGCGCCGACCCTGACCTGCGGTCAGGGCTGACCGGCTCCGCACCGAACGGCTCCGCATCAGACGACGGGCCGGCAGGGGAGGACTTCCCTGCCGGCCCGTCGGCGTTCCGCCTGTGCTCAGGCGAGGAAGGCCGCGACCTCCGCGGTGAAGCGGGCCGGGTCGTCGATCCAGGGATGGTGCCCGGCGCCCGCCTGGACGGCCAGGGTGGCGCGGGGGAAGAGGGCGGCGATCTCCGCGGTCGGCTGCGGGGGGCTGTTCAGGTCGTACTCGCCCGTCAGCAGCAGCGCGGGGGAGGGGAAGGCGGCCAGGGCGGCGCGGGTGGCGTGCGGGGTGAAGGCGTCCCCGGCGCCGAAGAGGGCGACGGCCTCCTGGTTCGCCGGGCGGCTCGCCTCGTGGTGCCGGCGGGCGGCGGCGTCCCAGCGGCCGTGGAAGAAGGGGGCGACGGCCGCGGCGTCGGCGTCGGTGCCCGTCCCCTCGGTGAGCGCCTCCAGCGCGCCGAACGCCGCCGCGAACCAGGGCTCGTGCGCGCGGAGCCGGGCGAGGTCCCGCCGCGTCCCCCCGGGGACGGGGATGCCGACGGCCCTGGTGCTGGGGCCGATCAGGGCGAGCCTGCGGAGCCGGTCGGGGTGGCGGGCCGCGTACTGGATCGCGGTGTTCGTGCCGGCCGAGTGCGCCAGCAGGTCCATGGCCGGCAGGCCGAGATGGGTGCGCAGCGCCTCGATGTCCTCGACCTGGCGGTCGCTGCGGTAGGAGGAGGTGTCCTCGGGGACGGCGGACCCGCCGGTGCCGCGCGGGTCGAGGAGGATCAGCCGGTGGTGGGCCGAGAGGCCGCCGAGGTCACCGAGGTAGCCGGCGTCGGTGGGACCGCCGGGGAAGCAGACGAGGGGGGTCCCCTCGCCGGTCACGCGGTAGGCGAGCCGGGTCCCGTCGGGCGCGGAGAAGGTGGGCATGGCCCGCAGTCTGGCATTCATAACCAGGTTGTACAACCCAGTTATAGTCAGCTGCTGGGGTATACAACCGAGCTATGGCAGAGGACATGCACCGGACACCCGAGACGCTGACCGAGGAGCAGGCCGCCCGGATGCTCGCCGACATGAACGACGTCATCCGGGCGGGCGAGGAGATGCGGAAGCTGCGGACCGAGATGATCCGGGTCTTCACCGGCTTCGGCTGGACCCAGGACCGGATCGCCCGGCTCACCGACATGAGCCAGCCCGCCGTGTCCAAGCAGGTGGCCAAGCACAGGACGGAGGAGCCGCTGCCCCCGGTGGTGCTCGACCTCGACCAGCCCGACGCGCCCTGGCTCGAAGGGCGGCTGTGGGCGCTCGCCGAGGAGATCGCCGGCACCTGCGAGGGTGCCGCCTGCGCGCGGTACGTCGATGAACTCGCCCGGGGACGGAAGCACTTCACCCCGCGCCATGTCGACGAGTTGCGCCGCCTCGTCGAGGAGGACCTGCGGCTGCGGCGCGCCGAACTGACCGGCGCCCACCGGGCCGCGTACGACGCGATCAGCCGCGGCCTCGACGACCCCGCAGCTCCTCCTGCCGCCCCCGCCGCACCGGCCTCGGTGCGCCGCGCCCTGGCCCGCCAGATCCAGCGCGACCGGCTCGCCGAGCCGGGCCGGGATCCGCACCGCCGGTAGCGGGGAGCGCGGCGGCCCGCCGCGCCGCGCCCGGTTTCCTCACAGACCCCGGCCGGCCGCGCCGCCGTTCATGGCGGCATGGAAAGGGTCACCGGGACCGATCTCGCCGGCCATGACCGTGGTGTCGGTGAAGGCGGACTTGTAGAGCGCCGCCACGAGTTCGAGGCTGGTGCGCCCGTCGGCCCCGCTGGCCCGCGGCCGCCGCCCGGCCCGCAGGTCCGCGATCAGCGGCCGCAGCTGCGCCAGATGGGAGCTGGGCACGTTCTCGCCCATGTCGCGCCACCCGGCCAGCTCGTCGAGCGCGACGCCGGGCGCGGGGGTGATGCGCCAGTCGTCGTTGGCGTGCTGGTAGAGGTGGCTGAGCTCGACGGTGGCCCGCTCGCAGTCGATCCGGATCCGGCTCAGCTGGTGCGGGCTGACCACGCTGTTCACCACGGTGGCCATCGCGCCGCTCTCGAAGCGGACCAGCGCGGTGGACACGTCCTCGGTCTCCACGTCGTGGACCAACCGGCCGGTCATGGCACGCACCTGCGACCAGGGCCCGAGCAGGTCGAGCAGCAGGTCCATCTGGTGGATGCCGTGGCCCATGGTGGGGCCACCGCCCTCGGCGGCCCAGTTGCCGCGCCAGGGCACCTGGTAGTAGTCGGCGCCGCGGAACCAGGTCGTCTGGCAGTGCGCGACCAGCGGCCGGCCCATCGCCCGGTCGGCGATCAGCGCGCGGATGCGGTCGGCACCAGAGCCGAACCGGTGCTGGAAGACGATCGAGGCGAACGGGCCCCCGTGGTCGCCCCCGTCACCGCCCTCGGCCGCCTCCATCGCCGCGTACTCCTCGAGCGAGCGGCACGGCGGCTTCTCGCACCACACCCAGGCCCCCGCGCCCAGCGCCGCCACGGTCTGCTCGCGGTGGACCGCCGGCGGCGTGCAGATGCTCACCAGGTCGGGCCGCTGCTCGGCGAGCAGCTTGCCGAGGTCGGTGTACGCGTACGGCACCGCACCGTCGGCGCAGAAGGAGCGGCAGGCCGCCTCGTCGATGTCGAAGGCCGCGACCACCTCCACCTCGCCGCCCAGCGCCCGGTACGCCGGGAGGTGGGCCTCCCGCGCGATGGCGCCGGTGCCGGCGATCGCGACCCGCACCGGCCGGTCCCGCAGGTCGCGGGTGGCTGACTCAGGCATCGGACGCCTCCGGGTGGCCGGCGGGCAGGCCCGCGTTGCGGTTGCGGGTGACGACGGCCGAGACGGCGAAGGCCAGCGGTCCCGCCATGAAGCCGGCGAAGGCCGGGACGATCGCGATGAGCACCGCGGTGAAGGCCATCGCGGTCACCACCAGGGGCAGGGTCGACGGCATCGACCTGGCGTGGCCCGCGGCGTCGCGGACCGCGTCCCGCCAGGACCGCTCCGCGCCGGCCCGGCAGGCGACCACCAGCAGCACGGAGCCGCCGGCGAGCCCGCCGAGCAGCGCCAGCGCCGCCGCCTCGACCGGGTATCCGGGCATCCGGGCGCCCAGCACCACATGGACCTCGAACCAGGTCAGCGCGCCCACCGCGAGCAGCGCGCCCTCCACCACGAGGCCCGCCGCAAGGTCGCGGCGCACCACGGCGGCGAACGTGCGCAGCAGCGGCAGCTCGCGCTTGCGGTGCCAGCCCGCGACCACCTCGGCGGCCGCGCACCAGGCGGCGCCGGCCGTGACGACCGGCAGCGAGAACAGCAGGAAGAGCGCCCCGACGGCCATCGTCTCGGCCGCCGTCCTGACCTGCTCGCCTCTTTCCGGACTCAGCGCCCAGCCCGGCCGCTGGGCCCTGCGGCGCGCCTGCGCCGTTCGTTGGACGGCCATCGGCTTCATCGCCTCATCCCTTCAGACCGCTCGACGTGGCCCCGTCGACCAGCAGCCGCTGGAAGGCGAGGAAGAACAGGAACACCGGCAGCAGCGCCAGGATCGACATGGCCATCATCGGACCGTAGGAGGTGGCACCCGTCTGGTCGACGAAGAGCGACAGGCCGATCGGCACGGTGAACTTGTCCGTGTCGTTGAGGTACACCAGCTGCGTGAAGAAGTCGTTCCACGTCCAGATGAAGCTGAAGATCGCGCTGGTGATCAGCGCCGGCCGGGTCAGCGGCAGCAGGATGTAGAGGAAGGTGCGGTACGGTCCGCAGCCGTCGATCCTGGCCGCCTCGTCGATCTCCCGCGGGATCCCGCGCATGAACTGGACCATGAGGAAGATGAAGAAGGCCTCGGTGGCGAGGAACTTCGGCGCGACGATCGGCAGATCGGTGTTGATCCAGCCGAACTGCTTGAAGATCGCGTACTGCGGGACGATCAGCACGTGGTAGGGCAGCAGGATGGTCACCACCATCCCGGCGAACAGGACGGAGCGCCCGCGGAATTCGAGCCTGCTGAACGCGTACGCGGCGAACGAGCAGGACACCAGGGTGCCCACCACCGCGAGCACCGATATGAAAAGGGAGTTGAGGAAGAACTTCCCGAAGGTGACACCGGGGTTGGCGTGCCAGCCGTCGGGGAAGTTCGACAGCGTCCAGTGCAGCGGCCAGGGCCGGTTGGACGTCACGATCTCCGTGGCCGGCTTGAAGGACGTGCCCAGCATCCAGAGCACGGGATAGATCACCACGAGGACGATGGCGACGACCCCCACGTGCCACAGCACGGTACGGCCGGTGCGCCGCCGCGGGTCGCGGCGTGCGGCGGCCGGCTTGCCGGGCAGCGCCGCTGCGGTACGAGCACTCATCGGTTTCCTCCATCCCCGTAGAAGACCCAGACCCGGGAGACCTTGAACATCAGCGCGGTCAGTACCGCGACCGCCGCCAGCAGGACCCAGGCCATGGCGGACGCATAGCCGAACTGGAAGTCGGTGAAGCCCTTCTGGTACAGGTACAGCGTGTAGAAGAGCGTCGAGTCCGCCGGTCCGCCGGTACCGCCGCTGATCACGAACGCCGGGGTGAACGCCTGGAACGAGTTGATCGTCTCCAGCAGCACGTTGAAGAAGATGACCGGCGACAGCATCGGCAGCGTGATGTGCCGGAACCGCTCCCACTTGTTCGCGCCGTCGACGTCCACCGCGTCGTACAGCTCGGACGGGATCTGCTTGAGACCGGCCAGGAAGATCACCATCGGCGCCCCGAACTGCCAGCAGGCCAGCAGGATGATCGCGGGCAGAGCCCAGCTCGGGTCGTTGATGAAGTCGGTCTTCGGCAGGCCGAGCGAGGCCAGACCGTTGCTCACGGCGCCGCCCTGCGAGAACAGCGAGCGCCACACCAGGGCCACGGCCACGCTCGTGCCGAGCAGCGAGGGCAGGTAGAACAGCGAGCGGTACATGCCGATACCGCGCCGCTTGCGGTTCAGCAGCATCGCCACGGCCAACGCGAGCGCCAGCTTCACCGGCGTCACCACGACCACGTAGATCAGGGTGACGCGGACCGAGTGCATGAACCGCGGGTCGGCCGAGAACATCTGATGGTAGTTCGCGAAGCCGACCCACTTCGGCGACTGCAGCAGGTCGTAGTCGGTGAACGAAAGGTACAGCGAATACACCAGCGGCCCGATAGTGAAGATCGCGATCCCGGCGAGCCAGGGCAGCAGAAATACATAACCGGCGGTTCGATCGGCGAAGCTCTGCTTCCGTATCGTGCGGTGTTCCCTCGCAGGCGTCGGCGACGCCGGTGCCTGCCTGTCAAGCCTGGCCGTCGAACTCACCAGCTTCCTCCTCCTTGTTCCACTCGGGCCTTGGCCGGAGAGCCGTCAGCTGCCGAGGATCTGCTCGGCCTGCTGCATGAAGGACCCCGCGCCGTCCGCCGGGCTCTGCTGGCCGAAGCTGACACCGCCGTAGATCCGCTGCATCAGGGTGATCAGCTGGCCGTCGCCCTTCGGCGGGGCGGTCGGGGTGGCGCTCAGCTGCGAGGCGTTGGCCGCCTCGAAGTCGGCGACGACCTTGTCGTTGCCCGTGGCGGTGGCCGCCAGCTGCTTGCGCACCGCGATGTTCGGGAAGAGCCCGCGGCTGGTGCCGAGCGCCGCGCCCGCCGCCGGGTCGTTGACCAGGAAGCTGAGCAGCTTCGCGGCCTCCTTCGGGTGCTTGGACTTGGCGTAGACCGACAGCAGCATCGAGGGCTTGGCGTACATCCCGGTCTGGCCGCCCACCGAGGGCAGCGGCACCAGCGCCAGCTTGTCCTTGGTCGCCGCCGCGTGGCTGGCGTAGATGCTGTCGTAGTCCCACTCGGCGGCCGCGGTGCCCTTGGCCAGCGGGTCCTCGGCGGGTCCGTTGGTGAGCGTGGCGGTCAGGTTCGCCGCCGTCGCAGCACCGGACTTGCGCAGGTTGTCGCAGTACGTCCAGAAGGTCGTGAGGTCGTCCTTGGTGAACCCGAGCTTCCCGTCAGGGGTGTAGAGCTGCTTGCCGTTCTGGAGCAGCCAGGACTGGAAGGCCGCCCAGGTGGTGCCGGGGTCGGTGATGCCGTACAGCTTCCCCTTGGACTTGTCGTGCACCTCGGCGCCGTACGCGGCCACGTCGTCCCACGTCCAGCCGGCCTTCGGCACGGCCACGCCGAGCGCTTCGAGCTTGGTGACGTCCACGACGATGCTCTGGGTGGCCTGGCCGAACGGGATCGCGACCTGCTTGGCCCCGTCCTTGCCGCTGCCGGCGAACTTCGGGTCGAGCCCGGAGATGTCGGTGGTGCCGGGGCCGGTGGCCAGGTCGAGCAGGGTGTTGCTCTGCGCGTACTGGCTCTGGTTGCCCCAGTCGATCTGCATGAGGTCGGGCGCCCCGCCGCCGGCGATCTGGGTGGCGAGCTTCTGGTTGTACGGCCCGAAGGTGGCGTACTGGGTGCTGACGGTGATGGTCGGGTTGGCCTTCTCGAAGGCCGCGATGGCGTCCTGCGTGGCCTTGGCGCGGGAGGCGTCGCCCCACCAGGAGAAGGAGAGCTTGACCTTGCCGCCGGAGCCGTCCGAGCCGCCGGAACCACCACCGCACGCGGTGAGCGACAGCGAGGCGACCACTGCGGCGGCGACGGCGGTGATCTGGACCGGGCGGAGGCGCGCGGCGGCGGTACGGGATCTCATGGGAGGTGCCTTTCTCGAAATGCTGGGATGACGGATACGAGTCGATCGGGGGTACCACTGCCGTAGGTCCCGCGGTCGGTTCGCGGCGGCGGTGCCGTGCAGTGGTGGTAAGCGCTTGCACCGCGGGCGGCGGTGGGATCGGCCGCACCGGCGGCCGTGCGGGTTCAGCAGGGGATGGTCACCACGCCCTGACCGTTTCCGCCTCGATGTAGTCGAGGTCGAGGCTTTCGCCGAGGCCGGGTTCCTCGCTGAGGTGGACGTATCCCTCGGCGTCGATCGGGTCGGTGGCCCGGGTCAGGTGCGGCGGCACCTCGTCGAAGTCGTGGAAGGGGTGCAGCAGGCCGCGCTCGTACCAGCGGCTGTTGGACACCGCGCCCAGCACGGCGAGCGTGCCCGCGCCGCCGCCGTGCATCTCGCAGTCCATGCCGAAGGCCTCGGCGAGCTGCACGGTCTTGAGCGCGGGGCCGATCCCGCCCGCGGTGTGCACCCCGATCCTGAGGATGTCGCAGGCGCCGGCCATGATCCACTCGGCTCTGGCCTGGAGCCTGCCCTCGATGCTCTCCGGGCCGATGACGAGCGTGTCCAACTGCTCGGCGAGCCAGCGGTAGGACTGGGTGGAGTGCTCCTCCATCGGCTCCTCGAACCAGTGGAAGCCCAGCCGGTCGAGCGCGCGGCCCAGTTCGAGCGCGTCGGCCCTGCTGTACCAGTGGTTCGCGTCGAGCATCAGCGGCACGTCCGGGCCGACCGCCTCGCGGACCGCGGCGCAGGCCCTGATGTCCATCGCCACGCTGGGCGCGAAGGACACCGGCGGCATCCAGGTGTGCAGCTTGATGGCGTGGTAGCCGTCCGCGACCAGTTTCTCCGCGAACGCGGCGTAGTCCTCGGGGGTGGCCAGGCCGCCAGGGATCTCGTCGCCGCACATCGTGCTGCCGTACGCGGGGACCCGGTCGCGCATGCCGCCGAGCAGCTTCCACACCGGGAGCCCGAGGCGGCGCCCCGCCAGGTCCCACAGGGCCTGTTCCACCGCGGCGAGCGTGCGGTCGTTCAGCGTGCCCGCGCTGCCGCGCTGCCGGCGCGCGAGTTCCTGCCACAGCCGGGCGCGGTCGAAGGGGTCCTGACCGAGCAGCACCGGGCGTACGTGCCTGCCCAGCTGGTCCTCGCCGACGTGGGCCGCGTCGGCCAGGCAACGGCCCTGGTTCCCCTCGCTGTCGGTGAGGGTGAGCAGGACCCGGTTCACGCTCCGCTGGTCACCGGGGTGAGCGTGCCCATCGGAGTCGATCGCCAACTTGGTCGTCGTACGGAACAGCTGGGCTGATACAGCCACGACCTGGGTGGGAGCTATACCGGACACCATAGCGCCCCTCATTTCGTCCATGTGAACGTAGTTCATCGCTCTAGATGCGTTGGGACGCTACGGGGACTCCGTCGGCAACGTCAATAGGCTGCGTTGAATCGATTTTGCAACGGACGAGCCCCTTACGTCGAGAGGTGCGACAGGATCCGGGTGTCTGGTATCCGTACTCGCCGACTGCCGTCTGACCGGGGCGTAGGCCGCGCAGGCTGGGTTGATGCGGTTGCCGGGCGGTGGCGCGCGCCGACCGGACCTCGACGCGAACCGGATCCACCGGTGTGCGAACGTATCGATGCGCTATGAATCGATGCAGAGGCTGTTCACCGACGGGTGGTCCGGTCCCCGCAACCGGGGCGCCGCCACCCGCGCCGGCGGCGTGCCGCCGTCCCCGTCGTGGCTGGTCCGCCGCTTCCGGCCCTCCGTCCGGGGCGCGTTCGTCCCGGCCCGAGTACGGCCCACGCGCGGCATCGGGGGCGCCGCCGGGGGCGGGTTCCCGGGAACCCGGGCGCGCGCCGGACCGTGACGGACCGTCGCCGGGGGACCGCGGCGGCCGGCCCGGCGGCGTCCGGACCGTCAGGAAAACCCGGCAGCCTCCACCGCCACACCCGCACCACAAGAAAGAGGTCGGACCATGCGACGCACCCTGCTGGTCACCGGAGCCGCCGGGCTGCTGGGCGGATTCCTGCAGCGCCGCCCGCCCGAGGGCTGGACGCTGCGGCTGACGGACGTCACGGTGCCGCCCGCCGCGGGCGCCGGCCGGGGGCCGGGGGAGGCGCCCGGCACCGAACGGCGGGAGCTGGACGTCACCGATCCGGCGGCGACCGCCGCCGCCTGCGAAGGCGTGGACGCGATCCTCCACCTGGGCGGCGTCTCCAACAACGTCGCCGCGACCCGCGACCTGCTGATCCCGGTCAACGTCGGCGGCACCAGGAACCTGCTGGACGCCGCCGCAGGAGCAGGAGTCCGCCGGGTCCTGCTCGCCGGCAGCAACCACGCGGTGGGCTTCCACCCCAGGCCTCCCGCGGGGCTGCTGCCCGACGACGTCGAATGCCGCCCCGACTCGCTGTACGGGGTGACCAAGGCGGCGATGGAGGCGCTCGGCGGCTTCTACGCCGACCGGTACGGGATCGAGGTGGTGCTGCTGCGGATCGGTTCCTGCTTCGAGCGGCCGACCTCGCCCCGGATGCTCTCGACCTGGCTGTCGCCCGCCGACTTCTGCCGGCTGGTGGAGGCCACGCTGCGGGCACCGGTCACCGGCTGCAGGCCGGTGTGGGGCGTGTCGGCGAACACCCGGCGCTGGTGGTCGGCCGAGGGCGGTGACGCGCTCGGCTACCACCCCCGCGACGACGCCGAGGTGTTCGCCCCGGCCCTCGCCGGAGCCGATGCGGCGCCCGATCCGCGCGGCGAGACCGTCGGCGGCTCCTTCCCCGCCGCGCCCGCTGCGGGGACGCCGTGCACCGCGGAGGGTCCGCGGTAGACCGCGGACTTCAACCGATTCAATAAATTTCAGGTCCCTCGGGTCCGCTCCGCATCGCTGCGAGCGCGGCTGCCGCCGTGCCGGGCGCGGAGCGGATTCACCCCCTCCGCTCGCGCGGGCGCGCGGTGCGGCGCGCAAGAAGGCCATCTGACCTGGGCTTTGGGGCGACCGTGGTCGGCTGCCTGCCGCGACCCCGCCGCCGGCGTCGTCCGCGGAGGTGCCGGGCCGCGCCGGTCGATCGATCTTGCGGCACGCCTCTTCCCTTCCGTGGACCCACTCGCTAGCTTGGTCGCCTGAAAGCGCTTGCTACGTTTCAATCGCCGAATCCGGCGATCGTGGCAGAGCCGTGCCCCGCGCCGCCGTGCGCCCCTACCGGGGTCGACGCCCTGCCCTTCGAGTTCCCATCGTCCTTGCAGCATGAGGAGCCTTGATGTCCTGGCAAGAAAGCCAACTGACTCGTCGATCCACGCTCGGTCTCATCGGTGCAGGCGCCGCCGCGACCGTCCTGGCCGGCGAGGGCACCGCGTCCGCGGAGCCCGCCGGGCAGGCGGCGGCCGCCGCGGCACACAACGCGGGCCACGGCGCCGGGCACGGTGACCGGGTGACGCTGCTGGTCAACGGCAAGCCCGCCGAGGTCGGCAGCTACGCCTTCCCGGCCGAGGCCGAGGAGGTCGTCCTGGACAACGGCCTGGTGCGCTTCACCTTCGGCCGGGACGACGCGGCCGGGGGAGTCGTCACCGGCTGGACCGACACGTCGATCACGGCCACCTCCGTGGTGGTCGACGGCACCGAACTGGCGCACAACCTCAACGGCGTCGACCCCCGCGACCCCGACCGGCAGCACTCCTTCTACGTGGACGCCGGGGGCGGCAAGTCCCGCCTCGTCTGCGGCGAGGTCAGGGTCGTGCGGGTGACCCGCGACCTGGTGGAGGTCGCGTTCGTCGACCTGACGAGCGCGCCGCTGCGCCACGAGCACCACCTGGTCATGCGGACCGGCAAGCGCGGCCTGTACGGCTACAACATCCTCAGCGCCACCGCGGCGACCGCGATCAACGAGATCCGGATGAACACCCGCTGGGACCGCAGCCTCCTCGACCACTGCTACAACTGGGAGCGCGGCAAGGGCCAGCAGCCCACGTACGCCTATCTCGCCACCCAGAAGAGCGTCGGGGACGAGACCTGGCTGGTGGACGGCGTCAACAACCCCGACCTGCCGTCCCCTGAGAGCAACGCGGGCGGCACGAAGGCGGGCGACGTCTACACGAAGTACGACTGGAGCCTCTACCACTACGAGAACCCGATGTTCGGCCACTTCGGCAACGGCTTCGGCGTGTGGTTCACCCCGCTGGGCGGAGTGTCCGACCAGACCCTCGCGGGCTTCTACGGCGTCGGGCCGCAGCGCCAGGACCTGGCGATCCACCAGGACGCGCTGATCCTCAACTACTTCTCGCCCAACCACTACGGCCTGCCCGGCTACAACCTGCCCGCGGGCTACCGGCGGCTGTACGGGCCGTGGTTCAACTACGTCACGGTCGGCGACCCGGACAGGCCGGACGACGTGATCGACGAGGCCGCCCGCGTCGCCCGGCAGGAGATCGAGGAGAACCGCGCCGGATCCGCGTGGGTCAGCGACCCGCTGTACCCGGCCCCGGAGCAGCGGACCACCGTCACCGGCAGGATCCGCATCGCCGACGGCCGCCCGGCCGCCGGCCTGTGGGCGCTGCTCAGCACGCAGGACGTCGACGACGTCTACACCATCCACGAGGCGACGTACTTCGTGAAGACCGACGAGAACGGCAACTTCACCATCCCCGGCGTGCCGCCCGCCTGGCAGCCGGGTACCACCGAGGCCGGCACGTACACCCTCTACGTCTTCGCCGCCGACGGCTCGATCACCGACCAGTACAAGCAGACCGGTGTCTCGGTGCGCGGGCGCAAGCAGAACCTCGGCACGATCACCTGGTCCCCGGTCGGGCACTCCACCTTCCTGTGGCAGATCGGCAGGGCCGACCGCACCGGCGGGGAGTTCGCGCTCGCCACCAAGTCGCCGGTCAGGCCCAGCCCGCGCGACTACTTCAAGCCGGGACAGATCCCGCTGAACCTCTCCTTCACCATCGGCAAGGACTGGGAGCCCGAGAGCTGGTACTACGCCCAGGTCGGCTCAGGGGTCTGGACCGTGCACTTCCCGCTGGACGCGCCGCTGGACGGCACCGCCCACCTGACGGTGTCCTCCTCCATGCAGTCGGGCAAGCCGCCCGTGGTCACGGTCAACGGCACAGCCGCAGGCGTCGTCGGCTCGCTGCCGAACCACAACGACTCCACCATCGCCCGGCAGGCCGACCGCAGCGGCTACCCGCGGCTCGCGGTGCTGACCTTCCCCGCCTCGCTGCTGACCGCGGGGGACAACACCATCACCTTCACCACCGGCGACGGCGGCGCGTCCGGCACCCCGCAGCCGAACCCGCCGTCCGGCGGATTCGGGTGGGACACCATCGTCCTCGAGGTGGACGGCACGCAGCCGGCCAGGCCGGCCCGGCTGACCGGCAAGGTGACCGGTCTTGGCACGTCGCGCGGCACCAGCAGCTGGCGGGTGGAGGTCGCCAACCACGGCTCGGGCCCCGCCCATGACGTGCGCCTCGACGCGGTCGACTGGTCCGGCGGGCGGCACGGGGCGGACGAGCGCCCCGCGGTGGACGGGGCCGACCCCAATGCCTTCCCGGTGCCGGTGGCCGCCTCCATCCCGCCCGGCGGATCCGCGTCGGTGACCGTGCGGACGCACGGCAGCCGCCCGCCAGGCGGCTCAGGGGCGCTGGAGTTCGGCATCACCGCCGACGGCGGCCGCACCCGCACCACCGCGGCCGGCCGGCCTGGGCACTGAGCCGCGCCGCCGGGTGGCCCCGTCAGGACCTGACGGGGCCACCCGGCGGCCACCCGCTCAGCGGCAGAACGCCTCCCGCACCGAGCCGCCGACCACGGCGCACCAGGTGCTGAGATCGACCTTGCCGTCAGGGGTGAGGCCGTGCAGGTGCTGCATGGACTGGACGGCCTTCATCGTCGGGTGGTCGAACTCCCCGCTCGCGGTCACCTCCTGGTAGCCCTTGCGGGCCAGCATGAACTGGAGTGCGGTGACCGGCAGGCCGCTGGCGTGCTTGTCCAGGCGCGGGGCCAGCGCCTCCCAGGTGGCGGTGTCGAAGGTGGCGTCGGGCGTCACCGGGATGCCGCTCCTGGTCTGGAAGTCGGCGAGCGCGGCGTTCATGTCGAGGCCGAAGACGCCGTTCGCGGTCAGCGCGTACCCGGCGTTGTCGAGCAGGTACTGTCCCACCTGGACGACGGGGCTGTCGACGAAGCGCCAGATGTCCGGCCACCGCCGTTGCGGCGCGGCGGAGGGCTTGACGCCCATCGCGTGCAGCACCCGCGTGCGGATCATCGGGAACTGCGCGTAGAAGGCGATGCCGGGGCAGTCGGTGATCCGGAAGTCCCAGTGGCCGAAGATGTCCCAGGCGTTGAGGTCGAACTGGCGGCACACCGCGACACACAGCTGCACGAGCGAGTCGAGCAGCGCCTCGGGCGGCGTCTCGGTGATGTAGGTGCCCTCGTTCTCGATGCCGATGGCATTGCCGTTCTCACCGGGGCAGTGGGCCGACACGACCTGGTGCTCGCCGGCGACCAGCGTCTCCAGGCTGCGGTGCCTGCCCTCCATCACGTAGCCGCCCCGGCTGACGGTGAAGTGCTGGCCGGTGTCCGCCCAGCCGTTTCCGTCCATGTGCAGGTCCTGGCAGTCCTTGGCCAGCTGCACGGCGTGCTCACGGGAGTAGTCGGTGACGTTGGGGAATGCCATGTGGTGCAGGATGATCTTGTTCGTCGTGTTGCCGGTGATCTGAATCGTGCTGGACGGCGGCCGGGCGCCCCAGCTGTCGCAGTCGATGATCCAGGGGAACTCGGGGGAGGGCGCCGCCTGGGCGGAGCCGGGGAGGGCGAGTTCGGTGCCGACGACCGCGGCGACCGCGGTTCCCAGTCCGACCCTGAACAGCGTTCGGCGATCCACCTCGTGCTCGTGCAAGGCCATGCATACTCCGCATCGCGCAAGGGGCGGCAGCGTTTCCGGCTGCCGATGACTACCGGAGAATATGGAGCTTGCTGACTCCCAGCCAGAAACTTCTCAAGAATGCGGCCTGCTTGCGGGGAAGATCCCCTTTGCGTCCGCCGCCGGGTGCTGCCGCCGGGCCGCGCATCGCCGCGGGCGGATCGGGTAGCCGAGGTGGGCACGGATTTTCCCGGCCGACATCCGGAGGCCCGCCATGGCGGTCACCCACCCAGTACGGTCACCGAACCCGCACCTGCCGGACGAGGGGCTGAGCGTCCCCGAGGACGTGGTACCGGCGGCCAGCCACACCTCGCCCGCCGATTCCGGGGTCTCCTCGCTCGACGGCCCGGAGCGCGGCCCCCTCGGCCGCGGCTGGGGCGCGGCCCCGATCATCGCCATCATGCTCATCGTCGGCATCTTCGCCGCCGGGGCGCTCGGGATGGCGATCGAACTCATGCTGTGACGCCGTGTGGCCGCGCGTGACTTCCTGTCGCGAAGCCCGGGTCGGGAACGGGCCGACCCCGAGGGTGGTGCTCATCACCCCCGGCCAGGGAATTGATCAAGACGCCCGGCTGCTGTCCCATGACGGCGGGCCGCGGACCCCTGGGGCCCCTTCTGACAAGGAAGTCGAACCCATGTACAAGAACATCCTGGCCGCCGTCGACGGCAGCGCTCACGGCGCAGGGGTGCTGGACACCGTGGCCTCACTCGCCGGGCTCACCGGCGCGGCGGTCCACGTCATCCACGTCAGGCCCTCCCAGGTCATCACCGACGGGATCTCTGGCGGCGTCTACACCTCCGAGGAGGCCGCCGAGGGCCGCCGGGTCGTCGACGAGGCACTCGCCCGGCTGCGGGCCGACGGGGTCAGCGCGGACGGCGAGGTGGACGAGGGGCTGCGCGAGGACCTGGCCGGCATCCTGGTCGAGCGGGCGCAGGCCCTCGGCAGCGACCTCATCGCCGTGGGCCCCGGCCACTACAGCGGTATCTCCGCCCTGCTGCACACCAGCGTCAGCCGCGGCGTCGCGAAGGCCTCGCCCGTCTCGGTGCTGCTGGTCCGCGCCGAGGCCTGATCCGGCCGGCCGATCAGGCCGGAGAGCCACTCATGACCGTGCCCCGATGGATCCGTCCATCGGGGCACCGCCATGCCCGGGGCCGGGACCTATCGCCGGGCCGCGGTGGACGCGGTCCCCGACCCCGCCCCCCGGCGGCCGGTCCAGGCCCCGACCCCGCCCGGCGGCCGGTCCAGCCCCGGCGCGCTTCAGCCCCCGACCCCGCCTGGCGGCCGGTCCAGGCCCCGACCCTGCCCGCTGCCCCATCCCGGCCCCGGTGCAGGCCCGGTCCGGCGGCCGGTTCCGGCCCCGACCCCGCTCGGTGGCCGGTCCAGCCCTCGACCCCGCCCGGCGGCCGGTCCAGCCCCGGCGCGCTTCAGCCCCCGACCCCGCCTGGCGGCCGGTCCAGGCCCCGACCCTGCCCGCTGCCCCAT
>NZ_JBICTO010000031.1:0-44718 GCF_043197715.1 Streptomyces sp. NPDC049040
CCAACCCCAAGCCCTACATCTGGACCAAGACCGCAGAGGACATCCTCGAACGCCTCGCCGGATATCTGAAGCGAATTCCCGACTCAGAAGACTAGCACTACGATCAGAACTACCAGGACACCCAGGCCCTTGAAAAATGCTCGCATGGGACACTTTCACACTGTGAGTCCCACTCTGTCAGCTGATCGACAAGATGCAGAGACCCCGCTGACCACCTGGGTCACTCGAATCCCTTACGAGTGCCGGTGCTGCACCAGGACTGATCCTTCGTCGTAGGAACGTAATGATCTTCCCCGCCGCGAGCCTGGGGGTCGTCTCCCGCCCAGGTCAGTGACCCACACGCCGCAACAGTCGCCTTGGCCTCCGGAGCCGTGTGCGCAGGTTCGAATCCTGCCGGGGGCACTTCCGTTTCACCACGTGAGTGCCTGGCGAACCCCGCAATCAGCAGCAATGCTGGCGGCGGGGTTTTCTGCATATCCGACGATCGTGCGGGCGAGGGCCGCACTCGCCGCGCGGTCATGCGGATCAGCAGCAGCGGGGGCGGGTCGGGCGGTTCAGAGGCCCAAGGGATGGCTGGAGAGCCATCCGGTATGCCGGGACCGGAGCTGGTCGCGCTCTTGAGGGGTGGAAAGGAAGGCGTCGGCGCCTCCGTCGTAGGGGTGGTAGATGCGCCGCATACCGATGTCCGTGATCATGATTCCCCCCACCTTGTCGTCGGCGACGTCGCGCAGCAGCTCATCAAGGCAGCCGCGCTGCCAGGGTCGGCGTACGACGAAGAGGTGGGCGTAGGTGCGGAATTCCGGGTCCGGGTCGTCCTCCGCCAGCAGGCTCCGCCAGTAGTCGGCCCCCGGTTGGGGAGGTGGTGCCTCGGCTTCCGTGGTCCACGCAGGAGTGATCACGTAGACATCCGTACCGGCGAACAATTCGTCGAGCACAGTGTTGTGACGCTCCAGGACGACGCTGTACTCGGCCTCATCCTCTGCATACCTCTTCGACTCCGGCAGGCTGTGAAAGCGCACCCACACGCCCCCGTACGGGCCTCGGAGCTTGTACCCCACCGGAGGACAGTCCGGCCACCGCTGCTGCCACAACTCGGTCAGGGCCGACTCCCCGCTCACTCACACCAGTCCTTTCCGCATGGGTAACAGCCGAGGACCATGATGCTCACCGCACGTCCGTCGGCGTACCGATTTCTGACGGCATGACGTGAGCCCCGGATTCCTCCGGGCTCACGTCGTTCGCCAGTCCACTGGCCTTGCAGGATGCGGCCGTTCGTCTTGGCTTCCTGGCCGTCGGGCCCTGATCAGTCGTCCACGGTCAGCAGGCACAGACGACCAGGGCCCGGTACGCATCCGGATGCCGGGCGTACGCAGAGGGGCCGGCTCAGTGTCGAATCTCCCGCGCCAATTCACCGGCGTCGTCGTACAGCTCCAGGGCGAACCGAAGGCCGAAGCGGCTGAGCAGGCCTGCGAGATCGTCGAAGCGATCCGGGTCGATGACGCCGTTCAGGAGAACCTCTCGCCCCTCGATCGGGTCCAGCTCGATCTGTCCCCAGCTGGTCTCCACCTCCCAGCCGTACCAGGATGACGGGCGCCGCGACCAGCCGGCGCGGACGAAGGCATTGGCAGCGGCGTAGGCGTCCCGGCAGTCGTTCAAGGCACCGCAGAGGTTGTTGTTCACCTCCGTCCACTGCGAATCCAACCTCTGCCCACCATCGGATATCTCCACGGGGGGAGTATGCAGCCTCGAAGCCCTCACCCAGGTGGACAGTGGGCTCGATCATCCGCTAGCGGACCGATGGGAGCTGCTCGTTGCTGACGTCCTGCTCCCGCTGCCAAGCTGATGCCATGGATCTTGACGCTGCGTCACCCACCGGGTTCGGTCGCGGGACTGCTGCTGCGGCCAGGGCGGCCACGCCGGGCGAAGTCGACTGTGATCCTGGGCGTCTGTTGGAGCGCCTGAACCAGGCGGTGCGTCTGCCCGAGGTGTTCGGCGGCCTCCCGGCGGTGGTACGTCTCCTCGATCGGCTCGCGGCAAGTGAAGCGCAGGGCACGCATCAGGTGTGGATTCCCGACACGAACGGGCGTCTGGCTCCCTCGATGATGCTGAGGGAGGGCTTCCCCGCTCCGGACATCCATGTCGTCGCCTCCCAGTACGGCGAGGACGCCCACCGCCGGGGTTGGCTCCGCCTCGACCGCACGCTCACGTCGGCTGAGCACGCTGACGTCGTGGAACGGGCTCTCACCTGGTCGCAGAACGACCGTTCCCTGCATGAACTTGTCGCCGAGTTCGGCCCCCCGTCCGTCACGTTCGGATCCACGGACCCGGACCGTCCCAAGACGGTCAGCTATGTCACCGGCGACCGCACGGCTCCGGTTGCCGCATTTCATTTCGGCTCCGCTCGGACTGGAGCGGCCGCAGGGACGGGCGACGGGTCGCGAGTCGGCGCGGTCCTCCTCGGGGTCCGCGTCCACGATGACTTCTTGGGCGGATGGGAACTCACGCCATTCGGAGAGGATCGCTTCTGCTGAACGGCCGGGAGAACGCCGAACGCGGGGCTTCGTGCTTCCACGGGCTGCGCGCGCAGCCAGGTACGGGCGGAGGCGGGCGCGGGCGGAGGCGGTCCCATGGCGTCGCGGAGTCCTACCGGGGCTTGCGGTACGTGAATTCGACCTTGCCAAGTCGCCTTCCGTCCCCGTCTGTCCGCACCATTTTCAGTTCGCTTACCGAGCCCTTCAGCTTGGCATGATACTGATAGGACGTGTCGGTGGGCGTGAGCATGTGGCACACCAGCTGATTACCGGAGACGGTATACAGGCCGCGCACGTTGTCGGCTCGTGAGTTGTCGAAGTCGCGCAGCCTGGTGTGCAGGGCCTGGTGGAATTTCCTCGCGGAGCCGAAGCCATGGCGGTAATTCACACTGAATTCAAAAACCTCGCCGGAGTCAGTGAAGGACAGGCACCTGTCCACGTCGTCGTTGGGCAGGAAGAGGATGAACTCGCCACGCGAAGCGGGACGGCTGTACACCCCGTCCAGTCGCGGCAGCACCTTGGCGCCGGCCCGCCATTCGTCGGATGCGGGCCGCGGGTAGCCGCGTGCCACGACGTTGCCGGAATCGCGGGGGACACCGATGTACGCGAAACTCCGGCACCGGTCCGGGACGTCGTCGTCCCCGCAGCGAAGGCAGCTGAGCGCGTCGCACGCAAAGCGCACCAGCGGCACGCCGTACATCACGTGGAGATCGCCCATTCTCCAGGGATGCGCGTAGGCGTCGTTCGGGTGACCGTGGTCGCACTCGACGAAGCGCAGCGGTGAATCCCGCAGGGTTTCCCGGAACCGGTTCATCTCCGCCTCGGTGACCGGATACGGCAATGCGGTCATGATCCCCTCCCCCTGGCCGCCGACCCGGCGAGCCGAAAACGACTCTACCGATCGCGGAATCCACTCGACCGGGAATCGGGCATTTTGCCCGCTTCGAAGTCGGCATGGAAATTCTCGGAGCTGCCGGAGGGTGCCTGCCCGGCCGAGTCGCCTGGTCCTCTGCGCCGCGGGCTCCTGCCGCGACACGGCTCCGTCCCGTGCGGAGCCGTCATCGCACGGCTACGTCTGGATGAGGAAGACCACGACCACGATGACGACCGCGATGACCACGCCCAGGAGCCTCCCGAGCTGCTCCGGCGACTTCCGGTACAACCAGTTTCCCGTGGGCCGGAACCTGGTGGACGGGTCCGTGCTCGCCTTCCACCAGGCGATGATCTCCTCGGAGTTCGCGTCGAAATCAGGGTCGGGGTACAGCGAGCTGCGCTGGAGCGCGGGCAGCGAGCGGGTCCGCCCGCTGTCGAAGGTGACCCGAAGCGTGAAGTACTCGCCGAACCGGCCGCTCCCCTGGTGGACGCCGACCCATCGGATCTCGTGCCAGGGGTGGGTGCGACCCCGCCCGAAGCCGGAGGAGATGGTGACTCCGGCCGCACCGACCGTCGTCCGGCACCGGCGCATCCTGATGAAGTTCAGCCCGGCGAACGCGAACGTCCCGCCGAGAAGCCAGCCCGCCGCCGTGGCGCCGAGTCGCGCGCCGGAGACGGCTGCTTCGACGAGGAGCACTGCTGCCAGCAACCCGATCTTCGACCATCGCGCGTGGCGGTACCGCTCCCTCCCCCGGACGGTCAGTTCGCGACGAGCACTCACAGCGAATCCCCCCGATCTCGCACCCGTGACGGACGTCTGATTCCCCCGCACCCGTCCGGTCCCGCTCCCCGGTGGACCGACCCAGGGATCTTGCTGCCGGGGGCAATCCTTGCACCACCCGGCCGGACATACCTGTGCGGTAATCGGCAGCTTCACCTGCGGCAACGCTGCCGACTGCTGGTGCAACCGCCCGGCGTCCGTACGCGTCCGCCGGGAGCGCCGAGGTCACCTCTAGTGCCGGTCGGAGGGGAGCTTCATGAAACTCAGTGCGCCCGCCTCGTGGTGCTCCGCATGCGGAGTGCGATCACCGTAGCCCTCCCAGTCGAAGGTGAGTTGCGCGAAGGGGAGGGTGAGGTTGCCGGCGTCGTGCTGCGGCCGACCCGGTGAGGTCAGGACGAGGAGGAGCTGATCGTCCAGTTCGAGGATCACCTTGCCGGAGCGGGCCGCGGACCACGTCAGCCGGTGGGCGTTGTCGTACGGACGCCCGAACCAGCCACGCGGGAGCCGCAGTCCGGCCACCCCGTTCGCGGCGAACCAGCCGGTGACGGCCTCGACGATCTCTGCCGTGTCGTTCACGGTGCCCTCCTTGCCCGTTCCAAGCCACGTCCTGGTCCAGGATCGCCGACCTGCTCCGCGCGTGCAGCGGGTTCGAGTCCCGCCGGGCGCGGCCGGGTCCACGCCGGCGGAGGCGCCGGGTCACCAGGGGTCGGGCAGGCCGGCTCCCGTGGTGATCAGGGCGCGCAGGCTGCCGTTGACGTAGTGCAGCCAGGCCGTGGAGCACGCGCCGAAGCACTCGACGTCCGGCAGCAGGCCCACGTGGGTGAAGCGCAGTTCGGTACCGGCGGCGCTGGGGGCGATGTCGAACACGATCTCGGTGCCGGTCCACTCGTCCGGCTCCGGGATGAAGGACAGGTGGCTGTCGGTGACCCGCCAGACCACCCGATGGGCCGGCTCGAGTGCGACCACGCGCTGGAGGCTGTAGTGCTGCGGTGGGTGCCGGTAGGTGAACTCGGCGCCCAACTCGTCGGCCCGACCTTCGACTTGGCCTGTCCACCAGGCGCCGACGTTCAGGACGGCGGCGAAGACCTCCTCGGGTGACTGCTCGACCGTGTACGACGTCGAGTAGCCGCGCTCGGTGCGTGCCGTTTCTGCTGTGCTCATCTGTCCCCCATCTCGTTTCCTCTTCCCCGATCGCCGGGTGGGCGGCTCCGCTTCGGGGCACGGCCCTGCCGCACCGCCACGGGTGTGGCGGCGGGGCGTGATCAGGTCGGCATGCCCCGCTGGATCCGCTCGGCGATCCGCTTGATCCGCTGCAGCCGGGCGTCCCAGGTCGCGCTCACAGCGGCCAGTTGGGCGACGGCACGGGCGAACTGGGCCTCGTCCACGTCGTAGCGGCGCGCGCGGCCCTCCGGCGTCACGTGCACCAGGCCGATGCGCTCCAGCACGCCGAGGTGCTTGGCGACCGCCTGCCGGGTCACGGGCAGCCGCTCGCTGAGCGTGGTCGCCGTGCCGCCTCCGTCGGCCAGGAGCAGGTCGAGTATCCGCCGCCTGGTCGGGTCGCCGACCGCGGACCAGAGGTCGTCGTCGATCGCGGTGCTCACGGCCGCGTGACCAGCCGCTGGGCGTGTGTGGCCAGGCGCGGCAGGAAGAGGTCCCAGCCGCGGGCGTGGTCGAGGTAGGCCTCCTCCATTACGGCGGCCTCCCACCCGCGCTCGCGGAAGCCGGTCTCCTTGAAGCGCAGCAGGGTGCCGTCGCCGGACGGGACGAGGTCGATGGTCACGAGGAACGAGTTCGTCTCGGTGGCCTGCCCCTCGTCGTACCCCCAGCGGAAGGCGAACCGGCGGGGCGGGTCCGCCTCCAGGACGGTGAGCGGCACGATCGCCGCGCCGGGTGCCGCGGGGTCGCCGAACGTGATCGTGCCGGTGGCGCCGGGGACCGGGTCGAGGTCGGCGTCGTCGGGCCACCACTCGCGCAGGTGCTCGGGAGAGGTGATCACCTCGTAGACCACCTCGGGGGCGGCGTCGATGCGCAGCTCCCGCTCGATGCTTCCGTACTCCATGTGACCCTCCTGGCTCGACGCGACACACCGCAGCTCGACGCAACCGGCGGTTGCACATCACGCTATCCGGCACGCGGCCACTGGCGCAACCTTTCGTTGCGCGGGAGATATCGGCGCCGATCACCCCCTCCGCAACCCGCACCGAAGACGACCCGCGCCACGGACGACCAGCACCGCCGAAGCCGCCAGGCCGCCGGCGTCGTCAGCCCTTCACCGTGGCATCCCAGTCGATGCGGTGGGCGAACATCCACGCCATCCTCTCCGGCTTGACCAGCCGGGCGAAGATCCGCAGCATCCAGGCGTTGACGACCCGCCCGACCGGCCCTGCGGCCTTCGCGCTGTTCTTGCGGGTGGTGGCGGCGATGATCTTCTCGACCCGCGGGCGGCGCAGTCCCTCGTACGCGGCGAAGGCCTCGGGGTAGGGCAAGTCCCGCAGGCAGCGGGCCAGTTCGATGGCGCTCTCGATCGCCAGCGCGGCGCCCTGGCCCGAGCTCGACGAGGGCGCGTGGGCCGCGTCGCCGATCAGCACCATCCGGCCGCGGCTCCAGTGCGGCACCTTGGGCATGTTCTCCACCGAGCCGACGATCATCAGGTCCGCCGGATCGGTCCGGTCGATGAGCTGCTGGGCAGGAGTGCGGTCGCCGGCGAACTTCGGCCGCAGCAGGGCCAGCCAGTCGGCGGCCGGGGTCTTCCTGGCCTCGGCGGCCGACAGCGGCTCGCGGTGCGGCAGGTTGACGAACCACAGGGCCGAGGAGTCGTCGTGGACCTGGTAGCCGAGGAATGCCTGCTTGCCGAAGCTCATCGGCATCCGGCCGCCGGTGCCGGGCAGCCCCGAGTCGCGCACCTTGGCCCCGAAGCTGATCAGCCCGGCGTGGGCGGGGCCGGGTGCGTCCGGGTCGACGAGGGTACGGACCGTGGAGCGGATGCCGTCCGCCCCGATCAGCACATCGGCGGTCGCGGTACTGCCGTCGGCGAAGTGCGCGGTCACACCGTCCGGGCCCTCCTCCGCGGAGACCAGCCGCCTGCCGTGCTCGATCCTGATGCCGCGGCGGTCGGCCTCGGCGTAGAGCACCCGGTACAGGTCGGCGCGCCAGAGGAGCTGCATCGGCGGGACGCCGGGCGGGTTGCCGAACTCGCCGAGCCGCCGGCCGGCCCAGTCCTGCATCTCGATGCCGGTCATCGGGACACCGATCGGCCGGACCAGGTCGCCGAGGCCGATCACGTCCAGCGCGTCCATGCCGTTGGGCGCCAGGCTCATACCGGCACCGACCGCGCCTGCCGTCCCCTCGTACGCCTCGTGCACCGTGACCTCGATACCGGCCTGCCGCAGGGCCATCGCGGCCACCGGTCCTGCGATGCCGCCGCCTATGACAAGAGCTGTACGAATCACGGCCGTCTCCCTTTCGACGCGGGGCGAAA
The DNA here is from genome assembly GCF_043197715.1 of Streptomyces sp. NPDC049040. Classification (NCBI taxonomy): domain Bacteria; kingdom Bacillati; phylum Actinomycetota; class Actinomycetes; order Kitasatosporales; family Streptomycetaceae; genus Streptomyces; species Streptomyces sp. NPDC049040. The sequence continues at coordinate 7,664 of NZ_JBICTO010000031.1, forward strand.
CTCTCACGGCGCGATAGTCGCACTGCAACTAGTCGCACGTCAACTAGTGACGATCGGGCTATCATCGTCGGCATGAGCGCACAGGCCCGCAGTTCACCCCTGGGACTCACCGTGCTGGGCATGCTGCACACGCAGCCCCTGCACCCCTACGGCATCCAGCGGCTGATCAAGCAGTGGGGAAAGGACCAGGTCGTCAACGTCGGCCAGCGCGCGAGCCTCTACCGCACGATCGACCGGCTGCACGCGGGAGGACTGGTCGCCGTCAAGGAGACCGAGCGCGACCAGCAGTACCCGGAGCGGACGGTCTACGAGATCACCGACGCCGGGCGCGCCGCGACCCGCACATGGCTGGAGGAGATGCTCGCCGTACCCCGGCAGGAGTTCCCCGACTTCCCCGCCGCCCTGTCGCACCTGATGATGCTGACCCCTGACGAGGCCCTGCGGGTCCTGGAGCGGCGGGAGCAGCGGCTCGCCGCGGCCCAGGAGGGGCTGGACGCCGGCCTGGCCGCCGGTGCGGGCCTGCCGCGGGTGCTGGTGCTCGAAGCCGAGTACGCGCACACCGTGGCCACCGCCCAGCTCACCTGGATCCGCTCCACGATCGGCGACCTCCGCGACGGCCGGCTCACCTGGTCGCAGGAGGAGCTGTCCGCGATGGCCGCCGCGTACGGGGACGCGGGGCGCTGAGCCGGCCGCTGGACCGGGCCGCCGCGCGGAGCAGAACCAGCCGCATTGCCCGGCGTCGAGCGGCCGCTCGACCGGGTGCCGAACCGACCGGCGGCCGCCCCGACTTCAGGTCGTGGTGGTCGCGGCATTCCAGGGGGAAATCCCACGGATGGGCTTGTGGTTTGCGTGACCGGCTTCATGGGCCTCAAACCATCGCGCGCTCGGAATGACGGCTGTCAACGAGCGCGGAAAGCCCCGTGAGTTCGCCCGCGCAGGCGCGAAGGAGAGCGGGAGGGCCGACGGCCCGCGCGGGAGGGCGCAGGGCGGGGTACGGGAGCGGCGTGGCGCTGTATCGTCCCCCGGCACGGAAGTGAGAGGGGATCAGAGATGACGCAGCCCAACCGCCGTGAATTCCTGCGCTCCGTCGGGGTCACCGCAGGCGCCGGCGCCATGTTCGCGACCATGGGGGCGCTCGGCCTGGCGCCCACCGCCGAGGCCGCCGCCGGCGAACGGCGGTATCGGGCGCCGCGAGCGGGGGACTTCACGCTCACCGGGACGGCGGCGGCCGAGGTCGTCGTGCTCGGCGGCGGTGTCGCGGGACTGGCCACCGCGTACGAACTCGGCAAGGCCGGCTACCGGTGCACGGTCGTCGAGGCCCGCGACCGGACCGGCGGCCGCAATCTCACCATCCGCGGCGGCGACACCCTCACCGACCTGCTCGGCCACCGGCAGACGGCCCGCTTCGCACCGGGCCAGTACATGAACGCAGGCCCGGCCCGGATGGCCCAGTGGATGCTCACCATGGACTACTGCCGCGAACTCGGCGTGCCCGTCGAGGTGTTCACCAATATGAACGCCGACGCGTACATCTACAACGAGTCCGAGGGCATGGACCGGCCGATGCGCTACCGCACGGCGAAGGCGGACATGCTGGGCTACGTCAGCGAGTTACTGGCAAAGGCCACCGACAGCGGCGCCCTGGACCAGGAGTTGACGGCCGACGATCGGGGTCGGCTGGTCGAATTCCTCGCGGACTACGGCGCTCTGGGCGAGGGCTTCGCGTACACCGGCGGCTCCCGCCGCGGCTTCTCCGTCTACCCCGGCGCGGCGGGCACGCCCGGTGTGCCGTACGGGGACCTGCCCACCGCGTCGCAGATATTCGCCACCGGTGTCGGCCGCTACTTCTCCTTCGAGTCCGAATTCGACCAGGCGATGCCGATGTTCCAGCCGGTGGGCGGGATGGACGCCATCCCCAGGGCGCTCGCCCGTGCCGTCGGCGGCGACAGGATCCGCACCGGGTGCGCGGTCACCGAGGTCACCGACAAGGCCGACGGGGTCACCGTCACCTACACCCGGGGCGGCCGCACCCATGTTCTCGACGCGGACTACTGCGTGGCCGCCATGCCGCCGAACCTCCTCGCCGGGGTGCGGCACAACCTCGGGTCCGCGGTGCGGTCCGCCCTCGGCGGCTTCAACCCCTTCTCCGCGGGCAAGATCGGCCTGGAGTACGCCTCACGCTGGTGGGAGAGCGACCACCGGATCTACGGCGGCATCACGGAGACCGACCTCGACGTCAACCAGATCTGGCACCCCTCGCACGGCTACCACGGCGAACGCGGCGTCCTCATGGGCTACTACACCCTGGACACGGGCGCCGACGCGTACGCGGAGCTGAGCCCGGTGGAGCGGGAGCAGCGGGCCGTCGCCGCGGGTCTGCGGATCTACGGCGACAAATACCGCACCGAACTGGCCTCCTCCTTCTCGGTCCACTGGCGGCAGTTCCCCTACCAGGAGGCCGCTTGGCACACCTCGCTGGAAAGCCCGGACGCGGCCCGCTACAAGCCGCTCACCGAGCCGACCGGGCGCGTCTACTTCGCGGGCGACTGGCTCAGCTACATGGACGCCTGGCAGCACGGCGCCTTCGCCTCCGCCCGCAAGGCCGTCACCGCCCTCCACCAGCGGGTCCTGGCCACGCGCCGGTAGTGCCCGCGCGGGACGCCGGGGTGTGAGGGCGAGCCCTCGGGAGTGGTCACCCCCCGCTCGTGCGGCGGAAATGTCGGCCGCGTTCCCGGGGCTCCGGGATTTTCGCGGGGGCGGCGGCCTCAGAGGTCGAGGACGACCTCGCCGGAGGGTTCGCTGCAGCAGACCAGGACGGTGCCCTCTTCGGGGAGTTCGAGGGGCGGGGTGGTGTAGGTGACGTCGCCCGAGACCAGGTGGGTGACGCAGGTGTGGCAGACGCCGGTGCGGCAGGACCAGCGGGTGGGGACGTCGCAGGCCTCGGCGAGTTCGAGGATCGAGTCGCGGTCGGATGGCCAGGGGGTGGTGACGCCGCTGCGGGCGAAGGTGACGGCGGGGCCGGTGCCCGGGGTGCCCGGGGGCTGGTGCGGGCGGACGGTGGCGGTGGGTTTCACTCCGGGGTTGACGGCGGGGAGGGCGCTGAACTGCTCGACGTGGATCCGCTCTGTGGGCAGTTCGTGCTCGCGCAGGTAGCCGCTGAGGGCGTCCATGAAGGCGGTCGGCCCGCACAGGTAGGCGTCGGCGTCGGTGGGGATGCCCATGTCCGCGAGTGACCTGGCGGTCGGTCGGCCGCTGAGGATGTGGGCGACCCCGCCGGTGCGGGGCTCGTCGCGGTCGGCGGCGCTCTCGCCGGTGTAGTAGATGTACGCGCGGGCGTCGGGCAGTCGCGCCAGCAGGGTGTGGGTCTCGTCGGCGAAGACGTGGTGCGACGGGTCGTGGGCGGTGTGGACCCACCACACGGGCCGCGGGTCCTTCGCGGCGGCGAGCCGGTGGAGCATGGCGAGTACGGGCGTGGCGCCGATCCCCGCGGACAGCAGGACGACCGGCCGGGTGCCCTCTTCGAGGACGAACGTCCCGCGCGGGCTGGCGACGTCCACGAGGTCGCCGGGGCGGAGGGTGGCGTGGATGTAGCCGCTGACCTTGCCGTGCGGCTCGCGTTTGACGCTGATGCGGTAGCTGTCCGCGGCGGGGGCCGAGGACAGGGAGTAGCTGCGCACGGTGGGGGCGTCGTCGCCGACGGCCAGGCGGAGGGAGAGGTACTGGCCGGGGCGGGCCTCGGGGAGGGGCGTGTCGTCGGTGCTGTCGAGGTAGACCGACGAGACGGAGTCGGTCTCGTGGACGATGCGGGCCACGCGCATGGTCTTGAAGCCCGGCCAGCCCGGCTCCTCCCTGGGCTGCTGCGAGCCGGCGTGCTCGTCGGGCCAGCCCGGTTCCTGCTCGGGCTTCCCGGCGGCGACGAGTTCGCGGAAGGACTGCTGCCATCCGGGGCTGAGCGCGGGGATCTTCAGCGCGCTGCGCAGCTTCGCGGGGTCGCGGTCGGGGAGGTAGAGCAGCGCGTCGGTGTCGGCGACGCTGAGTTCCTCCGGGCCCTTGCGGGTGCGGGTGATCTCGTTCCCGGCCTCGACCCGCCCCTCGGTGATGACGCGCAGGTAGAAGCCGGGGCGGTGGTGGGCCACGAGCAGGGCGGCCATGGTGGGTTCGCCCAGCCGCATGCCGACGCGGTAGCAGGTGACGCGGGGCTGGGTGACCTCGAACTCGGCTTCGCCGATGCGGTAGCGGTCGCCGATGCACACGTCGTCGTCGGGCAGCCCGTCGACGGTGAAGTTCTCGCCGAAGATCCCGTAGGTCAGGTCGTCGCGGCCGAGCTCCTCGCGCCAGTGGTGGTAGGACTGGAGCTGGTAGACGAGGACGGCGCGCATCTCGCCGCCGTGGCCGGCGAGGTCGCCCTGGCCGTCGCCCTCGATGTTCAGCCGCCGCACCATCCGGGAGCCGGGAGCCGGGGATTTCCAGGCACCGGTGTGGACGGTCCGCCCCTTCCAGGGGACGTCCTTGGGCATGCCTACGTTGACGGACACCAGCGTCGCCATTGCGGACCTCCTGCGGGGTGGCCGGACCATTCATATCGCGCGCGGGCGCGAAGTGGGCGTGACCCGGCTCCCGTGTCGTGCCGCCTGCCGCGCCGGCGCGGGCACGGCCACGGGTCGGGGGTGGCCGTCCGGGGACGGCGGCGCGTCGGTGTCCGCCGGCCGCCGCGGTGTCCCGGGCGCGCCGGTGGTGCCGCCCGGCCTTCATCCGGTTGCCGCAGACCGGCGTGGACCTCCGTCCGCAGGTCCGGCGGCGCTTCAGGGGCTCCCGGGCGCCGCTGCTCGCGGTGCGGGGCGCCGGCGACGGGGTCTTCGGGCCCGTTGGTCCGAGGGCCCGAAGGCCTTCGGCTGACCTGCGGGCCGCGCCCGGGCGGGACCGGCGGGCCGGAGACCTGGCTCCCCGGCCCCGGTCCGCCGCGCTACCGGGCGGCCAGCTCCAGCAGCAGCTTCTTGACCTCGGTCGCCTCGTACTGCTCGCGGGCCCCGTGCGGGTCGGAGCACAGCAGGACCGGGCCGTCCTGCGGGCTGTCGGGCAGCCGGCCGTGGGTGCCCCGCACCGCCGCCGCGCCGGCGTCCAGGCCGATGGCGCTCATCAGGTAGCGCATGCCGATCTTCTTGCGCGCCAGCGCGATGCCGGCCCTGCGCTTGGCGCCGGCGGGATCCGCGGGGTCGAAGAACAGCTCGGCGGGGTCGTAGCCGGGCTTGCGGTGGATCTCCACCAGCCGGGCGAAGTCCGGCGCCCTGGCGTCGTCGAGCCAGTAGTAGTAGGTGAACCAGGCGTCGGGCTCCGCGACGAGGACCAGGTCGCCGGCCCGCGCATGGTCCAGGCCGTACTCGGCCTTCTCCGCCTCGCCCAGCACCTCGGCGACGCCCGGCAGTTCCGCGCAGATCTTGCGTACGGCCGGCAGGTCGGCCGGGTCGGCGACGTAGACGTGCGCGATCTGGTGGTCGGCGACGGCGAACGCGCGCGACGTCCACGGGTCCAGGTACTCCATGCCGGCCTGCGTGTGGACGCGCAGCAGGTTCTCGCCGCGCAGCGCCCTGTTGATGTCGACCGGGCGGTTCGCGCGGGTGATGCCGTACTCGGACAGCGCCACCACGGTCGCGCCGCGGTCGAGGGCCAGGTCGAGCAACGGGCCGAGCACCGCGTCCAGTTCGGCGGCGGCGGCCGCGGCCTGCGGCGCGTCGGGGCCGAACCGCTGGAGGTCGTAGTCGAGGTGCGGGACGTAGACCAGGGTCAGGTCCGGGTCGTGGCGCGCCATGATCTGCTGGGCCGCGCCGCAGATCCACGCGGACGACGGCAGCCCGGCGCCGGGGCCCCAGTAGCTGAACAGCGGGAAGGTGCCGAGCGCCGCGGTCAGTTCGTCATGCAGCTCGGGCGGGTCGGTGTAGCAGTCGGGGTCCTTGCGGCCGTCGGCGTGGTAGACGGGGCGCGGGGTGACCGTCCAGTCGGTGTCGGCGCCCATGGCGTACCACCAGCAGACGTTGGCGACCGTGTAGCCGGGGTGTTCGCGGCGGGCCGCGTCCCAGAGCTTGTCGCCGCCCATGAGCCCGTTGTGCTGGCGCCACAGCAGGACCTCGCCGAGGTCGCGGAAGTACCAGCCGTTGCCGACGATGCCGTGCTCGCGCGGCGGCGCCCCGGTGAGCAGCGTGGCCTGCACGGAGCACGTGACGGCGGGCAGCACCGGGGTGAGCCCGGCCTGCCAGCCGCGCTCGGCGACGGCGGCCAGTCGCGGCATGTGCCGGAGCAGCCGGGGGGTGAGCCCGACGATGTCGAGGACGACGAGGGGGGTCGGTGGGCGGTTCAATGCGTCATCTCCCTCACGGGTTGGTCGCGCAGCCCCAGGGCGAGCAGTTCGTCCCGGGTGAAGCCCAGCTCCGCGGCGATGCCCTCGGCCAGCTGCGCGGGGCCCGAGGGGCGCCGGCCGGGCGGCAGCACGTTCCAGGTGTACGTCTCGACCTCGAGGTGGTCGCACAGGGCGGTCTCGCCGCCGACCAGTACGCCGAGCGCGGCGCGCAGTACGTCGACGGTCGCGTGCAGCGGCGGCTGCGGGGCCGCGTGCAGCGGCACGTGGTAGTGCACCCGCCACGGCCCCGGCAGGCCCGCGTCCAGCGCCTCGGCCAGGTCGTCGGCGGCCGGGCCCGCGGCTGAGCGGGTCTGGTGCAGGAAGCGCGGCTCGGCGTATCCGCGCAGCGCGGCGGCGGTGTCGGCCCTCTCGGGGTGCTCCGCGCCGAGCGCGGCGGACACCTGGACCTTCACCACCGGGAGCCCCGCGGCGGCCAGCCGGCCCAGGGCGGCGGCCGGTTCCTCCCAGGCGCAGGCCAGGTGGGCCAGGTCGAGGCACACCCCGAGGTAGCGGGTGTCGACTCCCGAGAGCTGCGCGGCGACCTGCTCGGTCGTCTCCATGACGCAGCCGGGTTCCGCCTCGAAGCCGACCCGGACCAGCCGGCCGGTCTGCGCGTGCACCGCGGCCAGCCGGTGGGCGAGTTCCGCCATCCGCCGCTCGGCGGCCGCCCGGTGCTCCGCGGTCCAGGGCGTGCGCCAGGCCAGTGGCAGGGTCGACACCGAGCCGCGGGCGGCGTCGTCGGGGAGCAGTCCCGCGAGTACCCGGGCCAGGTCGATCGTGTAGTCCATGCGCGCGTCGGTCAGCCAGTCGGGCTGGTAGACGGCGTGCTTGACGACCGGGGCGTGGAAGGAGCGGTAGGGGAAGCCGTTGCAGGTGACGACTTCGAGGCCGCGTACGTCGAGGTCGCGGCGCAGCCGGGCCACCGCGTCGGGGTCTGCGGCCAGCTGGGCGGCGACCGGTGCGGCCAGCCACAGCCCGACGCCGAGCCGGTCGGCGCCGAGCAGCCGGCGGGCGGTGACGGCGTAGGTGTCCAACTGGCCGATGATCTCGGGGAGTTCCTCGCCCGCGTGGACGTTGGTGCAGTAGCCGAGGTGGACGGTCTGGCCGTCGCGGTGCCGCAGTCGCATCAGCTGCCCCCGCGTGCCAGGGAGTTGCCGGCGAACGCCGCTTCCTGCTCCTGCGCGGGTGACAGGTCCAGCCGCCCCGACTGGCCGTAGAAGTCGACGGGGTTGCGCCACAGCACCCGGTCGACCTCGTCGTCGGTGAAGCCGGCCGCCAGCATGGCCTGCCCGGTGCGCAGGGTGAGCAGCGGGTCGCTGCGGCCCCAGTCCGCGGCGGAGTTGACCAGGATCCGCTCCGGGCCGTACTCGCGCAGCACCGCGGCCATCCGGTCGGGGGACATCTTGGTGCCGGGGTAGATGGAGAAGCCCATCCAGCAGCCGCTGCCGGCCACCGAGCCCACGGTCACCTCGTTGAGGTGGTCGACGACGACCATTCCCGGGTCCATCCCGGACTCCTTGACGACGTCCAGGGTGCGCAGGGTGCCGCGCTGCTTGTCCCGGTGCGGGGTGTGCACCAGCGCGGGCAGGCCGTGCTCGACGGCCATGGCGAGCTGCGCGGCGAAGACCTCGTCCTCCTCCGGCGTCATGGAGTCGTAGCCGAGTTCGCCCACCGCGACGACGCCGTCCTTGGCCAGGTAGCGCGGCAGTACGCCGAGCACCTCGCGGCAGCGCGGGTCGTTGGCCTCTTTCGGGTTGAGGCCGATGGTGCAGTGGTGGCGGATGCCGAACTGGGCCGCCCTGAAGGGCTCCCAGCCGATCAGCGAGTCGAAGTAGTCGGTGAAGGCGCCGGCGTTGGTGCGCGGCTGGCCGAGCCAGAAGGCCGGTTCCACCAGTGCCCGCACGCCGGCCGCGGCCATGCGCTCGTAGTCGTCCGTGGTCCGTGAGGTCATGTGGATGTGGGGGTCGAAGATGCGCATCAGCGTGCCTTTCCCTCGCGTTCTGCCGGCCGGTCCCGCATGCCGTCCCCTTCCGTGCCCGGCAGGTCGCCGAGCAGCGCCAGCAGGACCTCGGCGTCGGCGGGCATGGACCGTCCCGCGGCGCGCCGCTCGGCGGCCAGGTCGGCCAGCATGCGGGCCAGTTCGCCGTCGGCCCGGCGGTTCAGGTCCGCCACCGCGGTCAGCGGGATGTCCATGAAGACGCACTTGAGTACGGCCTGCCGCCACATCCGGTCGTCGAGGTGGGCCGCGTAGGGTCCCATGGCGGCGGCGACCAGCCGGGTGTCGTTGGTACGGATCGCGTCGTGCAGGATGTGGACCGCCCCGTCGCCCACGTCCAGCAGATGCAGGGCGCGCAGGACCGCGCGCTTCTCGTCGGCGCTGCCGTACCGGTACAGCGCGCCGACCCGTTCGGCCAGGTCGGGGCCGTGCAGCGGCAGCGCGGTCAGCAGCAGGACCCGGGCCGCCTCGTCCACGGTCCAGCCCGCCTGGTCGGAGCGGGCGCCGAAGCCGGGGCCGAGGCCGGGGCCGTCGTGGGGGCCGTGGCCCGGGCCGAACAGCGGGCCGCGCCCGCACCGCCGGCCTGCCGCGGGGAAGAGTACGGCGACCGCGTCCGGGTCGCGCGCGACCCGGCCCACCGCGTCCGCCAGCCATGCCGGGTCGGCGACCCGGCTTTCCAGTACGTGTGCGAGCTGTCCGCCGGTCAGGGCCTGGCCTCCTTCGCTTCAGCGGGTCCGCCCGCGGCCCGGGACGCGGCGAGCGCTTCGCGCAGGAAGTCCAGCGAAGCGCGCGCGACCTCGGGCGCGGCATGGGAGTGGCGGGGCAGCTCCACGGCTGTGAGCCCGTCGTATCCGGTGTCGGCGAGCGCGCCGAGCGCGGCGGGGAAGGCGACCTCGCCCGCGCCGAACTCCAGGTGCTCGTGCACGTCCCTGCGCATGTCGTCGATCTGTACGTTGACCAGGTGCGGACCGGCCTTGGTGACGCAGTCGGCCACCGGCAGCGGCTCGATGCAGCGGCAGTGCCCGATGTCGAGGGTGAGGCCGAAGGCGTCGGGAGCGCCGAGCCGGTCGCGCAGCTCGAACCAGTCGTCGATCGTCTGCACCAGCATCCCGGGTTCGGGTTCGAAGCCCAGCCGTACGCCCGCGGCGTCCGCCACGCCCACCACCTCGTCGCAGCCCCGCACCAGGCGGTCCCACGCGGCCTCGGGCGCAATCTCCGCCGGGCGGATCCCGGCCCAGAAGGAGACGGCCTCCGCCCCGAGGTCGGCCCCGACGCGGACGGCCCGCCGCAGGAAGTCCAGCCGCAGCGCGGGCTCGTCGTCGAGCAGGGTCGGGGCGTGCTTGTGCCACGGGTCGAGCAGGTAGCGGGCGCCGGTCTCGATGACGACGGCGAGCCCGAGCCGCTCCAGCCGCGCCGCGAGGGCGTCGATCCTGCGTGCCAGGTCGGGGCCGAAGGGGTCGAGGTGCTGGTGGTCGAGGGTCAGCGCGACGCCCTCGTAGCCGAGGTCGGCGACGACGGTGAGCGCGTCCTCGAGCCGGTGGTTGGCGAACCCGTTGGTGCCGTAGCCGAATCTCACGCTCATGTCGGGGACACCCTCCTGGCCAGCGCCTGGCCGAGCGGGGCGCAGGCGGCCACCGCCGCGGCGGGCAGCAGGCCGGCGGAGCGGGCGATCAGGGAGCCCTGCAGGGCGGGCAGTCCGGTGATCCCGGCGCGGACGGCGGCCCGCATGCTGCCGGCGTCGGGGGTGGCCAGGGCGCGCACCTGCGGTGCCCCGTAGCCGGCCGCGTACCAGCCGGCCAGCCCCCGGGACAGCCGGGCCCGCGGCGCCCGGTCCCGCGCGCCCGCGGGCATCCCGGCCGCGGCGAGCGCGACTCCCGCGGTGCCGGCGAGCGTCGCGGCGGGCAGCAGGCGGTCGCCGCCGCTGACCTCGCGGCGGGACAGCGCTGTCACCGTGTAGGTGTGCGCGGCGACGGTGAGCGCGGGCAGCACCGCCCGCCGCCAGCCCTTCGGGCGTGCGGCCGCGCCGAGCATGACGTCGAGCCCGCGGCACGCCGCCATCGCGGCGGGCCCCGCCGGGGTGTCCTTGAGCGCGACGTCGTAGGCCCACACCGCGCCGGCCAGCGGCACCGCCACGGCGAGCGCCCGGCGGCCGCCGGCCAGCCCGGCGAGGGCGAGCCCCGCCGCGCTGAGCCCGGCGGCGACGCCCAGGGCGGTGCCGGGCGAGACGCGTCCCGAGGGGACCGGCCGCTCGGGGCGCTCCTTGGCGTCCAGTTCGCGGTCCGCCCAGTCGTTGGCCGCCATGCCCGCCCAGTACAGGCACACCGCGGCGGCCGACAGCCCCGCGGTCCCGGCGCCGAGTGCGCCTCCGGCGGCGGCGCCCGCCACGGCGTCGCCAGGCACGGACAGTGCGGCGGGCGCGCGGACCAGTTCGGCGAGGTCGCGCAGCGAGGTCATCGCCCGCCGCCGAGCCCGGCGACGAAGGTGCGCAGCGTCTCCCACTGGGCGTGCAGCGCGTGGTCGACGTCGCCCATCGGGTCCTTGAAGAAGTACGCCAGCGGCTCCAGCGGCCCGGTCCGCCCCGCCTCGTGCGCGGCGAGCGTGATCCGTGCCAGGTCCAGGACGAGCGGCGCGGCGAGGGCCGAGTCGCAGCCCTGCCAGGTGAACTGCAGGCACATGCCGGTGCCGAGGAAGCCGGCGAAGGTGATCAGGTCCCAGGCGGTCTTGAAGTCGCCGATGTCGGGGACGTAGTCGATGCGGGTGTCGCCGTCGGGTGCGTAGCCGAGGGTCTCGTGCAGCACCCGCTGCTTGCTGACCGCCTTCGCGGCGTTGGCCCCCGGGTCGACCAGGTTGGCGCCGTCGCCGCCGCCGAGGAGGTTGACGCCCGACCAGGAGCGGACGGCGAGGTTGCGCATCGCGAACATCGGGGCGAGCACCGACTTCAGGAGCGTCTCGCCGGTCTTGCCGTCGTGGCCCGCGTAGGGCAGGCCGCGCTTCGCGGCGAGTTCGGCGAGGGCCGGCAGCCGGGCGCCGGTCGAGGGGGTGAAGTCGACGTAGGGGCAGCCGGCGGTGAAGGCCGCGTAGGCGTAGAGCGAGCTGGGCGGCAGCACGTTGCCGGGGGCGGCGAGCGCGGTGTCGAGCGCGGCGAGGCCGGCGTGGGCGGGCTGCTGCTCCACCGCGGCCTCGGTGGAGGCGACGTTGACCACCACGACCCGGTCGAGGCGGTGGCGGGTGCGGAATTCCGCGAGGTCGTGGGCGATCGCCCGGGCGGTGGCGGCCTGCGTGGCGCCCTCGGGGGCGTGTCGCAGATCCGCGTCGACCGCTTCGAGGTCGGACTGCAGGGCCTGGACCAGCCGGGCGGGTACGATCCCGGCGGCCGCGAGTTGTTCGGCCTTCTTGGCCAGCGACCCGGTGGTCACGTCGTGACCGCCGAAGTACAGGTCGCCGAAGCCGGGCAGGGCCGCGCCGTTCATTTCGGGGTGGGCGGTCACGCAGCCCACCGGGTCGGTCAGTCCCGCGCGCAGCGCGAGCGCTCCGACCACGCTGGTGGTGGCGACGGATCCACGGGCGCCGATGAGCCAGATGCCAGCACGCACTTCTTGTCCTCCGAACGCGAACACAGCGGAAGGATCTTGCGCTTCCCGTTGCGGGCCGGGCCGCGACCGGCGCGGCCGGTCAGGCCGCGGCCCGCAACAGGGGTGACCGGAATGGATCAGCCGATCTTGACGATCTCTCCGTCGTGCGCGCCGATGTCCGAGGAGCTGGTGCAGGCCGGGGCATCGGTGCAGGCGGGCCACATCATGGTGTTGTTGGCGACGTAGATCGAGCCGTCGCGGCCGGCCAGGAAGCCGGTGGGCGCGAAGAGCTTGCCCGACGCGAGGACGGTCCGCGCGTTGGTCTTGTGGTTGATCTGGATGACGTCACCGATGGGGTCGGCGGTCGGCAGGAAGCCGGTGGTGTCGAACTCGGTCACGTAGAAGTCGCCGTTGGCGCCGAAGCCGCAGCCGCTGATGGCGCTGAAGCCGCTCTGCCACACCGTCAGCTTGCCGGTACGCGGGGCGTACTTGTACACCTTGGCCTCGGTGGCCGAGCTGGGCTTGCCGGTGATCTCGCCGACGTAGACCGAGCCGTCCTTGCCCACGGCGACGCAGGAGGGTACGGCGTCGGGTCCGGTCGAGGTGTTGGGGATGTACTTCAGGACGTCGACATTGCCGTGCTTGTCGACCGAGTCCAGGGTGTTGGACGCCGCGTCGACCAGGTAGAAGCCGCCGCCGGGCTTGTTGGCCAGGGCGTAGGGGTTGGCCTCGGGGAAGTCCTCGGGGTTCAGGTCCTCGTTGGCCTTCGTCCACTCGTAGTCGACGTAGCCCGGGTTCGCGATCTGCTTGAAGGACCGGCCGGTGACCTTGAGCAGCGCGCCGGCCTGCTTGGTGAACTGCGCCGTGAGGTCCGCGGGGATCTCGGCCGGGATCTGCTGCGCGGACCCGGTCTCCAGTACGTAGAGGTGGCCGTCGGAGTAGGCCAGGCCGTTGGCGCCGACCACCTCCTCCTGGTTGAGGTTCGACGCCAGGCCCTCGACGATGCGGACGGGCTTGCCCGAGGACACGTCGGCGAGCGAGCTGGTGAATCCGTAGCACCTGGTGAGGAAGCTTTCGCCGATGCAGTACGGCGGGGCCTCACCCACCTCGGAGACGATGAGGTGCCCGCGCGGTCCCCAGACGAGGCTGCGCGGCGAGTTCAGGCCGCTTGCCACGACCTTGACCGGTGCGTCACTGGTCAGATGCGCCGGATGGCCGGCCGATTCGGCCTGCGCTGAGGGTCCAGTACCCACGCCGACGAGGGCTGTCGCCGCCGCCACTCCGGCGAACAGCAACCTGCTCGTTTTGAGACGCCACATCTTGGCCCCATCTCCCTGCGGGTTCGGGTGATCTGATTGGATGAACGGCAGCGTGTACGGGGAAAGCGCCTGTCACGGTCGTGACGGACGCGTTCCCCGCTGCTCCAGCCGCCTCAGCATCGATCAGGGGCCTTGGCTTGGACTGTTCGGCCACTAGGCGCGGACTTGGTGCGCCGGGCAGCGCGTCAGGAGCGCGCCTTCTCCGCCTGCGGGGCGGGCTTGCCCGCCGGCGGGAAGGCGGGCGCGGGCAGCGGGCCGCCGCGGAGCAGCGCACCGCAGACGACGGCGCCGGCCGCGAAGATGGCGGTGCACACCCAGAACACGGTGGTGTAGCCGTGGATGGTCGCGAGGTGGATCTGCGCCGCGGCCGGCTTGCCGTGCGCGTGGCTGCTGAGGTAGTCGCTCGCGGCGCTGGCCGCGAGCGTGTTGAGCAGCGCGGTGCCCATCGCACCGCCCAGCTGCTGGCCGGTGCTGATGGACGCCGAGGCGATGCCCGCGTCGCGGGGCTCCACGCCGGATGTACCGGTGCGCAGCGCGGCGGCGTAGATCAGGCCCATGCCGAGCCCGATCAGCATGGTCGGGCCGAGCAGCGCGGCCGCGTAGCCCGATTCGGGGCCGATCCTGGTCAGCCAGGCCATGCCGCCCGCGTTGACCAGCATGCCGGCGGCGACCAGCGGCCTGGGGCCGACCTTCGGCATCAGCACGATGTTGCCCACGTTGCTCGCCACCGCGGTGGCCACCACCATCGGCAGCAGGGCGACGCCGGAGGTGATCGCGGAGTACCCCAGGTCGGTCTGCATGTAGTAGATGACGAAGAGCAGCACACCGTAGATGCCGATGCCGACGATCAGCGCGGTGAGGTAGGCACCGCCGCGGTTGCGGTCGAGCACCACCCGGGGCGGCAGCAGCGGGTGCTCGGCGCGGAACATCCAGAACGAGAAGACGACGAGCAGCACCCCGCCGAGCGCGAGGACGCCCCAGGTCGAGGTCGCGTGCCAGCTGTGCGTCGCGGCGTTGGAGAAGCCGTAGACCAGGCAGAACATCCCGCCGGACACCACGACCACGCCGGGGACGTCCATCCTGGCGCCGGTCCTTGGCTGCCTGGTCAGCAGCATCGCGCCGCCGATGAGCGCGAACGCGGCGAAGAGCAGGTTGACGTACATGCACCAGCGCCAGTTCAGGCCCGAGGTCAGCGCGCCGCCGATGAGCAGTCCCAGGCCCGCGCCGCTGGCCGCGACGGCGCTGAACACGCCGAAGGCCTTGCCGCGCTCCTTGGGGTCGGTGAAGGTCGTGGCCAGCAGCGACAGGGCGGTCGGCGCCAGCAGCGCGGCGAAGACGCCCTGGCAGGCGCGTGCCGCCACCAGCATGCCGAAGCTGCCGGAGGCGCCGCCGACGGCGGAGGCCACCGCGAAGCCGGTCAGCCCGACGAGGAAGGTCTCCTTGCGGCCGACCAGGTCGGCCAGCCGCCCGCAGAAGAGCAGCAGGCTGCCGAAGCACAGCGCGTACGCGGTGACGATCCACTGCTTGTCGGCGTCCGTGAAGTGGAGCGCGTCCTGGGCCGACGGCAGCGCCAGGTTCATCACCGTCGCGTCGAGGGTGATCATGAGGTAGGCGGAGCAGATGACGGTGAGGATCAGCCAGCGGTTCGAGTCGCCGGCCGATGCGGTGGCTGCCCCCGGGCCCCCAGCGGCCGCGGGTGCCGCGCTCCGTGCTGACATGGTCGTCTCCTAGTCGCAGTGGCCGCTCGAGCTGAGCGTCCGTGAGGCTCTGCCTGTATGACAGGCCCGCGCTGCGGGATGTGACGGAGCCGCCGGGACGAGTGCCGGCGCGGTGGGGGTCCCGCGGGTGCGGGACCCCCACCGGGGCGCCTTCAGGAGAGGGCGACGTCGAGGCCGGCCAGGTCGGCCTGGATGTCGATGGCGCTGATCAGGCCGTCGGCGATGGTGAAGCGGAACACCGTGCGCGGCTCGCCGTCGCGCACCCAGGCCAGGCCGGGCTCCCCGTCGACGAGGGCGGGAAGCGGTGCCCAGACGCGGTTGAGGAAGGCGCGGCTGACGGCGTCGATGCCGCGCAGCTCGGCGTCGACCGGAACCCCGGAGTCGATGCCCATCCGGATCGCGGTCCGGTCGGCGCGGACCACGATATCCGGGTCGAGCACGGCGAGCAGCGCGTCGAATCGGCCCTCGCGGGACGCGGCGAGGAAAGCCCTGACGAGGTCGGCCCGGGCGGCGCGGGCGCTGTCCGCGGCGTCGTCGCCCGCCTCCTTGCCTGAGCCGCCCTGCTGGACGCGGCGGCGGGCCCTGCTGGCCAGCTGCCGGGCGGCGGCGGGCGTGCGGTCCACGATGGGCGCGATCTCCTCGAAGGGGACGGCGAACATGTCGTGCAGCACGAAGGCCAGCCGCTCGGCGGGGGTGAGCGTGTCGAGGACGACGAGCAGGGCCAGGCCGACCGAGTCGGAGAGCACCGCCTCCCGCTCCGGGTCGGCGGCTGCCTCTCCGGTGGCCACCGCGCCGGGCTCGGGGGCGTCCACGAGTTCCTCGCGGCGGGACCTGCGGGACTTGAGCATGTTCAGCGAGACGCGGGCGACGACCGTCGTCAGCCAGCCGCCCAGGTTCTCCACGGATTCGACGTCCGCCCGGCTCAGCCGGATCCACGCCTCCTGGACGGCGTCGTCCGCCTCGGCGGGCGAGCCGAGCATCCGGTAGGCCACGGAGCGCAAGCGGGGACGCTCGGCTTCGAACCGTTCGACCAGCAGGTCGTGTTCGCTCATCTCGTCACCATCTCTCGGTGCCTGTCATCTCATGACGGGCGGGAGCCCCCCGTTGTGACAGGACGGGGGCCCATCCGGCACACCCGTCACCCGGGACACCACTCACCACGGCACCGACGATACGGGCCCTCCCGCGTGCCCCGGCGGGCGGCCGCACCCCCGGGAGGGCCGGCGGGCGAGGCGGCCGGAGAGCAGGTAACCAGCGATCATCAGCCCGGCGACCAGCAGGGTCTCCGACGTGCCCCACACCCAGGTCGAGACGCTGACCTCCTTGGCGGGGATCTTGGGCAGGTCGTCGGGCGCGACGGCCGAGTGCCGGGCCGCGTCAGCCTGGAAGGCCTGGTTGCGGGCCGAGCCGTGGGTGCGGCGACAGATCGGGCGAGGGCGTGGCGGACCACCATCGGTGAGTACGCGGGGACGGGCGACTTAGGTAGGCATCCCTAAGTTGCACGGTCAACGTGGCGCAACCGGCTGCCGCGGCGCTGAACGCCGCGCGCCCCTGCCACGTACTCCCCCGGCCCCTCCGCCGCGCCCGCCCCGCGCGGCCGGCCGCTACTGGCCCGCCTCCCACAGGGTCCTGAACCGCTGCACGCGCTTGGCGACCCGGTCGGCGCGCAGGTCCATCAGCGTCTTGGTGTTGACACCGCGCAGGTCGGAGCCGATCTCGTAGGACAGTGCCTCGTCGAAGACGATGAAGTCGTTGGTCTCGTCCATCCGGGCGATGGGCGACAGGTCGGACAGCGCGAGGACCCGCACCTCGATGCCGAGGCTCTGCTGGTCGTCGCAGAGCTGGCCGAGCTCGATGGTGTTGTCCTCCGGCTTCTCGACAATGAACAGCCGCCTGATCTGCACCCCGTGCTGCTCGATGGCGTCGCGCTGCGCCCGCAGGTAGCGCTGGCCGAGCTCGCTGGGCCAGAAGTTGCGGTCCACCGCCGTGCTGGTGGCGTCGATGGTCCTGGACGCGCAACCGGTCAGGCTGACGATCCAGTCGTGGTCCTCGCCCTCGTAGTCGACGAGCTTCTGGTTGAGGTTCTCCATCAGGTTGGTCAGCCTGTCGACCTCCTGACGGGCGAAGGCCTGCATGATCACCGGTGCGCCGGAGCCCACCTTGGTGGCGCTGCGGATGAGCCGGGTGACCCGCTCGGGCGGCAGGGCGGAGCGGTCCACCATCACGAAGAGCTCGGTGACCTCGTTTATCCGGGCGAAGCCGTTGGCGACCAGTTCCTTCATCTCGGTGTTGTGGGTGGCCAGCGTGTCCTCGACCGAGGTGAGCCGGCGCTCGAAGTCGGTCATGTACTGGATGATCAGCGCCGCGCCGCCGAGGAAGATCGAGGAGGTGAGCTTCCACACCTCGGGCTGGTCGGTGACGTCGGTCAGCACGTAGCTGACACCGCCGACCAGCGCGGTCACCAGCGTCTTGAAAAGGACGGGCGGAACTCGGGGCGCGGCGGGAGCCGCCGTGGAGCGTGAGCCTGAAGTGTCTAACGATCCGGCCATGATTCGTCATCTCCCCCGGTGGGATCGTGCGCGGCTACGCCCGTTTCCGGGCGGGTCAGGGCTGCACGTGCGCGGACACGGCCAGCAGGGCCAGCTGGTCCCTGATCCGCTGCACCAGGATCTGCCACTGCCGGCTGAATCCCGGCTCCCGCTCCAACACCTCCCAGAGCGGGTGGAGTTCCAGGTCCACACGTGCCGTCGGAATCCACAGGTGCAACAGGTGGTCGATGGCGGGCCGCAGCGCGACCACGGCGTCGCGTCCGTCGGCGGAACCGAGCCGGCTGCGCTCGACCATCCGTACCAGTGTCGTGAGCAGCCAGTCGTGCAGTGCGAGGTCCTCGCAGAGCCTCGCCGCCGCGGCCGTGCCGACTCCCCCCGCCAGCCGCAGCTCCACCGTGCGCAGTCCGTCCTGCGCGACGGTGAAATTCTCGATGGACGAGCCCGCGCCGTCAGGGGCCCGCAGTGCCACCCAGCGCAGCCGGGTGAGCCGGGCGCGGAAGGGCGCCGCCCGGTCGAGCGCCGGGTCGCGCAGCACCGTACGCAGCACGCGCTCGGCTATCGCCCCCACGTCGAGTTCGCCGAGCCGGCCCGCGCCGGCCAGCATGCCGTCGGCGACGTCCCGGTCGGGCAGCTTGCCGAACGGCTCGACCATGCCGGGCCTGGCCAGGTAGTGGCCCCAGTGGCGGCGCCGGTCGGGACCGTCGGCGGTGACCGCGCAGAACGCGTCGGTCTGCAGCAGCCGGCCCTCGGTGAGGGTGGCGCGGGCGGTGACGGTGCCGACCGCGCGGACCTTCGCCCCGGACGCGGTGGGCAGGTCGCAGTCCACGCCCGTCAGCACGTCGGGCGACAGGGCGTACGGGTTGGGCCGCTCGGACAGCAGCACCCGCTGGCCCGCACGCAGCCGCAGCAGGCCGGCGGCGGCCTGGCCGGTCAGTGCCTGCGAGTGCTGCAGCAGGCAGGTGCGGACCTCTCCGCAGGCCAGGACCGCCTCCGCCGCAGCCGGCACGTCAGCCGCGCCCGGCACCTGCGACACCTGCGGGACCGCCTGGCCGCCGGCCATGTCAGGGCCCCGGGTAGAAGACGTAGGACATCCGGTCGGCGATCTCCTCGGGCACCGGCCGGCCCTCGCCCAGTGAGCGGGCCGCGACCTGCGCGAGTGCGGCGGGGTCGGCGTCGACCTGGTCGAGGATGACGCGGACCGCGAGCTCCACGGGCAGGAAGCGGGACGGCAGGAAGGAGCAGGTGCGGTAGGCGGAGAAGGGCGCGGCGGACGGGTTGAGCCGGATCACCGGCGGCAGGTCGTCCCAGTCGTGCGGGAAGTCCGTGCCCTGCCACGGCACCGGCTGGAGCACCGGGTCGCCGGCGTGGCGCAGCAGGCCGAGCCGGGAGAGCTGCCACACGGCGGCCAGGAACGGGCAGGACCAGGTGCGGCGTTCGCCCTGCCGGTCCCACAACTCGACGTCGACGAAGACCGAATGGCGGCGGGCCGCCGTCTCGGCCGGCGGCCGCCACGGTTCGGCGCCCGCCATCGCCTCCTGCGCAGGACCGCCAGGGCTGCGCTCGCCGTTGGCGAGCCAGCCGGTCTGCACGGCGGGCGGCCGGGTGCCGTCGGTGCCGGGCGGCGGCGACTCCACCAGCCGGGCCTGAACCTCCTCGGCGACCTCGATCCCGTCGGCGACCGCGCAACCGGACTCGCGGGCCAGGTAGTCGATGACCAGCCCGGCCCGCTCGGCCTCGGCGATCAGCATCGGGACGAGTTCAGCCGGCGTGGAGAAGCGGGTGAAGTAGTCGTCCACCAGGAAGCAGGTGCTCACCCTGGCCCGGCGGCCGCCCGCCGCGGCCAGCGCCTGGGCCGCGTCGGCCCACGGCTTGACCTCGGCGAAGTGCCGGCGCAGCCGGTCGGGACCCGCCTCGAAGTCCTCCATGTAGAGGTGGCCGAGTTCCAGGGAGAGCTGCGCGAGCGGCACCGACTGGGTGCGCGGCTCCGCGGTGGTCTCCCGGAAGACGGCCGCCGTCCCGGCCCCCTGGCCCGTCCCGATCCCGGTCATACCGGACCCCACGCCTCGTCGTCGTCCAGCTTGTCGGCGAGGTCCTGGAGGGCGATCAGCGTCTCCACGTTGGCGACCCGGCTGGACAGGACGTCCTCGTCGGTGATCAGCTGCTCGCGCCACTGGAGGACGGGTTCGAGCGGTACGGCGCCGAGGATCGCGGTGAAGCCGATCTCGCGGTCGGCGGCCAGCCGGTGCAGCTCCTGGTCGCACTTGCGCATCCAGGCCGACTGGGCGGGCGGCACCAGCGACCACGGCGGCGCCTCCGGGTCGGGCACCGCGGCCCGGACGAAGCGGATGTTGCCGCGCAGCTCCTCCTCGTCGTGCCCGCGGGCGACCCCGCCGGTGATGATGCCGCGCGGGCCGAACACCAGCCCGGCGGCGGCGATCACGTGCTGCCTGGTCCAGCGGTGGTAGACCAGCCAGTGGGTGCCGATGCCGCGCATCTCGGGCCGGGCGGTGACGTCGAGTGCCATGTCCATCGCATAGCTGCGGCCCGCGCTCAGGTCGACGATGACCACGTCGAACTCGCTGTCGAGCCGCAGGAAGAGGTCGATGCAGCGGCTCACCGTGTCCTTGACGACGGCGAACTCGCCGCCGCTGCGGTCGCCGGGGAGCAGCACCAGGTTGCCGGAGTTGGCCGGCCGGTCGCGCAGCAGCTGGTGCTCGGTCTGCGCCCAGACGTCGAGCCTGGTCGGCTCGTTGGCCTTGCCCTGGAGGTAGGAGTGCAGACCGCCCTGCTCGATGCCGCCCATGGCGCTGGGCACGTCGAAGACCGCGGCGGCGGTGGGCGAGCCGAAGTCGAAGTCCAGGTAGGCGACGTCGTCACCGCCCAGCGCGCGGCGGAAGGCGATGTTGGCGCTGGTGACGGAACGGCCGGTGCCGCCCTTGTCGGACGCGGCGAAGACGAGCAACCGTCACACCCCCCTGGAGGCGGTGTGTCTGGCGAGCGCCAGGCCGTCGAGCTCGCCGAGGATCTCCACGGTGAGCGCGACCGCAGAACCCGGTTGCCGGTCGAGCAGCTCCCGGGCGCGGTTGAGTTTGACCTCGACGGACTTCAGGGCGATGCCGCGGGAGGCGTCGTGGCTCGACGTGGGCTCCAGTTGCTCGTTGCCCAGCAGGTGGGTCGCCTCGCTGAGCAACGACGAGGCGTAGGCCGCGAGTTCGTTGCTGCGGATCGGTGGCTGCACGTAGAGCTGGCGGCCGGCCACCATGCACTCGGTGACGCGCTCGGTGATGCTCCAGGACAGCGGTGACTCGCCGGAGGGCGCGGCGGGATAGACGGCCTGGACGTTGTCCCACAGGCCGACGCCCACGCCCTCCCTGATGCGCCGCTTCCACACGTGGTCGAAGATCCGCTCGGCGAGCCGCAGCAGCCGGTCGTGCGAGGAGATGTTCCGCGACAGGGTGCACAGCTGGATGCTGCGTTTGAGCAGCTGTACGGAGAAGTCGCCCATCGTCCACTGCATCGGGTTGCCCGTCTCGCTGCTGCCCTGGAGGGGGAGCCGGATACCGGGGCTGTGCAGGGCGATCGCCTTGTCCCCCACCGTCATCCGGCTGACGATCCTGGCGCGTTCCGCCAGCCGCTCCATGACCGCGACGGTGCGGGTCAGGTCGTCGTCCGTGGCGCGGCGGCGGACCAGGTCGTGGACCAGGATGGAGGCGATGCTGAGCGAGAAGTACTCGGACTCCAGGCGCTGTCCCGTGGTCCGCCAGGGGATGTCCTCCAGCGGCCAGGTGGTGTCGCCGAAGCGGGCGATGCCCGACCAGTACTGCTGGGTGATCTCCCAGCGCAGGCGCAACGCCTCGGCCAGCCGCTGCTGTTCGGGATTGAGCAGGCCGAGGGTCAGGGTGCGGTCGCTGAAGAGGTCCTGGATGCCGTCGAGGGCGACCACGGTGAAGTAGAGGTAGGGGATCGGCCGGGCGACGCCGTCGGGCTGCGGGCCGATCTGCTCGCTGGTCTCCACCGGCGGGGCTTCCTTGACCAGGCTCCAGGCCCAGCCGCACTCGAAGAGCTGGTTCTCGTCCTTGAGGCGGTCGGCGATGTCGACGCCGAGGACGAAGCTCTCGCCGATGGTGGCCCGCAGCGCGGCGAACCGGCGCTGGAAGCGCTCGACCACGACCCGGTCGGAGAGCCGGCCCTGGCCGAGGACCGAGCACAGGGTGCGGCCCTGCGGCTCCTCGGCGTCGAAGGCGTTGACGGTGAAGGAGCGCAGCAGGCTGACCATGGCTGCGGTGAGCCGGGCCTCGGTGGCCTGCCTGAGCTCGTCGATCAGCCCCCGCACCTCGCCGCGGCGGGTCTTGCCCTCGTAGATCTTCAGGAAGCCCAGGGTGGCGAGGCACAGGGTGATGGACATCGAGAAGGAGTCGACCACGCCGAGCCGGCGCTGCTCCTCGGTGATCTCCCGCTCCGGGTCGGCGGGGACGAAGTAGTAACCGCCGGCGAAGCTCGGCCGCTTGTCGTCGGTGGTGTGGGTGCGCATGAACTCGGCGAGGATCTGCACCAGTTTCGCCGGGATGTCGACCCTGCCGCCGACGTTCTTGAGGGCGGCGTGGACGTCGCGCTCTGTCGTGTCGGGGTCGTCCAGCCGGAAGGCCGGGATTTCGGTGGCCGGATACATCAGGCACAGCAGCCGTTCCGCGTCGGCCACGCTGCTGCGACCTCCCCATTCCCCCCATTCCCACGCGCCGCTCTCGAACGAATGGCGCGAAATCGCCTGCCAGATGTCCAGCAGGTGCTGGCGCGGCTTGATCTGCATCCCCCACTCCTCGCCCGGATGCCCCGTTGCTTGTCCTGCGCCGTCAGGGTGACCGGTGTCCCGGCCACCCCTGTCCCGAATCGAATATCCGGAACGGGTTATTCACAGGCGCGCCGTCCGCACGCCACGATCATTCCCTCATACCCCTCCCGCAAGGCGCCGCCCGGCATTCCGATGGCCGTGATGGCGACCTCCTCCCCTTCCGCGTAGGGGCTCAGGCTCTTGCGCACCTCGGTCTCCGAGACACTGCACGCGGGGAAGAAGTGCTCACCGACCCTGTACCCCTCCGAGCCCTCCATGAAAGCCGCGGCGAAGGGGGCGCCTGGCGCCAGTGCGTGCATGAAGCGCTCGACCGCGAGGAAGAACTCCTCGTCCGAGGTGGACATCGACTCGGCGACGAAGAACATCGTGCCGATCTGCCAGCGTCCCGGGCGGTCATGCAGGTCGAAGAGGTTGCCGCGCTCGATCTCGACCGCTTGCCGGAAGCCGGCGCGGGGGTCGGCGACCCGTCGGGCGTAGACGTCCTGCGCGCACAGCGCGGCCCAGAACTGGTCCCAGTGCGGATCGTAGGACGCCCGCTGGGCCTCCAGATAGGCGACGTTGCTCGCCGAGGTCTCGAAGAGGGTGATCTCGCCGCACCACGGCAGCATGGCCAGGGCCGGGTACAGGTTCGCGCCCGCACCGACGTCGATACCGCGGAGCCGTGCGCCGCTCCGGTCTCCCGCGCCCTTGAAGTGATCGGCGAAATGCGCGCTCATGATCTCAATGATCTTCGCGTCGTCCGAACGCAGGCTGCCGTAATTGTGATCAACGTAGGCAGCGGGATCGAACGCGTCCCAGGGCGCCTCGGAATTCAGCCTGCGAACGGGCGTGCGCACCGGGTCATTCGCCACCTCGGGCGTTCTGAGATCCATCGTTCCATAATAGCCGTGAAGTCCCTGCCCGATGCCCGGCTTGCCAGCCGTGCGGAAATGATCAGGGCGCACAGAGGGCGCGTTGCAGCATGCGCAGAATTCGACCGTATAGCAGCTTGAACAGCCGGAAAACGCGGCTGATCCTGGTCTGACTCCGGTGAACCTGACGCCGGGTCAACCCTACGCATGCGGCGCGGCCCGTGTCACCCGAACGGGAGAACGTCACCTTGACCATCGGCCGGCCCGTGGCCGTGCCCCCGCCCGACCTGGGTTCCCCAGCCCCCAGCCCCTTAGGAGTGGCATGACGACCCCCCTTCCCGGAACCGGATCCCCGCGCATCGTGCCCCTGCCGGCCCCCTCCCCCGCGCTCCGCCTCGCCGCGGACGACCTGCCGCCCCGGGTCCGCGGGGTCACCGACGCGGACCTCCCCGAACTGCACCGCCTGGACCGGGAGGTCTTCCAGGAGAACGCCTATCCCTATTTCGTCCTGCGGCAGTTCTACGACCTGTACCGGGACGATCTGTTCGTGGTGGACGACGGCGGCACGTTACGGGGCTACGTCCTCGCCGGCGTCGCGTCGGACGGCGCCAGGGGCTGGATACTCGGCCTGGCGATCGACCGGAACTGGCGCCGCCACGGCTTCGGCCGCGAGTTGATGGCGGAGTCGCTGCGCAGCCTGCGCCTGCGGGGGGTGCGGGAGGTGTGGCTGACCGTGGAGCCGGGCAACCTCACCGCCATCGATCTCTACGTCTCGCTCGGCTTCTCCCATGTGGACCACCGTGACGACTACTTCGGCCCCACCGCCGACCGCCTGCTGATGGTGCTGGCGCTCGACGGCTGACCGGCCGGCGCGCCGGACCACCCCGGGGTGTGCGGCCCCGGGCCTGCGTGCTTCACGGCCGGCCGCCGGGGACGGTGATCCGCGGCCCGGCCTTCCTTCCACGCGATCCGCCCCGGCGGCGGCACGAGGCAGCGCCCCCGCCGTCGGAGTACGGCGGGGGCGCTGTTCACCGGCTCGGGCCGGTGGGCTGCGGCGGGTCAGCGGTGGTGACGGTGGCCCCACGACTCGGTGTCGACCACGTGGCCGCGCCTGTCGCGCAGGGTCGCGGTGTCGGCGTTGTTGTCCCACGCGTAGTTGGTGCGGTCCTGGTAGAGGTCGCGGTTCGTGTCGTGGCCGCGGCCGGTGTGGATACGGACCGACTGGTGGCCGCGCAGGGTCACATGGTGGAAGCGGTAGACCACGTGCTGCCGCCCGCTGAGGGTCCAGCCGTCCAGGTTGACCGCGCTGCGGGACTCGTTGGTGACGGTGACCCACTCGGAGTTGAGCGACCAGGCGGAGCGGTTGTCGTGGCCGGGGCTGTCGTACTGGATCTCGCCCAGGACGACGTGCGGGCGCTGCTCGTGGTGGCGGCCGTGGTCCGCGGCGGCGGCGGGCAGAGCGGCAGCGGCGACGACGGCTCCGGCGGCGATGGCGGTCGCGGTCAGGCGGTAGGCGATACGGGACACGTAGTCCCCCTTCTTCGTGCGGGCACGGCTGGCCGTGCTGGTGGTACTTGTCCCGGCGAGTGCCGAGGGCATCACTGTGACCTGCGAACCGGCCCTGATCGCGGCGAAATCGCTTCGCGTTACGAATTCCGGACATATCAGCAACTGTCGGATGGTGTGGTCACGCAGGGGACCGTCCGGGTGTGTCGCCGTCCGCCCGGTCCGGCACATGCCTTGCCCCGTAAGGCGCCCGGCATGTTCGCCATGCCGGGCCACCCCGAACGCGTGCCCGAGGCGATCTCGGCCCTGGGCGCGGCGGAAGGTAACAGCGTCGTACCCGCAGGTCACCGCGGGATGCGGCAGGGCCGGCCGCCTTCCGCGCTCACCGGCTCCGCGGCGGGGCCGTCAGCACGGGGAGGGTCTTGAACCCGCGCAGCACCATACGGTCACGGCGGGTCGGGGCGGACGCCGGGGCGAGGTCGGGGAAGCGGGCGAGGAGGCGGGGGAAGGCGACGGCGGCCTCCAGCCGGGCCAGGCCGTTGCCGAGGCAGACGTGCGCGCCGACGCCGAAGCTCAGCGGCTTGACCGCGGTACGGGTGGGGTCGAAGACGTCGGGCTCCCGGTAGCGCGAGGGGTCGCGGTTGGCGGCGCCGAGCAGCACGATGAGCCGGGAGCCGGCGGGTATCGGCACCCCGGCGACGGCCAGACCGTCGGTCAGGGCGACCCGGGTGGTCAGCTGGACCGGGGACTCGAAGCGCAGCACCTCCTCGACGAAGGCCGCGACATCGCCGCCGGCGGAGCGCAGCCGGCGCGCGGTGTCGGGCCGGTCGAAGAGCAGACCGAGCCCGTTGCCCAGCAGGTCGGTGGTGGTCTCGAAGCCCGCGACCAGCAACAGGGTGAGGTTGGCGAGCAGTTCGGCCTCCGACAGCCGTCCGTCCGCCGCGTCGCGGGCCGCCACCAGCGCGCCGACCAGGTCGTCGCCGCGGTCCGCCTGCCGTCCGGCGATCAACGCCGCGAAGTAGCCGGACAGTTCGGTCGCCGCCGCGTCGGCGGGCGCGAGCTCCGACGGGTCGGACATGAATTCCAGCGCCGTCGTCAGCCCGGCGGCCAGCGTGCGGAAGCGGTGCCGGTCGGCCTCCGGCACCCCGAGCATGTCGCAGATCACGGTGACCGGCAGCCGGAAGGCGAACTCCGCCATGAAGTCGACGGGGGCTCCGTCGGCCCCGGACTCCGCGAGGTCGTCGAGCAGCCGGTCGACCGCCGCCGTGACCATCGGTTCGAGCGCGGCGACGCGGCGCGGGGTGAAGACCGAGCCGATCAGCGACCGCATCCGGGTGTGCTCGGGCGGGTCGCTCTCCAGGATCGACCGGGCGAGCAGCGCGAGCGAGGCGTGCTCTTCCAGCTGCTCCCCGCCGATCTGCGCCCCGCTCACCCCGAAGCCGGTACGCCGCAGCACCTGGTCGACCGCTTCGTAGCCGGCCACGAGGAACCAGCCGCCGCCGATCCCGGAGACCGGGCCGAGGCGGTGGGCCGCCGCGTACAGCGGGTACGGGTCCGACCTGCCCTCGGGGGACATCAGTCGCATGGCGACGGTCACCGCGTCCTGCGGGTCCTCGGCCACGGCGGCGGGCCCGCCGCCCGTCCCGTCCTGGCCGGCCTGCCCGAGGGACGCCGTCAGGGCGGTTCTGCCCAGCGGCTCCGGCGGGTCCGCGGGGGCGGGGACAATGGCCATGACGGCTCCTCTCGTCGGCCGCCGCCGTCCGCACCGGCGACCGGGCCGCACCGGTGATGTCGGGCACTCTTTCGAAACACTCTGTCGCTGTCAATACAGAGCGTCGGAGACATGGAAAGCCGCCGCCCCCGGCGGGGGAGCGGCGGCTGACGGGGCTTCACGCGCGGCGGCGGCCCTTGGCCCGGCGCGGGTGGGGGAAGAGCCGCGGCCCTCGCTTGGCGGCCACGGTCGACCGGCGCCTGCTGGAGCCAGCAGAACGCGCCGTCGGGGAGCAGCAGCAAGCTGGCGGTGGGCGACACCGGGCTCTCGCCGGGCAACGACAGCGACACCGACCACTCGGCCAGGCCGGTTAGGAACGTCCTGGTCACCCCGGGGTCGACGGCCGGCCGCACCGAGGTCGACGCGTTCGACACCGCCACCGGGGCGAGGCTGCGGAGCCGCCACGGCGCCGGCGGCGGCCGTCGCCGGCGACGACCGGGTCTACGCCCTCGCCGGCTCCCCCGCCGACCCGCAGCCGGTCCGGCTCGATCCGCGCACCGGCAGCGCCACCGCGGTCGCGGCCCTGCCGCCCGCCACCGGCAGCCGGCACTTCACCGCGGGGACGCTGTACGCGACGCCCGGCGGCGGGGTGCTGGAGCTGGACGCGCAGGGCACCGGCGTCGGCGTCCGCTTCTCCCGGTAGCGGCTCCCGCGCCGACCCGCACCGCCGGTGCCGACGCCCAGCCGATGGTCAAGTGCGGGTAAAATCCGCACAGTTGGTCTAGTCCACTCCATCAGCGGTGACGCGGCCCGTCGGCCCGGATTGGTCCAGTCCAATTCTCGCCCGGCGCATTGCCGCCGCCGCGGATCTCGGTTGTCCTGGGAGAGCCGCCCTCGCGCTTCCCCCACACACCGAGGAGAGCCGTGTCCACCGGACCAAGTTCACGGAGATCGTCCCGCACCCTCGCTCATGCGCGCCGGCGGCTGGCCGCCGGGGTCGCCGTCGTCGCCACCGCAGCGCTCGTCCTGGCCGGGCTCACCGGCCTGGGCGCGCCCGCCGCACAGGCCGCGGGAGCGCTCACCGCACAGTTCAGCAGCAGCGGCAGCGGCTCGTCGTGGACGGGCACCTATGTCGTCAAGAACGCTACGGCCGCAGCGGTCAACGGCTGGACCCTGGAGTTCGACCTGCCGGCCGGAGTACGGATCACAGGGGAGACGTACGGCACCTCGACCGTCAGCGGCGCGCACGTCGTGGCCTCCCCCGCCTACTACAACGCCACGGTGCCCGCGGGCGGTTCGACCTACCCCTACAGCTACACCTTCACCGCGTCCGGGCCGCTCGGCACCCCCACCGGATGCCTGATCAACGGGGACAAGTGCGACGGCAGCGCCGCGACACCGCCGCACGCGCCCACCGGCGTCACCGTCGCCGACGCCACCGCCCACACGGTGAGCCTGCGGTGGACCGCCGCCGCCGTCGGCGACTTCCCCGTGGCCTCCTACGACGTGCTGCGCGCCGGCGCCGTGGTGGCGTCGAGCGCGACCGCCACGGCGACCGTCCAGGGCCTGTCCCCCGCGACCGCCTACCAGTTCACCGTCCGGGCCAGGGACAGCCGCGGCAACACCGGGGAGCCCAGCGCCCCGGTCACCGCGACGACCTTCGACCCGGCGACCGACACCGTCCCGCCGACCGCCCCGGGCAACCTCCGGGCGGGCAGCGTCACTTCCAGCACCGTCCAGCTGTCCTGGGACGCGGCGACCGACGACAAACGGGTCGCCGCCTACGACGTACGGCAGGGATCCGCACTGGTCGCCACCGTCCCCGCCGACACCCGCACCACCACCCTCACCGGCCTTGCGCCCGCCACCGCCTACACCTTCGCCGTCACCGCCCGCGACCTCGCCGACAATCCCTCGCCCGCGAGCACCGCGGTCACCGTCACCACGCAGGAGGCGGTGGGCAACGGCGGTTACGCGAAGGTCGGCTATTTCGTGCAGTGGGGCATCTACGGCCGCCAGTACTTCGTCAGGAACCTCGACACCTCCGGCGCCGCGGCCAAGCTCGACGTCATCAACTACGCCTTCGGCAATGTGGACCCGAAGAACCTCACCTGCCTGGGCGGCGTGACCAAGGCCACCACCGCCGACCCGGAGGACCCGTCACAGGGCGACGGCGCCGGCGACGCGGAGGCCGACTACGCCAGGGCCTTCCCCGCATCGCAGTCGGTCGACGGCCAGGCCGACGACGGCTGGGGCAAGCTGCGCGGCAACTTCAACCAGCTCAAGGAGCTCAAGGCGAAGTACCCGCACCTCAAGGTCGTGATGTCGCTCGGCGGCTGGACGTACTCGAAGTACTTCTCCGACGTCGCGGCCACCGACGCGTCACGGAAGAAGTTCGTGTCGTCCTGCATCGACATGTACATCAAGGGCAACCTGCCCTCCTACGAGGGCGCAGGCGGCCCCGGTGTCGCGGCCGGGATCTTCGACGGCTTCGACCTGGACTGGGAATGGCCGGGCTCGCCCGACGGCCACCCGGGCAACCACCACGCGGCGGCCGACAAGGCGAACCTCACCGCGCTGCTCGCCGAATTCCGCAGCCAGCTGGACGCGCTGGGCGGCGACCACAAGCTGCTCACCGCCTTCACCCCGGCCGATCCCGCCAAGATCGCCGCCGGCTGGGACCTTCCCCAGGTCTCCAGGTCGCTGGACATCGAGAACATCCAGGGCTACGACTTCCACGGCTCGGGCAGCGACAACTCCTGGGAGCCGAACCGCACCGGCAGCCAGGCCAACCTCTACCCCGACCCCACCTCCCCCCACCCGGCCGACTTCAGCGTCGACAGCGCCGTCCACCTCTACCTGGACGCCGGGATCAGCCCCCGCAAGCTGACCATCGGCCTGCCCTTCTACGGCCGCGGCTGGCAGCAGGTCACCGACGGCGGTGCGCACGGCGTCTGGCAGCCCGCCAACGGCGCCGCCCCGGGCCAGTTCGCCGAGGAGGCCGGCACCCGGGGCTACGGCAACCTCGTCGCGGGTGTCCCCGGCCTGACCGTCTACCACGACGCCCAGTCGGTGGCCACCTACGGCTACACCGGCAACGGCGGCCAGTGGTGGTCCTTCGACGACACCTGGTCCATCGGCAGGAAGGCCGCGTACATCAAGTCCGAGCACCTGCTCGGCGCGATGATCTGGGAGATGTCGGGCGACACACCCTCCGGCACCCTGCTGGGCGCACTGGACTCCGGCCTCCGGCCCTGACCCACCCCCACTCCGCGGGCCCCGCCGCCCCACCCCCCGGCGGGGCCCGCGGTCCGGTCTCGGCAGGACTCCCCCGAACGGCCCGAGGGGCCGTACCGCCGGTGGTTCCGGCGACACGGCCCCCCGGTGGGGCGGATGGGGCGGGTGGGGCTACGACGTCCAGGGGGAGGCCGTGGCCCAGCTCACGTCGTCGGCCCAGGAGGTGGCGGAGTCCCAGGCGTTCGAGCCGCCGTTGCTGGCGATGTACACGTTGTAGCTGTAGTGGCGCAGGTACTTGTCGGGGAAGTTCACGGACTGGAGCGAGAAGCCTTGCCCGTTCTGACCCGATTGCGGGCAGAAGGTGGCGTCCTGCGAGAAGACCGAACTGCCGTCGCTCGCCGCCACTTGCAGCCGGTAGTTGTAATGGCGCAGGTACTGGCCCGACTTGTTGGCGGACTCGAAGGAGACGCAGGAGCTGTTGGCCAGGCCCGCGCGTACGATCCAGGTCGCGTCGGCCTTGTCCGTCGCGGAACTCGACGACGTGATCGGGGAGATCACCACATTGCTGTCGGCGTCGTCGTGCCGGATGTAGTCGCCCGTGCAGCACGACGTGGTGGCCCGCAGCGACAGCCGGCTGCCCGCGGCGGGGAAGCCGGTGCCGCCGCCGGAGGAGCCGTTGCCGTAGCCGACCGAGTTGATGTTCGCCTGGACCGCGTTCTCCGTGGCGTCCGACGGGTAGCCGGAGGTCATGACGCCCTCGTAGAAGGTGCCCGCGGCGCCGACGCTGTTGTCGCCGCCGATGCCGAGGATGATCGCGCCCTGCTTGCGCATCGGGTTGTAGCCGGAGACGTTGGGCCGCACCCCGTTGTAGAAGGTGGAAAGGCCGCCGGACTGCGCGTTGCCGCCGCGGATGGCCCAGTGGTTGGGCTCACCCTTGATGATGGCGGTGGTGTAGCGGTAGTTGACCGTCGGGTCGCCGGAGTTCAGGTGCTGGTTGACGCCGGAGAACAGGCCGTTCTCCAGGTCGGCCATGATCCACGGGCCGTTGCCCGAGCCGTAGCCCCAGACCTTGATGTTGCCGAAGTAGATGGCCTCCATCGTGCCGTTGCCGTCGTCGCGGCTGTCGGTCTCGGCGTTGCCGTAGTCGAAGCAGCAGCCGCCGTTGTAGTGCGTGCCGTCGAAGATGGCGTACATGCCCTCGGCCGCGTCACCGGTGGCGATGCCGTTGGTGTGGTTGTTGCGGTAGCCGGTGCCGGGGGCGACGAAGACGCCGTAGGCCTTGTGGCCGCCCACCGTGGTGGGGGCCGCGGTGGCGTTCGCGAGGTTGTCATAACCGCCGGAGGCCGGGCCGTTGAAACCGCCGGGAGGCGCCTGGGTGAGGTTGTTGCCGCGGCCCGACTGGTCGTAGATCACGGTGATCACGCAGGTCGTACCGGAGCAGAAGGAGTCCTGCGCGGCCGCGTTGGCGTAACCGCCCGCGCTGAGCACTCCGATGTTCTGCGTGGCGTTGTCCTTGGCGCGCCTGACCTGGTAGAGCGAGCCGTTGTACGAGCCGTAGAGCGCGCGGGTGGTGCTGTGCGCGGCCACGCAGGGCGTACCGCCTGACTGGTAGATGTCGCACGGGCCGGTCCCGGCGGCCTGCGAGGCCGGCGAGCTGCCGACCAGGACGCCGGCGACCAGTGCGACGACGGCAGCGAACGCCAGCGCCCATTTTCTGACGTTCCGTTGGAGATGAGCCATTGCGGGTGCGGACACGGAGTCCTCCTCCGGTGGGGGGTGGGGCGACCGGCGGCCACGAGTGTGGTTCCGGTACGTGGGGGCGCCCGTGTGCGGGCAGGCCGAAGGCCGGCCCGGCGCCGAGGAGGTCCGGCGCGGGCCCGCTTCCTGCGGGGCTCAGCTGCGTCGGGCGACGCTTCTGGCGCGCAGCCGGTCTGCGGTGATGGCCAGGCCGAGAACGCAACCGAGCACGATGTTGGTGTAGTTGGAGTTGATCTGCAGGGTGGTCAGGCCGTTGTTGATCAGCTCGAGCAGGACGGCGCCGGCGACGATGCCGACGATCCGGCCCTGGCCGCCGACCAGGCTCACCCCGCCGATGACAGCGGCGGCGATCGCGGACAGCTCCCAGCCCACACCGACACCGCTGGCCGAACCGACACCCATCCGGCCGAGCACCATGATCCCGGCGAAGGCGGACAGCAGTGAGCTGGTGACGTACATGGACACGATCCGCCGGTCGCCGCGGATACCGGCGAGCCGGGCCGCCTCCGCGTTGCCGCCGACCGCGTAGACCTGGCGGCCCGCGTAGGTGCGCTCCAGGAAGAACCACGCGACGACCGCGACGATCACGAAAAGGATCAGCGGCAGCGGGACCTGCGCGACGTACTGCTGGCCGACGTCGGAGAAGAAGCCGCCGATGCCGATGATCGAGGTACCCGAGGTGATGGCGAGGGTGACGCCCTGGGCGACGGTGTAGGTGACCAGGGTGACGACGAAGGGCGGCATCTTCAGCCGGGTGACGGCCAGACCGTGGATGAGGCCGACCGTGCCCGCGATGACGAGCGTGACCAGGACGGCGAGGACGGGTGGCAGGCCGGCCCGCACGTTGAACCAGGACATCAGGATCACGCTGGTGCCCAGCAGCGCCCCGACCGACAGGTCGATACCGCCGGTGAGGATGACCAGCGACTCGCCGATCGCGATGAGGCCGTACTGCGCCAGGTCGAAGCCCATGCCCTGGAGGTTGACGGCGCTGGCGAACGTGGACTTGTCGATCGCGAGCGCCACGAAGACGACCACGCAGGCTGCGACGACACCGACTTCCGGGGTCTCGGCCAGCCGCCGGACCAGCGAGGAACGCGGCAGATCACCGGCGTCCAGGTCCGCGAGAGCCGGGGCGGTACTGGTCTTCATGCGCGTGCCTTCCCTTCGCCGGGCGAACCGGCTTCCTCCGTACGGCCGGGCGGTGGACCGGGGTCCTCACCGGCTGCCTCGCCGGCGCCGGCATCGGTGTCCGAGCCGGTGTCCGTACCGGCTGCCGACCCGTTCTGCGAGCCGGCCGCCGCGGTCATGATCACTTCCTTGCCGAACCGCTCACGCGGGATGTCCGCGACGATCCGGCCGTGGGCCATCACCACGATGCGGTGGCAGATCCAGAGCAGCTCCTCCAGCTCGGAGGAGGCGACCAGGACCGCGAGCCCGTCCTGGGCCGCCGTGTCGATCAGGCTGTAGATCTCGGCCTTGGCGCCGACGTCCACCCCGCGGGTCGGCTCGTCGAGCAGCAGCAGCTTCGGGCGTGCCGCGAGCCAGCGCCCGAAGACCGCCTTCTGCTGGTTGCCGCCCGACAGCGAGCTGATCGGCTGCTCCTGGCTGTGCAGGCGTACGCCCAGGTCCTTGACGATCCTGGCCGCGTGCTCCTTGTCGTGCCGGGGCCGCAGCACGCCGCGGCGGCTGATCCGGCGCAGCGTGGTGAGCGTGACGTTCCAGCGCACCGAGTGGGTCGGCAGCAGCGACTGGACCTTGCGGTCCTCGGGCACCAGGCCGATGCCCGCCTGCACGGACTCGGCCGGGTGCCGCGGGTGGAAGTCGGCGCCGTCGAAGGCCACCGACCCGCCCGTCCTCGGCTGGGCGCCCATCACGGTGTGCAGCAGCCGGCTGCGCCCCGAGCCCATCAGGCCCGCCACGCCGACGATCTCGCCGGCCCTGACGTCCAGGTCGACCGGGCCCAGACCATCGGCGGTGAGCTCGCGGACGCTCAGCGTCGTCTTGCGCTCGACCGAGGACGGCGGGGCGAGGTCGGCGCGGGCCAGTTCGCTGCCGACCATCTCGCGGATCATCCGCTCCTCGGTCGCCTCGGCCGGCGTCAGGTCGGCGACCAGCCGGCCGCTGCGCAGCACGACGACCCGGTCGGCCACCGACCGCACCTCGTCGAGGCGGTGGCCGATGAAGAGCACCGCTCCCCCGGCGGCGGCGTGCGTGCGGGCCAGGTCGAGGACCCGCTCGGCCTCGACCGGGCCGAGGGAGGAGGTCGGCTCGTCCAGGATCAGTACGACCGGGCGGTGCCCCCATGCCTTGGCGATCTCGATCATCTGCCGTACGGGGACCGGGAACCGCCCGACCGGGCGGTCCACGTCGATACCGGTCACCCCGACCTCGGCCAGCAGCGTCCTGGCCTCCGCCCTGGTGCCGGCCCGGTCGACCACCACCCGGCCGAGCGGCCGGGTGGCGGCCCGCTGGGGGCGCCGGCCGAGCAGCAGGTTCTCTGCCACGCTCAGCTGGCCCACCAGCGGGAACTCCTGTGCCACCAGGGCCACTCCCATGTCACGGGAGTGGTCCGGGCGTCCGGGCTGGAGCGCCTGCCCGGCGATCTCGATACTGCCGGTGGTCGGGGTGACGGTGCCGGAGAGCACGCCCATCAGCGTGGACTTCCCGGCCCCGTTCTCACCCACCACCGCCACGATCTGACCGCGCGCCAGGTCGAGCCGCGGGATGTCGAGCACCTTCACCGGGCCGTAGACCTTGCTGACGTCCCGGAGCGAGACGGCGATGTCGGACGAAGTGCCGCTCGACATCAGCCGATGCCGAGTTCGGTGAGCTTGGCCTGGTAGTCGGTGAGGTTGGCCTGCGTCACCAGACCCACGCCGGAGCTGATCGTGGTGCCGTCGGACTCCAGGTAGGGCTTGACCAGGTCCAGGGTGGCCTGCTTGCCGAGCACCTTGAGCGCCGCCAGCAGGTAGGCGCCGGTGTAGCCCTGCTGGTACGGCTCCTGCAGGACGGTGGCCTGGATGACGCCCGACTGGACGAACTTCAGGGTCTGCGGGTCGCTGTCGTCCGAGATGATCTTGACCTTCCCGGACTTGCCCGCCGCCTGCACGGCCTGGCCCGCGGACGGGCCGTCGTAGGAGTAGACGCCGTAGAGGCCGTTGATGTTCGGGTTGGTCTGGATGGCGGTCTGCGCGTTGGTGAGCGCCTTCGCCGCGTCCATGCCGTCGCTGAGCTTCTGGGCGACCTTGATGTCGGTGCCCTTGAGCGCGTCCTCGAAGCCCTGGATGCGCTCGACCGCGTTGGAGGTGGTGAGCGATCCGACCAGGATGACGACCTGGCCCTTGCCGCCCAGCGCCTGCTTCATCGCCTCGCCGGCCTTCTGGCCCGCCTGGTAGTTCGGGGTGCCGAGGTAGAGCGCGGCGCCGTCCTCCTTCGGCAGCGGCGAGTCGATCGCCAGCACCGGGATGCCGGCCTTGTTCGCCGACGCGATCGGCGCCTTGATCGCGGTGGGGTCGATCGCGGACACGCTCAGGCCGGTGATGCCCTGGCCGCGCAGCGTCTGGATGATCGACAGCTGCTGGTCGAGCCGGCCGTTCGCCGGGGCCTGGTAGGTGCCCTTGACGCCGAGGTCCTTCAGGCCCTTGTTGAAGCCGATCTTTCCGGCGTTCCAGTAGTCGACGGCGACGTTGACGACCATCGCCTCGTCCAGCTTCGACAGATCCTTGCCGGCCAGCGCCGCCTTCAGCGCGGCGTCCAGCTTCGCGAGGTTGGTGTCGTTGAAAGTGATGTCGCCCTGGATCGCGACCGCGGGCGCACTCGACCCCGTACCCCCGGAGGAGCCGGACGCCTTGCCCGCGTCCGACCCCGAGTCACCGGCGCCGCTCTTGCTGCACGCCGCCGCGCCGACCAGCACCGCGAGCACGACCGCGGCTGCGCCGCAGCGGCGTCCCACTCCGGCCCGCCCGGCCTGTCCGACCCGCCCACTCCGCACTGCACCCATGACCAACATCCCGTCCGGAAAGGCCTCGCAGCCATTTGTTAGCGCTCACATACAGATCGCGCAGAAAATCCCATTCACATCCCCGCGCCGCACCGACCCACGGGTCGGCACAACCCGCGGCACTGCGGTGGGCCGGGGCCCACGGTGACCACGACCGGAAGGAACCGATGCCATATGCACCGACATCGCGTCCTCCCACGTCTCACGAGCGCCAGTGCGTACTCACGAGCCACACGGCGCCGCCCGGTGCCACAGGTTCGGTAGCCACACGTACCTCCCCTGGACTCCGTCGTCTTCCGAGAATGTTAGCGTTCACTGAGGGACCGTCAAGATGTTGCGCAGAAGAAAATCGGCCTCCCGGCCAGGGGGGTGGGGTGACGGGTTGCCCGCCCTCAACGGGCCCTGCACGCAGGCGTGTCGGCCGTCGACGGGGGCTCCGCCGGGCTGCATCGCGCCCTGATCCGACGTGCCGTCACCCCTGGCGCGGGTGCCACCCCTTGGGCTGGCCTCCACGCCGTGGCCGGGCCCGCACGCCGTGGCCGGGGGCACCCCGGGAGCCGCGTGTCGCCGGGGGCGGGTGGGGGCGCGAGGGGGGCCGCACTGCGGCGGCCACCGGGATGGCGCGCTGACCGCCAGCGGTCGAACGGGCCTGTACCCCACCGGGATACACGCCCGGCGAACGCCGACCAGCCACCAGGACGGGACCCGGCCACCAACGGTCCAACCGGCCTGTACCCCACCGGGATACACGCCCGGCGAACGCCGACCACCACCAGGACGGGACCCGGCCACCAACGGTCCAA
This sequence comes from Streptomyces sp. NPDC049040, assembly GCF_043197715.1. NCBI lineage: Bacteria > Bacillati > Actinomycetota > Actinomycetes > Kitasatosporales > Streptomycetaceae > Streptomyces > Streptomyces sp. NPDC049040. Next base: position 43,927 of record NZ_JBICTO010000031.1, read on the forward strand.
CCGGCCTGTACCCCACCGGGATACACGCCCGGCGAACGCCGACCACCACCAGGACGGGACCCGGCCACCAACGGTCCAACCGGCCTGTACGCCACCGGGATACACGCCCGGCGAACGCCGACCACCACCAGGACGGGACCCGGCCGCCAGCGGTCGAACGGGCCTGTACGCCACCGGGATACACGCCCGGCGAACGCCGACCACCACCAGGACGGGACCCGGCCGCCAACGGTTGAGCGGAGCTGTACCTCAACGGGGGACGGGCCGCAGCGGGGGCGGAGGCGAGGGCCGGACGGCGTGCCCCGCCGAACCCACGACCGCAGCGGCGGTCGGGATCTGGCGGCGTGCCCCGGCCCGGACGCGTCGGGGCGGGACCGCGTCGGCGTGTCCGGGTCGCGGGCCTCGATGTGCCGACCCCACGCTGTGCGCCGTCTAGGCGCTTGGTCCACCTCCCGGCCGGTCGTGGTCGCCGGCTTCCCGGCAACGCCCCCGGCGGCCGAGCACCGGCAGGGCGGGCGCGGCCGTGGTGGGGAGCAGCTCGCGGCCCCGGTGACGGCCGCTGCCGAACGGACGGGACGGCCTGCAGCTCGCAGCGCCGCGTACCGGCGGTGCGGGTGAGCCGGGGGTGCGGGCACGAGGGCCCGCTGCTGCGCAAGGCGGCGCCCTGCGCAGCAGGAAGGGGCGTGGGGGTGGGTCAGGTCACAGGCCGCGTGCGAGGTGGTAGTAGGCCTGGTTCCAGCGGATCTCCTGGGTGAAGCGGCGGATGTCGGTGTCATGGTCGATCATGAGGAG
>NZ_JBICTO010000032.1:0-41232 GCF_043197715.1 Streptomyces sp. NPDC049040
AAGCTCGATTTCTACATCGTGCATGCCGGTGGTCCGCGGATCCTGGACGATCTGGCGAAGTTCCTCGAGGTCGATCGTGAGGTGTTCCGGCACAGTTGGTCGACGCTGACGGAGTTCGGGAACATCGCCAGTGCCGTGGTGCTGGATGCCGCGCGCCGGCTGTTCGAGGAGGACAAGCTCACGCCGGGCGCGACGGGGCTGATCGCGGGCTTCGGGCCCGGCATCACCGCCGAGATGGCACTCGGCACCTGGGCCGACGACGTCCCCCAGACCATCGACTGAGCTCGCACGGGAACAAGGAGCCAAGCGTATGACCGACCTGATCCTCCCACCCGGCGCGGGGCGGAAGCTGATCACCAAGGCCCAGGAAGTGACCTTCAAGGCCACCAAGGAGATGGGATCCGCGGTGTCGATCTTCGAGGTGGTCGTGCCACCCGGGTTCGACGTCGGGGCGCATGTCCACGGCCAGGCGCAGGAGTTCTTCTACGTCCTGGAAGGCGATCTGGACGTGCTGGCCTTCGAGCCGACCGAGCGCACGAAGGACAGCTGGCACAACTGGACCTCCGTCAAGGGCGACCGCGTCATCCGCGCGGGCGAGGGCAGTTCCATGTTCGTGCCCTCCGGCATCCCGCACGCCTTCCGCAACGCCACCGACAAGCCGGTCCGGATGCTCTTCCAGAGCTATCCGTCGCCCGACCACGAGGACTACTTCGAGGAGATCGCGGAGATCTGGGCGTCGGGTACCGCGGTCGACCCCGAGGCCGTCGAGCGGATGCGCAAGCGCTACGACGTCAGCCAGCTCACGCCGCTGCGGTACGAACCGCCGTCGGCCACCCGGATCCCCGGACAGAAGACGAACGAGCAAGAGAGCGCGAGGTGACCGCGGTGGATGCGATCCCACTGGTACACGCGAGTCTGGGGGAACAGGAACTCGCGGCCGTCGCCGAGGTGTTCGCCTCCGGCTGGCCGGCAGGACAGGGCCCCAAGGGCAAGGCGCTCGAGGCCCAGCTGGCCAGGAAGTACGACGTCGGCGACGCGGTCGCAGTGAGCAACTGCGGCGCCGCCCTCCACCTGGCCATGCTCGCGCTCGGCGTCAAGCCCGGCGACGAGGTCATCGTCGCCGACTACGGATTCCCCGCCCCCGCCCAGGCCGCCCGCTACCTGGACGCGACCCCGGTCTTCGCCGACGTGCGACCCGACACCTACACGGTCGACCCGCAGGCGGTGGCCGATCTGATCACCCCGCGCACCGTCGGCGTGGTCGCGGTGGACACGGTGGGCATGCCCGCCGACTACACCGAGCTCGAGGCGATCACCGGCCGCCACGGCCTGTTCCTCGTCGAGGACGCGGCCTGCGCGGTCGGAGCGACCTACCAGGGCCGTCAGGCCGGCGCGCTCGCCGAAGTGGGCTGCCTGTCCTTCCACGGCCGCAAGGGCGCAAGCAGCGGCGAGGGCGGGGCGCTGCTTGCCCGCGACCCGAAGATCGGCCAGGACGCCAGGCTCCGGTCCTCCTTCGGCATCGGAAGCATCTTCGACATGGGCAATGTCGTCGGCCTTCCCATCCCCGAGTTCACCGAGATCGGCTACAACTTCAAGCTGTCGGACATCGCCGCGGCGATCCTCCAGGTCCAGCTGGGCCGGATCGACGAGCTGCTTGCCCGCCGCACGGCCATCGCCGCGCAGTACGGCGAACTGCTGGCCGACGAGGAGCTTCTGACGCTGCCGCAGGTGCCCGAGGACCGCACCCACGCCTGGCAGACCTACATGGTGACGCTCGACCCGGGCGTGGACCGCGCCGCAGTCGCCGCCGAGCTTCGCGGCCAGGGCATCGGCTGCGGGCACGGCACCTTCGCCGCCCATGTGCAGCCCGTGTTCCAGACCAAGCAGACCTGCCCGGTCTCGGCGGACCTCTTCGCCCGTCAGATGGCGATACCCATGCACGCGGAACTCAGTACGGACCAGGTCGGACGGGTCGCTGATGCCCTGCGCAGCGCGGTCAGGACCCACTCGGCATCCACCCGAGCCCTGGGAGGGGCGGTATGACGGACAACCAGCCGACACCCGACCGCATCATGCGGTTGATCAACGGCTACTGGGCCACCGGCGTGCTCGCCGCCGCGGCCACCCACTCGCTCTTCACCCACCTCGAGAACGGTGTGGACACCGCCGCCGGGCTCGCAGCCCGCGCCGAGATCTCCGAGCGGGGGGCGCAGACCCTCCTCGACGGGCTGGTCAGCGTGGGCCTGGTCGAGCTGCACGAGGGCCGCTACCGCAACCTCCCGGACGCGTCGACCTACCTGGTCGAGGACACCCCGGTCTCGCTGGCCCGCTTCGCCAAGCTCAAGCTGAAGCACATGGGTGCCCTGACGGATCTGGCCGATGTGGTCCGCGCCGGCGGGCCGGTGAAGGCCCCGGTGGTCGAGGTGGCCAACAACCCGCACTGGGAGGAGATCGTCAAGGCCATCGCGCCCCAGTCGGTTCCCGCGGCAACTGCCGCGGTCGAGCTGCTCGGGCTGGCCGAGGCCGGCGAGATCTCGATCCTGGACGTGGGCGGCGGCTCGGGCATCTACTCGGGCACCTGGCTTGAGGCCAACCCGGCCGCGCGCGCCACCCAGATCGACTGGGAGCCGATCAACGCGATCGCCCGCCGGCTGCTGGACGAACGCGGTGTGGGCGACCGGTTCACCTGCGTCGACGGTGACTTCCACACCACAGGGTTCGGTACGGCCGAGCACGATGTCGCGGTGTACTCGCACATCGCGCACCAGGAGGGGCCCGAGGCCAACATCGAGGTCTTCACCAGGCTCCGGCAGGCACTCAAGCCCGGCGGCACCCTGGTGGTCTGCGACTATGTCGTCGACGACGACCGCAGCGGGCCGGCCTTCCCGCTGATATTCGCTTCCGAGATGTTGCTCAAGAGCAAGCAGGGCAGCACCTGGCGGCAGGCCGACTACCGCGAATGGCTTCTCAAGGCCGGTTTCGAGAACGTCGCTTTCTACTCCGCCCCACCTGGCACTCTGGTCATCGCCCGTTAGCAGGCGGTGCGTTCGAGGCCGACCGCGCGCTCTGCTCACGGCGAGGTTCGCCCATTTACGCAACCGACGGGGTCACCTCGGCCTCGTCGTTAAGGAGACCCCCTGATGAACGTCGCCTTGTGGATCGTCGCGGGAGTGCTGAGTGCCGGCTTCCTGGCCAGCGGCGCCACGAATCTGTCCAAGCCCAAGGACAAGCTCGTCGCCGCCGGCAACGGCTGGGTGGAGGACTACAGCGCCGGCATGGTGAAGACCATCGGCACCCTGGAGATCCTGGCCGCGGTGGGTCTGATCCTGCCTGCCGCGGTGGACATCGCACCGGTGATGGTGGCGGTCGCCGCCGCCGGTCTGGTCGCGCTGATGATCGGCGCTGCCATCACGCACGGCCGCCGGCAGGAGACCCGGTCGGTCGTGATCAATATCGTCCTGCTCGCCATGGCCGTCTTCGTGGCATGGGGCCGCTTCGGCCCGCACTCGTTCTGACCCGGTCCGGGGCGCTCAGGGGGAGACACCCCTGAGCGCCCCGGCGCCTTTTCCCCCACAGGCTCACCCGCACTGCCGGCGACAGCCTGCGTGTCCGCCGCATACCGCAAAGGAGACAGCCCGATGAAGGGCTCAAAAGCTCATCAGTCGATTCAGAAGCGCGGTCTTCACATCGGTCTGCTGCCGGAACTGGCCGCTTCCGTCAACAGGTCGACGCCGATCACGCTCGACCACGACCTGGACGTCATGCCCGAGGCCGGGCGGTCGCTGACGGTCGGCAAGCTGGCCGACATCGTCGACGATCTGGCGGCCCGGCTGTGGGCGGCCGGTGTCCGTTACGACGAGCACATCGTCATCCACAAGAAGGCGAACGCCGATGTGTGGATGCTCGCCTGCGCCGCCTCCCGTATCGGGGCGGTGCCGGTGATGCTCTCGCCCGGCCTGAACGCGCAGACCATCGCGGCCCTGCTCGAGCGGCTCGACCAGCCCAACCTGCTCACCGACGAGTACAAGCTCGACGTACTGGCCGAGGTGTCCCCCGCGGAGCTGGCGAAGCGGGTGATCATCGTCGCGGGCGAGCGGCCCGGAACGATCTCGCTCGGCTCGCTCGCCGGAGCGCCGCGGGTGAAGGCGGTGGAGCGGCCGATCGACGACGCCGCCGTGATCACCCACACCTCCGGCACCACGGGGATCCCCAAGCTGGTGGTGCACACCCCCCGCACCCAGGGCATCCGGCTCAAGCCGCAGTGGCGACTGCTCTCCCTGATGCGCAAGAAGGAGACCGTCGCGATCGCCATCCCCTTCGTGCACTCCAGGAACGTCGCGGCGATGGCCCTGGCGCTCCTGAAGGAGATGCCGGTCCTGCTCATGAACGAGTCGGCGCCCGACGCGGTCGCCGAGCTGTTCCTGCAGAACCGGCCGGGGCTGATCGAGGCGCTGCCGAACTCGCTGATGGCGTGGGAGGGCCTGGCGGAAGACCCGCGCAAGCCGTTCGCCTCCGTGAAGTACTTCAGCAGCACCTTCGATGCGATCCACCCCGGGACGATGAGCCGGCTGCTGAAGTCCTCCGAGCGGCGCGGCGCGCTGTTCTTCCAGATATACGGCCAGAGCGAGGTCGGGTTCGCCGTCGGCCGTGCCTACTTCCGCAACTCCGCCCACAAGGCCAACGGCCGCTGCGTCGGCTGGCAGATGCCGGTCGGCTCGGCGAAGGTCCGAGTCGTCAGCCGCAACGGCAAGCGGGCGACCGAGCACAACCCCGGCCGCATCGAGGTCGCGTGGCCGGGCATCGCCAAGACGTACTTCGCCGAGCAGGAGCGCTACGACAGCAACCGGGACGGCGAGTGGTGGGGCACCGGCGACGTCGGCTACTTCACCAAGCTCGGGTGCCTGCACATGCTCGACCGCGAGGTCGACATGATCTCCGGGGTCCGCAGCTCGCTGGAGGTCGAGGACTTCGTCCTGAACAAGATGCCGGAGCTGAGCGAACTGGTCGTGGTCAAGGGGCCCAACTCCGAGGCCGTCCCGGTGCTCTGCACCCGTGACGACCGGCCGCTTGACCAGGACCGCTGGCGTGCCGCGGTCAGCGGATTCCCCCAGTTGGCCGCCCCGATACAGATCCCGGAGGCCGAACTGCCGCGCACCGCCACGCTCAAGGTGCAGCGCCTCGCCCTTGCCGACCAACTCAAGGACCAGTTGAAAGACCGACTCTGACCGAGCTGGAGGACCGCATGCACGACGCAGAAGAAGAGGACATCAGGCTTTCCCGGGACGTCCCGGACCTCGCGCCGCCCGGCTTTCCGCCCCTGCGGCTCGCCGGAATCGACGAGGACGAGACCTGGGAGCCCAACGTCGTGCGCGGTATCGACTGACGGTCCGGCCCTGTTCGAGCTTCCGCGCCGTTGCGAAGGGCGGAGATGAGACGGTTGTTGCACGGCCGCAGGCAGCTTCTGGACCGCTGCCTGCGGCCGTTCTTGCGTTCGCTGACGGTCCTGGGCGTCATCCACGCCGGTCTGGCCGAGCACCATGTCGTGCTGCTGGCACCGGCGTCGCCCCCGCCCTTCCACGCCCTGTTCGGTCACGGCCTGGCGGGCCCGCCGCCCGCCCACCCCGAGCGGCTGTGCGAGGACGTCCCGCTGTCCCGGCAGGAGCGGCGCCTCGCACATGAGGTGTGGCCGGCGTATTACCCGGAACGCAGCGCTCCCGGGGCCGGCTGACCACCGCGCTGTGTGTTCCGGTGTTTTCGGTGTTCTCGCGTCGAGGGGAGTTGGGAGTGGTGGTGTCACCTTCAGGTGGTGTGCGGGCTGTTGCGCATCCGAATATTGCGTTGGTGAAGTATTGGGGTAAGCGGGATGAGGGGTTGGTCCTGCCGCGGGTGGACAGTTTGTCGTTGACGTTGGACATTTTTCCGACGACGACTTCGGTGTGTGTGGTGCCGGGGGCGGTCGGGGATGTGGTGCGTTTGAATGGTGTGCCTGCTTCTGGTGAGGTGTTGGGGCGGGTTTGTGGGTTTGTGGATCTGGTGCGTGGGTTGGCTGGGTCGTCTGAGCGTGTTGTGGTGGATTCGGTGAATACGGTGCCGACGGGTGCGGGTTTGGCGTCGTCGGCGAGTGGGTTTGCGGCGTTGGCTTTGGCTGCTGTGGGGGCGTTCGGGTTGGAGGTTGATGCCCGGGGGTTGTCGCGGTTGGCGAGGCGGGGTTCGGGGTCGGCGTCGCGTTCGGTTTTTGGTGGGTTCGTGGTGTGGCATGCGGGGTCGGGTTCGTTGGTGGAGGCGGATCTGGGGTCGTTTGCCGAGCCGGTGGTTGCGGCTGAGATGGATCCTGCGTTGGTGGTTGCGGTGGTGGATGGGGGTCCGAAGGCGGTGTCGTCGCGGGTGGCGATGCGGCGGACGGTGGAGACGTCGCCGTTGTATGGGCCGTGGGCGGCGTCGAGTGCGGTGGATCTGGTCGAGATGCGTGCTGCGTTGGTGGCGGGTGATCTCGAGGTGGTGGGTGAGATCGCGGAGCGTAATGCGTTGGGTATGCATGCGACGATGTTGGCGGCTCGGCCTGGGGTTCGTTATATGTCGCCGGCGTCGTTGACGGTTCTGGATTGTGTGGGGCAGTTGCGGCGGGATGGTGTGTTGGCTTACGCGACGATGGACGCGGGGCCGAATGTGAAGGTGTTGTGTCGTCAGGTTGATGCGGAGCAGGTCGCGAAGAGCGTTCGTGAGGTTGTCGGGGATGGTGCGGTCCATATCGCGCGTTCCGGCCGGGGTGCTTATCTCCTGCCCGAGGACGACCGATGACCACCCCGCCGGCGATCATCCGGCGGGCTCCGGGCAAGCTGTTCGTCCTCGGCGAGTACGCGGTCGTCGACCCCGGCACCCCGGCCGTCCTGGTAGCTGTCGACAGGTACATCACGGTCACCGTGACCGGCTCCTCCGGCACCGGCGTCCGGATCTCCTCCGACCTCGGCCCGCGGGACGTCCTGTGGCAGTGGCGGTACGGCCGGCTCAGCCCGCACGGCACGGACGACGAGCAGGGTGCGCGCAGCGGCCTGGCCCACGTGGTCTCCGCGATCGAGACCGTGGCGCAGCTGCTGGCCGAACGCGGCCTCGCCCTGCCGGCCTTCACCGTCTCGGTGGAGAGCGGCCTGCACGACAACGGCACCAAGTACGGCCTGGGGTCGAGCGGTGCGGTGACCGTGGCGACGGTGGCGGCGGTCGCCGCCTTCTGCGGCCTCGCGCCGTCGACAGAGGACCGCTTCCGGCTGGCCATGCTCGCCACCGCCGGGATCGAGCCCCGTGCCTCCGGCGGTGATCTCGCCGCCAGCACCTGGGGTGGCTGGATCAGCTACCAGGCGCCCGACCGCGCGGCCGTACTCGACCTGGTCGAACGCTGCGGCGTCGAGGAGGCGCTCCGGGTGCCGTGGCCCGGCTTCGAGGTGCACCGGCTCCCGGAGCCCAAGGACCTGTCGTTCGAGGTCGGTTGGACCGGAAATCCCGCCTCCACCGCGTCCCTGGTTTCCGACCTGCACCGGCGGACCTGGCGCGGCAGCGCGTCCCACCGCAGGTTCGTAGCGGCGACCACCGACTTCGTGCTCGCCGCCGTCGCCGCCCTCGAACAGGGCGACGACCAGGGCCTGCTGGACCAGATCCGCCGGTCCCGGCGGGAGCTGGCCCGGCTGGACGGCGAGGTGGGCCTCGGCATCTTCACGACCGGGCTCACGGCACTGTGCGAGGCCGCGGAAGCCGTCGGCGGCGCGGCCAAGCCATCGGGAGCGGGCGGCGGCGACTGCGGCATCGCCCTGCTGGACGCGGAGGCGTCGCAGGACATCGCTCACATGCAAGAGCAGTGGGCCAAGGCCGGGGTGCTGCCCCTGCCGATCCGACCCGCTCTGGAAGGGATCGAGGAATGATCGGGCAACGCAAGGACGACCACGTCCGGCTCGCCGTAGAGCAGCACCACGCGCACAGCGGGCGCAACCAGTTCGACGAGGTGTCGTTCGTCCACCACGCACTGGCCGGCATCGACCGGGCGGACGTGTCCCTGGCCACGACGTTCGCCGGGATCTCCTGGCAGGTGCCGCTGTACATCAACGCCATGACCGGCGGCAGCGAGAACACCGGGATCATCAACCGGGACCTGGCGATCGCCGCCCGGGAGACCGGCGTGGCCGTCGCGTCGGGATCCATGAGCGCGTACTTCAAGGACCCCTCCTGCGCCGGCACGTTCAGCGTGCTGCGCAAGGAGAACCCGGACGGCTTCGTCATCGCGAACATCAACGCGACGGCGTCGGTCGACAACGCGCAGCGCGCGATCGACCTGCTGCGCGCCGACGCCCTGCAGATCCACGTCAACACCGTGCAGGAGACGGTGATGCCGGAGGGGGACCGCTCGTTCTCCTCCTGGGTCCCGCAGATCCAGAAGATCGCCGCGGCCGTCGATGTCCCCGTGATCGTCAAGGAGGTCGGCTTCGGGCTGAGCCGGGAGAGCGTCCTGACGCTGCGGGAGCTGGGCGTGCGGGTGGCGGACCTCGGCGGCAGGGGCGGCACGGACTTCGCCCGTATCGAGAACGGCAGGCGCGAGCTCGGCGACTACGCCTACCTGCACGGCTGGGGGCAGTCCACCGTGGCCTGCCTCCTCGACGCGCAGAACGTCGGCATCCCCGTGCTCGCCTCGGGCGGGGTGCGCAACCCGCTCGACGTCGCCCGCGCCCTGGCGCTCGGCGCCTCCGGCGTCGGCGCCTCCGGGGGCTTCCTGCGCACCCTGGTCGACGGCGGTGTGTCGGCGCTGGTCGGGCAGATCTCCACCTGGCTGGACCAGCTGGCCGCGCTGCAGACCATGCTCGGCGCGCGCACCCCTGCCGATCTGACGCGCTGCGATCTGCTGATCCACGGCGAGTTGCGGAACCTCTGCGCCGACCTGGGCATCGACACCGGTTCGCTGGCCCGGCGCTCCCGCAACTCCGAGGCCTTTCACGAGACGACGGGAAGCACACGATGACTGAGGCACACGCGATCGCCGGGGTCCCGATGAAGTGGGTGGGGCCCCTTCGCATTTCCGGGAACGTCGCCACCACCGAGACCCAGGTCCCGCTGGCCACCTACGAGTCGCCGCTGTGGCCCTCCGTGGGCCGCGGCGCGAAGGTCTCGATGCTGGCGGACAAGGGCATCGTCGCCACCCTCGTGGACGAGCGGATGACCCGCTCGGTGCTCGTCGAGGCGGTGGACGCGCAGACCGCGCTCGCCGCCGCGCGCACCATCGAGGCGCGGATCGACGAGCTGCGCGACGTGGTGCGCACCTGCAGCAGGTTCGCACGGCTGATCGGCATCCGGCACGAGATCAACGCCAACCTGCTCTTCATCCGGTTCGAGTTCGCCACCGGCGACGCCTCAGGGCACAACATGGCCACGCTGGCCTCCGACGTCCTGCTCAAGCACCTGCTGACGACGATCCCCGGCATCTCCTACGGATCGATCTCGGGGAACTACTGCACGGACAAGAAGGCGACCGCCATCAACGGCATCCTCGGCCGCGGCAAGAACGTGGTCACGGAACTGCTCGTGCCGCGCGACGTGGTCGAGGGCGTCCTGCACACCACGGCCGCCCGGGTGGTCGAGCTGAACATCCGCAAGAACCTGCTCGGCACCCTGCTCGCCGGCGGCATCCGCTCGGCCAACGCCCACTACGCCAACATGCTGCTCGGCTTCTACCTGGCGACAGGCCAGGACGCCGCCAACATCGTCGAGGGCTCGCAGGGCGTCACCATGGCCGAGGACCGGGACGGCGACCTGTACTTCGCCTGCACCCTGCCGAACCTGATCGTGGGCACCGTGGGCAACGGCAAGGGCCTCGGCTTCGTGGAGACCAACCTGACCCGGCTCGGCTGCCGGGAGGACCGCGAACCCGGGGAGAACGCGCGCCGCCTCGCTGTCATCGCGGCCGCGACGGTGCTGTGCGGTGAGCTCTCGCTGCTCGCGGCCCAGACGAACCCCGGTGAGCTGATGCGTGCGCACGTCCAGTTGGAGCGCAACAACGAGACCGCAAAGGTTGGTGCATAGGGCATGTCCACTTCCATCGGAATCCACGATCTGTCGCTCGCGACAACCGAGTTCGTACTGCCGCACACGGCACTGGCCGAGTACAACGGCACCGACATCGGCAAATACCACGTGGGCATAGGCCAGCAGTCGATGAGCGTGCCGGCCGCCGACGAGGACATCGTCACCCTGGCGGCGGCCGCGGCCGCGCCCATCATCGCCCGGCACGGCAGCGACGGGATCCGCACGGTCATCTTCGCGACCGAGTCGTCGATCGACCAGGCGAAGTCGGCCGGCGTGTACGTGCACTCGCTGCTCGGACTGCCGTCGGCCTGCCGGGTCGTGGAGCTGAAGCAGGCCTGCTACGGAGCGACCGCGGGCCTCCAGTTCGCCATCGGCCTCGTGCGCCGGGACCCCACCCAGCGCGTCCTGGTGATCGCCAGCGACGTGTCGAAGTACGACCTGGACAGCCCGGGTGAGGCCACCCAGGGCGCGGCGGCCGTCGCCATGCTGGTGGGTACGGATCCCGCGGTGCTGCGCATCGAGGAGCCGTCCGGCGTGTTCACCGCCGACGTCATGGACTTCTGGCGGCCGAACTACCGCGACACCGCGCTGGTCGACGGGCACGAGTCCATCGCCGCGTACCTCCAGGCCGTCGAGGGCGCCTGGAAGGACTACACGGAGCACGACGGGCGCCCGCTCGAGGACTTCGCTGCCTTCGTCTACCACCAGCCGTTCACCAAGATGGCCTACAAGGCCCACCGCCACCTGCTGGACTACGTCGGGTTCGCCAGCGACAAGGACACCATCTCCAAGGCGCTCGGCCTGACCACGGCCTACAACACCGTCATCGGCAACAGCTACACCGCGTCGGTGTACCTCGGCCTCGCCGCGCTGCTCGACCAGGCGGAGGACCTGACCGACCGCTCCATCGGCTTCCTCAGCTACGGGTCGGGCAGCGTCGCCGAGTTCTTCGCCGGGACCGTCGTCCCCGGCTACCGCGAGCACCTGCGCACCGAGGCGCACCACGAGTCGATCGACCGCCGCAAGACCCTCGACTACGCCGCCTACCGTGAGCTGCACCAGCGCACCTTCCCGGCAGACGGCGGCGACCACCTCACCCCGGCGCAGACCTCGGGGCCCTTCCGGCTGGCCGGCCTGCGCGGCCACAAGCGCATCTACGAGGCCCGCTGAGGGGACCGCCCCGCGCTCCGCGGTGGATCAGTCATGGCCGCACACCGCCGGCCTTCCGTACGACCAGTTCAAGTCCAATCAGGGAGGACGGGCCGCATGAGCGAAATCGGGATCCTCGGGACCGGTGCCCATGTGCCGGATCGGGTTGTCTCCAATGACGAGGTCGGGGCGGCGGCCGGGGTCGATGACGCCTGGATCTTCCGCAAGACCGCGATCAGGGAGCGTCGGTGGGCGGGGGAGGAGGAGGCGACGTCGGATCTGGCGGCGGCCGCTGGTCGGGCGGCGCTGGAGTCGGCGGGGATCACGGCCGGGGAGCTGTCGGTGATCGTGGTCGCCACGTCAACGCCGGACCGGCCGCAGCCGCCCACCGCCGCGTATGTGCAGCATCTGCTCGGGGCGGCCGACGCGGCCGCCTTCGACATCAACGCCGTGTGTTCGAGCGAGGTGTTCGCGCTCTCGGCCGCCGAGGGGGTGCTGGCCAGGCGGGGTGGCCACGCGCTGGTCATCGGGGCCGATGTGTACTCGCGCATCCTGGACCCGGCCGACCGCAGGACGGTCGTGCTGTTCGGCGACGGCGCGGGCGCCATGGTCCTGGGCCCCGGCGGCTCCGGTGGGCACGCCTCCCGGCTCCGGCACACCGCGCTGCACACCTTCGGTGACCTGGCAGGCCTGATCCAGGTGCCCGGGGGCGGCAGCCGGCTGCCCCTCGACCAGGCCGCCCTCGACGAAGGCCTGCAGTACTTCGCGATGGACGGGCGGGGGGTGCGCCGGTTCGTGGAGGACCGGCTGCCGCCGCTGACGAAGCAGTTCCTGCACGAGGCGGGCGTCGTCCCCGACGACATCGCGCACTTCGTGCCGCACCAGGCCAACGGGGTGATGCTGGAGACGGTCTTCGAGCAGATGGCGCTGCCGCGCTGCACCATGCATCTGACGCTGGAGCGCTACGGCAACACCGGGGCCGCGTCCATCCCGATCACCCTGGATGAAGCTGCCCGATCCGGTGCCTTCCAGCGTGGGGAGCTGATCCTCATGGCCGGCTTCGGCGGCGGCATGTCAGCGGGCTTCGCCCTGGTCGAGTGGTAGGAGACACCGCCTGACGCAAGCGATCCACCCCCGCCGTACTCGTGACACGCGCCGGCCCGCAGGCCCCCGGGACGACCCCGGGGGCCGTCCGGTGCGAGCCGGGCGACACGCGCTCGCCCGCGCATGTCACGATTCGGGGTCCTCGGCTGTCACATTGGTGGGCTCCGGCCTGTCAGACATTCGAGTATTCGAGCACCGGTGGGAGAGCGTGACCCGATGAACGAGAACGAATGGCTTGCCGCTCGATTCGAGACGGACCGCCCCAGGCTGCGGGCGGTGGCTTACCGGATGCTCGGCTCGATCGCCGAGGCGGACGACGCCGTCCAGGAGGCCTGGATCCGGATCAGCCGCTCGGACGCCACCGTGGTGGAGAACATGAGCGGCTGGCTCACCACCATCGTGGCCCGGGTGTCGCTGAACATGCTGGAGTCCCGCAAGTCGCGCCGCGAGGAGCTGGTGGACGCCCCCGAGATCGAGGGCCCGCAACGGCTCAACCTGGTGGCCGACCCCGAGCAGGAGGCGCTGCTCGCCGACTCCGTCGGCACCGCCATGCTCGTCATCCTCGACACGCTCACGCCCGCGGAACGGCTGGCGTTCGTGCTGCACGACATCTTCGCGGTGCCCTTCGAGGAGATCGCACCGATCGTGGACCGCAGCCCCGCCGCGGCCCGCCAGCTGGCCAGCCGCGCCCGCCGCCGCTTCCAGCGCGACGGCGCCGCCCCCGGCACGCCGGCGGCCGCGAGCGCCGGCCCGAAGGCCGTGGCGGTCCAGGACGAGGGCGCCGACACCTCCCAGGCCGACAAGGCCGAATTCATCCGCGCCTTCCTCGCCGCCTCCCGCGAGGGTGACTTCGAGGCCCTGCTGGCGACGCTCGCCCCCGACATCGTGGTGCGTTCCGACCGCATGGTCGTGAGCATGGGCGTGGCCGAGGAGATCCGCGGCTCGGACGCGGTCACCCGTGCCTTCAGCAAGCTCTCCTGGGGCCCCGTGCCCGCTCTCGTGGACGGCTTCGCCGGGCTGGCCTACGCCCCCAACGGCGTGCCGCTGACCGTCTTCCGCTTCGGCTTCGCCGGCGGCCTCATCAGCAGCATCGACATCCAGGCCGACCTCACCGGCCTCGACGTCGTCCTGTGCTGAGCCTGCCGTCCGCCGGGGCCCTCAGTCCTGCTCGACCGCCATCACGCGCGTGGGGTCGCTCCGCGCGTGCGGGCCCGGCGTGGGGCGCTCGTCCAGGGTGAAGCCGAACCACTTCTCGTAAGCGGCGAGCACCTCGGCGTCGCCTGCGAGCCGCTCGGTCTCCCGCACCCCGCCGCTGACGACCGTCAGCACGTCGTCCTTGAGGGTCACCCAGCCGTCCTCCAACGGCATCGAGCAGATCATGTTCTGCAGGGTCGGCGACTGCGGGTTGGTGCACATCCACCAGACGACCTGGTCGAGGTCGACGGACAGGTCCACCTCTTCGTCGTAGAAGCGGTACTGCGGCTTGCCGTTGCGGATGACGTCGTAGGACCTGCCGTCGACCTTGCGGACGACGAACTCGCCGTGCGGGTTGCGCTGAGGGTTCTGCGAGTCCCGCAGCAGCGGATACCGGGACGTCTTGCCGAAGCCGACGTCGACGACCCATGTGTCGCCGTCGATGTCCACCGACAGCAGGACGTGGTTGTACGGCGCGTACAGCCGGTCGCCGAACCAGACCCTGCCGTGGTGCATCGTGGCCGTGAACCCCAGGGACCGCAGCAGGAAGAGGAAGCTGGTGTTCGTCTCGCCGCACACGCCGCCGCGGCGTTCCCGCACGATCTTCTCGACGACACGCGCGTCCTTGTGGAAGATCTCCCGGGGAATGTGGAAGTCAAGGGTGTCGAAGGGCACCGACAGCACGTGCCGCTCGTGCAGCAGGCGCAGCGCGGCGGCGTCGGGGCGGGCCGGCCTGGCGGCCCCGATCCGCTCCAGATAGGCGGCCGTCATCTCGGGGTCGAGCACGCTGCTCACCCTCCCGCGACCGACGGGATACCGCTGGAATTCGGCACCCTGCAAGTAAAGGCCCGCCCGGACGTCCCGCTCAACAGGTCCGCGACCGAGTCTGTCAGGTCGTCAGCGCCGCACCGCCCCACCTGACAAACCCGCGCAGCCCCACTGGACTCCCGCTCACCCAGCCGTTGTCCTCAGGAGCGTGGGGGCTCCTCTCCACCGCACGCCGCCGTGTCCGGGACGACATTGGAGCGCATGATGACGACGACCTCGTTGGGCATTCTCGGAGTCGGGCACCACCTTCCCGGCCTGCCCGTGTCCAACGAGGCGATGGCCGAGACCGCGGGCATCGACATCGAGTGGATCCGCGAGCGCACCGGCATCGAGACCCGCCACCGCGCCGCCCCTGAGTCGCTGACCTCGGACCTGGCGACGCAGGCGGCGCACCGGGCGCTGGAAACCGCACCGGCCGGCACGGACATGATCGTCCTCGGCACCAGCACCCCCGACGGGCTCTCCCCGTCCACCGCCTGCCATGTGCAGCGCAACCTCGGCCTCGGCGGCGTGCCGGCCTTCGACGTGAGCGCCGGATGCTCCGGCTTCCTCTACGCGCTCTGCGTCGCCTCGGCCATGGTCGCCGCCGGGCTGGCCAGGCACCCGCTGGTCGTCGGCGCCGATGTCATGACCCGCTGGGTCGACCCCAAGGACGAGCGTGTCGCGCCGCTGTTCGGTGACGGGGCAGGCGCCGTCCTGCTGGGGCCGGTACCCGACGGCTACGGGATCCTCGCGCTGGAGATGTGGGCCGACGGCAGCCTGTCGGAGGTCGCGGTCATGCCCCACCACGGTGGCTGGTTCCGGATGGACGGTCGCGGGGTGAAGCGGGTCGTCATGGAGATGGCGCCGAAGATCCTGGAGGCGGCGCTCGCCAAGGCGGGCGTGCGGCTCGACCAGCTCGACCGGCTCCTGGTCCACCAGGCCAATCCCAAGCTGGTGCGCAGGCTCGGCGACTTCGTCGGGCTGCCGCCCGAGGCGGTGCCCGACTACGGGCGGCTGACGGGCAACACCGCGGGCGCCTCGGTGGCGGTGACCTTCTCGATGGCCCACGCCGAGCGGCCGTTCCGCGACGGCGACCTTTTCGCGCTGCTCGCCGTGGGCGCCGGCATGACCGCCGCGGCCGCGATCGTACGCTGGCACGACCCGGCCACCGCGGCCTGACCCACCGCGGCCCCGGTCGACAGGCCCCGGCGGCTCAGCGGCCGCGTACAGCGGACGAGCCGCCGGCCAAGCAGGTCTGGCGCCCCGATGCGGAAACGGCGTCACGTGAGGACCGGCGCCCTCCTGCGGGATGCGCCGGTCCGACCCCGCCGCCGAGGCCGTCGAGGACGCGGAGGCGGCACCCTTCAGCCCGCAGGGGCCACGCGGAGCACCAGCTTGCCGCGCACGCCGCCCGACTCCAGCCGCCGGTGCGCCTCGGCCGCGGCGCTCAGCGGCAGTACCTCCGTGGCGGGCGCCCGCAGCGCGCCGCTCGCCAGCAGGCGGTTGACGGTGACGGACGCCTGCGCGAGCTCGGCTGTGGTGGCGTGCGAGATGGCGAAGCCGACGACCGAGCGGTCCATGGCGTAGAGCGCCCCCGCGGGCAGCGCGGGCCGTGAGCCCATCCCGGCCAGCACGACCGCGCGGCCGCGCCGCGCCAGCAGGCCGACGGCGAGGTCGAGGTCGTTGCGGCCCGAGGTGTCGATGTGCACGTCGGCGCCGTCGGGGCACGCCTTGCGCAGCGCCGCCGCGAGCTCGGGACTGCGGTAGTCGACCACCTCGTCCGCCCCGAGGGCGCGGCACCGCTCCGCGTCCCGCTCGGCCGCCGTCGCCACCACGCGGGCCCCGGCGTGCGCCGCCATCGCTATCAGGGCGCCGCCGACATTACCGCCGCCGCCGCCGACCACCACCGTCTCCCCGACCCGGAGCCGGCCGTGGGTGAACAGGGCGAGGTACGCCGTGGCCGCGGGGTGCAGCACCGCCACCGCGTCGACGGGGTCAACGTTCTCCGGCAGCCGGTAGAGCCGGTCGCCCGGTACGACGGCCTGCACGGCGGCGGCGCCCTGGCGCCCGCCGTGCCCGAGGCTGTTGCACCACACCCGGTCGCCGGCCCGGAAGCCCGGCACCCCCGGCGCGGCCGCCGCGACCGTGCCGACCAGGTCCCGGCCGATGACGAACGGGAAGGTCACCGGGGTGCGGAAAACGGCGGAACGCACCATCGTGTCCACGGCGTTGACCGCGCTGACCTCGACGTCGACCAGCACGTCCATGGGTCCGGGGCGGGGCGCGGGGACCTCGCCGAACCTGATGGCCTCCGGCGGGCCGCATTCCTCCACGTAGGCAGCCAGCATGGCCCCGATTCTGCCGCCGCAGGGCGGGCCCCGCCGCCTCCGCGCCCCGCGTCTGTCAGGTCGCGGGCCGCCCCAGGGCGTCAAGCGGGCGCCGCGGCCCTGCCGAACTCCCTGGCGCCGTGCATCCACGCCACCCGGTCGTGCAACTCCGTCTCCGACAGCGAGGACAGCGCCGTGTTCCGCGCCGTGGCCAGCTCGCCTGCCGGGTGCCACAGCCGCGTGCTCTCCCGGGCGAGGCGCGCGATGCGGGCGGTGCGCTCGCGGCGCTCCGCGTTGTACGCCGCCAGGCACCCGGGGACGGCGTCGCCGTCGAAGAGCCCGCCGAGCAGCACCGCGTCCTCCAGTGCCTGGCACGCTCCTTGGGCGGCGTAGTGGAGCATCGGATGGGCCGCGTCGCCCAGGAGCGCCACCCGGCCGTCGGTCCAGACGTCGACCGGGTCGCGGTCGACCAGCGCCCACGACTTCCAGTCCTCGCCGAGCGCGAGCAGCCGCCGTGCGACCCCGCTCAGCGAGGCGAATGCGGACCGTACCTCGTCCGTGCCCGCGGGCACACCGGCGAACGCCTCGGTCACGCCGTTCTCGACGCTGGGCGCCAGGTTGAGATACCGGCCGCCGGCGATCGCGTAGTGCACGAAGTGGCAGCCGGGCCCCGCCCACCAGGTCACCGCGTTCCACCGCAGCTCGACCGGCACCCGCTCCATCGGGACGACCGTCCGGTAGACGGTGATGCCCGAGACACGCGGCTCGCCGTCGCCGACGAGCTGCCGCCTGACCGCCGAGTGGATGCCGTCCGCCCCGATCACGGCGTCGCCCGCCACCTCCTCGCCGGTGCCCAGCAGCACCGCGGCCGCCGCGTCGTCCTGCCGGTAGGAGGTGACGGCGCATCCGGCGCGCAGCTCGACGCCGACGGCGTCGCGGCACGCCGCCAGCAGCAGCCGGTACAGCTCACCGCGGTGCACGACGACGTACGGGTTGCCGAACCGGCGCGGGTAGGCGCCCTTCAGCGGCAGGCTCGCCACGTGCTGGCCGGTCACCCCGTCCATGAAGCGCAACTCGTCGATGTGCACACCGCGTTCACGCACCCGCGCGCCGAGCCCCAGGCGGTCGAGCGCGTGGATGCCGTTGGGCGCCAGCTGGATGCCGGCGCCGAGTTCCGCGAACTCCTCGCCGCGCTCCAGCACGACCGCCCGGTGACCGCGGGCGGCGACGGCGAGCGCGGTGGCGAGGCCGCCGATACCGCCGCCGACGATGACCACCCTCGCCATTCCCGCCCCCTATTCGGCGTGGTCGGCCGCGGCCGACAGCAGTCTGGCCAGATCGAGTCGCTTGATCTTCCTGGTCGCGGTCTGCGGCAGGTCCTCCAGCCGCCAGTGCACGGGCTCGGCCATCGCCGGCAGCCGGGCCGCCGCGGCCCGCCAGGCCGCCGGGTCGAGCGGTCTGCCGTCCTTGGTGCACACCACGGGCACCGGGGGAGTGCCCTGCGCACCGGGCACGATGACCACCTCGGCCAGCTGGTCCAGCTGCGTGAACAGCAGGTCCTCGGCGGCCAGGCTGCTGCCGAAGCCGGGGATCACGTCGACCTCGCGGTCGAGCAGGTGGATGCAGCCCCATCTGGTGCGGTAGCCCACGTCGCCCATCCGCCACCAGCCGTCGGTCAGCTGCTCGGCGTAGCGCTGCTGCTCGCCCAGGTAGGTCACGATCCGGCCGTCGCTGCGCACCTCGATGAACCCGGGGTTCTCCGCCGAGGGCGGCCGGCCGCCGCGACTGACGACACGGGCCTCGGTCATCCCGGGAACCGGCATGCCGACACAGCGGCCGTCCGCGTCCTGCGCGCGCTTGAGGCTGAAGGCGCGCAGCAGGGCGGGCCCGACCTCGCTCTGCCCGTAGATCTGCCCGAACAGCGGCCGGCTGCGGCGCGAGGCGCCCAGCAGGCGCTGCACGGTGCGCGGGTGGATCGCGTCGAAGGTGCTGCTGAAGAACTTGACGTTGGCCAGCGGCCCGCGCGGATCGTCCGCCAGCTCCTCCCAGCTCATGTACGAGTTGGGGTGCGCCTCCAGGATGCCGGGGCGCAGCCGCGCGAACAGCTCGGCGGTGGGCGCCGGCTCCCCGTCCCGCAGCACCAGCACCGGATAGCCCTTCAGCAGCGAGATGGCCAGCGCGGTGACCAGCCGCGAGTGGACGAACGACACATGGATCGCCACTGTCTCGCACCCTCGGACGAAGGGCGCGATGGCCGTGCGCTGGGGGCGGTAGCGGGCCTGCATGCTGCGCGCCGTGTGCACCGCCAGTTTGGGCGTGCCCGTGGTGCCCGACGTGTGGGTGATGAGCATCGGCAGGTCGGCCGGCAGGACGACCGCGGGGGCGGGCGGGCCGCCGCCGAGGTCCGCGAGCGCCAGGGCGTCCGGGTGCCGGCCCGAGGCCAGCACGACGCTGCGGGTGAACTCGAAGACCTCCGCGGGCAGTTCCCCGTCCAGCTTCGCCCGGTCGGTGATCAGGTGCGGCCGGTCGGCCCGGCGTATCAGCTCGGCGGCCGTCTCGCCGTCGAGCGCGGGGGACAGCAGCACCGGCACCGCCCCGATCCGGTTCACGGCGCAGGCGAGCAGCATGATGTCGAAGCCGTCGGACTTGTGGACCACGACGCGCGCGCCGGAGCGGATGCCGGCCTGCCGGAGCCGGGAGGAGCAGTCCGCGATCAGGTCGGCCACCTCGGCCACGGTCAGCCGGCGGCCGGCCTCCGGCGCGATGTCGAGGTCGTGGTCGAAGACCATCAGGTTCGCCGGATGCCGCGCCGCCGCGCGCTCGACGAGCGTCCCGAGCCGCAGTCCGCGGTTGCCTATGCGTTGCAGGAACATCTGGGCACCCCTCAGAACTTCTCGATGACGTCCCTGACGCGCCGGACCGTCGCTTCCATCTCGGTCTGGAGCTTGGCGGCCCAGGCGGAGAAGAACACCGTCCTTTCCGCCTCGGTCATGTCGGCGGTGATGCCGCGGATCCCCTCCGTGGCCTTGCCCATCCAGAAGCTGTGCACGAGGACGGAGCCCTCCGCGGCCGGTTCCGCGGCCTGCGTCCGGTACGTCCACACGCTCTCCTGGCGCCGCCCGGCGCTGTCGCGCATCGCCCAGCAGAACCTGCGGCCGGGCTCGGCGGTGACGACCTCGGCCTCGGTGGTCCAGGTGCCGCGCACCACGGGGGCCCATGCGACCACGTCGCGGCCGCGGTGGTTCTCCCCGCGGAAGACGGCGCCGACCGTGCCGGGCGTGCCGGAGATCCACTCGCCGCCCCTGCACTCCGCGCTCCACTCGCCGCAGCGGGGGAGATCGCTCACCGTCGCGTACACCACGCCGGGCGGGGCCGCGATCAGGACCTCGGCGCGGACTTCGAAGAGGGAGTCAACCTTCATCGGGGTGTCGGTCATGTCCGGCAGCGTCGCCAGCGGGCGGGGAGCCGGTCAACAGATGCCCCCCGGATCCGTCAAGTCGGCCGGCGACGCTGCCGGCGGTGTGTCACATGCCCTTGCTCGCGTCGTAGGTGCGCCACCGCTCGGGGCGGATCGCGAGCGTCACCATGTCGGCGATGGTGGGCTTGATGGCGTCGAAGTAGCCCTGGCCCATCTCCTCACCGAGATACCGGATCGACCTGGCCCTGTGCTCCTCGGGATCCGTCTGCTCCTCCAGCACGATCGGGCCTTCGACGGAGACGTACTGGTACGGGAACACCTCGCTCTGCACCAGGAAAGTGACCCGTCCGGCGGCGCGCGCCAGCTGTAACTTCCGGCTGCTGGCCTTGGTGCAGACCCGGATGTCGCCGCCGGGGGCGTAGTCGTATCCGATCGGCACCTGGACCGGTCCTCGGCCGTCGGCGTCGGCGATGCTCAGCACACCGATGTGCAGGTCCGCGAGAAACGCCTCGCGTTCCTCGACCGTCATTCGGGTCGACATATCCAACTCCTCATATGAGTATGGCGGTTGGGGCGGGAGCACCCTACACGCGGTGTGGTGGGCGGCTGCGATCCGGTCACTTCACGGCCCATTCGCCGGTGAACACCGGGTCCCTCCTGTCGAGGAACGCGGTGATGCCCTCGCGGGAGTCAGCGGTGGCGAAGTTGACCGACTGGGCGCGGGCCTCGCCGGCCAGCGCGTCGCGCAGTGTCCGGTCGGCGCCCTCGTTCAGCAGCGCCTTGCTCTGCGCCGTGGCGATCGGCGGGCCGGCCGCCAGCCGCCGGCCCAGGTCGCTGACGAAGGCGTCGATCTCCGCCGCGGGGACCACCCAGGTCACCAGGCCCAGGCGGTGCGCCTCCGCCGCGTCGATCATCTCGCCGAGCAGCACCAGGCGCTTGGCCTGCTGGAGGCCCACCAGTTTGGGCAGCAGCCAGGAGCCGCCGAAATCGACCGACACGCCCCGGTGGACGAAGATCTGCGAGAAGCGCGACTCGGGGGTGGCCACCACCAGGTCGCAGCCGAGCGCGAGATTCCAGCCCGCGCCCACCGCGACGCCCGTCACCTTCGCCACCACGGGGATCGGCAGGTCGTGCAGCCTGAGGGCGAGTTCGCCGGCCCGGCGCATCTCGTCGAGCGGATGCCCGCCGGGGCCGGCGCCCGAGACGTCGAGCGGATGGCCGCCGGGGCCGGCGCCGTTGAGGTCGAGGCCCGCGCAGAAGGCGCCGCCCGCGCCGGTGAGCACCAGGGCGCGCACCCCGGGGTCGTCGGCCGCCGTCGTCAGGGCCGCTCCGAAGGCGGCCCACACCTCGCTGTTGAGCGCGTTCCTGCGGTCCGGCCGGTTCAGCGTCAGCGTCAGCACGCCGCCGTCCCGGCTCTCCAGCAGCGCCCGCCGGTCCGTCAACGCCCGCTCCTCTCGCCGTCCCCACCGGTCGCGCCCGCTCACTCCGCTATCCGCCGAGAGTGGCGCCGCCGTCGACGGTGAGGCTGTGCATGGTGATGTGCGCGGCATGGTCGGAGAGCAGGAAGACGACGGCGTCGGCGACGTCAGAGGGCAGGGCCAGCTTCCGCAGCGGGATGCCCACCTTGTAGTCCTTGGGAATGCCGTCGATGATGCTCGTCTTCTCCTCGTCCCCGTTGACCCCCATGCCGACGAGCATGGGCGTGTCCGTCGAGCCGGGGGCGACCAGGTTGCAGCGGATGCCGTAGCGGGCGACCTCAAGGCCGAGGCACTTGGTGAACATCGTCGCCGCAGCCTTGGACGCCGCGTACGCGGCCATCTGCGTACGCGCCGTGTCCGCCGCGTTCGACGCCACCGTGACGATCGCCCCGCTGCGGCGCCCCGTCATGCGCGCCGCGACGGCGCGCGACATCAGGAAGACACCGGTGGCGTTCACGGCGAAGGTCTCGGCCCAGTCCTGGTCGGTCAGGTCCCGCACCTCGCCCATGCGCAATACCCCTGCCGAGTTCACCAGGAAGTCCAGCGGCCCCAGCCGGTCCTCCACCGCCGCGACCGCGGCCTCCACCTGCGCCCGGCTGGCGACGTCGACCGAGAAGGCCTCGGCCCGCGCGCCGTCGGCGACCAGCTTCCCCACCGTCCACGACAGGCGGTCCGCGTCGCAGTCCACCGCGGCCACCGCCACCCCCCGCCGGCACAATTCGCCGGCGACGGCGGCGCCGATGCCGCCGGCGGCGCCGGTGACCAGAGCGACCTTGCCCTCCATGGTGCCCGTCCCCTTCTGCGGGAGTGCAGCCACGCTGCCCCACTCGCCGCGGTACCGGTGTGGTGACGGCCTGCCATGCGGCACGTTGTGGTTCGCCGCACGTCGGAACGCCCCCACCCTCGGCCCCGGCGATCAGGGTGTCAACGCGGCTCCCGGGTACTTCGTCAGGTGCGGCGGCGCCCACCGCACGCTCATCCCGCCCCCTGCGCCAGGGAAACCGGCCGGGGCAGGAGGCGCCCCGAGGACAGCGAGACGGCATGGGCCACCGACGCGAGGGTCATGTGCCGGTGCCATCCGCAGAACGACCTGCCCGCGTAGTCCTCGATGCCGACGCTCCTCGCGGTGGCCGGGTAGTCGGACTCGACGCGTTCCAGCAGCGTGCAGAGCCTGAGCAGCGACGCGGGGTGCGCGGCCCTGATGTCGGTCAGCCACAACTGGTCAGGCTCCGGCCGGCCGCGCTCGACCAGGCCCATGAGGGTGAGCGTGCGCGGTTCCCCCGGGCGGATGCCGGCGACGCCCGGCGACCTGACGACGACGCTGGCCAGCTGCCCCGCCCGAGAACCCTGCGGGGCGCCGGGGTCACGCCAACGGGCCGGGCAGCTCGCCCCCTTGGCCGCTCTCACGGCCTCGGCCGCGGTCATCAGGGCAGAAGCGCGGTGCCCGGTCAGCGACGGGTCCGCGATCGTCAGGGGCAGTGACCCGTCGACGCGCGCCAGCACGGGGATGCGCGCGCGGACGAGCCGGCGCAGCACGGTGCCGAGGTGCATCTCCCGTGCGTCCAGGACGACCGGGCGGACCGGCAGCCCCCACTCGCGTACGACGGCCCCGCACTGCCGGGCGACCTGCTCGGCGTACGTCTCGGGGACCACGGTGTCCGGGATCGACGCCCTCCTGCGGCGTGAGCGGTCGTCGAGCCAGCCGCGGGGGAGGCGCAGCTCCCAGTCGACGGGCCCGCTCCCCTCACAGGAGGCGGCCCACACGCCCACGGCCTGCTGGGCGTTCAGCACCCGGCCCGCACCGGGGACGAAGGTTCGGTGGACACCGACCGAGTGCTCGCCGACCTTCTCGACCAGCGTCCTGCGCACCACCCAGGCCTCCACGGGGATCCGCGGCAGCAGGTACTCTGCGAGCGCGCGGCGCACCGGCTGCCAGGCCCAGGTCGACTGGTTGACGAAGTGGTGCAGGCTTTGGTCGGCTCCGCGCCCGCCGATGAGGTTCGCGATGTTGCGCGCCGACTTCCGCCCCGGCGTGCGCAGCAGACCGAGGACGTACTCGACACCCGTGCGCCGCTGGTCGGCGCGCGGCAGCGACGAGAACAGCGACTCCAGCAGATCGAGCGGCGGACCGCTCTGGTGGGGCATCACGCCCGTGAACCGACTTGCGGGTCCTGGGATTTCACGTTCGTCCATGCGCATACTGCCCTCCGGTGGCCGAATGGATGCGGACCGCCGGGCAACGTCGAAGACAGAGGAGACCACGGTGACAGCGAGCCAGGATGAGATCGACGTCGCCCGGGGTGACCTGACCCGGCTGGTGTTCGGCCAGATGGCCGCACGCGTGCTGGGGACGGCCCTGCGGCTGGGGGTGTTCGACCGCTTCGGGCGCGGTGCGGACGGCGGCCGCTCGGCTGCCGAGGTCGCTTCGGACCTCGGCACCGATCCTCGGGCCACGCTGCGGCTGCTGCGCGCCATGGCCGCGTTACGGCTGCTCACGGAAGGCTCCCCCGATCACTTCGCGCTCGCCCCGGCAGGGGCGCTGCTGCACGGCGGCGGGGCCGAGTCCCCGTCCGGCGACTCCGTCTCGATGGCCGCCTTCGTCCGGCTGTTCACCGGCCCGCTCGTGCTGAGCGGCTGGGACCACCTCGGGGACAGCCTGCGGAGCGGTGAGCCGTCGTTCGAGGCGGCCTTCGGGGTCGACTGCTTCACGTTCCTGACGCAGAACCCGGAAGGGGCCGCGGAGTTCAACGCGGCGATGAGCCAGGGCACCAGCGCGACCGCGGCGGGGCTGGCCGGGGCTTACGACTTCGACCGCTTCAAGACGGTCGTGGACGTGGGCGGCGGCGACGGCACGCTGCTCGCCGCGATCCTGCGCGGGCGCCCCGCGCTGCGCGGCATGGTCTTCGACACGGCCGCGGGCGTCGCCGAAGCCGGCGCCACCCTCGCCCGGGAGGAGCTGGCCGAGCGCTGCACCGTCCACGCAGGCGACTTCTTCACCGGCGTCCCGGCCGGCGGGGACCTCTACCTGCTCAAGAGCGTCCTCATCGACTGGGACGACGACCGCTGCGTCGGCATCCTCGAGCAGTGCCGCCGGGCGGTGCCGGACGACGGCCGGCTGCTGATCGTCGAGAACATCCTCCCGCCGACCGTGAACGGCTCCACCCCGCCGGGCGCCTACCTGTCCGACCTGAACATGCTCGTCAACACCGGCGGCCGGGTCCGCACCCGCGCCGAGCTCGAACGCCTCTGCACCCGGGCGGGTTTCACCCCCACCGGCCTCACCCCGCTCCCGCCGCCCTTCGCGGCGCTGGAAGCGGCCCCGTCCTGAGCGAACTGTGCGAACGCGGCCCGCCCCGGGCCGCGTTCGCCGCGCTCGACAGGGGCCCCCACGGGGCATCGGCGCCTCAGTCCTTGAGCGCTTCGAACGCCTTCACCAGTTGCCGCTGCACGTCGGTGATGTGGTAGTAGGCCCCGAGCTTGTAGTACTCCTCGTGGGGCGAGAGGGTGATCCCGTAGACCAGGGTGCGCTGCTCGCCCACGTACGAATACGGCGCCTTGGTCGCGTAGTTGCGGAACAGTTCGACGTCCCGCTCGTCCGTGGAGGGCACCAGGTTCGGGTCCGTGGAGATGACGGCGAAGCACAGCCGCTCGATCTTGCCGGTGTCCCAGCTGAGGGTCGGGTAGACCGCGAAGGCGCCCTTGCAGAACTCCAGGCCCAGCTCGCTCGGGACGTGCAGGCCGAGTTCGGTGGCCATGGCCACCACGGACGCCGGCTCCAGGTACTGCCGCTTCAGGTCGTTGAAGTAGAGGTTGACCTGGCGCTTCTTGTAGTCCATCGAGATCATCTGGACCTTGTCCAGACCGTAGCGCGCGAAGAGATCGGCGTTCTCGGCCACGGACGGCGGCATGGAGGGGATGACGCTCAGCTGGGCGACCCCGGGCATGTCGTCGGTCGGGAAGGACACATAGGTCTTCTTGAAGCCCGAGGTGACCTCGCCGTCGATGGCGAACAGGCCGGTCTGCAGGTGCTTCCTGGTGTCCGCGAGCAGGTCGTCGACGGGGTGGCCGGTCGCCGGGAAGATACCCTTCTCCACCACGGTGGTGAACGGGTCCTTCTCGCCCGGCGGCACCGCGATGCTGAAGTCCAGGTCCGTGGATCTGCGTCCGTTGGCCATGGAGAAGACGATCACGCTCTCGGCGAGCGTGTCCTGGAACGCGGTCAACAGCGGGTAGATCTTGTCTCGTGCACAGGCCACGTCGAGCAGCCCTGCTGCTTCCTCCATGGCTGCGTAGACGCGCTCGACATCAGCGGCTGCGGACATTGAAACCTCCACGTGGGATCCTGCTGGTCCTTGGAATGTGATCGGTTCACGGGCACCGTGTGACGCGATGCCGTCTGCGGCCGCCCCCCGACTGCCTCCCCGCGCTCAGCGTCGGCCACCCACCTTGAGCGTGGCTGGAGAATCGATTGGTGCTGGCTTGGCGTGCTGACCTTCGGCGTATATGGTCGCGCTCAGCGGGGTGGGCAATGCATGCCCGAGCCGTGCCAGAAAACACCGACGGGCCGTTCGGACACAATCCGGACCGATGCTCGGAATCCACGATAGTCGAAAAGCGCAAGGGGACAGGACTTCAGGCCGTTCACTGCGCTGCACCGGGCGTTCGATCACCGGATAATGCCTGGTTTGGCCGCCTGGCCGTCGGCCAGGACACCCCCCGGTGCCGACCGGGCGACCGAACCAGACCGTGGAAATGGAGAGTTCACGGATGGCGAACGAGAAGGTCGATGCCGGTATTCCGGTCGGCGGCTTCGAGTCGGACAGTGAGTGTCCCTCGGAGACGAGTGATCGGCAATGCGCGGGAGCCGGTAATCCGGATACCTGGCGGATAGCGGAACTGGAACGCGAGATTCGGGAATTGCGCCGCACCAACGAGGCGCTGCGGGTGTACGTGTCAAGGGGGTTGGACATCGATCCCGAAATCCCGGCGGCCGGCCACGCGGTCGCGGGAATCGGCGCCATGAGTGGAATCACCAAGGGCATCGCGAGCGGCGGCCGAAGCTTTGCCGCCGTGGCACCCGGGCGGGCGGAGGACGTCCGGCGCGCCACGGAGCGGGCGCCGCAGGTTCCGCCGCCGCCGCGCCCGTTGGTCGAGTTCCGGGCACTCGGGCCGATCGAGGCCGTGGTCGAGGGCCGGCTGGTCGACCTGGGGGCGCCCAAGCAGCGTGCGCTGCTGGCGCTGCTGGTCAGCAAGGTGGGACAGCCGGTCGCCGTCGACATGATCGTCGAGGAGCTGTGGAGCGGGAACCCGCCGCCGTCGGCGATCGCCTCGCTGCAGGCGTATGTCGCCAACCTGCGGCGGGTGCTGGAACCGGGGCGCGCACCCAGGACGCCGCCGACGGTGCTGCGCACCTACGAACGCGGCTATCTGCTCGACAGCCGCGTCGTGGCGGTGGACGTGCACTGCTTCAGTGAGAGCGCCGTCGCGGGTTGGCAGGCGCTGGACTGGGGCGATCCGCAGTTCGCGGTGCACGAGTTCGAGACGGCGCTAGCGCTGTGGCGCGGCCAGGCCTACGTCGAGGTGGCCGACGCCGCCTACGTGCGCCCTGACGTGGCGCGGCTGGAGGAGTTGCGGCTGTCGGTGGTGGAGGGGCGCTGCACGGCTCTGCTCGCGGCCGGCGCCCATGAGATCGCGGTGGCGGAGCTCGAAGCGTTCGTCCAGGCCCACCCGTTGCGCGAATACGGCTGCGAGCTGCTGAGCCTGGCCCTCTACCGGGCCGGCCGGCAGGCCGACGCGCTGGCGGTGCTGCGTACCAACCAGCGGCGGCTCGCCGACGAGTTGGGCATCGATCCGCGGCCGGCCCTGCAACTGCTGGAGAAGCAGATTCTCAACCAGGTGCCGTCCCTCGACTGGCGGCCGCATCCGAGGGCGGTCGCCAAGTCGCCGTGGCCCGCGGGCGTCGCGGGCCAGCGCGGCCTGCCGCCGTCCGGCCGCCGCCACCCGCCGCACCACGGTGTGCTGCCGCGGGGCGACTTCCTCCGATCGCCGCTGCCCGCCGAGCTGTAGCCGGGTGGCCCCCGGGCCGCCTGACGCCGCCAAGCCGACGCCAACTGGGGCGATAGTGCGGGCCAATCACCTCGTCGGATGGTGGTGATCGCAGTATCGGCCGAAAAGCGTCGTCATCTCGGCGTCGGCCGTCGCCAGCCGGCGGCGGCACATCGGCCGAACCGTTTCCCCGGCCCGCCCGCCGGCGCCCAGGGTCTCCCGTGACCGTCTGACGCCCTGTGCAGGGGCAGGCCCTCACCATATGGAAGGGCGAATATGGAGGTTACCGAGGTTCCGGTTCTGATCGTGGGTGGCGGCGGCTGCGGCCTGTCCGCCTCCATCTTCCTCTCGGACCACGGTGTGGGGCACCTGCTCGTGGAACGGCATCAGGACACGTCGATCCTTCCCAAGGCGCACTACATCAACCAGCGCACGATGGAGGTCTTCCGCCAGCACGGCGTCTACGACGCCGTCGCCGCGGGGGCCTCGACCACCGACCGGTTCGGTCGGGTGCGCTGGCAGACCTCGCTCACCGGCGACGGGCCGCTCGACCGGCGGGTCATCCACGAGATGGACGCCTTCGGCGGCGGCGCCATGACCGCGGTCTACGCGGCGGACGGCCCGGTGCTGCCGGTCAAGCTGCCGCAGCTCCGGCTGGAGCCGGTCCTGCGCAAGCAGGCGGAGGAGCGCAACCCCGGCCGTGTCCTGTTCTCCCACGAACTGGTCTCCTTCGCCGAGAAGGACGACCGGGTCGTCGCCGAGATCCGCGACCGCGACAGCGGCGAGGTCACCAGGGTCGTCGCCCAGTACGTCATCGCCGCCGACGGCGGCCGCACGCTCGGCCCCGCGCTGGGCGTGCAGATGCAGGGCACGGTCAACATGGCCAACGTCACCACCGCGTACTTCTCCGCGGACCTGTCGCAGTGGTGGCACGAGGGCACCCTCATCACCTGGTTCGTCAACCCCTACCGCCCCGACCTGAACAGCATCCTGCTGGAGATGGGCCCGACCTGGGGAACGCACTGCGAGGAGTGGGGACTGACCTTCTCCCTCGGCGACGCCGACCGCTCGGACAAGGAGGCGGTCGCCGGCCGGATACGCGAGGTGCTCGGCCTGCCCGCCATCGACCTGACCGTGCACCTGGTGTCGCAGTGGACGGTCGAGGGAGTGCTCGCCGACCGCTACCGGGCCGGCCGGGTGCTCATCGTCGGCGACGCCGCCCACCGCCAGCCGCCCACCACCGGGCTCGGGCTGAACGGCGGCATCCAGGATGTGCACAACCTCGCCTGGAAGCTCGCCGCGGTGATCTCCGGCCGCGCAGACGACAGCCTGCTCGACACCTACGAGGCCGAGCGTCGGCCGCTCGGCAAGCGCAATGTCGACTGGGGCCTGACCTCCTGGTTCCACCACCGGGTCATGACCGACGCCGCGGTGGGCCTCGGCCCGCACGTCCCGCCGGAGCGCCGCCCGTCCGCCTTCGAGAACTACTTCGACCCGTCCCCGGTGGGCGCCGTCATCCGTGCCAGGGCCGCGGAGCTCTTCGGCACCCACCGCGCCGAGTGCCAGGCCCACGACCTGGAGATCGGCTACGGCTACGAGGAGGGCGCGCTCATCCCCGACGGGACGCCGCCGCCGCCCCGCTCGCCGATGGGCGTCGACTACCACCCCACCACCCGCCCCGGGCACCGGCTGCCGCACGCCTGGATCGAGCGGGACGGGCAGCGCCTGTCCACCCATGACCTGGTCGGGGCCTTGAACGGCTTCGCGCTGATCACCGGCCCCGCCGGCGGCCCCTGGGCCGAGGCGGCAGCGCAGGTCGCGGAGAAGTTCGCCGTCCCCCTCACCGTGGCCCGTATCGGGGAGGGCGCCGAGTACACCGGCGTCGACTGGGCGGCCGTACGCGAGATCGCCGACGACGGCGCCGTCCTGGTGCGCCCCGACAACCACGTTGCGTGGCGGTCCATGGGCGCGGCCGAGAACCCGGCGGGCGTGCTGGCGCAGGTGATGTCCGAGGTCCTGGACCAGGGGACGGCCGGAAGGCAGTAGTCCGGCGGCCCCCGCAGGCCCCGGCCCCGGCCCCGGGATGTCACATTCCGGTGCCGGGGTCTGTCAGTAAGGCGAAGCAGGTTTTCAGTCCGACAAGGAGACAGTTCATGTCCGAACCCAGCGCCGCGCCTACGGCAAAGGACCCACGGCGGTGGATCATCCTCGCCGTCATCTGCGTCGCCTACCTGATGCTGACCCTCGACGTGACGGTGATGAACCTGGCCCTGCCGTCGGCCCAGAAGGCCCTGCACTTCTCGAACGCCAACAAGCAGTGGGTCGTGACGGCGTACGCGCTCAGCTACGGCAGCCTGCTGCTGTTCTGCGGCCGCCTCGCCGACCTCATCGGGCGCAGGCAGACGTTCTTCGTCGGCCTGGTCGGATTCGCCGCCGCCTCCGCGGTCGGCGGCGCTGCCAACAGCTTCGGCATGCTGGTGACCGCCCGCGCCTGCCAGGGCGTCTTCGCGGCGCTGCTGGCGCCCACCAGCCTGTCGCTGCTGGCCACCACGTTCACCGACCCCAAGGAGCGCGGCAAGGCGTTCGGCGCCTTCGGCGCGGTCGCGGCCAGCGGCGGCGGCCTCGGCCTGATGATCGGCGGCGCGCTGACCTCGGGCCTGAACTGGCGCTGGTGCATGTACGTCAACCTGATCTTCGCCGCCTTCCCGCTCATCGTCGGCCTCCGGCTGCTCCCGTACGAGCCGCGCCGTAAGGCCCGGATGGACGTTCCCGGCGTCCTCATGGTCTCCAGCGGCCTGTTCTGCCTGGTCTACGGCTTCTCCAACGCGGGCAAGCACGACTGGGGCAGCACCTCGACCTGGGGCTTCCTGGTGGCCGGCGCCGTGCTGGTGCTCATGTTCGCCATCTGGCAGGGCCGGGCGAAGAACCCGCTGCTTCCCCCGCGGGTCGTGCTCGACCGCAACCGAGGCGGCGCCTACCTCACCGCGCTGGTCGTCGGTACGGGCATGTTCGGTGTGTTCCTCTTCCTCATCTACTACATGCAGACCGACCTGGGGTACTCGGCCTTCCAGTCCGGTGTCGCCCTGCTGCCGCTGGTGGCGGTCACGGCCGTCTCGGCGAACGTGGGCAACATCCGGCTGATGCCGCGCGTCGGCCCGCGGCCGCTCGTTCCCGCCGGCATGCTCATCAACGCCGTCGGCATGGTCCTGCTGACCCGGATCAAGCCCGACTCGCACTACGCCTCGACGATCCTCGTGCCGGTCATGGTGATCGGCCTGGGCATGGGCCTGATCTTCGCCGCGGCCCTGAACACCGGCACCACCGGGATCCAGCCGCAGGACGCGGGCGTCGCCTCGGCGACCTTCAACTCCGGCCAGCAGCTCGGCGGCGCCATTGGCACCGCGCTGCTCAACACGATCGCGGCCAGCGCCACCACCCACTACATGACCAGCCACGCCACCGGGAAGCCGGGGCCTGAACTGGCCCACCTGGCGGTCATCCACGGCTACACCACGGTGTTCTGGTGGTGCGCGGGCATCTTCGTGGCCGGTGCCGTCATCGGCGCCGTGCTGCTGCGCAGCGGCCCGCTGCCGGTGCCCGCCAGGCCCAGCGCCAAGCCGGCCGCGGAGCCGGAGAAGGCGCACTCCTGACACACCACCCGGTGCTCCGTCCGGGGCGCCGACAGCGGGACAATCCAGTGGAGGGCCGGGTCGCCCGGCCTTCCTCGCTTGTCGGCGCGATGATGCCTCCCCGGCGGCGGGCGCCGGTGGGGCGGGTCCCCGCCGGCGGGGACGGTCGGCCAGGACAGCGGGACCACAGGCTCGGGATGCGGAGCCGCCCGGCACCCGGGACCGCGTTCGGCCATCCGGGGAGCCGCCGGATCGGGCGCACGGCTCCCTGACGCCGCGGCGAGGGGCTCGCGACAGCGGGCCCGTGCCACGGCCGCCGGCAGGGCGGGGGTGGAGGGCGGCTCAGGGCTCGCTCGAGCCGCGTCAGCCGCCGGGAGGCGGCGTCGCCCCGCGGTTCCGCGGGGGCGACCGTGACAGGGGCGGCTTCGGGTACGGCACGCAACTCCGCGCGGACGTGCCGGCGTGGTGGCGGCGGGGCCTTCCGCCGCGCCGCCCCGGGCGGCCCGTCGTGCGAGGCCACGCGGGGCAAGGACTCAACCGGCGCGTCGTGGGGCAGGCAGCTGATCCCGATCTGGCGGTCATACCAATTGTGCGGTTTGCTGAGCGACCAGCCAGGCAAAGGAGGCGTGATGGCCAAGCAAGAGCGGGCGGTGCGCACGCGTCAGGCCCTGATCCATGCGGCTGCGGAGGCGTTCGCCGCCGACGCGTACGCCGTGGCCTCCCTCTCCGCGATCAGCAGGCGCGCCGGGGTGAGCGCGGGCGCCCTGCACTTCCACTTCGCCGGCAAGGACGACATGGCCAAGGCGGTGGAGGCCGAGGCGGCGGGCTTCGTGCGGCAGCTGGCCGAGGACTGCAGGAGCACCGCGGGAACCGCGCTCCAGCGCCTGGTCCACACGGTGTTCGGGCTGCTCGCCGCCGCCGGTGACGACCCGGTGGTCAGGGCCGGGTTCAAGCTGTGCGTCGACCCGTCGCGCAAGAGCGAGGCGGACATGCTCCACTGGTGGGCCGGGTTCGTGCGCGATCTGGTCCTCCAGGCCCAGGGCGAGGGGGAGCTGGCGCAGGGAGTCTCTGCCGACGACGCGACGACGGCGATCGTCGCGGCCACCGTCGGGTTCGTGGTGATCGCCATGGTGGACGCGGAGTGGCCCTCGGTCGAGCGCATGGCACGCTTCTGGTCCTGCATCCTGCCGTCGCTGGCGGCGGCCCCCGAAGGTGTGCTGGCCTCGGTGACCCGGGGGGATCAGCAATGCGACCGCGTCCGCTGAGCAGCTTGCACTCACGCGGGCGCGGTCGCACGGGCAGGGCGGGAGCCCTGGGGTCGTCGCCGGCACGGGGCGTGCCGCTCGATGGCCGGGTCAGGTGGGGATCCAGTCCCGCTTGATGTGGGGTGTCTCGATGCTGAGGGATCGCATGTGCTCGATCGGGTTGGTGTACTCCCGGCTGGAGGTGATGCGGCCGTCCCTGAGCGTGAAGCCGTGCACGAAGTGGTTGCGGTAGACGCCCTCGGGATAGCCCGGGAACCGGATCGTTCCCACCCCGTCGCACTCGACCCAGATGACCGCCGGGTCCTGCGTCTCGTAGATGCGCACGTCCATCCACTGCCAGTCGGGCAGCACCTCGAGGGAGAGCTCGCCGTGCCGCCGCAGGTTCTCGCGGCCCTTGACCACGATGGGGCGGCCGACGTCGGTGTAGAAGAGGGACGCGGTGCCGTCCTCGGTGTAGAGGGCGTAGCGGCGCAGCCGCGCCTCGGCACCGGTCTCCATGTACCTCTCCACCGACCTCCGGTTGCGGGTCCGCAGGTCGTGGTGGTCGGTGAACACCGGGGCGGGGGCCTCGATTCGGGGGGACAGGGACGACGTCATGGTGCCTCCTGGCTCGAACGGATGGGAGTGGGCGCGAGGGTCACGGCTGGAGCCTGCTGACCTGCCAGCCGTCGTCCGCACGGTCGTAGCGGAGCCGTTCGTGCAGCCGATCGGTGCCGTTGGCCCAGAACTCCACGGAGGCGGGCTCCAGCCGGTACGCCACGAACGTCTCCGGGCGGGGCAGCGGCCGCGCCGGTGCGCCGAGTTCGAGGGCCCGGGCGCGCAGCTCCTCGAACTGGACGAGGTCGTCCACCGGGCGGCTCTGCCGGGAGACGGTGGTCATGGGGTGGGTGAAGACGGCGCGGGCGAACCACAGGGCCTCGGCGTCGGCGTCGGGCAGCAGGCGCGCGGGACCCGCAAAGCTGATCTGCCGGCTGACCTCCCGCCAGTAGAGGACACCGGAGGCCCACGGGTTCTCGGCGAGCTCCCGGCCCTTGCGGCTGCCGGAGTGGGTGATGAAGACGATCCCCTCGTCCGTCACCGAGTTGACCGCCACGATGCGCGAGGAGGTGCGGCCCTCGGCGTCGGCGGTGGCCAGCGCAAGGGCGCGCGGTTCGCGCGCCTCGCGGGCGACGCTGTCCTCCAGCCACGAGGTCAGCAGGCCCATCGGCTCGGCGGGCGGCGCCAGGAACTCGGGGAAGTCCACCTCGACGGTCCCGGTGAGCGTCTCGGAACGGGTGGAGCCGTGGCCGTTGCCGGTGGCCCGCTCGCTCGTCGCGTTCAATGATGACAGGTCAGACATGCAGCACTCCTTCTATCGTGACGACTCCGTGGCCGTCGACCTCGACGGAGTCGACCCGGTCGCCCTCGCCGTGCACGAGTGCGCCCATGGGTGAGGGGCGGCCGATCTCGACGCCCTGGGTGATCTCGATACGCCG
The DNA here is from genome assembly GCF_043197715.1 of Streptomyces sp. NPDC049040. Classification (NCBI taxonomy): domain Bacteria; kingdom Bacillati; phylum Actinomycetota; class Actinomycetes; order Kitasatosporales; family Streptomycetaceae; genus Streptomyces; species Streptomyces sp. NPDC049040. Next base: position 33,954 of record NZ_JBICTO010000032.1, read on the forward strand.
CCCGTACCCGATCAGGCCGTGGCGGGCGAGGTGGATGGCGATGGGTCCGGCGGCGGAGCCGGTGGCGGCGTCCTCCACGACCCCGTACGAGGGTGAGAACATGCGGTTGCGCCAGCAGGTCCCTTCCCCGGCGTAGCAGTTGGCCGCCATGTCGGGGAAGCGGGCCAGCGCGCGGTGGTCCGGGTCGAGCTTCGACAGCGCCTCGACGCTCTCCAGGCCGACCAGGACATGCCGCGGGCCGTTGCGGTAGATCTCCACCGGAAGCGTCGACTCGCCCAGGCCCAGCGCCTCGAGCAGTTCCTCGGTGCGGTCGAAGCGTTCCCACACCGGAACAGGCTGGCGCATGCGGGCCGATACGGCCTTGCCGTCCACCCGCTCCAGCTCGAAGGGGATGATGCCCATGGCGGTCTCGATCCGCAGCCGATCCCCCTCGACGTGCGCGCCGAGCGCGATGGCAGTCCCCAGCAACGGGTGACCCGCGAAGGGGAGTTCGTTGACCGGGGTGAAGATCCGCACATGGACGTCGCCGCCCTGCTGCGGCCGGAGCACGAACGTGGACTCCGAGAGGTTCATCTCCCGCGCGATGCGCTGCATCTGGTCGGCGGTCAGGTCGTCGCTGGCGTGGAACACCGCCACCGGATTGCCGGTGAGCGGCATCCTTGCGAACGCATCGACGACGACGTACTGGTGCATCGGTTCTCCCACTCGTCATAGGGCTGCGGCCGTGCCGGCGGCAGGCGGCGAGAAGCCGGGCCGGGGCCCCGGGGGGGAGGGGGCGCCGGCCCGGCGGTTTCGGGGGTCAGGTCGGATCGGGGTCCGCCGCGGGGGCCGGGACGATCAGCCCGGCCAGGGCGCCGCCCAGGATGCGCGGCCCCTCCCGGGTGAGGACGGACTCCGGGTGGAACTGCATCGAGGCGAAGCCGGGGCCGCGCAGGCCGTGGACCTCGCCGGAGGCGGGGTCGCGGCTGACCCGGACCGGGCCGTGGCCGTCGGAGGCGAAGTCGTCGTGCTCGCTGACGAGGGCGAAGGTGTTGTAGAAGCCGACGCGCTCCGCCGAGCCGAACAGGTCGATCTCCTTCTGCACACCCTGGTTCGGCACCGTCCTGCGGCGCAGCGGAAGGCCGAGCCGCAGACCGAGGACCTGGTGGCTGAGGCACACCGCGAGGAAGGGGCGGTGCTCGCGCAGCAGCCGGTCGACGGCCGTGTGCAGGTGGTGCATCTTGGGGTGCGCGACCTCCTGCGGATCGCCGGGGCCCGGCCCCATCACGACCAGGTCGTGCCCGGCGAAGTCGTAGGCCTCGTCGAAGCGCCGGACCGTCACCCGCAGCCCCAGGGAGCGCAGTTGCTGGTCGAGCATGGAGGTGAACGTGTCCTCCGCGTCGACCACCAGCACGCTGCGGCCCGCCAGTTCCGGCCGGGCCGACGCGCGCGTGTCGGTGTCGGAGAGCCAGAAGTCGGCGATCGAGTCGTTGCGCAGCCCGAGCGCCCGGAGCACGCGGGGGTGGTCGGCGAAGCGCGCCTGCCGGTACCCGCTCAGCGCGGCGATGACCCCGGCGGTCTTGGCGCGGGTCTCGGCGGCCTCGGAGGCGGGGTCGGAGTGCCGCACGATGGTGGCGCCCACACCGATCCCGATGTGCCCCTCGCTGCTGATGTCGGCGGTGCGGATCAGGATGGCGGAGTCCATGACGGGCTCGCCCGCGTCGTCCCGCCCCAGGAGTGCCGCGGCACCGCTGTAGTAGCCGCGGCCGCCCATCTCGTACTGGGTGATGATGCGGCAGGCGCTCTCCAGCGGGCTGCCGGTGACCGTCGGCGCGAACATGGTCTCCCGCAGGATGTCGCGCACGTCGCGGTCGGTGTGGCCCTCGATGAAGTACTCGGTGTGGGCGACCCTGGCCATCTCCTTGAGGTACGGGCCCACGACCCGGCCGCCCGCGGGGCAGATCCGGGCCATCATCTTGAGTTCCTCGTCGAGCACCATGTACAGCTCGTCGGTCTCCTTCCGGTCGTCCAGGAAGTCCAGGACACCGGGCAGGGTGGGCCCCGACAGCGGATAGCGGTAGGTCCCGCTGATCGGGTTCATCACGGCCTTGCCGCCCTGGAGGCTGACGTGCCGTTCGGGCGACGCTCCCACGAGGGTCCGGGTGCCGGTGTGGATCAGGAAGGTCCAGTGGGCACCGGACTCGCCCTCCAGGAGCCGGCGGAACAGCGCCGGGGCGCTGCGCGGCCCGTAGCCGGTGATGTCGGCGACGAAGGTGCGCTTGATGACGAAGTTGGCGCCCTCGCCCGTACCGATCATCTCCTTGACGATCCGGCGCACCACCTCCTCGTACGCCTCGTCGTCGACGTCGAAGTCGCCCCCTTCGAGCGGGGTCGGCACGTCGGGGATACGTGCGAGCGCCTCGTCGAGCGGCAGCCGCTGCTGGCCGGTGACGGTCATCGCCAGCAGCGGGGTCCCGTCGTCGGCGCAGGCGAAGCCGCGCTCCGACAGCTGCCGGTAGGGGATGACGACGAGGACCTCGTGACGGCCGGGGGTGCCGGGCGCGGGCGCCGGCGGCAGCGGGATGTCGGCCAGGGTCTCGGGCCGGGACACCGCACCGGTGAGCACCTCGACGACACCCGGGCCGGTGCTGCCGGGCCGGTGCAGCAGGGCGAACGCCTGCGAGGGCCCGTTGAGGGCCTCGTCGAGCAGGTCGGCGTAGGTCATGCGAACAGCCCCTTGACGGTGGTGACCCGGGCGCAGCGCTCGGCGGCGTAGGTGAGCGCCGAGCGGTGGTAGTCCTCCGAGAAGTCGGCGGTGGCGTCGGCGACGAAGAAGGGCTGTATGTCGTGGGTGAATGCGTCGACAGCGGTGGCCAGCACGCCCACGTGCGCGTAGATGCCGCACAGGATGAGCTGGTCGCGGCCCGCGGCGCGCATCCGCTCCAGCAGGTCGGACTTGAAGAAGGCGCTGTAACGCCACTTGGTGAGCAGCCAGTCGTGCTCGGCCGGCGCGAGCGCGTCGACCACCTGGCGGTCCTCGGGCTCCGGGCGCATGCCCTGCCCCCAGAAGTCCTTGAGCAGACCGCGCTGCTCGTCGGTCATGCCGCCCGGCTGGGCGGTGTAGGCGACCGGGACACCGAGCTGCGCGCACTCGTCGCGCAGCCGGGCCGCGTTGCGGATCAGGTCGCCGCGCAGACCCTCGGGGAACGGCTTGAGGAAGTACCGCTGCATGTCGTGGACCAGAAGGACCGACCGGTCGGGTTCGGCCCTCCAGTTCACGACGGCCGACGGCAGGTCGCCCTCGGAGGGAAGCGGGTATGCGGAGATGGAAGGTATGCCGGTCATGGCTCGCTCCAGTTCCTGGCTTGACGTGTGGCTCAGGCGGTCCAGGACGAGATCACGGACACCGCCTGCCACCGGATGAGGCAAGCACGGCGGCAGGTCAGCTCTCGGACCGGAATCGGTCATGCACCTTGGCCGGCATCTGGTGATATGCCGCGAGCTTGTAGTACTCCTCGCCGGCCGACAGCGCACCGGCGTAGACGATCACGCGCTCGCCCCCGTAGGTGTAGGGCACGCTCCTGGCGAAATTCTCGAATGTCGGCCGCACCTGGTCGGGAAGTGCCGCCGGGGCCGTGTTCTTGGCGGAGAAACTGACCCGCTCGACCTTCGAGGAGTCCCAGCCGAAGGTCGGGTAGAAGGCGGACGAGGCCCCGATGAACTCCAGCATCCGCTCGCTCGGCTCGGGCGCTCCGAGTTCGCGGAGCATCGCCACGACGGTCTCGCGCTCGACGTATTCGGGCGAGAGGGCGTTGAAGTACACGTTCCACGTCCGCCGCGCGTAGTCGATGGCGATGGCCGAGACCTTGCCGTCCAGCCCGTATGTGGTGAAGGTGCCCAGGTGCTCCGCCAGGCCGGGCGGTATGGACGGGACGTCGGCGAGCTTTTCGAGGCGCTGCAGGTCGCCCAGCGGGAAGCTGGCGTAGGTCTTGTTGAATCCGCCCGTGATCCCGTAGTCGACGCCGTAGGTCTGGACGGGGAAGCGGGCCAGTATGTCGGGCAGGAGGGCCCGGATCGGATGCTCGACCTCGTCGGCCAGGCCGTGCGCCAGGGCGATGTCGTAGGGGTCGCCGGCACTGGTGGCCGCCGCGAAGTCGAAGGAAAGGTCCCCTATGCCGCCGCCCTTGGTCACCACGTTGAGCACGATGGCCGAGTCGAGCACGTCCTGGAATGCGGTCAATACCGCCCGTACCCTGTCACTCGGATACGTTATGCCAAGCAGTCCGGCAGCTTCTTCCACGACCGAGTGCAATTGCTCGACATTGGCTTTTCCGGACATCAGGCCCCCCACGTTTCGAAATGGAACGTCGCTTGCCGCTCTTGCAGCGGAGCATCGACCGCGCGTCCTGGTGGAGACCGAACGGCGAGTCGGCGTCGGCTTGGCAGCCTGCCGCTGCGAAGGGTGTGGCTGAGAGGTACGCGATGCCGGGGCGGCTGCCCCGCGGAATCCGTCCCCGCCGCGGTGGCCGGGCGGGTCCGTCCCGCGATCCCTCATGGCAGATTATCGGCGGATCAGGCTCGACCAGCGCTGGAGTCCCGGCGGAGACAGGCACGTTCGGGCCGACCCCCGGGGGCCGGAAACGGCCGACAGGCCAGCGCGTTTCCCTCCGGTGAACTGCCCGTTCACCTGGGAGGTTTACGCGATGGCCTGTCCAATTTCTCAGAAATCGGCGGTTGCTGTCACCCCATTGTCTGGAGTTCTGCGGCCGTGCGCTGAACCCGGGCGCGAACGTGGCCGAATGCGAGGAGCACGGGAATGTCGGTCAGGATGGGCAAGTGGTAGGAGAACGGGCGGGGACCGACCATGTCGGGCGGGCCGCCGTAGCCGCCGTCCGCGTTCTGGTGGGCGAGCAGCCACGACAAGGCGCGCCCCACGGGCTGGGACTCCGTCCCGTAGCTCAGCGTGATCAGCGCGTAGGCGGTGCTGATGTCGTCGCTGGGGTCACCTGGCTGCATGCCCCAACCGCCGTCGGGATTCTGCGTCTCGTACACCGAGCCCTCGATCCGCTCGGCCATCCGGGCCGTCCGGCGGTCCCGCGGGTCCGCGGTGTGTGCGGCGAGCCGCGCACGGAACATGGTGTGCAGGCGGCTGCGGCTCCACCCCGGTTCGAAACCGCCGTCGGCGAGCTGGCTGTCGGCCAGTACCGCCAGGGCCCGCTCCCTCGCGGGCGCGGTCGAGGGGTGCGGCGCGAGAGCGTTCACGGCGGCGGCCGTCATGCACGGCTCGGAGGACGCGCCGGCGACGTAGGTGGGGAAGCCGCCGTCGCTGTTCTGCACGGCCAGCAGGCCGTCCACCCCGCGTCGCACGGCGCCGCCGAAGGCGACCGGATCGACGCCCTGCAGGAACTCCACGACGCACGAAGTGCAGTCCACGTCGTTCTGCGCCACGTTGGGGCCGATGGACCAGCCGTCGCTGAGCGCCGCACCGCGGGACAGGGACCTCGACAGCTCGCGCTGGGACGCGTCGACCCGGTGGGCCGCCAGCGACTTCGCTATCGTCCACAGCTGCCCGGGGCGGGAGCCGGCCGCCGCGAGGGCGATCGCGGCGGTCGAGGTGCACCAGTTCTGCATCTCCGTGACGAAGGGGAAGCCGCCGTCGTCGCGCTGGTGGCGCACCAGTGTCTCCACGCCGCTGCGGACGGTGGCCTCCTGTCCCTGGACGCCGGCGAGCGCGTGCAGTGACAGCAGGTGCAGCAGCACGTAGCCTTCCCACACCGTCGTCGCCGGACGGGTGGCGTCCAGCGTGCGCATGGCTGCGGCGGTCGCGCTGTTGCTGACGCCCGCGGCGCCGGCGAGGATCAGGGTCACCGAGGCCTGCTGGACCGCGGCCCAGGAGTGGATGGGGTCGGTGGGGACCTCCTCATCGGCCGCCGGCACGACGCCCGGCGGCAGCGGGCAGCCGAGCACCGACAGCACGGCGTACAGCATCCGGCGGCGGCGCGCGGAGATGAACTCCGGCGCGGCGCCGAGCAGGCCCTCGGTCAGTTTGTCGATCAGGCCGGAGTCACCTGCGGACGTGCTGTCGCCGGCCTGGGCGACGGCGAGCGTCGCCAGGACGCGGTCGAACTCGAAGGGGGTGTCGAGATGCGCCCGGAGGAAGGCGAGTACGCGGTCCCGTGCAGGTAAGGAGACACCGGCACGTGTCATCAGTGTCAACGCGAGCGCCGACTCCAGTACCCGGCTCCTGCAGTCCTCGCGTATCGCACCGTCGGGGTCGACCCTGCTGCTGACATGTGCGATCAGCTTCGACGAGGCCTGGCGGACCTGATCCGGGTCGACCTCCGCGGGCCAAGGTACCAAGGCTGAACGCGCGTCATGCTGTGGCCTCATGCCATGCTCCTGTCGGGGTGTGGGAGGGGTGACGAGATCGAGGACCGCTCCGCGCGTCCGCGCGCGGCGGAGCGCGGAACCCCCGGCGTGCCTCTGCATGCCGAGACTCCCGGTCTGCCGAAAGGCCGGGTGAAGGGGCCTCGATTCACGGCCGATTGCTCGCCGGTGCGACGGCATGGCGGGCGGATAAAAGGGAATCCGACGTCGTAGCGCGGGACCCCGTCGAGGTACTGCATGACGATGTCTTTGTGATTGCGCATGCCAAATTATCGACGGAGTGGACTCGACCAGCGCTGGAGTCCTGACCGAGTGCCGCACGTTCGGCGGAATCCCTTTCCGCCGTTCTCGGCCGACTCCGCTGGTCAGCCGAGCGTGAGGCGGGTGGTGTCAGTGGGGCGGTTGTCATCCTGTGTCAGCCGCGGGACCCGCCTCCCCGCCGCGCCGTGCCGGTCGGTGCCGCCTCGCCCGCCGCTCAAGTAGCTCACAGCACCGCGGGTATCTCGCATCCCAGCGCGGCCGGTCGAGCCACCGGCCGGCGGAGAGCCCGGCCATCGGCTTCCGGAACCGACACGACTGCCATTTCGGAATCCTTCCGGTGGACCCGCACTGTGGTGATGCTTGCGCCTGGCTGGAGCGGGAGTTGAGCGAGCGTCGGTTCGATATGGAGTTGGGCTGATATCGCCCCGCGCCTGCGTGTGGGGGGCACCGTCCTGTAATTGACAAACCGAGTGTGCTGTTTTTTTATCAAGGTGTCCAAGTCAAACAGAGCACGGGGTCCGGCGGTGCAAGTGTGTTACAACACACAGCCCCTGACCCTTGCCTGAACTCACGGGGGAGAACATGGACATTGAGGTTCTGGGTGCGTTGTCGGTGCGGGTGAACGGTGTGTCGGTGGTGCCGACGGCGCCGA
>NZ_JBICTO010000033.1:0-35242 GCF_043197715.1 Streptomyces sp. NPDC049040
AGAAGATCATCGGCTCCCACTTCGCCAACTACCGCGAAGCATGGGAAGCCAACCGCCTCATCGCCAAAGGCAGGATCCATCCCACCCTGTCGCGCGTGTACGCCCTGGAGGAGACCGGCCGCGCCGCTTCCGAGGTCCACCGCAACCAGCACTACGGCAAGGTCGGCGTCCTGTGCCTGGCGCCCGAGGAGGGCATGGGCGTGCGCGACGAGGAGATGCGCGCCCGGCACCTCGACGACATCAACCGCTTCCGGATGCCGCCGCATTCGGCGCTGTAGCGGAGCCGGCCCGCCTGCCCCGGTGGCGGGCGGTCAGTCCAGGGTGGAGCCGGACACGTCCGGTTTCCCCGCGCCGATGTAGAACACCCCGGGGTATCCGGCGGTGGCGAAGCCGTGGCTGGGGTTGCCGCGCAGGGTCGACTTGAGCAGCGCCAGGGTGCCGGTGTGGTCGTTGCTGACGAAGAAGAAGGCGCCGCCGCCCTCTTTCGCGTCGTTGTGCGCCACGAGCGAGCCCTCGACCCGGACGGTGTAGCGGTTGCCGTCGGTGTAGACGGCGCCGCCGCTGCCGCCGCCAGGGGTGCCGCCGCGGGCGGGGTTGGCGCCGCTGCCCACGGCCGAGTTGTAGGTGATGACGCTGTTGAGCACCACCCACGACACCCCGATGCTACTCAGCGCGCCGCCGTTGGAGCAGGACCCGCCCAGGCCGGGCGCGCCGCCGAAGGTGCTGGCGGTGATGTAGACGGGCAGGCCGTGGTATTGGTCGAGGACGCGGACCGCGGCGCCGCCGAGGTCGGGTCCGCTGCGGTCGCAGCGGTTGCGTACGAAGCGGTCGCCGACGGCCTTGAAACGGCCGCCGCGTACGAGGATCGCGCCGCCGCCACCGCCTTCCGCCGTCTGACCGGTGGAATTGCCGTCGGCGAAGGTCAGGTTCTGCACGGTGAGTTCGGGCGTGCTCTGGTCCTGGCAGTGCGAGGTGGTCCACCCCTGGGCCTGGTCGCAGGTGTCCATGTAGAGGATGCGCCGCTGTCCCGCGCCGCTGAGGGTGACCAACCCGCCGCCGTCGAGTACGACGCGCGAGGAGGCGTTGCGCACCTTGGCCGTCGCCTTCATGGTGATCACCACCGGGCGCGGCCCGCAGGAGAAGGTGATGACACCGCCTGCGGCCACCGCGGCCACCACGGCGGCCGACGTGCAGCTCGCCGGTGTCCCGTCGCCCACCGTGCGGGTCGGCTTCGAGGTGTCGACGGCCCGTGCGGCGGCGGGCACCGCCGCGTGCCCCGCCGGGTTGCCCGCGTACGCGGCAGCAGACTTCCTGGGCGCGCTCGTCGTGGGGGCGGGCTTGGGCCGGTGGGTGCTGGCGGCGGTGGCCTGGGGTGACGGCGTGGCGCTTGCCGAGGTCGCGGTGACGGACGCGGACGTCGCGGGCGCCGAAGCGCCGGCGGGTCCGCCGCCGGAGGCACCGCAGCCCGTCAGCAGGGCACCGGTCAGCAGGCAGGCGAGTACGGGTATCGCGGCGGGCAGGGAGCGCATCGCCCGATGCTATGCGCTGCGGGCCGGGCCGGGCGCCCCGGCCCTGCAACCCCCGCGTGCGGCCGATCCGGTGAAGCGTTTCACGAACCGACGGGGCGACAGCGTCCGGCCCGGCACCCCGCCTTGGACTCCGCGGCCACCCCTGCCCGTGACGTTCGTCCACGAACCGGTTCAATCCCGCCCGCCCCGCAGGTCGACCCGATCCGTTCTTCGCCCACAGGGTTGACCACCCTGGGAGCCGAGTTTACAGTCCTGAAATGCGTTCGGACCTGTGTACAGCATCTACATATGTAGACCGCTGTTCGCGGGTAGCTCGACTTGAGGAGTCAATGGTGCCGATGTTCGACGGCGTTCTGTTCTTCCCGGTGACACCCTTCGACCGGTCCGGCTCGGTCTGCCGGCAGACCTTCGCTGAGCATGTGCGCGCCGGCCTGGAGTTCGGGCCCGGCGGGGTCTTCGTCGCCTGCGGCACCGGTGAGTTCCACGCCCTCGAACCCGGTGAGTACGCGGACCTGGTCCGTGCCGCCGTGCGGACCGTGGACGGCAGGGTCCCCGTGTACGCGGGGACCGGCGGCCCGCTTCCGCTCGCCCGGCAGTTCGCCCGCGCCGCGCGCGACGCCGGCGCCGACGGGCTGCTCCTGCTGCCGCCGTACCTGGTGAGCGGGCCGCCCGCCGGTCTCGTCGCCTACACCAGGTCCGTGGCAGAGGCGAGCGACCTGCCGCTGATCGTCTACAACCGCGGTACCGCCCGCTTCGACCCGGCGTCCGCCGTCGAGGTGGCGCTGCTGCCCCGGGTGGTCGGCTTCAAGGACGGGCACGGCGACCTCGAGGAGCTGTCCCGCACCGTCGCGTCGGTCAGAGCCGCGCTGCGCGACGCCGACAAGCCCTTCCACTTCTTCAACGGCATGCCGACCGCCGAGGCCACCGTGCCCGCCTACCGCGGCATCGGGGTCGGGCTCTACTCCTCGGCCGTCTTCTGCTTCGCGCCCGAGGTCTCCACGGCCTACCACCGCGCCGTCGCGGCCGGGGACGACACCGTGGCCGAGCGTCTGCGCACCGACTTCTTCCACCCGCTGATCGCGCTGCGCGACCAGGTCCCCGGCTACGCGGTCTCACTGGTCAAGGCCGCGGTCCGGCAGCGCGGCCTCGACGTGGGCGGGGTCAGGCCGCCACTGGTCGACCCGGCGCCGGAACACCTGGAGGAACTGCGCCGGATCACCGCGGCCGGCCTCGCCCTGTGCACGAGGGAGGCGGCCCGATGAACGGCATCCTGATCACCGGGGTGACCGTCACCCCTGTCGCCTTCCGCGACCCCGCGCTGCTCAACGCGGTGGGCGTGCACGAGCCTTTCGCCTTGCGGGCGATCATCGAGGTGGCCACCGACCAGGGCCTCACCGGTCTCGGCGAGACCTACGCCGACGAGGGCCACCTGCGCCGGCTGGCCGCCGCGGGGGAGGCGCTGGTCGGGATGGACGTGTACGCGCTGAACGCCATGCACCGCAGGATCGGGCGGGTGCTCGACGGCGACGCCGGGGCCGACGGCCACGGCCTGACCGGGATGATCACATCGAGCAGCACCGTGGACCGGGTGTTCTCGCCGTTCGAGGTCGCCTGCCTGGACATCCAGGGCAAGGCGGCGGGCGTCCCGGTGAGCGACCTGCTCGGTGGCGCCGTACGGGACGAGATCCCCTTCAGCGCCTACCTCTTCTACAAGTGGGCCGGTCACCCCGGCGCCGCCGCGGACGCGCGGCCCGAGGCGCTGGACCCGGAGGGCATCGTCGCCCAGGCCCGGTGGATGGTCGAGGAGTACGGCTTCTCCGCCATCAAACTCAAGGGCGGCGTCCTCCCGCCCCGGGAGGAGATCGAGGCGGTCCGCGCCCTGCGCGAGGCGTTCCCCGGCACGCCGCTGCGACTCGACCCCAACGCGGCCTGGACGGTGCGGACCTCGATCGAGGTCGCCCGCGAGCTGGACGGCGTACTGGAGTACCTGGAGGACCCGACGCCCGGCCTCGACGGCATGGCGCAGGTCGCCAGGCAGGCGGGCATGCCGCTGGCCACGAACATGTGCGTCGTCGCCTTCGACCAGCTCGCCCCCTCCGTTGCCAGGGGGTCGGTCCAGGTCGTGCTCTCCGACCACCACTACTGGGGCGGGCTGCACCGCTCGAAGCTGCTGTCCGGCATCTGCGAGAACTTCGGTCTCGGCCTTTCCATGCACTCCAACTCCCACCTGGGCGTCAGCCTCGCCGCCATGACCCACCTGGCGGCGGCCACCCCGCATCTCGGCTACGCCTGCGACACCCACTGGCCCTGGAAGACCGAGGAGGTCGTCGTCCCCGGCGTACTGGACTTCGCCGACGGCGCCGTACGTGTGCCGCGCGGCCCCGGCCTCGGGGTCGAGCTCGACCGTGACGCGCTGGCCCGGCTGCACGAGCAGTACGTGCGCTGCGGTCTGCGCAACCGGGACGACACCGGCTACATGCGCAGCATCGACCCCACGTACGAGAAGAGGACGCCCCGCTGGTGAGGGCTCCTCCCCCCGACCGCGCCCCACCGGCCGCACCACGACAGCCCGCGCCCTCCGGCACCCACGCGAACCGCCAGCTCCACCCGTTCCCCGAGGAGAGTCAGCAGATGAACGACCACCGCACACCGGTACGCACACCGTCCGCCGCAGGCCGCTGGGTCAGGGCCGCGCTCGCCATCGCGCTCGCGGCGGGCGCCGCGGTGCCGGCGGGCAGCGCGGTCGCGCAGGCCGCCGACGCCCCGGCCGCGCCCGCCACCCCGATCAGCCTGGACGTCGCGGCCCATGGCAACGGCGGTGTGCTCACGGACGGCCACCAGGGCTTCTCGGTGGAGAGCGCCGACTTCGCCCACGGCTTCCTCACCCGGGACCTGATGGCGCAGCGCATGAAGACCCTGGGCTCCGACGGGGTGCTGCGGATCGGCGGCTACTCGATGGACCTGGTGTGGCCGGCCTTCGGCGCGTACGCCGATTCCGCCGCCCCGAAGGAGGCGATCGGCGGCACCGTCGACCAGTCGGACCTGGACGCGCTGAAGGGGCTGCTGCACGCCACCGGCTGGAAGGTGACGCTCGGCCTGCCGCTGAAGTCCGTGATCGACCCGGCGAAGCTGAAGGACCCGACCAAGGACCCCTCGCCCCACGTGACGATGGACCAGATCATCGCCGAGGTGCGGGCGGCGCACGCCACGCTGGGCGACGGCCTGCTCTCCGTCGAGGTCGGCAACGAGTTCGACAACGTCACCACGCTGACCGGCGCGGAGATGTGGGACACGATGAAGTCCTACCAGGCCGCGATCCGCGCCGCCGTCCCGCATGCGAGGATCACCGTGGCCGGCCCGTCGGCGAACACCGCGACGACCAACACCAAGCTCCAGGACGTCAGTTCGGCCGCGCTCGCGGACACCTCGGTGAACCCGCGGGACGTGCTGTCGGAACTGTCCTCGCACCTGTACCCGGGCAGCCACTGCGGTACGGCCACGATGACCATCCCGCAGCTGATGTCGGCGAAGACGTACACCACCACCCGGACCAAGCTGGCGGGGATCAAGGCGATCGGCGACGAGTTCGGCGGCCGGATCCCGATGACGATCAACGAGTCCAACAGCGCCTCGTGCAGCGGCCAGCCGGGCGCGAGCGACGCCTACGCCACGTCGCTGTGGTCGCTCGACTACCTGCTGCAGACCGCGCAGAGCGGCATCGCCAGGGTCGAGTTCCACACCAACACCGCGGCGGTCTGCGGTGACTTCAAGCCCCGCGACTCGGCCGACTACCCGATCTCCTACCGCTACTACGGCGCCTTCTGCGCCCCCGACCAGGCGTCGCTCGACGCCGGCCGGCTCTCCGCGGCGCCCCTCTACTACGGCCTGTGGGCCTTCCACCAGGTGCCGCAGGGGCAGTTCGTCGACCTGGGGCTGTCGGACGCGGACCTGGAGAGGGTCAGGGCCTACGGGGTCAGGGGCCGCGACGGTTCGCTGACCGTCGTACTGATCAACGTCCAGGACCCGGCGACGGCGGGCAGCGGCGACGACTCGGTGACGCTCGGCCTGCCCCAGGGCTACCGCAAGGGGCGCGCGGTGACGCTGGGCACTTCGGCACCCGAGGGCCTGGCCTCACGGGACGCAGGCCGGATCAGCCTGGGCGGCGCCACCGTGACACCGCAGGGCAGCCCCTCGGCCAGGCCGGCGGCGACGCCGGTGCGGGTCGGCCACGGCTCCTCGACCGTCGACGTCCCCGCGGGCACCGCCCGGATCCTCACCTTCACCCGCTGAACGCGATGACCCCCGCCGGGCGGACGAGCGCCGCACCACGTGCTCCTCGCCCGGCGCGGGCCGCGGGACCGCACCGGGGAGCGGCCTACCTGATCCCCTCGCGGCGCAGGGTGCCGGCCAGCGCGGCGGCGTGCCGCGCCACGGCCTCCCCCACCATCTCCAGCTCACTGTCCGTCACATGCGCGATCGGAATGGAGACGCTGATGGCGTCCGTCGCCGGGATCCGGTACGTGACCGGGGCCGCCACGCAGCACAGCCCCGGCGTGTTCTGCTCGCGCTCGAGCGCCCACCCGCGCTTACGCGTCTCGTCGAGTTCCGCGTGCAGCTCGTCCCACCCGGTGACGGTGCTGCCGGTCGGCTGCTCCCGGCCGTCGCCCGCGAGCAGCCGGTCGACCTCCCGCGGGGTCAGCTCGGCCAGCAGCGCACGGCCCAGGGCCGTGGCGTGGGCGGGGAGCTGGCGGCCCACCCGTGAGGTGAGCCGGTGGGAGTCGGTCGCCTCCCGGGTGGCGAGGTAGATCACGTTGGGCGGATCGAGCCGCGCGTAGTGGGTGGTGTAGCCGATGTCGCTGCGCAGCTGCTCGATCTGCCGGGTGGCCAGCGGCAGCGCCGGGTCCCGGTCGAGGTAGGAGGTGCCGCACAGCAGTGCGCGCGGCCCGATGCCGAAGGCCAGTTCACCGCCGGGGCTCTCGACCCACTTCAGCGCGCTCAGGGTGCGCAGCAGGGCGTAGAGGCTGGAGCGGGGATACCCGGTGACCTCCTGCAGCTGCGCCAGGGAGAGCCGTCCGTCGGAAGCGGCGAGTGCTTCGAGGATCAGCACGGCGCGCTCGGCGGACTTGACGAGGCCGCGTCCTGACTCCTCGCTGTCCGGCGCGGCCGGCGATGCTCCGTGATCAACCAACGAATTCCTCCCGAAACATTGACCGTCATCATACGGGCAACTAACCTCCCGTCTGATTCAAGTCCATGAATGAAAACTGCTTCTACATATGTAGACGGGCTGCTCCGACGGGATCCCTCGCCCGCCGGTCGGACCCGTCGGCCCCCTCCCATTCTCACGGCAATGCGAGACCCGCATCCGACAACGAGGAGTTCCCATGGCTGTGTTGGACTGGGTCGCTCTCGGCGGCTATTTCGTGGTGATGCTGCTCATCGGCCTCTGGTCGCACAAGCGCGTCAGCGGAGTCAACGACTACTTCACCGGCGGCGGCAGGATGCCCTGGTGGCTCTCGGGCATATCGCACCACATGTCCGGATACAGCGCCGCGGTCTTCGTCGCCTACGCGGCGGTCGCCTACAGCTACGGCATCACCGTCTACGTCTGGGCCTTCGTGCCGCTGGCCGTCGGCACCGGTCTCGGCGCCCTCGTCTTCGCGCCCCGCTGGAACCGGCTGCGCCGCCGCTACGGGGTGTCCTCCCCGCTGGAGTACCTGGCCAGCCGCTACAACATCGCCACCCAGCAGGCGCTGGCCTGGAGCGGCGCGCTGCTGAAGGTCTTCGACGTCGCCGCCAAGTGGGCGTCGGTGGCGATCCTCCTGCACGTGTTCACCGGCATGTCGATGAACACCGGCATCATCGTGACCGGCGTGGTCACCCTGCTCTACTGCACCGTCGGCGGCCTGTGGGCCGACGCGCTCACCGACTTCGGCCAGTTCGTCATCCAGGGCGTGGCTGCCATCGCCATGGTCGTCGTGGTCCTCGGCAAGCTCGGCGGCATCGGCGGGGTCGGCACGATCTGGCACAAGCTCCCCGCCCACCACACCGAGCCGCTGGTCGGCCCCTACACCGCGACCTTCTTCACCGCGTACATCATCATCAAGATCTTCGAGTACAACGGCGGCATGTGGAACCTGGCCCAGCGCTACATGGCCACCGAGACCCCCAAGGCGGCCCGCAAGTCCGCCGCCCTGTCCGCGGTGCTGTACGTGATCTGGCCGGCCTTCCTGCTCTTCCCGTCGGTCGCCGCGCCGGTGCTGATGCCGCACATCGCCGACCCCCAGCAGGTCTACGCGCTGATGAGCCAGAAGTACCTGCCGGCCGGACTCGTCGGCCTGACGCTGGCCGGGATGTTCTCGCACACCATGGCGATGGCCTCCTCCGACGCCAACGCCATCTCCTCGGTCGTCGTCCGCGACATGATGCCGGTGCTCTCCCGCAAGGCGCGCGGCATGAGCGAGCGGGCCGGGCTGCTGTCCGCCAGGATCTGCACGGTCGCCTTCATCACGGTGAGCATGCTCGTCGCCATCGAGGCCGACCACTTCGGCGGCGTGCTCGGCATCATCGTCGCCCTGGTCGCCGCGGTCATGGGCCCCATCTCCATCCCGCTGCTGCTCGGGATGCTGCCCGCCTTCCGCCGCTGCGGCCCGCGCGCCGCACTGGTCTCCTGGGCGGCCGGCCTGATCGGCTACTGGATCGTCAAATACGGCATGGACGGCTCCAGCCAGACCACGGTGGTCGTCACCCCGCTGGTCACCTCGCTCGCGCTGTACGTACTGCTGGGCCTGCTCCTGCCCGAGCCGAACGCGCAGGCGGACGCGATCGTGGCCGCCGTCGGCCCCGGCGGGGACGACGGCCTCGCCCCTGCAGCCGCCGCGGGACAGGTGCCGGTGGCCGCGGGCGCCCGGGGGGAACAGCCCCTCGCCGCCGGCGCCGACGACTGACCCGCGGCGTCCCTTCGCCCGCAACCGGACATGGCCGCGGCGACGCGCAGCCGCCGCGGCCACCACCGTCCCCCTCCTGCCCGCGAGCCGCTGCGCAGCGAAGTCCGACCACGGACCGGCAGACCACCCGCACACCACGGAACACCTGCGAGAGGCGGGGCACATGACGCCCGACAGACCTGCTCGACCCTTCCCGTACCCCTCCCCCACCGGCGGTCGCGCGCCCGCCCGGCGCCGCCGGCGTCTGACGGCCTGCGCCGTCGCGCTCGCCGCGGTGGCCTTCTGCGCCGCTCCCACCGCCACCGCCGCCGCTCCCCCGGCCGCGCGGACCCTGCCGCTGAGCTGGGACGCCGGGCAGGCGCACAGCGGCGGCATACCCGCGAACTTCGTCGGCCTGAGCATCGAATGGTCGCTCATCGAGCGGTACATGAGCCCCACCGCCCGCCCGGCCTTCGTCCGGCTGCTGCGCAACCTCGGCACCGGGGTGCTGCGGATCGGCGGCTCCTCGCAGGACGTCACCCCCTTCGACGCCACCGCGCAGAACACCGACGCCGTGATCACCCCGCAGGACCTGACCTGGATCCGCGAGACCCTGGACGCGGCGAACGCGGGCACACCCCGCGGCGCCAAACCGGCCTGGGGCGTGGTGCTCGGGACCGCCATGTCGCCGCCGAGCGCGACCCGGCCCTTCGTCAGCCCCGACTACGTGAGGAACTTCCTCACCCAGGGCGTCGCCCCCGTCTTCACCGGCGCGGCCGCCCGCTACGTGGCGGGCATCGAACTCGGCAACGAGCCGGACCTGTCCTACGGTTCGAACCTCGACCGCTATCTGGCCGACCTGACCGCCTACACCGACCCCGCCGTCGTCGGCCGCTTCCCGATCATCGCCCCCAGCACCAGCGAGGACATCCTGCCCTGGGAGAGCGTCGCCGGGCAGACCGTCCCGACCCGCTGGTTCTGGGACTGGCAGCAGATCCTGGACACCGCCGCCGCGCGCGTCCGGGAGAACGCCGGAGCCTTCGGGCCCTACGCGAGCGACCACTTCTACCCGCTCGCCCGCACCTGCACCGGCAAGCCGTACCGCTGCGCGAGCACCGGCGCCCTGCTCTCGGACGAACACATGGCGAGCCTGGACCACCAGGTCTGGACACACGCCACCGAGGCAGCCGCCCACGGCCTCGGCTACCGGCTGGAGGAGACCAGTACGGCGGCGAACCGAGGCGCGGACGGCGTCAGCAACGTCGCGGCCAGTGCCACCTACGCGCTGGACCTGATGTTCCACACCGCGTGCCCCCAGCCGCCCGACCAGCCGTCGGCCAACACCGGCTGCACCACCGGCGCGATCGGCCTGAACTTCCACAACGCCGAGGTCCGCGCCTTCTACGCCCCCGAGGAGGGCAACGGCTACTACAACGCGGTCGACTACGACCCCACACCGGCGATCGGCGCACCCACCGCCGCTCCCCTCTACTACGCGATGCTCCTCTTCGGACACTTCGCCCAGGGCGCGAAGGACCTGCGGCCGGTCGCGGTGCCCGCAGGCGCGGCGGGCGCGGCCGGCACCGGGCTCAAGGCGTGGCAGGTCGGCGGTGCGCAGGGTGAGCGGCGGCTGTTCCTGATCAACAAGAGCGACCAGCCCACCACCGTGACCCTGCCCGTCCCCGCGGGCAGCGCGCGGCTCGACCGGATGACGCCGTACGACCCGGACGGCACCGGCAGGACCCTCGACGCACCGCAGGTCCGCGTCGACGGGCGCGCGGTGGAAGCGGACGGCCGCTGGCCCGGCTTCCGGCCCGCGACGTATCGGGTCCGCGGCCACCGGCTGACGACCACCGTCGGCGCGGGCGAGGCCGTGGTGGTCACCCTGGCCGGCGGCAACTGAGCACCGCGGGCCGGCGGTGCGCCGGTCCGGGAGCAGGTGGCCGGCCGGCACCTCCAGGGCGCTCGTGGCCTCGCGCAGGGTCCGCTCGTCCGCCGCATCAGCGAGTGCGGCGGACGAGCGCGGGTGGAGGCTCCATTCCGTTCACGACCACAGGCGCGACCCGGACCTGCGGCATCTCCCGGGCCGGCGGCGGAGGGCGACCATTCGCTCACGCAGCGGAAGCAGAAGTGATCGCCTGGCGCATTCGCCCATTCGGATGATCCGCAAATACACTGAAACATCCGCACATGCCGCGGATCGCCCGATCGGGCCACCCGAGGGCCGCGACCGCCCGGCCCAGGAAAGCGGCACACCCCCCACCCGCCAGGAGTACCCATGCACCGGTCCCGAACCGTCGCCACCGTAGTCGCCGGCACCGTCGCCGCCGTGCTCGCCGGCTCCGCGGCGGCCGTGGCGGACAGCTCCGCCGGCCGGGCACCGGCCGCGGTGGCCGCCCCGACGTCCGCCGCGGCGGCGGTGGCGCCGGCCGAGGCCACCCGCGTCGTCACCGCCTCGATGTCCATCCCGTCGATCGACATCACCTCGCTGCGCATCGTGCCGTACAAGGGGACGACCGACGACTGGCCCGGGACCCGCATCCAGGACCGCGGCATAGCCGCCAGCCCCTACGGGCCGCACGGCGGCGTCGGGCCGGGGCAGGTCGGCAACTACCTGGTCACGGGACACCGCCTCGCCGCGGGCGGCCCGCTGAACCGCGTCCCCCAGCTCAAGGTCGGCGACCGTGTCGCCGTGACCGCCGCGGGCACGGTGTACACGTACAAGATCACCGACACCAGGGTCACCTCCTTCCGCTCGGCACAGTCGCTCGCCGAGCAGCGCGCGGCGGTCCCCGGGTCCCCCGGCAAGCAGCCCACCCAGGCGATGATCACCGTGTCGACCTGCGCCACGCCCGAGGACGACGCGGCGGGGAACCACTGGCGCGACCCCCAGGGCAACCCCGAGCACCGCATCGACAAGATCGGCGTGCTCGTCGGCACCGCCAAGGCACCCAGCGGGCGCTGACCTTCCGAATGGTTCTGCCCGTGCGCTCCCGGTAGCACGGCACGCAGCAGCCGGCCGCGGCCCCGCCATCACCGGCGGGACCGCGGCCGCACGTGTGTCGCGCGCCTCTTGCCTGCCCTTTGCGTCCATCCAGGTGAAAAACCCGGCGAAACCGCTCGCCACCTGCCAGGACGCGCCATCGTCTCTTCTGACGGCAGGGGGAAGGGGGCTCGCGAAAGGGCATGGACGAATGCATCTGAGGCGTACCGGAACGATGCTCGGCGCGGCGGCGCTCACGGTGCTGGCGATCCCGGTGGACGCCCACGCCGCGGCTGTCGCCTGCGGCGGGGGCGTGTCGACCGGCCGCGTGGCCGTCAACGGCTGCATCAGCGCCCAGCGGGGATCCCTCGGCCGATTCCCGACCAGGGACATCACGGCGTACATCAGGGCGCGCAACGCCGGCAGCAGGGCGCTGAACGTCTCCTACGAAGCCTTCTTCCGCGTCGTCGACGGCGGCCACTGGGAGAAGATCGGCAGCGGCCGCGCCTACGTCAAGGCGGGCGAGTCCGTCGGCCCCGTCGAGGTGGGGAGCTCGACCCGGGTGTGCGGCCCGGTGAAGGTCGAGATCCGGGTGCACGCCCGGGCGGACGGTGCCGCCTGGAGCGGCTGGTCCCCCGCGTCCACGAAGCAGTGCCAGACCTGAGCGACCGGGCCGCGGGCGCGGCGGGATGCCCCGGGGGCGGCCGCCGTCAGTCCAGGCAGAATTCGTTGCCCTCGGGGTCGGTCATCACGATGAAGCCGCTGCCCATCGGCGGAGCTGGCTCGTGACGGCGCACCCGGGTCGCTCCCAGCTCGACCAGCCGGTCGCACTCGACCTCGAGTGCCGCCATCCGCTCCTCCCCCCGCAGTCCCGGTGCGGCGCGGACGTCGAGGTGGACGCGGTTCTTGACGGCCTTGTCCTCCGGCACCTGCTGGAAGAAGAGGCGCGGTCCGCGCCCCTCCGGGTCCTCGACGGCGGATCGCGTGTTGCGTTCCTGCTCGGGCACGCCGGCCCGCGCGAGGAAGTCGTCCCACGCGGACAGCGGATCGGCGCCCTCGGGCAGGTCGACCCCGGGCGGGGCGGGATGGACGTAGCCCAGCACGTCCCGCCAGAAGGACGACAGCGCCGCCGGGTCGTGGGCGTCGAAGGTGACCTGGAATTCGCGGCTCACGGGCTGCTCCGTTCGTGACGGCTCTGGGGTGCGGTCGGACGTGCGCGGCGGGCGGCCGGCGGCGCGGCCCCCCGGGATGTGTACCACCGGATCGGCCGCGGATCCCGCGGGGTCCGGCGGGATCCCGCGGGGAGGTCCGCCGGCTTCGAACCGGCCCCGTCAGCGGGGCGGCCGAGGGCGGCGGGCCGCGTTCAGGGCGCGGCGGACCCGGCCCTGGCGGCGCGGGCATATCAGCATCAGGGTGGCGCGGGGCGGGACGACCAGCACGCCGCCCGCCTTGACCTCGGTCTCGTCGGCGGTCTCGGCGCCGGTCGCGGTGTCGACGGCGACCTGCCACGCCTCCCCGTACGCCCGGCCGGGGAGGACGAACTCGACCGGCTCGTGGTGGCTGTTGAGCAGGATCAGGAAGGAGTCGTCCACGATCCGGCCGCCGCGCGGGTCGGGCTCGGTGATGGCGTCGCCGTTGAGGAACAGGGCGACCGCGTGGGCGTCCTCGCGGTGCCAGTCGTCCTCCGCCATGGTGCGGCCGCCGGGCGTGAGCCACATCGCGTCCCCCAGGCCGGGGCCCGGGGTGTCGCCGCGCAGGAAGCGGCGGCGGCGGAAGACCGGGTGGTCGCGGCGCAGGGCGATCAGCCGCCGGGTGAAGTCGAGCAGTTCGCGCCCGTCGTCGTCGAGGTCCCAGTGTGTCCAGGACAGTTCGCCGTCCTGGCAGTAGGCGTTGTTGTTCCCGTGCTGCGTGCGGCCGAACTCGTCGCCGTGGCTGATCATGGGGACGCCCTGGGAGATCAGCAGGGTGGTGAGCAGATTCCGCTGCTGGCGGGCGCGCAGGTCCAGGATGTCCTCGTCGTCGGTGTCGCCCTCGGCGCCGCAGTTCCAGGACCTGTTGTGGTTCTCGCCGTCGCGGTTGTCCTCCCCGTTGGCCTCGTTGTGCTTGTCGTTGTACGACACCAGGTCCCGCAGGGTGAAGCCGTCGTGGCAGGTCACGAAGTTTACCCCGGCCCTGGGCCGGCGGCTGTCGTCCTGGTAGAGGTCGGAGGATCCCGTCAGCCGGGACGCGAGGTCGGGCAGCGTGGAGTTCTCACCGCGCCAGAAGTCGCGCACGGTGTCCCGGTAGCGGCCGTTCCACTCGCTCCACAGCGGTGGGAAGTTGCCGACCTGGTAACCGCCCTCGCCGACGTCCCACGGCTCGGCGATCAGCTTGACCCGGCTTACCACCGGGTCCTGCTGGACCAGGTCGAAGAAGGCCGACAGCCGGTCCACCTCGTGGAACTGCCGGGCCAGGGTGGCCGCGAGGTCGAACCGGAAGCCGTCCACGTGCATCTCGGTGACCCAGTAGCGCAGGCTGTCCATGATCAGCTGGAGCACATGCGGGCTGCGCATCAGCAGCGAGTTCCCGGTGCCCGTGGTGTCGAAGTAGTGTGCCGGGTCGTCGTCGACGAGCCGGTAGTAGGAGGCGTTGTCGATACCGCGCATCGACAGCGTCGGGCCGAAGTGGTTGCCCTCCGCGGTGTGGTTGTAGACCACGTCGAGGATCACCTCGACGCCGGCCGCGTGCAGCGCCTTGACCATCGACTTGAACTCCGTGACCTGGCCGCCCCTGCCGCGGGCCGAGGAGTAGCCGTTGTGCGGGGCGAAGAAGCCGATGGTGTTGTAGCCCCAGTAGTTGCGCAGCCCGCGGTCCAGCAGGTGGCCGTCCTGGACGAACTGGTGCACCGGCATCAGCTCCACGGTGGTCACGCCGAGGCCCGTCAGGTGGTCGAGCACCGCCGGGTGGGCCAGGCCCGCGTAGCTGCCGCGCAGCTCGCGCGGCAACCCCGGGTGCAGCCGCGTCAGGCCGCGCACGTGCGCCTCGTAGATCACCGAGTCGTGGTACGAGTGGCCCGGCGGCCGGTCGTCGCCCCAGTCGAAGGCCGGGTCCGTCACCACCGAGAGCATCGTGTGGTGCAGGCTGTCCGCCGTGTTGAGGCCCTGCGGGTCGCCGAAGGGGTACCCGAAAAGCGACTCGTGGCCGTCGGCCTGGCCGTCGATGGCCTTGGCGTACGGGTCGAGCAGCAGCTTGGCCGGGTTGCACCGGTGCCCGCGCCACGGCTCGTAGGGGCCGTGCACCCGGAAGCCGTACCGCTGGCCGGGTCCGACACCGGGCAGGTAGGCGTGCCAGATGAAGCCGTCGACCTCCGTCAGCGGCACCCGGCGCTCACGCCGGCCCTGGTCGATCAGGCACAGTTCGACCTTGTCGGCCGCCTCGGAGAACAGCGCGAAGTTCGTTCCCGAGCCGTCGTACGTCGCCCCGAGCGGATACGCGTGACCGGTCCACTTGCGCATTCCCTGCCCCCCTCACCCGGCCGCCCACCGCGACCCCGGCGGACGTCTACCCCGTGGTCCGCCGGCTAAGGGCCGCATCGCACGGCTTCCGTGTGCGCACCCCGCTTCCCGGGGCAGGCGACCGTCAAGTCCGCCTCTACGAAGGGGAGTCGGTGTGATGGAGCGGATCGACGAATACTTCTCCCGCCACCTGTGGCTGCAGTTCGCGGTCGCGTGGGTGGTGGCGACAGGGCTGGTCCTCGCGGTCTTTCCCGGTCACTCGGTGCTCGGCGTCCTGATCCGGGTCGTGCTCTGCTCGGCCGTGGGAATCGGGTCCGCGCTGCGGCGCAGGCACCGGGAGGAGCGGGCGGTGGGCGGCACCGACAGCCTGCTCCACCTGAACCACCTGCTCCGCAAGGGCGAGGCGCCGTCGGACCCGCGGCAGCGGCAGGCGATGCGCGAGCTCGTCGACCGGCGGCTGCACCGGGTCCGGCACCGCAAGGCGGCTCTGGTCGGCATGGCCGTCCTGCTGGGGGGGACCACCGCGATGGCGGCCTCGATCGCGAGCCCCGTCCGCAGCATCGCCTACGGTGCCTACGCTGCGTTCTTCTTCGTGTACCTCTACTTCGTCGGCCGGCTGGGCATCACCCGGCTGCGCCGGATGCGCCGCATGGTGGCGGACGAGGACCCGGGGGTAGGCACCGCGGGTGCGTCCGACGAGTCGCGCCGGTTCGCGGCCTGAGCCGCCGGCGCCTGCCCTTTCGGGATCGGACGCGGCCCCACCGCCGGTCGAGGCGATGGGGCCGCGTCCGGTCCCTGGCCTGTCAGGTGTCGCGCCCACCGTGGTGCGGCCCGTCCTCCACGCCGCTCCGGCCACGGTCGCCCGACCCACGGTCATCCGACCCACGGTCATCCGACCCACGGTCATCCGACCCACGGTCATCCGACCCGCGGTCATCGGACCCGCCGCGGCCGCGGCGGTCATGGGCGCCGGGGTGGTCGTCCGCCGTGCCGTCGGCGCCGGCCCGGTCGTCGGCTCCGGGGGTCCTGGCCCCCCTGTCGTCGGCTCCGGGGTGGTCGTCCGCGGCGCCCGGGTCTCCGTGCCGGTCCCGCGCCGTCGCCGAGGGGGCGGCGGATGCCGGCGCGTCGGACGCGGTCGGGGAGGCGGGCGACGGGGTGGTGCCCCGCGCCGAGGCCGAGGTGGCGGCCGGGGCCGGCCGGTCGTCGGTGCCCGCGGCCACGGCACCGTACGTACCCGCGCCGAGCACGAGCACACCGGCTGCCGCGGCGACGGCGATCTTCTGCTTCATGTCGTTCTCCCTCCAGCGGTGGATCAGTGCCACCACCCTCGGCCGGGCCGGCTGAACGCCCGCTGAAACGACCTGAAGAATCCTTCAGGTTGCGTCTGTAATGCTGGCCGGGTGCGCTTGCTGATCGTGGAGGACGAGAAACGCCTCGCTGTCTCCCTCGCGAAGGGACTGGCAGCCGAGGGCTTCGCGGTGGACGTGGTCCACGACGGCGTCGAAGGGCTGCACATGGCAACGGAGTTCGCCTACGACCTGGTCGTGCTCGACATCATGCTGCCCGGCATGAACGGCTACCGGGTGTGTGCCGCGTTGCGGGCCGCGGGGAATGATGTGCCGCTGCTGATGCTGACCGCGAAGGACGGCGAGTACGACGAGGCCGAGGGCCTGGACACGGGGGCCGACGACTACCTGACCAAGCCCTTCTCCTACGTCGTCCTGGTCGCCCGGATCAAGGCCCTGCTGCGGCGCCGCGGCGCCGCGGGCGCCTCCGCGGTCATACGGGCGGGCGGCCTGACCATCGACACCGGCTCCCGGCGGGTCTTCCGCGAAGACGGCGAGATAGCGCTGACCGCCAAGGAGTTCGCGGTCCTGGAGCAACTCGCGGTCCGCCCGGGGGAGATCGTCTCCAAGGCGCACATCCTGGAGCACGTCTGGGACTTCGCCTATGCGGGCGACCCCAACATCATCGAGGTGTACATCAGCTCGCTGCGCCGCAAACTGGGCGCGTCGGCGATCCGGACGGTACGCGGCGCGGGTTACCGGCTGGCCGCGTCATGAGCCGCCGGGCCTTCGGGCTTCCCGGCTCGGTCCGTGCCAGGACCACCCTCGCGGCGACCGCGGTGGTCGCGGTGGCGCTGGCCGCGGCGGCGGTCGCGGTCCTGCTCTCCCTGCGGTCCGACCTCACCGGGCAGGCCGACCGCGAGGCGGACTCCACCGCCCGCGACGTGGCGCTGCTCGTCGTCTCGGGTGTGCCGAGCCCGACGCCGTACGCACAACTGCGGCTGCGGCTGCCGGACGCGGGCGACCACCCGGTGCAGGTGCTCACCCGCGACGGCACGCTGCTGGCCGCGGGCCCCGGCCTCACCCGGGTGTCGGGCGCGGGGCTCCCCTCGGTCACCCGGGTCGCCACACCCGCCCCGACCACCGCGACGCCGGGCACACCTGCACCGGCTGCCCCGGCCGCCTCGGCCTCGACCGCCACGTCGGCGCGGCCGCGGATCTCCCCCGCCGCCTTCTCCGACGGCGGCAAGGGGCGGGGTCGAAGCGGCAGCAGCAGCGGTGGTGACGGCGGCGGCCGCGGCGCCGACGACGACCCGGCGACCTCCGGCAGCGACGACGGCGGAAGCAGCGCAAAGAGCGGCGGGAGCGGGGGCCACGGGAGTGACGACGCCCCGCCGCCGCTCGGCAGCGTCGGCGACGTCCTGCTGCACACGGACGCCGAGGCCACCGCGGGCGGCAGGACGGGCGACTACCGCTTCGTCGCCATCGAGGTCACCGACACGGCGCGGCAGAAGGTGGTGATCCTGGCCGGTGCCTCGCTGGCGGCCCGGCAGAGCGCGATGGCCACGGCGACGGACGTCATGCTGGCGGGGCTGCCGGCGCTGCTCCTGGTCGTCGGCGGCGTCACCTGGCTGGTGACCAGGCGTGCGCTCACCCCGGTGGAGGACATCCGACGGGAGATGGCGGCGATCACCACGTCCGGCGACCTGTCGCGGCGGGTGCCGCAGCCGGTCAGCCGTGACGAGGTCGCGCGGCTGGCGCGGACCACCAACGAGACGCTCACCGCACTGGAGGCGGCCGTCGACCGCCAGCGCCGTTTCGTCGCCGACGCCTCGCACGAGCTGCGCAACCCCATCGCGTCGCTGCGGACCCAGCTGGAAGTGGCCTCCGCGCATCCGCACCTGCTGGACGTACCGGGCGTGGTGGAGGACGCAGCACGCCTCCAGCGGCTGGCCGCCGGTCTGCTGCTGCTCGCGCGGCTCGACGCCGGCGAGCAGGCGAAGTCCGCACCGGTCGACCTCGGGGCCATGGCCCGTGAGGAGATCGCAGGGCGGGCGGGCGACCGGCTGCCGGTGGCGTTCGAGGCGGCGGCAGGCCCCGTCGGTGTGCTGGGCTCGCGCCGTCATCTGGCCCGGGTGCTGGGCAACCTGGTGGACAACGCGCAGCGCCACGCTCGGGCCCGGATCACCGTACGGGTCGGCCATGACGCGGCACGCGGGGAGGTCGTCCTCGCCGTGCTGGACGACGGCCCGGGTGTACCGGAAGCCGACCGGCAGCGTGTCTTCGAGCGGTTCATCCGGCTCGACGAGGCACGCAGCAGCGACGACGGCGGCGCGGGACTGGGCCTCGCGATCGCCCGCGACATCGCGGAACGCCACGGCGGCCGGCTCACCGTCGGCCCCTCCCCGGAGGGCGGCGCGGCCTTCGAGCTGCGCCTTCCTGGCGGGCGATGAGCAGGCGCCGCCGCTACGACCCGACGATGGCGCGCAGGCTGGCCAGATGCCCCTGGTACGCCTCGTGCCCGGCCGGGGTGAGTCGCAGCCAGACGCGCTGCCGGGTGTCGCGTACTGCCTTGCGCTGCTCGACGTAGCCGGCCTCCATCAGCACCGTGACGTGCTTGCTCAGCACGGAGGCGGACACCCCCAACTCCGCCTGTACCACGGCGAACTCGGCCTCACCCGCGGCTTCCAGCAGCGCGCAGGTCCGCAGCCGGTTGGGCGCGTGGACGGTGGCGTCGAACCCGTCCATCGGGTCGCCCCCGGCGCCGCTCACGGCACCCTCCGGTGCAGCGCCACGAAGGTGAGGTGGCAGCCGATGGACACCGCCGCCCCGAGGGCGGAGGCCGCGTACAGCCACAGCGGCTGCCCGGTGGCGCGGAAGGCGAGCGGCGCGGCGAACATCAGCAGGGGCAGCCCCGCCGCCACCGGCACTGCGGCCCGCCTGGGCAGCACGTCGAACCGCAGCGCGACTCCCGTCTCCTGGGACCACCTCGCGGCGGCGACCCGGAAGAGTGCCAGGAAGGCGGCGGTCATCAGGACGAGGAGGGCGCCCCATCCCCCGCTGGGCAGCCCCCATCGGTCCCTGGCGACCATGCCTCCGTAGACCGGGGGCACGGCGGCGACGTAGAGCGTCAGCGTGGCGAAGAACCAGCCCGGCCAGGGGGTGGACGACCGCGCGCCGACCGCTGCGCGCACCCGCTCGGCGTCGGCCAGCGCGGCCAGGGCCTGCTGCCGGGTCGGGCGGACCGCATCCCCGTGGTTTTCCATGACGGAAACAGTAGGTGCGTGTTTCCGTCATGGCAAGTGTCCGTCTTCTCCGGCGGAGACTCCCGATCGGCGCGGGGCCGCGGGCCGGCTCCCCCGGCTGTCCGAGGTCCGGCACCGGGCCGTCAGACGCCGGCGGTCCAGCCGGGGACGGTGGGGAGCACCTTCTCGGCGACGCGCAGCAGCACCGCGTCGTTCAGGAAGCCGCCGTCCGCACGCCACAGCGTCACCTCGACGGACCCGCCGCTGTCCTTCTCGTCCAGGGCCACGGAGACCGTGCGGGCCGGGACGCCCGGGCCGCTGTCGGCGTCGCCCCCGTCGAGCCGGAAGCGGATGCTGATGGTGCGGTCCGCGTAGAGGAACGCGGGACGGCCCAGGACGGTCTGCCGCCGCGCGCTGTCCCCGAAGAGCGCAGCGGACTCGGCGACCGGGAGGCCGTCGTAGCTCGCCGACAGGTTCACGGTGTAGGTGTCGAACTCGACCTGGGCCGAGGGTGTGTCGATCCGCCTGCCGCTCCCGGAGGTGAAAGCGCCGCCGCTGCCGCTGGCCGACTTGGGCTCCTCCCCCGGTGTCCCCAGCAGTTCGGCGAGGTCGGAACGGTTCAGCGCCTCGCACAGCTGTGTGCCGGAGACGTAGCCCGACGCCTTCCCCGAGTCCGCGGGCGCCGTGTCCGACGCCCCGTCGGAACACGTGGCGGGCGGCAGGGCCGCGCTCTGCGAGGAGTTCGTCTTCTGAAAGGCCCACAGACCGGCGCCGAGCGCCCCCACCAGCACCACCGCCGTGACGGCCTGCCCCCACGCCCCCGAACCCCTCGCGGACGTGCCGACTTCTTCTGCCATTTCCCCCACCTGGAGCAATCCTCCGATACGTGCCCGCGGACCGTAACCCGTGATCACCGGGGGCACAAGCGGGTATCGGCCGCCGCGCGGCGGCGGCTCCGTCCCGCGGTTGCGACGCTGTGTCGCCGGGTGCCCGCCGGATTCCCGTGAGAGGTTGCTCATGCCGGCAAGAAGGGAAAGGTCCGGAAACTGACACTCATGGGATGCCTGCGATGAACGACCCCGGGGACGTGGTGTTCGGTACGGGGCCAGGACCGGGCGAGCCGCCCGGCACCGCTGTGGCGGTCCTCGACGCCGGGGGGTCGGTCACGGGCTGGACACCCGAGGCCCGGCGGCTGCTCGGCTACGAGGCCGCGCAGGTGGTGGGGAGGCCGGCCGCCGTCCTGCTGGCGCAGCCCGAGGACGGCGCGCGCGAGGCACCCGCCGCCGCGGAGCGCTCCCGCGCCGGCGGTACCTGGTCGGGGCCGGTCGAGGTCCGGCACCGTGACGGGCGCGTCTTCCCCGTCGACCTGCGGGTCTGTCCGCTGGCCGGGCAGGGGCCCGGGGGCGGAGCCTCCTGGCTGGTGATGGCGGACGCGCGGCGCGAGACCGTCCGGGCCCGGTGGAACGCGGCGGCGGCGGAGTCGCTCCTGGTCCGTTCGCCGATCGCGGTGGCTGTCTGGGATCCGCAGCTGCGCTACATCTGGGTGAACGAGACCCTGGCCGGCGAGAACCGGATCCCGGGCGAGCGCTGGCCCGGGCACCGCATCGACGACGTGCTGCCGGGGATCGTGGACACGCCGCCGTTCGAAGCGGTGATGCGGCAGGTGCTCGCCAGCGGCGTCCCGGTCCTCGGCTACGAGTACTCCCGGCAGACCGCGGGCGACAGCCCGCACCACAAGCACACGTACTCGATCTCCTTCTACCGTGTCGACGGCGCAGGCGGCGTGCCGATGGCCATCGTCGGGATGCGGGCGGACGTCACCGCCAACCGCAGGGCACGGGCAAGGCTCGACCTGCTCAGCGAGGCAAGCACCCGTATCGGCACCACCCTGGACGTGCTGAGGACCGCTCAGGAACTGGCGGACTACGCGGTCCCCCTGCTGGCCGACTTCGTCACCGTCGACCTGTCGGAGGCCGTTCCGATCGGGGACGAACCGCTGGCCAGGCTCGAATCCGAGGACGGCCTCACCGCGGTCTTCCGGCGCGGCGGCATCGCCTCGATCCACCACGAGTCGGAGTCGCTGTGGGGGCGGGGCGAGCCGGTGTACGTCCCGCCGTCCTCGCCCTTCGTCGAGGTCCTGGCCACCGGCAGGTCCGTCCTGCAGCCGGTCCTCGACGTCTCGCCGGGCAACTGGCTCGAGGTGGATCCGGCACGGGCCCAGGTCATCCGCGACACCGGCATGCACAGCCTGATGGTCACGCCGATCCGGGCGCGCGGGGAGACCCTCGGCGTCGCGGCGTTCGTCCGCAACGACACCCCGGCGCCGTTCGAGGAGGACGATCTGCTGCTCGCCGAGGAGCTCGTCTCCCGGGCGGCCCTGAGTCTGGACAACGCCCGCCGGTACGCCGGCGAGCGGGCCGCGGCCCTGGCCCTGCAGCGCAACCTGCTGCCGCGGTACCTGGGCGGCGGGTGCACCCTGGAGATCGTCTCGCGCTACCTCCCGGCGGACGTGGCACACGGCGTGGGGGGCGACTGGTACGACGTCATCCCGCTGAGCGGTGCCAGGACCGCCCTGGTCGTCGGTGACGTGGTCGGACACGGCATCAACGCCGCGGCGACGATGGGCAGGCTGCGTACCGCGGTACGGACCCTCGCGGACATGGACCTGGACCCCGACGAGGTGCTGACGCACCTGGACCGCACGGTCGTCCAGCTCAACGACGAGGACCCGGAGGCCGCGAGCGCGGCCATCGTGCTGGGCGGCACCTGCCTCTACGCGGTCTACGACCCCATCCACCGGTGTCTGGACGTCGCGAGGGCGGGACACCCGCCGCCCCTGGTCGTCGATCCCGCGGCCGGGGTGACCTTCCCCGCCCTCCCGGCGGGCGCGCCGCTCGGCCTCGGGCTGCCCGTCTTCGAGACCTCCCGGATCGAGCTGCCGGAAGGCGGCACGGTCGTCCTGTACACCGACGGGATGGTCGAGACCCGCGACCACGACATCGACTTCGGCATCGCACGGATGGCCGCCGCCATCAGGCCGCTGGACGGCCCGCTCGAGGACCTGGCATCGGCGGTGTGCGCCACCATCACGGCCTCGGGCACGCTCTCCGACGACGCCACCTTGCTGATGGTCCGCCCCCGCTTCCTTGAGGCCGATCAGGTCGCCGCCTGGGACCTGGCGGCGGAAGCGGCCGTCGTCGGGGAGGCCAGGGCGATGGCCGCACGCCAGTTGGAGGTCTGGGGGCTGCCGCATCTGGTGCCGACCACGGAACTGATCGTCGGGGAACTCGTCACCAACGCCGTCCTGCACGGCGCCGCACCCGTCCGGCTGCGACTCATCCGGCACGCGGTGCTGGTCTGCGAGGTCTTCGACGCCGGCGGCGGCCAGCCGCGTCCGCGCAGTGCGGGTCCGGACGACGAGGGCGGCCGCGGTCTGATGCTCGTCGCCCGGTCGTGCCGGCGCTTCGGCACGCGCCGGCAGTCCGAAGGCAAGACCGTCTGGGCGGAACTGGCGCTGCCGACCGAATGCTGAGGGGCCGCCGGACGGGCCGGCGGCCACCTCGGCTCGGGCAGCGTGCCGGATCCGTCCGCCACGCTACGAGGTGCGCTGGGTCGCGCTGATCGCCATGGCGGTCAGCTGCTCCTTCGCCTGGTCGGTCGCGCTGCTCGCCCGCAGCGCCGCGAGCGCCCGGTCGGTGCGGGCCGCGATGTCGCGTTCGACGTGGTCCACCGCCCCCACGTCGGTGATGATGGCACGCATCGTGCCCAGTTCCTCCGCGGAGATCTGCGTCCCGATCTTCGCCCGGAGGAATTTCGCCGCGTCGGGGTCCTGCTCGTCCGCGTACTTGTGCGCGGCCGCGAACAGCGCGGTGCGCTTGCCCTGGACGAGGTCGTCGCCGGAGGGCTTGCCGGTCTCCTCAGGGGCGCCGAACACGCCGAGCAGGTCGTCGCGGAGCTGGAAGGCGATGCCGATGTCCCTGCCGAACGCGCGGTAGGCGTCGATGAGTCCGGCGTCCGCACCGGCCATGACGGCACCCATGTGCAGCGGGCGCTCGACCGTGTAGGAGGCCGTCTTGTACATGTCGACCAGCAGCGGCGTGTCGAGGTCCTCGTCGCCCGATGCCTCGGCGGTCAGATCGAGCAGCTGCCCGCACAGCACCTCGGTGCGCAGGGCCGACCACACCGGTGCCACCCGCTCCCGCGCCTGCACCGGCAGCCCGGACGTGCGGATCATGTCGTCGGCCCACACCTGTGCCACGTCCCCGACCAGGATCGCGGCGCCGACGCCGTACAGCTCCGGGTCGCCGGACCAGCAGCGGGCCCGGTGCCGGTCGGCGAACAGCACGTGTGCGGCGGGGTGTCCGCGGCGGGTCAGCGACGCGTCGATGACATCGTCGTGGAGCAGGCAGTACGCGTGGAAGAGCTCCAGTGCCGCGCAGGCGCGAAGGACCGCCTCTGCGGTGTCGCCTTCCTCGGCCCCGCCGGCGCCGAGCCAGCCGAGCCACGCGAAGGTCGGCCGTACACGCTTGCCGCCGCGCAGGACGTAGTCCTCCAGTTCGGCGACCGCGGCCGCGTAGGCAGGACTGATCGCTTCGGCCTCGGCTCGGCGAGGCGCGAAGAACTGCCGGAGTGCGTCCTCGACGGCGTCCACTCGCGTGGCGGCCCCGGGACGGGGTCCGGTGCTGGTCATGCTGTCCCTTCGGTGCAGGCGGACGGGAGTTCGGCTGCCTGGTCGTCGATGGAGCCGGCCTTGGGCATCGATGTCAGCCAGGGCTTGGACTGGTAGTACAGCTGGAAGGTGTAGACCTCTTCGCCGGCCGGCGTCATGGCGGCGCAGTAGAGGATGGTGTCGTGGCCGGCCCGGCGCCGTATGTCGGTCATGAACCGCTCGATCCCGGGTTCCATCGGCACCGGAAGGTCCGCCGGATCCTTCGCCATGAAGGAGAAGGCGAAGCGCTCGATCTTCGGGGAGTCCCAGCTCAAGGTGGCGTAGGCCCCGATGGCCTGCCCGCTCAACCGGAGCAGGCCCTCGCTCGGTTCGGGGAATTCCATGTCCCGGAAGATCGACCGCACGCTCTCCGGCGCGAGCGTGTCGGCGGACAGGCCGGTGAAGTGCAGGTTGACCGTACGGTGCCGGTAGTCGATCCCGAACAGGTCGATCTGCTTGCCGCCCATGCCGTGCCGGGCGAAGAAGTCGTAGTTCTCGGCCATGCTGGACGGCATGGACGGCAGGTCGAGCAGGGTGAAAAGAGGCTCCATGTCGTCAGGCGGGAATGCCGCATATATCTTCTTGAGGCCGTTCGCGGCTCCGAAGTCGATGCCGTAGAAGCACACGTCGCACCGCTCCGCGACCTCGAGGAACAGCAGGGCGACAGGATGGTCCGTGCTGTCGATCAGGCCGTACGCCAGAGCGATGACGTAGGGGTCCAGATCCCCCTTGGGGAGCTGGACGTGCCAGTCGACGTCGCTCGGCGCGCGCTTGCCCGTTCCCAACCTGCACGAGATCGGCGCGCCGGGAAGCGCCTCCCGGTAGGCGTCGAGGACCGACCTCACCGTGTCGTACGCGTATGGCACCTCGACCACCCGGGCCGACTCCTCGATGGCCGAGAGGAGTTCTTCCAACTCACCAGTCGTGGACATCTGCCCTCCGCGAGTCAGTCGGGGGTCCATACACCCCTGAGTATCGGTCAGGCGACTCGAGGTCCGGTCGAGTCGGCCACCCGGTGGAAAGCCGGTGCGGACCGCGAACCGCCCGGGCCGGTCAGCCGGTCCAGGAGGAGATCACGGACATGGCCTGTCCCGGGGTCAGGCGCGGGTCGCAGAACGAGGTGTAGCGCTCGCCCACCGAGTCCAGGTCGTCCTTCGTGGTGGCGCACTCGGTGACGTCGTCCGGTGTGGTCTCCAGGTGCAGGCCCCCGGCGACGCCGCCGGCGCCGCGTACGGCGTCCACGAAACGGGAGACCTCGAGGGAGACGGTCTCCACGATCCGCGTCTTGTAGCCGTCCGGGCTAGTGACGGTGTTGCCGTGCATGGGGTCGGTCAGCCATATGACGGGGTGGCCCGCTTCCCGCACGGCCTCCACGAGGCGCGGCAGCCGGTCGGCGACCGCGTCGGCGCCCATCCGTGCGATGAGGGTGAGCTTGCCCGGGTCCCGCCAGGCGTCGAGCCGCTCGCACAGGGCGACCAGCTCGTCGGGCTCCATGGTGGGGCCGACCTTGCACGCCACCGGGTTGCTCACCTGGGAGAGCAGGGCGACATGGGCGCCGTCGAGCTGGCGGGTGCGCTCGCCTATCCAGGGCCAGTGGGTGGAGCCGAGGAAGAGCCGGCCCTGCTCGTCGATGCGGAGCATGGGGATCTCGTAGTCGAGGAGCAGCGCCTCATGGCTCGTCCACACCAGGGGTTCCACGACGTCGCGTCCCGCGGCGCGGGCGCGCCAGCCCAGGTGGTCGATGATGTCGCTCGCGGCCATGTAGCCGATGAGGATGCGCAGCGGGTCGGCCCGCCGGCTCTCCGGGTCGGGTTCCGGGCCGTTGACCATGTGCCCGCGGAAGGAGGGGAGTACGAGGCCGTCGACCTCTTCCGTGACCGTGGACCGGGGCTTGGCGAACTGCCCCGCGATGCGTCCGGCGCGCAGTACGGGCTTGCCGGTGATCAGGCCGAGCGAACCGGCGAGCAGGTCGAGCACGGCGGCCTTGCGTGCGACGTCGCGCGGCGTGCACTCCTGCGGATCCTCGGCGCAGTCGCCCGACTGCACCACCATGGCCTCACCGAGCGCCACCTTGCCGAGCAGGGTCCGCATCGTGGCCACGTCGTCGGGCCGTACCAGGGTGGGGCGTGCGGCGAGTTCCGCTCCGACCCTGTCCACTTGGAGAAGGTCGCCCCACTCGGGCTGCTGTAACGCCCCTCGGACACGAATCTCCCGTATGACGTCTTTCACGACGTCCTCCATGACTACTCCGATCCAGCGGTGATGTCGTGCCTGTCAGGTGCCACCTGTCAGGTGGGTATTCCCGTGCGCTTGATCTCCGGGACCGGAATGCCGAGCGACCGCAGCTGCTCGAACGGGTTCATGAACTCACGCTGCCGCTTGACCTTCCCGTTCTCCATCTCGAAGGAGTGCAGGAAGTGGTTTTCGTAATAACCCTCGGGGTAGTCGCCGAAGCAGATCTTCCCGTGCCCGTCGCACTCCACCCAGAAGCGGTTGGGGTCCTGGGTCTCGAAGATCTCGACGTTGTACCACTCCCAGTCGGGGAAGCACTTGAGCGACCAGACGGCGTGCTCGGCGAGGCGGTCCCGGCCCTTGGTGACGACAGGGGCCCCGGTGTCGGTGGTCCACAGACCGCCGACGCCGTCCTCGGTGAACAGCTCGTGCCGGCGCAGCCGGTCCTGGCCCAAGGTCTTCATGTACTTCTCGACCGTGGCGCGGTTGAGGCGCCGCAGCTCCGCGTCGGCGGCGGATTCCTGCGAGGTGAAGCTTTCGGACACAATGACTCCCTTGTTATCGCTGAGAAAAAAACCGGGCCCTGTCCCGTGTCAGGCGTTCCGGTAGGCGACCCGCCTTGCCATGTCCTTGAGTTCGTCGCGCCACACCGGGGCGATGGGCGCGTCGGTGATGGCCTTGCAACCCCGGTCGACGAGGCCCGCGATGTGCTCCTCGACGTCGTCGGGGACGCGGGCGTCCA
The DNA here is from genome assembly GCF_043197715.1 of Streptomyces sp. NPDC049040. Lineage (NCBI taxonomy): Bacteria > Bacillati > Actinomycetota > Actinomycetes > Kitasatosporales > Streptomycetaceae > Streptomyces > Streptomyces sp. NPDC049040. The sequence goes on from NZ_JBICTO010000033.1 coordinate 27,146, forward strand.
CCAGGTGGCGGCGCACCTCGTCGGGGGTGTGCCCCGGCTCCGTGATCAGGGTGCGGATGGAATCGTCCCGCTGCATCGCCCAGCCCAGCAGGAGGGTCATCTTGTGCTGGGTGAAGTCGAGGCCCGCCGGCTTGCCGGTGGCGGCGGTGTCCCCGAACGCGTCGAGCAGGTCGTCCCGGAGCTGGAACGCCTCGCCCACCGCCTCGCCGTACTCGGCGAAGGCGGACGCCAGGTCGGCACGTCCGGCCGCGCCGGCGCCCACGACCAGGGGCCGGTGGATGGTGTATCGGCCGGACTTGATCAGTGCGATCAGCCGGGACGTCCTGGGGTCGACGGAGAACTCGGCGGCGGCCCGGACGTCCATGTACTGGCCGATCACCACCTCGGAGCGCAGCTTGGCCCACTCGCGGAAGGCGGTCGCGGGGGCCTCCGACATCAACTCCTCCGCATAGCCGAGCGCGAGGTCGCCCACCAGGACGCCCACGCTCTCGCCGAACCGGCGCGACTCGCCCTGCCAGCCGCGCTCGCCATGCAGCTCGGCGTGCTTCGCGTGGACGGTGGGCAGCCCGCGCCGCCGGCTGGAGTCGTCCATGATGTCGTCGTGGATGAGGAGCGAGGCGTGCAGCATCTCCAGGGCCGCGCCCGCTGCCACGATCCCGGGATCGTCGGGGTCACCGCCGGCGGCGAGGTGGCCGGCGATGCAGAAGGCGGGCCGGATGCGCTTGCCGCCCGAGGCGATCAGCTCGGACAGTTCGTCGATGAGGACGACGGCGCGGTCGTCCACGCCCGCCCACTCGGCGCGCTCGGCCGACAGCAGGGAGGCCAGCCGGTGTTCCACGCGCTGCAGCAGGTCGGCGCTGGTACGGCGCGCGAGCTCGGCCGTCTCCTGGTCGGCGCCGGTGATCACGTCCGGAGTCACAGGTATCTCCTTGGTTGGGTGTGCGGACATCGAGGCACGAGCAATGGGGGGCGGCTCAGCCGGCGGTGCGGCCTCGGCCCGTCGCGGGCCTGACCTCAGGAAACCTCATCGTCATGGGAAGATTCTCGAGTTCCCCTTTAGGGACGATCGACTGCGAATGGTGGACGTTGACACCCTGATCTGCCCCGTGGAAGCCTCCTTGTGCACCCATAGTTTCACGTCTGGGCAGCATCAGGGGGTATGGAAGGCACATGGGCGCTGTATCCGCTGAACACTCAAGGCCTTGTGATCACCAGACCGGATTCGAATCCGGACCGAAATTCACAGGACCGTCGGCTCACAGTCGAGCGGCGTTCTTTCGGTGATATCGGGAGGGGATCAGGCCATACCGTCTTCCCTTGCCCAGGGGCCATCGATCCGACCATGACTCGCAATCATCATGGGAAATTCATGTGACCCGTGATGGCTGCAGAGCGAGCCACCCTCGTGAAGGAGCTTGAATGGAGTTTCACATATGCCCCAGAAGCCATCCCAGGGAACTACGCGCGTCCACCGGGTCCGTCCTCTGCGCCTCGTGCATCCGGCAGTTGGAGGTTGACCTCCGGGCGTTGCCCGGCCTGTACCAGGAAAGCCTGCATCAGGTGACGCCCGTGTCCAGGCGGATGAACCAGACCAGGGTGTCGGGAAGCCGCAACAGGGACCAGCTCAACACGTCGGTGCTCGACGCCCGGCACAATGTACTGAGCGTTCTGGACTCGTGGTCGGCATTCGTCGCCGAGAAGCTCAGGATCGATCCCCCGACGCGCTCGGTTCCGCACTTGGCGCGCTTCCTGCTGCTGCACCACGAATGGCTCGGGGCACAGTTGCCTGCCGCCGATTTCGCGGACGAGGTGGACGGTCTCAGGCTGGAGATGTTACGCACGATCGACCCGGCACCGAGCGAACACCGCGTGCCGGGCAGAGCGTGCGTCGTGGACAACTGCACGGGAACGATCAACGACTCGTCGCAGCGCACGGGGAACGCGGCGAGGAGAAGCATCCAGTGCTCCTCGGGGCACTCCTGGGAAATGCACGAATGGATCACCCTGCGGCCGCTGATGGAGCGGAAGCGGAAAGTCATCAGCGCATGACGAAACCACCACGGCACCGGCTGGTGCCCACGAACGTGGCCGCTCTCGCCGCGGGTGTGACCGAGGCGACGATCCGCAAGTGGGTGAGCCGGGGGAAGATCACCCGGTACGGCACACCGGGCCGGTCGGAGTTCGACATAGACGAGCTCACGGAGATCGCGATGCGGCGACAACAGTGACACCGCGGCCGCCCGTCGCGGTGTCAGCCTCCGCGGAGGCCGGCGGCCCGATGGGCACCGCCGGCCGGAACACCTCGGTCGGCCGGGCGTCGGCAGGACAGCCGATGCCCGGCCGACCGTCGGCGTGCGGTGCCGCGGTCAGGCGGTGTTTCCTACCACTCGACCAGGGCGAAGCCCGCTGACATGCCGCCGCCGAAGCCGGCCATGAGGATCAGTTCCCCACGCTGGAAGGCACCGGATCTGGCGGCCTCGTCCAGGGTGATCGGGATGGACGCGGCCCCGGTGTTGCCGTAGCGCTCCAGCGTCAGATGCATGGTGCAGCGCGGCAGCGCCATCTGCTCGAAGACCGTCTCCAGCATCACCCCGTTGGCCTGGTGCGGCACGAAGTGCGCGATGTCGTCGGGGACGACGCCCGCCTCGTGCAGGAACTGCTTCGTCAGCGGCGGCAGCCGGTCCTCCACGAACCGGCGCACCCCCCGCCCGTCCATCGCGAAGTACTGCAGGCCGGCCCCGAGGACGTCCCCGTCCACCGGCAGCCGGCTGCCGCCCCCGGGCACCTCGATCAGGCCGGAAAGGTCACCGAAGGTGTGCAGCGCGGTGTGCCGCAGACGTGCACCACCGCCGCCGGGGCCCAGGACCATGGCACCCGCGCCGTCGCCGAACAGCACGACCGTCCTGCGGTCGGCCGGGTCCAGGATGCGCGAGTACACATCGGCCCCGATGACCAGCGCGTGACCACCCCGCCGCGCCAGCACCCCCTCGGCAGCCGAGAGCGCGAACACCTCGCCCGAGCACACCGCGTTGACATCGAAGGCGGCCGCGTCGGCCGCCCCCAGCAGATGCTGCACATACGCGGCGGTGGGCGGCTGCGGCCGGTCCGGCGTGGACGTGGCGACCACGATCACCGACAGCTCCCCGGCCGTGATCCCCGCCGACTCCAGCGCCGCCCGACCAGCGGCCGCCGCCAGATCCGACGTCGCCTCCTCCTCAGCCGCCCACCGACGCTGCCTGATCGCGGTCTTGCGGAAGATCCAGGCGTCATCGACCCCGGCCGCCGCCCCGACCTCGTCATTGGAGACAACTCGATCCGGCACACGGGCACCGGTTCCGAGAATCCCGATTTCGGTCATCGTCTGCCTCCCCTCACATGGTCGTGACAATGGTCTGTGTGCTGCACTGCGGACTGCGCGGTGAACCGGCCGAGCGACGCTCTGCCCCTGGTGGTCATCGGTCGTCCTCTGGCAGGAGATAAGCACCCCGGCCGGGACGCGCGATATGGACCGCACCATCCCCGACAACCTCACGAACGCTCTTCGCGACCTGCTCCGCATCAACCTGACGACACAACACCTTCACATTCGGCCCGGCGTCCATCGTCGCGTAAGCCAACACACCATCCCGCCGCAACTGCCCCACACAATCCAGAACCGTCAACGACGCCGGCGACATATAACGAACCCCAGGCCGAGCCGCCAACATCGTCGCATGCATACCCAACGCATTACGCTCCGCGATCTCACCCACCACCTCGAGATCACCCGCCACCAACGCAGCACGCATCTCGACCAGATCCACCGCACTCGACGCCGCCCACGGCCCATACAACGGCGACGTGGCCACCGTCCGCCGCATCGCCACCCGCGACGACACCGCCTTCGGACCCCCATCCACCACCGCAACCACCAACGCAGGATCCATCTCAGCCGCAACCACCGGCTCGGCAAACGACCCCAGATCCGCCTCCACCAACGAACCCGACCCCGCATGCCACACCACGAACCCACCAAAAACCGAACGCGACGCCGACCCCGAACCCCGCCTCGCCAAACGCGACAACCCCCGGGCATCAACCTCCAACCCGAACGCCCCCACAGCAGCCAAAGCCAACGCCGCAAACCCACTCGCCGACGACGCCAAACCCGCACCCGTCGGCACCGTATTCACCGAATCCACCACAACACGCTCAGACGACCCAGCCAACCCACGCACCAGATCCACAAACCCACAAACCCGCCCCAACACCTCACCAGAAGCAGGCACACCATTCAAACGCACCACATCCCCGACCGCCCCCGGCACCACACACACCGAAGTCGTCGTCGGAAAAATGTCCAACGTCAACGACAAACTGTCCACCCGCGGCAGGACCAACCCCTCATCCCGCTTACCCCAATACTTCACCAACGCAATATTCGGATGCGCAACAGCCCGCACACCACCCACGGCACTCCCCCGTCGGGACTCCGTCACGACACCCACCCCGTCCTCAGCACGCATCGGCGGCGGACCCCCTCAGCGGAACGACCCAGCAGCGCACGGCGCCAGCCTCGCGCAGCCGGCCGACCACCTCGCCGGCCCGAGCCGACTCCGCAAGAGCGATCGCGCAACCGCCGAGGCCGCCACCGGTGATCTTCGCCCCCGCACTGCCCGCACTCAACGCGGCATTCACCAGGGTGTCGATCCCGTCCGTGCTCAGCCCCGCGTCGCGCAGCAACTCGTGATATTCCGTCAACGTCTTGCCCAGCTCGTCGAACCGGCCGCCGGCCAGGGCGCTCCTGGCATCCTCCGTCAGCCGCTCCGCGCAGCCGACGAACCGGTCCAGGGCCCCCGCCTCGCGGTCGAACCCCGCACGGAGCAATCCCACCGCGTCCTTCGTCCGGCCCACCACACCGCTGTCCGCGACGATGAAGACCCCCTCGCAACCGACAGTCAGCTCCTCGACCACACCGCCCCTGAACCACAGCGGACCCCGCGCACCCACCGCCCGCGCGTCGACCCCGCTCGGCCGGCCGTGCGCCACCCGCTCGGCGGTCTGCACCAGCTCGAAGACCACGTCCTCGGAGATGTCCACGTCGAACAGGTCTGCCAGCCCGAGCACCACGGCACGCGCGAAAGCGGCACTCGAACCGAGCCCCCGGCCATGCGGCACCCGGCCCTCGATCACCACGTCGAGATTCGGCACAGAGGCGCCCGCGCCGGTCACCGACACGAATGCCTCGACCAGTTGCCGCAAACCCTCGGAGTCGCGACCCGTCATCGACCACGACGGCGAACCGGCCACCGTGAACGTCACCCCGCCCTCGTCGCGCGACGACGGCCGCACCATGGCCGAGACCACCAGCTCCGGCACGGGAACCGCCACGGCCGGAGCCCCGTACACCACCGCGTGCTCACCCAGCACGATGGCCTTCGCGTGAGCACGGCCCACACCCATCACGCCCACACGGCTCCCCGACACACCCCCGACCGAGCCCACCGAAGACCGCACCACCACACCCAGCTCCTCTCAGCTTTCAGCCGTGAAAACACCGACAGCACACAGACCGCGGTCAGGACAAGAACGGAAGGACCGCACCCGCGGACACGCGCGGACCCGCCGCGTGCCCGGTACGCGGCCGTGAGCTCACGGCATCCCGGCCAGCCGCGGCTCGACCGTGCGGGCCGCCTCGTCGCCGTAGGTGTCGCCGATGCGGGCGATCAGGTCGGAGGCGAGCAGCTTGTACTCCTGGGTGCCGACCGACTCCAGCACGGTGGTGGCCAGGGCGCAGCCGAACCGGGCCGACTGCTCGTGCGGCCACTGCCACGCCAGGCCCGCGAGGAAGCCGGCCCTGAAGGCGTCGCCGGCGCCCGTGGGGTCGGCGATGCGCTCGGTGGGCACAGCGGGGACGCGCAGCCGGGGGGCACCCGCGCGGGCCAGTGACACCCCCTCCGCGCCCAGGGTGACGATCCAGGTTCCGATCCGGCCGAGGAGCTCGTCCTCGCTCCAGCCGGTGCGGTCGAGGAGCAGCGCGGCCTCGTACTCGTTGGTGAACAGCCAGGTCGCCTTGTCGACCAGCCGGCGGGCCTGCTCCCGGTCGAGGCGGGCCAGCTGCTGGGAGGGGTCGGCCGCGACGGGGACGCCGAGGCGGTGGGCGGTCGCCGTGTGCCGCAGCATGGCCGCGGGGTCGTCGGCGCCCACCAGGACCACCGCAGGCCGGCCGGCGCCCTCCGCGACCTCGGCGAGGTCGATGAGAACGGCCTCGGCCATGGCGCCCGCGTAGAAGGTGGCGATCTGGTTCTGGTCCTCGTCGGTGGTGCACACGAACCGCGCGGTGTGCAGGCGCTTGCTGACCCGTACCGCGGACGTGTCGACGCCGTTGTCCCGCAGCCAGCTGCCGTATTCGGCGAAGTCCATGCCCGCGGCTCCGACGAGTACCGGGTCAAGGCCCAGCAGCCCGAGGCCGAAGGCGATGTTGGCGGCGACGCCACCGCGGCGCACGTCCAACCGGTCGGCGAGGAAGGACAGGGAGACCCGTTCCAGCTGCTCCTTGATCAGCTGTTCGGCGAAGCGTCCGGGAAACACCATCAGGTGGTCGGTGGCGATCGATCCGGTCACGGCGATACGCACGGGAAGTGCTCCTTGAACCTCGGGGCGGGAGGATCCGGCCGGTATCAGGGAGGGACGACTCGGTTGGGGGCGCAGCGGCGGGGGCGGCCCTGGGGACCGCCCTCCGCCGGGCTGCGCCGTCAGCCCGCCTTGACCGCCTGGAGCAGTGCCTCGGCGCGGTCGGTGCGCTCCCACGTGAAGTCAGGCAGCTCGCGGCCGAAGTGGCCGTAGGCGGCGGTCTGCGTGTAGATCGGCCGCAGCAGGTCGAGGTCCCGGATGATCGCGGCCGGGCGCAGGTCGAAGACCTGGCCGATGGCCTCCTCGATCTTCTCGACGGCGACCGTGTGGGTGCCGAAGGTCTCCACGAACATGCCGACGGGCTCGGCCTTGCCGATGGCGTAGGCCACCTGGACCTCGCAGCGGGCGGCGAGCCCGGCGGCGACGACGTTCTTGGCGACCCAGCGCATCGCGTACGCGGCGGAGCGGTCCACCTTGGACGGGTCCTTGCCGGAGAAGGCACCGCCGCCGTGGCGGGCCATGCCGCCGTAGGTGTCGATGATGATCTTCCGGCCGGTCAGGCCCGCGTCACCCATCGGGCCGCCGATCTCGAACCGGCCGGTGGGGTTGACCAGCAGGCGGTAGCCGTCGGTCTCCAGCTTGATGCCGTCCTCGGCGAGCTTCCCGAGGACGTGCTCGACGACGTACTCGCGGATGTCGGGGGTGAGCAGGGTGTCGAGGTCGATGTCGGAGGCGTGCTGCGAGGAGACCACGACGGTGTCGAGCCGGACCGGGCGGCTGCCCGCGTACTCGATGGTGACCTGCGTCTTGCCGTCCGGGCGCAGGTAAGGGACCGTGCCGTTCTTGCGGACCTGCGTCAGGCGGTACGAGAGGCGGTGGGCCAGTTCGATCGGCAGCGGCATCAAGGTGGGGGTCTCGTCGGACGCGTAGCCGAACATCAGGCCCTGGTCGCCCGCGCCCTGCTTGTCGAGCTCGTCGTCGGCGGCGGCGCCCTCGACCCGCTTCTCGTAGGCGGTGTCCACGCCCTGGGCGATGTCGGGGGACTGCGCGCCGATGGACACCGAGACACCGCAGGAGGCGCCGTCGAAGCCCTTCTTGGACGAGTCGTAGCCGATGTCGAGGATCTTGTTGCGCACCAGGGTGGCGATGTCCGCGTACGCGGCCGTCGTCACCTCGCCGGCGATGTGCACCTGGCCGGTGGTGATCAGGGTTTCGACGGCGACGCGGGAGGCCGGGTCCTGGGCCAGCAGCGCGTCGAGGACGGTGTCGCTGATCTGGTCGGCGATCTTGTCCGGGTGGCCCTCGGTCACGGATTCCGAGGTGAACAGGCGGCGAGACATGACACTCCAAGACATGAGTGGGTGGACACATGACAGCGCTTCGACGACACCTCAGTCGATGGTCTGGGGGACGTCGTCGGCCCAGGTGCCGAGTGCCATCTCGGCGGTGATGCCGGGCCCGAAGCCCGCGATCAGCCCCGTCGCG
>NZ_JBICTO010000034.1:0-35113 GCF_043197715.1 Streptomyces sp. NPDC049040
CGCGTTTTAAAAAAACAATATTTTATATCCAAACCCCGCGCGGCGGGGGGGCGCGGGCCGGCGCCGCCCCCCGCCCCCCCCCGCCCCACCGGGGGGGGCCGGCCCGCGGGGGCGGCCGCACCTCCCTGCGTCGCACAGCGGGCTTACGAGCTGGTGACCACGACGTTGTCGAAGTCGGCCGTGGCGTCGAAGGTGCTCAGGCCGACCCTTCCGCTGCCGAAGCTGCCGTCGCTCGCGCTGACGACCGACCGGCCGTTGACGTATCCGGTCAGCGCGCTGCCCTGGGCGGACAGCCGCAGGGTGTAGGGCACCCCGGTGTCGACCGTGAAGGACACGCTGCCGAGCACCTTGCTCGTGCCGCCGGTCACCCGCCGGATCTCGGCCTTGTTCGCGTCGCGCAGGACGAGGGCGTAGTAGTTCGACGCGTCCTGGACCCGGGCCAGGACGGCGACGTATTCGCCCGAGCCCTGGAAGAGGGTGGGCGTCACCGTGGCCTGGACGCTCTGTGCGCCCCAGGACGAGCCGGCCAGGGCGGACGCGGAGGCGGCCACCGTGGACTGGGTCAGGACGTGCGAGCCGTTCGACCTGACCGCCCATGAACCGCCGCTGGTGGTCCAGCCGTTCGCGTTGCCGTCCTCGAAGTCGTCGGTGAGGAGCTGGCCGCCGGTGGGCGGGGTGGTCGGAGGCGTCGTCGGCGGGGTGGTGGGCGGGGTGGTGGGGGGCGTCGTCGGTGGCGTGGTGGGGGGCGTCGTCGGCGGGTTCGTCGGCGGCTTGCCGCCGAAGGTCACCGCCAGGCTGCCGTCGGTGTTGAAGGCCCAGTTCAGCGCGCCGCTGTAGGAGGAGCAGCGGGACCCGTTGGTGCCGGACCAGAACTGGTTGGAGCTGTCGGCGTCGCCGATGGTCTTGTCGTTCGACCCGTCGACGGAGAACCGGCAGGAGGTGTTGCCGCGGAAGACGGAGGTGCCCTCGTCGAAGGAGTAGTTCCGCTCCGCGTTGTCGATGCTGACGTTGCCGGAGATCGTCAGCGTGCCCGGGTTGCTGTTGTACGTGAACCCGTGGTGGCCGTTGCCGTAGGCGATGTTGTTCCGGACGATGTGGTTGACCTTGATGTCCTCGCCGCCGAGCTTGAAGCCGTTGCGGTCGCCTGCGGAGTTCACGGTGCCGTTGGACAGCGTGCCGTTGCCGTACGACAGGGAGTTCTCGATGGTCACGACGCCGATGGGTCCTGTGTCGGTCTTGGTGTAGAGGTCCCAGCCGTCGTCGATGTTGTTGTGCGACACGTCGTAGCGGAAGACGTTCCCCGGGCCTGCGGTGAGCTTGGCGGCGAAGCCGTCGGCGTCCTCGCCGTCGGAGTCGGAGTTGTCGTGCGACTCCGAGCTGAGGATGAGGTTGTTCGACGGCCACTGGGACTGGGGGGTGCTGGAGGCCGTACGGGATATCTGGAGCCCGGAGTCGTGGTTGAAGGCCGTCACCGTGCGCTCGACGATGTTGTTGCTGCCGCCGATGAAGATCCCGTTGTCGCCCGCGCGCTGCACGGTGAGGCCGTAGATGTGCCAGTAGTTGCCGTTGAGCGCGAGCCCGCGGTTCGAGTCGGCCTCGGCCATGGCGGAGAAGTTGAGCACCGGGGCCTCGCCCGGGTAGGCGGACAGCTCCTTGAGGGCGCCCGAGGTGCCGTTGTTGCCCTGCGCGATGTTGACCGTCGTGGAGTAGTTGTACGTGCCGCCGCGCAGGTAGATCGTGCCGCCCGCGGTGATGCGGGTGATCGCCGAGGTGAGGGTCGTCGGCGCGGACTCCGTGCCCGCGGCACCGTCGGTGCCGCTCGGGGAGACGAACAGGGCGTTGCTGTTGATCTGCGGCTGTGCGGCTTGCGAGATGGAGGGATGGAGCGCGAGCAGTCCCGCTGACGCGAGGACCGCCGCACCCACGGCGGCCGCGGCTTTCTGCCGCCGGGCAGGGGACATCGGAGTGTGTTTCACGGTGCTGAGACCTCTCGTCCAGAGGTGCGGTGGGGGGCCGCCGTGGGGTCGGCGGATCAGCTGCATGAAAGCGGTTACTAGCCTGCTTGACCCCCAATAGGGCCAGGCAGACCTACTCTTGTCGCGTACAGGCCATGGCGCGGGGATCAAAGTAGCAAGCGCTTGCTGTCGCGTCAACGACCCGCCCTCACGGGACTGCACCGGTTGAGCACCGCACGCCCCCCGACCTGCGACTGCCCCAACCCTTGACATGACCCGGCCGCACTGGCCTCATCTATGGGAGCGCTCCCACACTCCATGGCCCCCCACGGCCTCCCCCCATACGGAGTCCCCATGCCCAGACGCACGTACCGCAGAGCGGGTGTCGCCGTCGGCGCCGTCCTCGCGATGCTCCTCCTCACCGACGCGGCGGTGGACGCCACCGCCGCCACGACCGCCGCCGGCGGCGCGGCGGGATCGGCCGCCGCACCGCAGGCGGCGGGACTGCCCTACCAGGACCCGTCGTTGCCCGTGTCCCAGCGGGTGGACGACCTGCTGGCGCGGATGTCGCTCGACGAGAAGGTCGGGCAGATGACCCAGGTCGACAGGACCGCGCTGGCCGCCGCGCCCGGCGACCTGGCGGCCTACCGCATCGGCTCCGTGCTCTCGGGCGGCGGCTCGGCGCCGAGCACGAACAACGCGGGCGCCTGGGCCGACATGTACGACGGCTTCCAGCGGACCGCGCTGGGCACGCCGCTGGGCATCCCGATGATCTACGGCATCGACGCGGTGCACGGCGACAACAACGTCTACGGCGCCACCGTCTTCCCGCACGACATCGGGCTCGGCGCCACCCGCGACCCGGCGCTGGTGCAGCAGGTCGGACGGGTCACCGCGGAGGAGGTGTCGGGGACCGGCGTCGACTGGGACTTCGCCCCGTGCCTGTGCGTGGCCCGCAACGACCGCTGGGGCCGGACGTACGAGTCCTTCGGCGAGACGCCCGACCTGCCGTCGCAGATGACCACCGAGATCACCGGGCTCCAGGGCGCGACGCTGGGCGGACCGGCCTCGGTACTGGCCACCGCCAAGCACTACATCGGCGACGGCGGCACGGACGGCGGGGTCAACGAGGGCAACGCGACCCTGTCGGAGGCCGACCTGAGGGCCATCCACCTGCCGCCGTTCAAGGCCGCGGTGGACCGCGGGGTCGGCGCGGTCATGGTGTCGTACAGCAGCTGGAACGGCGTCAAGGACCACGCCAACCGCTACCTGGTCACCGACCTGCTCAAGGGCGAGCTCGGCTTCTCCGGGTTCGTGGTGTCGGACTGGGCCGGCGTGGACAAGATCGACGGGCGGACCGGCTTCACCGCCGCCGAGGTGGCGACCGCCGTGAACGCCGGCATCGACATGGTGATGGTGCCGACCGACTACAAGGCCTTCGTCGCCGACCTGAAGAGCGACGTGAGCAGCGGCACGGTGACCATGGCGCGGATCGACGACGCCAACCGGCGGATCCTCACCAAGAAATTCCAGCTCGGGCTGTTCGAGCACCCGTTGACCGACCGCTCCTACACCTCCACGGTCGGCTCCGCCGCGCACCGGGCCGTCGCCCGGCAGGCGGTGCGCGAGTCGCAGGTGCTGCTGAAGAACGACGGCGGAGTGCTGCCGCTGGCCAAGTCCGCCAAGGTCTTCGTGGCCGGGAAGTCCGCCGACGACATCGGCAACCAGAGCGGCGGCTGGACGATCAGCTGGCAGGGTTCGAGCGGCGCGATCACCCCGGGGACGACCATCCTCCAGGGCATCAGGTCCGCGGTGGACAATCCCTCGCAGGTGACCTACAGCAAGAGCGGCGACGGTATCGACGGGTCGTACGCCGCCGCGATCGCGGTCGTCGGCGAGACCCCGTACGCGGAGGGCCAGGGCGACCGCACCGGCTCGATGGGCCTGGACCAGACCGACCTGGCCACGCTCGCCAAGCTGAAGGCCAGCGGGGTGCCGGTGGTCACCGTGCTGGTGTCCGGCCGGCCGCTGGACATCGCCGCCCAGCTCCCCGACTGGAAGGCCCTGGTGGCCGCATGGCTGCCGGGCACCGAGGGCAACGGCGTGTCCGACGTGCTCTTCGGCGACTACGCGCCCAGCGGGAAGCTGCCGGTGTCGTGGATGCAGAGCGCCTCGCAGGAGCCGATCAACGACGGCGACGGCAAGACGCCGCTCTTCGCGTACGGCTACGGGCTGACGTACGGCACGACGACCCCGCCGACCACACCCCCGCCCACGACGCCGCCTCCCACCACGCCCCCTCCGACCACCCCGCCGCCCACGACTCCCCCGCCCACCACCCCGCCGCCCGGGTCCGGCTGCACCGCGACGTTCACGGTCACCAACGCCTGGTCCGGCGGCTTCCAGGCGGACGTCACCGTCGCCAACCCTGGCACCTCCGCACTGCACGGCTGGAAGGTCGCCTGGTCGGCGCCGACCGCGACGATCACCAGCCTGTGGAACGGCACGCTCGCGCAGAGCGGCTCCTCCGTCACCGTGACCAACGCCCCCTACAACGGCGCGGTCTCCCCCGGCGCGTCGATCTCCTTCGGCTTCACCGCGAACGGCACCCCCGGCTCCCCGCCGCCCGTGCCGGTGTGCACGGCGAGCTGAGGGCGGTCCCGGCGAGGCGGGGCGCGGCCTGACGGCCCGCCACCGCCGCCTGGGCCGAGGCGCGGTACGGGTGCGGGGCCGGGGGCGTACTCCCCCGGCCCCGCACCCGTGAGCACCCGGCCCGGGGCTACGCCGCTGCCGCCGCGCCGGCGATCTGGTCGGCGCTCGGAGCGAGCCGGGGCGAGAGCAGGGTGACCACGAAGGTGCCGGCGCTGAAGGCCGCGGCCACCAGCAGGCCGCGGTGGAAGCCGTCCACCAGGGCGTCGGACTGCGCGGCGCCGCCGGCCAGCGCGTGGGCGGTGCGGGAGGTGGCCAGAGTGGTGACGACGGCGAGCCCGACCGCCCCGCCGACCTGCTGGAAGGCGGTGAAGACACCGGAAGCGGCGCCGGCGTCGGTGTGGGTGACGTCGACGACCGCCGCGATCTGGGCCGGCACCGAGACCGCGATGATGCCGAGGCCGAACAGGACGATGCCGGGCAGGATCTGGCTCGTGTACGAGCCGGTGGCGTCGGCACGGGAGAGCAGCAGCAGGCCGGCCACGCTGAGCAGGGTGCCCGCCGTCTGCACGGGGCGGGTGCCGAAGCGGGTGATCAGCGGGGTGGCCAGCACGGCAGCGGCGATGGCGGCGCCGCCCATCGGCAGGAATTCGACCCCGGCTCGCAGCGCGCTGTCGCCGCGCACCTGCTGGAGGAAGATCGCGGTCAGGTAGAACATCGCCAGGAAGGCCGCGCCGGTCAGGGCGATGGCACCGCCGGAGCTGCTCAGGGCGCGCGACCTGAGCAGCCGCATCGGCACCAGCGGTGCCTTGATGCGGGTCTCGACCACCAGGAAGGCGGCGAGCAGCAGCACGCCGACGACCAGGCAGCCGATGACCTCGGGCGAGGACCAGCCGAGCGGTTCGGCGCGCACCACCGCGTAGACCACGCCGAGCAGCCCGCCGGTGGCGAACACCGCGCCGAGCGCGTCGAAGGAGCGGTTGCCGGCGTGCGGCGGCACGTGGCGGACGATCAGCGGGGTGACGGCGACCAGGGCGATCACGATCGGCACGTTGACGATGAAGACCCAGCGCCAGCTGAGCGAGTCGACGAGGAAGCCGCCTGCGACCACTCCGAGGGTGCCGCCGAGACCGGCGAGGCCGCCCCAGACGCCCATGGCGATGTTGCGCTCCTTGCCGTGCGGGAAGGTCACGGTGAGGATGCCGAGCGCGGCGGGCGACAGCAGCGCCCCGCCGAGGCCCTGCAGGGTGCGGGCCGCGATGAGCAGGCCGGGTGAGCCGGCCAGGCCGCCGGCCAGCGAGGTCGCGCCGAACAGTACGAGGCCGGTGACGAACACCCGGCGCGACCCGAGCAGGTCGGCCGCCCGGCCGCCGAGCAGCAGGAAGCCGCCGAAGACCAGGGTGTAGGCGCTGATCACCCACTGGAGGCCGTCGACGGTGAAGCCGAGGTCGGTCTGGATGTGCGGCAGCGCGACGTTCACGATCGTCACGTCGAGCACCACGATGAACTGGGCGAGGGCCAACACGGTCAGCGTGGCCCAGGGACTGCGTCGCATAGCAACCTCAAGGGAATGTTTACAGCGTATGCTTACGGCGCAACCATACAGGCATTGCTTACTTTGTAAACATGCATGCGGTGTGTACGCTGTACACCGCGAAGGGGTGGTTGTCGAGCGAAAGGCGGTCGAGCGGACATGGCGGCTCAGAAGCGTTTGAACCGTGACGAGCTGATCACCACCGCGCTGGCCGTCGCCGATGCCGAGGGCCTCGACGCGGTGACCATCCGCCGGGTCGCCCAGCTCCACGACGTCACCCCGATGGCCCTCTACCGGCACTTCCCCGACAAGGAGGGCCTGCTGGTCGCCCTCGCGGGGCGGCTGCTGTCAGGCACCGTGCTGCCAGAGCCCGACGACCGGCCCTGGCACGAGCAGTTGCGCGACGTGCTGAGCGGCTTCCTCGACGCCCTGCGCCCGCACCCCAACGCGGCCATGCTGGTCTTCAACGGCATGGTGACCACCGAGCCGGGCCTCGCCATCACCGAGCGGTCGCTCGCACTGATGGCCGAGGGCGGCATGTCGGTGGAGCGCAGCGCGGAGACCGCGAGCCAGATCCTCGGCTCGCTGGTCGCGCTGGCCATCGCGGAGCCGGGGCGCGACCTGGGCCCCGACCCCGAGGCCAACGAGGACGCGGTGCGCGCCAAGCGCGCCACCCTGCTCGCCCTGTCCCCCCGCCGCTACCCGCACATCGTCGCCGCCGCCGACGCGCTCGCGGCCTGCTCCGACCAGGAGCTGTACTTCGACCGGGGCATCGACCTGATCGTCACCGGCATACGCGACGCCGCCCGCGCCGAGGCGGCCGGCGCTCGCTGACCCCCGCACGGCGCCCGGGACAGCAGAGGCGTACGTGACAGGCGGTCACCCGCCGGCAGCCGGACGTATCGGCCGGTAAGGCACAGGCACGGCACACAACACCCAGATTTAACCTCAACACACCTTCTGCGACCGGATCTACGCGCGTATCTTGAGGCCGACCGCGCACGCCCCGGCCCGGGGTGACGCGCCGTCACCACCAGCCGCTCCCATGAAGGAGAACCCCTCCGGTGTCGCACCCCTCTGAGGCCGCCGAGGCATCACCCCGATCCACGAGACCGCTTCCCGCGGGACTCCGCAAGCGATTCCTGCCGATCGGCATAGCCGGTGCCGTGGTGCTGGCCGGGGTGGGCGTGCACGCCGCCTTCGCCGCGCCGTCCGCCGACGCCGTGATCGCCGAGGTCTACGGGGGCGGCGGCAACTCCGGCGCCACCTTCACCAACGACTTCGTGGAGCTGGCCAACGCCGGAGCCGCACCGGTGGACCTGAGCACCTACAGCGTGCAGTACCTGCCGGGGGCGCCGTCCCCGACGTCCAAGTGGCAGGCCACCCCGCTCACCGGCTCGCTGGCCGGCGGCGGCCGCTTCCTGGTCCAGGAGGGCGCCGGCACCGGCGGCACCACCCCGCTGCCGGCGCCGGACGCCAGCGGGGCCATCAACATGTCGGGCACCACGGGCACCGTCGCGCTGGTCACCGGCGCCGACCCGCTGACCTGCCTCACCGCCGCGGACTGCGCCGCCGACCCGCGAGTCAAGGACCTGGTCGGCTACGGCACCGCGCTGGTGCACGAGGGCAGCGGCCCCGCGGCCGGCGCGAGCAACAGCGACTCGGTCACCCGGGGTGCGACGCTCGCCGACACCGACGACAACGCGGCGGACTTCACCGCGGGCGCGCCCACCCCGCAGAACTCGGGCGGCGGCACCCCGACCCAGCCGCCCACCACCCCGCCCACCACGCCGCCGCCCACCGGCACCGAGGCGAAGATCCACGACATCCAGGGCGACACCCGCAACTCGCCCTTCGCCGGCAAGGCGGTCACCGGCGCGACCGGCATCGTCACCGGGGTGCGGGCCTACGGCTCGTCGCAGGGCTTCTGGGTCCAGGACCCGAATCCGGACGCCGACCCCAGGACCAGCGAGGGCATCTTCGTCTTCACCGGCTCGACCAGCCCCGCGGTCGCCGTCGGCGACAGCGTCTCGGTGGCCGGCACCGTCTCGCAGTACTACCCGGGCGGCGCCGCCGCCGGCGGGCAGGCGGTCACCGAGATCACCAAGCCCACGGTGACCAAGCTGTCCTCGGGCAACGCCGTGCCCGCGCCCGTCGTGCTCGACGACAAGAGCGTCCCCGACGCCTTCGTGCCCAGCGCGGGCGGCGGCAGCATCGAGGACCTGCCGCTGCGGCCCGACGAGTACTCGCTCGACCTGTACGCGTCGCTCGAGGGCATGAACGTCAGGATCGACGACACCCGGGTGGTCGGCGCCAGCGACCCGTATTCGGAGCTGTGGGTCACGGTCAAGCCCAAGCAGAACCCCACCAAGCGCGGCGGGACCCTCTACACCGGCTACGACCAGCCCAACTCGGGCCGCCTGATGGTGCAGTCGCTGATCCCGACGGCCACTTCGCCCTTCCCGGCCGCGAACGTCGGCGACACCCTGCGCGGCACGACCACGGGCCCGCTCGACTACAACCAGTTCGCCGGTACGTACGCGCTCCAGGCCCGCACGCTGGGCACCGTCAAGAGCGGCGGCCTGGAGCCCGAGGTCACCGGCAAGGCGTCGTCCGACCAGGCCACCGTGGCCACGTACAACGTGGAGAACCTGGCACCCGGCAACCCGCAGTCGAAGTTCGACGCGCTCGCCCAGGGCCTGGTGCACAACCTGCGGTCGCCCGACATCGTGGCCCTCGAGGAGATCCAGGACAACAACGGCGCCACCGACGACGGCACCGTCGCTGCCGACCAGACGCTGACCAAGCTCACCGACGCGATCGTGGCGGCGGGCGGCCCGCGCTACCAGTGGCGGGAGATCGACCCCGTCAACGACAAGGACGGCGGCGAGCCCGGCGGCAACATCCGCTCGGTGTTCCTCTTCAACCCGCAGCGGGTCGGCTTCACCGACATCGCAGGCGGCGGCTCGACCACCCCGGTCGGCATCACCGGCACCGGCGACGGCACCTCGCTGACCGCCTCCCCCGGCCGGATCGCGCCCACCGACCAGGCCTGGAACACCAGCCGCAAGCCGCTGGTCGGCCAGTTCACCTTCCGCGGCAAGAAGCTGTTCGTGATCGCGAACCACTTCGACAGCAAGGGCGGCGACCAGGGCATCGACAGCCACCTCCAGCCGCCGGTGCGCAGCTCCGAGGTGCAGCGGGTGCGGCAGGCGATCGTGGAGCACGACTTCGTCAAGCAGCTGGAGACCGCCGACAAGCACGCAGACGTGGTGGTCCTCGGCGACCTGAACGACTACCAGTTCTCGCCGGCCGTGCAGAGCCTGACCGAGAACGGCACGGTGCTGACCGACCTGGTCGACACGCTGCCGGCCAAGGAGCGCTACTCGTACGTCTACGAGGGCAACTCGCAGGTGCTCGACCACATCCTGGTCAGCCCCGACCTCGGCAAGCACGTCGAGTACGACGTGGTGCACATCAACTCGGAGTTCGCGAACCAGACCAGCGACCACGACCCGCAGATCATCCGCGTGCGGCCGTAGCTCCCCTCATGGCGCCCCGGGCGCGCAGGCCTCCCCCTGCGCCCCGGGGCGCCCCCGTGCCCCGGCCCGGGGACACCGACGCCCGGCCCGGTAAGGGCTTTCGAGGGTGCGGGACCCAGCCGGCACCCCTGTTCACCTGCGTATCGTGCGCAACTCCTTGACGCCGCAATGGCGAGGCACTAGAAAACTCCCTGCTCGAAGAGAGCGCTCTCACGAACGTCCCAGCGGAGCGCCCAGCACCCCCCACATCGGGCTCATCGGGACAGGAGACCTCGCATGTCCAGCGGACACGCACCAACACCCCCCACCGGCCACCGCCGGCTGCGCACCAAGGCGCGGCTGACCCTGGCCGCGTTCACCGTCGGCGCGCTCAGCCTGGCAGGGCTCGCGGTCACCGCGGCGCCCGGCGGCGCGGCCACCCCCGCCGCGGCACCGGCAGCGGCGGCGGCAGCGGCGCCCGCCGCGGTCCCGGCGGCGCCGGCCGGCTTCACCACCACCTGGAGCGACGACTTCAGCGGCGGCGCCAACACCGGCGTGAACGGCGCGAACTGGAAGTACGACACCGGTCCCGGCAGCAGCTTCGGCACCGGCGAGATCGAGACGATGACCAACAGCACGTCCAACGTGTACCAGGACGGCAACGGCCACCTCGTGCTCAAGGCCCTGCACAGCGGCAGCGACGCGCGCTCGGGCTGGACGTCGGGCCGGATCGAGACGCAGGCGGCGACCTTCGGCGCGCCGGCCGGCGGCGTGGTGATGATGCAGTCGTCGATCCAGCAGCCCAACCTGACCACCGCCAACGGCGCAGGCTACTGGCCGGCCTTCTGGATGCTGGGCTCGACGCTGCGCAGCGGCGTGGGCTGGCCGACCTCGGGTGAGATCGACATCCTGGAGGACATCAACTCCCGCAGCTCCGTCTTCGGCACCCTGCACTGCGGCACCGGCTCGGGCGGACCCTGCCACGAGACGACCGGCATCGGCAGCGGCGAGCGGGCCTGCTCCGGCTGCCAGACCGGCTACCACACCTACGCGGTCCAGATCGACCGCTCCGTGTCGCCTGAGCAGATCCGCTGGTATCTGGACGGCGCCAACTACTTCACCGTGAACGCCACCCAGGTGGACGCCACGACCTGGGCGAACGCGGTCGACCACCCGTTCTTCATCATCTACGACCTGGCGATGGGCGGCGGCTTCCCCGACGCCTTCGGCGGCGGCCCCAACTCCGCCACCGTCTCCGGCGGCCAGATGAACATCGACTACGTCGCCGTCTACAACAAGGGCCCGGGCAGCACCACCCCGCCGCCCGCCGGCGGCAACCTCTCGCAGGGCAAGCCGGCCACCGCCTCCTCGACCGAGAACGGGAGCTTCCCCGCCGCCAACGCCGTGGACGGCAACACCGGCACCCGCTGGTCCAGCGCCTTCAGCGACCCGCAGTGGATCCAGGTGGACCTGGGCGCCAGCCACACCATCAGCCAGGTCAAGCTCGACTGGGAGGCCGCCTACGGCAAGGCCTTCCAGATCCAGACCTCGGCCAACGGCACCAACTGGACCACCGTCTACACCACGACCACCGGCACCGGCGGCAACCAGACGCTCAATGTCAGCGGCACCGGCCGCTACGTACGGGTCTACGGCACGCAGCGCTCCACCCCGTACGGCTATTCACTGTACGAATTCCAGGTCTTCGGCAGCTGACGGCCGCAGCGGGCCGGGCAGCGCGAGCCCCGTCCGACGGGCGGGCCGACCCGGGGTCCGGCCCGCCCCGCTGTTCCCGTGCGGCGTCAGGGCACCAGGATGATCTTGCCGGCCAGGTGTCCCGCCTCGCTCGCCCGCTGCGCGTCGGCCGCCTCGGCGAGCGGGTACGAGTGGTGGATGGCGACGGCCAGGGTGCCGGTGGCGTGCAGGGCGAGTGCCTCCGCGAAGGCGGGTCCGCCGAGGTAGCCGTCCGGGCCCGCGCCCGAGCTGAAGGCGACGCCGTACTCGCCGGCGGCGTCCGGGCCGGCGATGGTCAGCACCCGGTCCTTGTCCCCGGTCAGCTCGACAGAAGCGGCCAGCGACTCGGCGAGGCCCGTGGTGTCCAAGGCGGCGTCGACCCCCTCGGGGGCCGCGTCCCGCACCCGGTCGACGAGCCCGGGGCCGTAGGTGACGGGGATCGCGCCGAGCGCGCGCAGCCGCTCGTGGTTGGACACGCTCGCGGTGCCGACCACCCGCAGGCCGCGGGCGACCGCGAACTGCACGGCGAGGCTGCCGACGCCGCCCGCGGCTCCGTGCACGAGCAGCGTCTCGCCGCCGCGGACGCCGAGCACCTGGAGCGTGCGGTAGGCGGTCTCCGCGCCCACCGGCAGCGCGGCGGCCTCGGGGAAGCCCAGGTCGGACGGCTTGACGGCGAGCCTGACGGCCTCGGCGAGCGCGAGTTCCGCGTAGGCCCCCGAGACCGTCGGCCCGAAGACCTCCTGGCCGGCGGTGAGCCCGCTGACGCCCTCGCCGACGGACTCCACCACACCCGAGGCCTCCACGCCCGGCACATGCGGCAGCTCCACCGTGAAGACCTGGTTCATGTACCCGGCCCTGATCTTGTGGTCGAGCGGGTTGACGCCCGCCGCCCG
The DNA here is from genome assembly GCF_043197715.1 of Streptomyces sp. NPDC049040. Taxonomy (NCBI): domain Bacteria; kingdom Bacillati; phylum Actinomycetota; class Actinomycetes; order Kitasatosporales; family Streptomycetaceae; genus Streptomyces; species Streptomyces sp. NPDC049040. The sequence goes on from NZ_JBICTO010000034.1 coordinate 12,287, forward strand.
TACCGCGATCCGCACCTGCCCGGGGCCGGGCTCCGGCACGTCGATCTCGGCCGGGTGCAGCACGTCGGCGGGGCCGAACTCGGTGAAGACGATGCCCTTGGCCTTGGTCATGGGTCTCACGATCCTTGCAGCAGTCGGGAACCTGAGGGGTACGGGACGGCGCGCCGCCCGGCACTGCCCATCGTCGCCGCCCGCTGCCGCAGCCGCTCGGGAATCCGGGCGACACCGGGTGTCGCGAAGACCACATGCCGCAGCAGCAGGAAGCGCGCCACCCCGGCGAGTCCTGAGGCGGCCAGGTAGACGCCCTGCCGCAGCAGCACACCGCCACCCGGGTGCACCCCCTCGAAGGCGAGCATGGCGCCGGTGGTGAAGGCGTAGGACAGCGCGACGGTCAGGCCGCTCGCGGCGTGGTCGCTCCAGCCGGCCCGGCCGCGTCCGAAGGTGAAGCGCCCGTGCAGCTCGGTGGCCAGGACCGTGGAGGCGACGGTGACCACGGCGTTGGCGACCGCGAAGGGGATCCGCTGGCCGATCAGCAGCAGCACACCACTGGCCAGCAGGGTGACGCCGCCGCCGCAGATCACGAAGCGGACGAAGGCGGCCACGGGTCCGCTGTGTGCCGTCGGCGCGGCCATGGTCAACTCCTCGGTCGGGGGCGGCCGCTGGGCGGCGACCGGCTCGTGGACGACTCTGTCGCAGCAGGTGGCCCCGGCCCATCCGGCGCATCCCCCATTGCGGGTTGGGGCTACCCCCACCCCCGTCTCAGGGTCATACCCGAGTCGTATCACCATTCAAAACATTAGAAGCCTATGAGGAGAATTTCCCGTGATTTACAAGGTGAGTGGTACACATCACCCCCATATCACTCGCCAATCTGTCGCATTTGCCCGATACAAGAGAGATGCACGGTTGACCCTGCCGCGCTCCGCGTGCGAGAGTCGTGCCAACGGCCGCCCGACCCGAGCACGGCCGTTCCACAGACGTCGCGGACCACACCCCCATGCTCCGCGGCGGTCACGAAGAGGCCCCGGCCGCAGTCGTCACCACGACGCGGGGGGCCTCTTCGCATTACCGCGGAACTACCGCTCGGGCACCCGCAGTTCGAACCAGGTGGTCTTGCCGCGCGCCTGGAGGTCGACGCCCCAGCGGTCCGAGAGCCGGTCGACAAGGAACAGGCCGCGACCGCTGATGTCCAGGTCGCCCACCGGCAGCAGGCAGGGCAGCGCCCGCGAGGGGTCGCGCACCTCGACCCGCACCCAGCCGCGCCGCCGCCGCATCCGCAGCCCGAAGCCGCGGGCGCCGGTGTGCCGTACCGCATTCCCGACCAGCTCCGAGACCAGCAGCTCCACGGTGTCGGCGTACTGCGGCAGCCCCCACAGCCGGACCACGGACAACGCCAGCCGGCGGGCGGTGGAGGCGGACTCGGGGCGCGAGGTCAGATGGACCTCGGCGACCGACGGGTCGCCCAGCAGGTCGAGCACGCCGCCCGCGGCGGCTTCGGTTCCGCTCTCGCCCCCGGCGTCACCACCGGCGTCGCCCGCAGCGGCGAGTACCGGTAAGGCACCCGCGGCGGTATTGGTGTCCACCCGCTGCGGCTGCTCGGATCCTCCCCTGGCCGCCATGGGTTCATCATGGCCGCACCGGCTGCGTTGCGAGTGGCAACCGTGGGAATTGGCGAAGGGGAATGACCACTTCCGTCCCACTGTTTCGGCATATTCCAGGGGCATTAATCACCCGGTAACTACCCGCTCCACCTGCGGTGTTGGTGAAGCCAACCATCCCGGTGATCAGTGGCGGCCCACGATTCCTTAAGACTGCCATAAGGCTCTCTTAAGGCGGGCCGCCACCGGCGGGCTATCGCCGTTCGATCACTTGTACGGGAATCGTACACAATTCGCACGGTCGGCGGATCAGCGGAATTCGGCCTTGCCGGGACCCTGCTCGATGAAGCTGCGCATGCCCGTCTCGCGGTCCGCGGTCGCGAACAGCCCGGCGAAGAGAGCGCGTTCGAGGGCGAGCCCGCTGTCCAGGTCGGTCTCGAGGCCCGCGTCCACCGCCTCCTTCGCCGCCCGCAGCGCGTAAGCGGGACCGCGGGCCAGCCGGCCGGCCCAGGCCAGCGCCCGCGCATGCACCTCGGACGCGGGCACCACCTGGTCGACCAGGCCGATGGACAGCGCCTCCGTGGCGCCCACCATCCGCCCGGTGAAGATCAGGTCCTTGGCGCGGGACGGGCCGACCAGCCGCGCCAGCCGCTGGGTGCCGCCCGCCCCCGGGATCAGCCCGAGCAGGATCTCCGGCTGGCCCAGCCTGGCGTCCTCCGCGGCGATCCTGATGTCCGCGCACAGCGCCAGCTCGCAGCCGCCGCCGAGGGCGTACCCGGTCACCGCGGCCACCACCGGCTTGGGGATCCGTGCCACCGCGGTGAAGGCCTCCTGCAACGGGCCCGACCGGTCGACCATGTCCTCGTAGGACATGGCCTGCATCTCCTTGATGTCCGCGCCGGCCGCGAACACCTTCTCGCCGCCCCACAGCACCACCGCCCGCACGTCCGGCCGTGCCGCCGCCTCCCGCGCGACCTCCCTGAGGCGGTCCTGGGTGGCACTGTCCAGCGCATTCATCGGCGGCCGGTCCAGCCGGATCGTGCCGACGCCTTCGTCGACTTCGAGGGTCACAGTCATGCCCGCGAGACTACGACGGCCCCGTCCTACGGGCGAGCACGATCAGGCGGCCTTCCACTGGCTCCAGCTGAGGTTCCACCCGTTCAGGCCGTTGTACCACTGGACGGTCTTGTCCTTGGAGTTGATCACCTGGACCACGTCGCCGAGGATCGACTGGTTGTAGAACCACGCGGCGGGCGTGCTCGCGTCACCGGCGCCGCGCACATCGTGCAGGCCCACGCAGCCGTGGCTGGTGTTGCTCTTGCCGAAGACCGAGGGCGCGGCCCAGTAGTTGCCGTGGATGAAGGTGCCCGAGGTGGTCAGCCGCATCGCGTGCGGCACGTCCTTGATGTCGTACTCGCCGCCGAAGCCGACCGTGTCGCCGTTCATCCGGGTGGTGATGTACTTCTCGGAGATCACCATCTTGCCGTTGTACGTGGTGTGCTCGGGCGCGCCGGAGGAGATCGGGATGGTCTTGATCGCCTTGTTGTCGCGGTAGACGGTCATCGAGTGCTTCGCCGCGTCCACCACGCTGACCTGGCGGCGGCCGATGGTGAAGTGCACCTGCTTCTGCTGCTTGCCGTAGACGCCCGGGGCGCCCTCGACGCCCTTGAGGTCCAGGTCGAGCGTGACCTTGGTACCCGCCGCCCAGTAGTCGGCGGGGCGGATGTACAGCTCCTCGCTGCCGTTCCAGCGGGCGGCGACGGGGACGGAAGGGGACGCGGTCACCCTGACACCGTCCTCGACGGCCTTCTTGTCGGTGATCGGCCGGTTGAACTTGAGGTAGACCTCCATGCCGACGCCCACCGTGGAGCCGTCCTCCGGCGTGAAGTAGCCGACGAAGGTGTCCTTGGGGGTGACCGTGGTGAAGGTCGAGTGCTTGTCGGACTCGCGGCCCGCCGGGTCCTTGGCGCTCGCGTCGACCGTGTACTGCGTCGAGGTGTTCAGGTGGCCGGTCGGAGTCCAGCCCAGGCCGTCGCCGCTGATCTCGCCGGGCACCTCGGTGCCCTTGTCGTCCTTGACCACCACGGTGGACAGCTTGCCGCCGGTCGCGGCGACCTTGAGGGTGCCGGTGGTGGCCACGTCGTCCGCACCGTCGTTCGGGACGATCGAGACGACCGCGGCCGAGGCGACGGTGTCCGCCGAGGCCGTCGGGCTGCCGGCCGGCGCCTTGGCGTCACTCGCCGCCGAGTCCCCGCCGCTCCCGCCGCCGCTGCACGCGGTCGCCAGCAGCAGCAGCGCGCCGACCGCGAGCGCCGTCACGTTTCTCCTGACGCCAGGCGCCACACCTATCGGCTTCAATTCCGCTTCTCCCCTGCACGCTACCCGCGCTCACTGCCCCGGACTCCCCCGGACGGCGCTAGACAACCACACCTTGGGCATGCGCGGGCACCGTGGTATGTCACCATTCCGTCCCAGATATCTGTGTACCCGGGCCCCGTGGGCGTCAGGCCCCGCGGGCCGGTCGTACGGACGTGCGGGCTCCGGGACGGTTCCCGGACGGTCAGCGCTTGCGTGGACCGGTCGACTGGGACGGGCGGGGCTTCGGGTCGGTGCTGCACCCCATTTTCCGGCAGTCCGGATTCGAGCAGGACATGTGCGTCACTCCTTGCGTTCGTGCAGGCGTACAACCGCGCGTGCCGGCGTCGCGGACGGGCGCGGTGCCGACACGTGGTCGTCAAGATCGACGCACGGGGGAGTGATTCGGTTCCATCCGGGGGAAGTTCACAGGTCGGACGCGGAACTCATCGGGACCTGACGGGGCATTCGGGACTCACAGGGCGGAGCCCGCGGTCCACTGCTCCCAGGTGAGATTCCAGCCGCTCATGCCGTTGTCGGCGGCGACGGTGGCGTCATGGGAGTTGACCACCCGGATCGGGTCGCCGACCAGCGAGTGGTCGAAGAACCAGGCGGCCGGGGTCGCGGCACCGCCGCCCTTCTTGTCCAGCAGGCCGATGCAGCCGTGGCTGACGTTGGTGCGGCCGAAGACGCCGGGCGACGACCAGTAGTTGCCGTGCACGAAGGTCCCCGAGCGGGTCAGCCGCATCGCGTGCGGCACGTCCGGGATGTCGTACTCGCCGCCGAAGCCGACGGTCCTGCTGTCCATACGGGTCATCACGAACTTCTCGGCGATCACCATCACCCCGTTGTACGTGGTGTGGCCGGGGGCGCCCGCGGAGATGTCGAGGCTGCGGACGACCCGGCCGTCCCGCCGCACGGTCATGGTGTGCGCCGCCGCGTCGACCGTGGAGCGCTGGTCGCGGCCGATGGTGAAGTGCACGTCCTTGGACTGGGTGCCGTAGACCCCGGGGGCCGCCTCGACGTCGCGCAGCCGCAGGTGCAGGGTGACCTTGGTGCCGGGCCGCCAGTAGTCGGCCGGGCGCAGGTCGAGCCGCTGGTCGCCGAACCAGTGGCCGACGACGGTGGCGGCGGGCTCGGCGCCGATGGTGACGCCGCGTTCGACCGCCGCCCGGTCGGTGACCGGCCGGCTGAAGCGCAGGGTCACGATCATGCCGTCGCCGACGGTGGCGCCGTCCTCGGGGGTGAAGAAGCCGATCACCGTGTGCTGCGGCACCACCGTGGTGAACACCGCGTGCTTGGCGGCGGTACGCCCCTGCGGGTCCACCGCGAGGGCGTCCACGGTGTACTGCGTGGCCAGCGCGAGCTTTCCCGCCGGCTGCCAGCTGCGGCGGTCCGCGGCGAGTTCGCCGGGCACGGGGGTGCCGTCCGCCGCCTCCGCGGTGACCTCGGTGAGAGTGCCCTGATCGACGCTGACGCCGAGGGCGCCGTCCGCGGCCACATCCCTCGCGCCGTCGCCCGGCGCCACGGTGATCACGGCGCGGGACAGCTGGGGAGCGGCCGTCACGGCCCCGTCCGCCGGTTTCGCGTCGTGACCGCCGCCGCCGTCGGCTCCCGTACCGCAGCCCGCGACCGCCACCGCGCACAGCACCGCCACACCCGCACTCGCACCTGCGCGCAGCGCGCGCCTCACCGCTTTCCTCACGCCCCGTCAACGACGCCACCACCGCCGGGGAAACGCGTCACACGGCCCGTATCGGCCCGCGGCGGCCGCCCGGGGGTGAGTCCGAGCCCCAGGAGGGGAATGAAGGGTGCAGGGACACGGCGGGCCACCCGGCACGGGACGACCGGGTGGGGCCACAGCCGTGTCCGAGCCGCGGGAGGAAACACGTGTCGGAGACACGCGCATTCGGCGTATCCGGGTTGGCGCAGGGGTCCCCGCTGCCTGCCCCGGCACCGGGGGCGGACGGTGACGTCGCCGTCGAGGGCGACCGCCGCGCGCCGGGCGACGCCAACGGGAGCGGCACGCTCACCGCTCCCCCGCCGCCGCGCGCCGCCCCCGGGTCCTGCGGGCCCCGCCCGCGGCCAGGACCGCGGCAGGCCGATGTCTGGCCCGGCTCCCCGCAGCCGCTCGGCGCCCGCTTCCACGCAGGCCCCGACGGGCGGGCCGGCACCAACTTCGCGCTGTGGGCGGGCGGTGCCGAGTCGGTGGAGGTGTGCCTCTTCGCACCCGACGGCACCGAGACGCGGGCGCCGCTGACCGAGCTGACCCACGAGGTGTGGCACGGCTTCGTGCCCGGGGTGCTGCCGGGGCAGCGGTACGGCTACCGGGTCGGCGGCCGCTGGGACCCGTGGACGGGCGCCAGGTGGAATCCGGCGAAGCTGCTGCTCGACCCGTACGCGCGGGCGGTGGACGGCGACTTCGTGCTGGTCCCCGAGGTGTACGGGCACGCGCGCGACTGGTTGGAGCCGTCGGTCGCCGACACCGTGCGGGACGACCGCGACTCGGCGCCCTTCGTGCCCAAGGGCGTGGTGGTGGACGACGACGACGACTGGGAGGACGACCACAGGCCGAAGACCCCGTGGTCCGACACGGTGATCTACGAGCTGCACGTCCGCGGCTTCACCCGCCGGCACCCGGACATCCCGCCGGAGCTGCGCGGCACCTACGCGGGGCTCGCCCACCCGGCGGCGATCGCGCACCTGACCGCTCTCGGCGTGACGGCCGTCGAACTGCTGCCCGTGCACCAGTTCGCGCACGAGGAGCACCTGGAGCGGCGCGGCCTGCGCAACTACTGGGGCTACAACTCGATCGGCTACTTCGCCCCGCACGCCGGATACAGCGCCAGCGGCTCAGGCGGCCGGCAGGTCGGCGAGTTCAAGCGGATGGTGCGGGCGCTGCACGCGGCCGGCATCGAGGTGATCCTCGACGTCGTCTACAACCACACCGCCGAGGGCGGCCAGGGCGGCCCGACGCTCTCGCTGCGCGGCATCGACAACCGCACCTACTACCGCCTCGGCGACGACCCGCGCGGCTACGCCGACTACACCGGCTGCGGCAACACCCTCGCGGTGACGCAGCCGCACGTGCTGCGGCTGATCACCGACTCGCTGCGCTACTGGGTGACCGAGATGGGGGTGGACGGCTTCAGATTCGACCTGGCGGCGGCGCTGGCCCGCTCGATGCACGACGTCGACATGCTGTCGCCCTTCCTCGCGGTGATCGCCCAGGACCCGGTGCTGCGCCGGGTGAAGCTGATCGCCGAGCCGTGGGACGTCGGCTCCGGCGGCTACCAGGTGGGCGCCTTCCCCCCGCTGTGGACGGAGTGGAACGACCGCTACCGCGACACCGTCAGGGACTTCTGGCGCGGCGCCACCTCCGACGTCCGCGACCTCGGCTACCGGCTGTCCGGGTCGAGCGACCTCTACGACTGGGGCGGCCGTCGCCCGTACGCGTCGGTGAACTTCGTGACCGCGCACGACGGTTTCACGCTGCGGGACCTGGTCAGCCACCAGCGCAAGCACAACGAGGCCAACGGCGAGGACGGCAGGGACGGCACCGACGACAACAGGTCCTGGAACTGCGGGGCCGAGGGCCCCACCGCCGATCCGGCCGTCGAGGCGCTGCGCCGCCGCCAGATCCGCAACCTGCTGTGCACCCTGCTGCTGTCCACCGGGGTGCCGATGCTCGTGGCGGGCGACGAGATGGGCCGCACCCAGGGCGGGAACAACAACGCCTACTGCCAGGACAACGAGACCGGCTGGCTGGACTGGTCGCTGCTCGACGACCCCCGGTGGGCCGCGCTGCGCGACCTGACCGCGCGGCTGATCGCGCTGCGCCGGGCGCATCCGGTGCTGCGCAGCGGCGGCTTCTTCTCCGGGCTCGCCTCGGCGCCCGAAGGGCTGCGGGACGTGGCCTGGTTCGGCGCGCAGGGGCGCGAGCTGACCGACGAGGAGTGGTTCGCGCGCTCGGCGACCCTGGGGATGTACCTGTCGGGAGCCGACATCCCGCACCGGGACGCCCGTGGCGAACCCGTGGTGGACGACAGCTTCCTGCTGATCGTCCACGCCCACCACCGGCCCGCCGCCTTCACCCTGCCCGGCCTGCCGTGGGGCTCGACCTACGAGCTGCTCCTCGACACCGCCGAGGAGCCCGAGGCGCCGCCGCCCCCGCAGCCCCCGACGGCGGCCGCCGGCACGGCGGTCGCGGTCGGGGCCCGCTCGGTACGGCTCTACCGGGCGGTGCGCGACCGGGCGGTGCCGGTGCGCTGAGGCGCGGGCCCGCGAGGGTGCCGTCCGGATCCCCGCGGCGTCGCGGGGATCCGGGCGGCGGGCCCGTGCGGCAGGGCCCGTGCGGCGACCGGCGGACGGACAATCGGCTGGACTCCGTGAATGGTCCAGTCCACCATGAGCCCGGTGACCTCCTCCGCACCCCGTTCCGGGCAGGCCGCCGCGCCGGCACCGGCCCCGTCGGCGCACCGACCCGCGGCGGGGCCGCTCTGGTCGGCCGACTTCCGGCTCTACTTCACCGCCCGCTCGGTGGCCATGCTCGGCGACACGATGCTGCCCGTCGCCCTGTCTGCGGGCCTGCTCTCCTACGGCTACTCGGTCGGCGACATCGGCCTGGTGATGGCTGCCACCAGTGCCTGCTTCGCCGGCTTCGTCATCTTCGGCGGTGTCCTGGCCGACCGGTTCGACGCGCGGGCCATGATGATCGGCTCCGACCTGATCAGGGTCTGCACCCAGTCCACGGCCGCCTTCCTCTTCCTCACCCACAGCGTGCGGCTGTGGGAGGTGCTGGTGATCGGCGTCGTCAACGGCACCTGCGCGGCGACCTTCCAGCCGGGCGTCGCCAGCACCGTGGTGCGGGTCGCCCACGATGTGCAGGGCGCCAACGCGGTGACCAGGACAGCCGAGTCCGCGGCCGGGCTCGCGGGGCCCGCGCTCGCCGGCGCGCTGGTCGGCTTCACCTCGCCGGGGCCGGTCTTCGCGGTGCACGCGGCCACGTACCTGACCAGCGCGCTCTGCCTGATCGCGCTGCGGCTGCCGCCCGCGGCGCCGCGGGCCGCGGGCACCGGGGCGGGCACCACCTTCAGGGCGGATCTCGGCGAGGGGTGGCGGGAGTTCAGGGCGCGTACCTGGATGTGGTCGGTGATCCTGGTGTGGATGGTCTACACCCTGTGCGTGATGGGCCCCTTCACGCCGCTGGCCGCGGGCGAGATCATCCCCGAGCACGGCGCGGGCGCGTACGGGCTGGTGAACTCCGCGCTGGGAGCGGGCACCGCGGCGGGCGCGCTGCTGGCGATGCGGCTGCGTGCCGACCGGCCGCTGCGCGCGGGCAGCTTCGGGATCCTCCTGTTCGCGCTGATGCCCGTGTCCGTCGGGCTCGACCTGCCCCTGCCGGGGCTGTGCGGCTGTGTGTTCGCCGCCGGCATCGGCGGCGCCTTCTGGGGCGTCAACTGGGCCACCAGCGTGCAGACCCAGGTCCCCGGCGACATCCTCAACCGCATCCACGCCTACGAGGTCGCCGGGTCGGTGGCCATGTACCCGGTCGGCCAGTCGATCGCAGGACCCGCGGCCGCCGCCTTCGGCGCCCGCCATGTGCTGCAGGCGGGCGGGGCGATCGCGCTCTGCGTGGGCGGCACCCTGCTGTGCATACCTGCGGTGCGCGGGCTGCGGCGCGCCGCGCCCGGCAGGGTGCTGGAGCACCGGGTGCAGCGCGACGGCTGATTTCCGCCAGATTCCGGCGCGGGGCGCGACCAGGATCGTCGGCATGGACACCACCGAGTTCGAAGGAAGAACCGCCCTGGTCACCGGGGCCGCCCGCGGTATCGGGGCGGCGGTCGCGCTGCGGCTGGCGGCGGGCGGCTGCGATGTCGCCTTCACCTACCGGCAGGACGCGGCGGCCGCCGAGGCCGTCGCGGGCAAGATCCGCGCCACCGGCCGCAGGGCGCTCGCCCTGCGCGCCGACAGCGGCGACCCCGCCGCCGTCGAGAGGGCGGTGGACCGCGTGGCCGGCGAGTGGGGGCGGCTGGACGTGCTGGTCAACAACGCGGGCGTCTACGTGGTGGGCCCGGTGACGGACCTGGGGGCGGACGAGTTCGACCGCTCGGTCGCGGTGAACGTCCGCGGCCCCTACCTGGCGGCAAGGGCGGCCTCCCGGCACATGCGCCCGGGCGGGCGGATCATCAGCATCGGCAGCAACGTCGCCGAGCGCACCACCTTTCCCGGCCACACCCTCTACGCGCTGACCAAGACCGCGCTGACCGGCATGACCAAGGGCCTGGCCAGGGACCTGGGCCCGCTGGGCATCACCGTGAACCTGCTGCACCCGGGCCCGACGGACACCGACGCCAACCCGGCCGACGGCCCGTACGCCGAGACGGTACGCGGCTTCACCGCGCTCGGCCGCTACGCCGCCGGCGACGAGATCGCGGCGGTCGTGGCGCACCTGGCGTCGGACGCGGCGTCGTACGTGACCGGCGCGGTCGTGCACGCGGACGGCGGCTTCACGGTCTGACCGTGCCGCCCCTGCCACTCGGGGCCGGGAGCGCCGTCCCCCTGCCGCTGCCGGCCCCGGGGCATGGACCCGATGGCGAAAACCAGGTGAATCGTGTCAGCGGGCGACCGTAGTGTCAGGAGTGATGCCTGCCACGACCCCTGACCCCGCGCCCGCCGCCCGCCCGCGGTCCTCCATCCGGTCGCTGCTGCGGCTGTGGCCCTACGTCGTGCCGATCAGGACGCGGCTCGCGACCTCCGCGGTGGTCGGCGTGGCCGCCTCCAGCATGGGGCTGCTGATCCCGCTGGTGCTCAAGTGGCTGGTCGACGGCCCTGTCACCGACCAGGACCCGTCCGGGGTGTGGCTCGGCGGCGGCCTGGTGCTGCTGCTGGGGTTGCTGGAGGCGGGTCTGTTCGGGCTGCGGCGCTGGCTGGTGGCCCGGCCGCTGGCGGGCGTCGAGGCGTCGATGCGCGCCGACCTCTACCGGCGGCTGCAACGGCTGCCGGTGGCCTTCCACGACCGGTGGGCGTCGGGGCAGCTGCTGTCCCGGGCCACCACGGACCTGCAGATCCTGCGGATGTTCCTGGCCTTCCCGCTGGTCTTTCTTTTCGTCAACGCCACCACGATGCTGATCGGCTTCGGCATCCTGCTGGCGCAGAGCCCGCTGCTGACGCTGGTCCTGCTCGGCCCCGCGGTGCCGCTTGTGGTGCTGTCCTCGCGGTTCGAGACGCGCTACGCGCTGGCCGCCCGGCGGGCCCAGGACCAGGCGGGCGACCTGGCCACGCTGGTCGAGGAGTCGGTGCTGGGCGTGCGGATCATCAAGGCCTTCGGGCGGCACCGCAGCCAGTCGCAGGCCTTCCACCGGCAGGCGCGCGGGCTGCGCGGCACCGAACTGCACAAGGCGCGGCTGCTGTCCGACCTGTGGGCGATCATCATGACGCTGCCGGAACTGGCCATCGGCGTCGCCCTGGTGGTCGGGGTGCTCCAGGTCTCCGACGGCAAGCTCTCCGCGGGGACCCTGGTGGCCTTCCTGACCACCGCGCTGGCGCTGCGCTGGCCGGTGGAGTCGATCGGCTTCCTGCTCGCGATGAGCAACGAGGCGGCCACCGCCGCGGACCGCTACTTCGAGCCGATGCGGACCGCGGGCGTCGAGGGCGCGGACGCCGCAGGGGCGGTGGACGCCGCGGACGGCACGCGGACGGGGGGCGGGCTGCGGATGGAAGGGGTGCACTTCCGGTATCCCGACGCGCCTGCCGACAGCACCCCGCTGCTGCGCGGGGTCGACCTGCACATCAGGTCGGGCGAGACGATGGCCCTCGTCGGTGCGACCGGGTGCGGCAAGACCACGCTGACCGCGCTGGTGCCGCGGCTGCACGAGCCGACCGGCGGGCGGATCACGCTGGACGGCGAGGACACCGCGGAGCTGCCCGTCGAGCGGTTGCGCGAACTGGTCGCGGTGGCCTTCGAGGAGCCGACCCTCTTCTCCGCGACGGTACGGGAGAACGTGGCGATGGGCGCGGGGCCGACCGGTGCGGGCGAGGCGGAGGTGCTGCGGGCGCTCGAGGTCGCCCAGTGCGGCTTCGTGCACACGCTGCCGGAAGGCCTCGACACCCAGGTCGGCGAGCAGGGCCTGAGCCTGTCCGGCGGCCAGCGGCAGCGGCTCGCGCTGGCCCGCGCGGTCGTCGGGCGCCCGCACTTCCTCATCCTGGACGACCCGCTGTCCGCGCTCGACGTGCACACCGAGGCCCTGGTCGAGGCGGCGCTGCGCGACGTGCTGCGGGAGACGACGGCGCTGGTCGTGGCGCACCGGCCGTCGACCGTACAGCTCGCCGACCGGGTGGCACTGATGTCCGGGGGGCGGATCACCGCGGTCGGCACCCACCCGGAACTGCTGCGCGACAACGCCGAATACCGCCGTCTGATGTCGGGCCTCGACGAGGTCGCCGAATCCCTGGACAGGAGCGAGGCCCGATGACGTCCGCCACCGAGCAGCAGCTCAGCGAACCCGAGGAGGCCGGCCGGCCGCGGCCGGCGGCCGCGCACGGGCCCGCCGCACCCGACGCCTTCGACCAGGACAGGCTGCCCGCGCCCGCCAACGCGCAGGCGATGCTGCTGCGTTCGCTGCTGCGCCCGCACAGCCGGCGGGTCTGGCTGGCCGCGGTGCTGCTGCTGGTCCAGCAGGCGGCGGTGCAGGCCGGGCCGCTGCTGGTCGCCTACGCCATCGACAACGCGATCCCGCAGGTCCGCGACGGCCGGCACGGCGCGCTCATCGCGGTGGCCTGCGGCTACCTGGGCTGCGGGCTCGCCGCGGGTGCGCTGCAGCGCACCTTCATCCGGGTCGCGGCGCTGATCAGCCAGGACGTGCTGATCGACCTGCGCGCGCGGATGTTCCGGCACGCCCAGTCGCTCAGCCTGGACTTCCACGAGCGCTACACCTCGGGGCGGCTGATCTCCCGGGCCACCTCGGACGTCGAGTCGATCAGGGAGCTGCTCACCGACGGCCTGGAGGAGCTGATCGGGGTGGTGCTGTCGGTCGCGTACATCTCGGTGCTGCTGGTCTTCCTCGACTGGCGGCTCGGCCTGGTGACGCTGGTGTCGTATCTGCCGCTGTACCTGGCGATCCGCCGCTTCCAGCGCCGCTCGATGGTCGCCTACCGCAGGCGTTCCACCGCCATCGCGGCGGTCATCGTGAAGTTCACCGAGACGATGAACGGCATCCGCCCGGTCAAGGCCTTCCGCCGCGAGGTGCCCAACGACACCGCCTTCGAGGAGCTCAACCACCGGCACTACCGGGCGAACGGCGACGCGATCCTGGAGATGGCCCGCTACGTCGTCATCTCCCGGCTGATCGCGAACATCGCGGTGGCCGGCATCGTGGTGTGGGGCGCCTACCGGGTGGCCGGCGGCGGGATGGCGCTCGGCGTGCTCGCCGCGTTCGTGCTCTACCTGCGGCGGCTCTACGACCCGATCGACCGGCTGGGGATGTTCCTGAACTCCTACCAGTCGGCGGCCGCCTCGCTGGAGAAGATCGCCGGCCTGCTCGCCCAGACGCCGACGGTGCCCGAGCCCCGGGACCCGGTGGCGCTGCCGCCGACCGCCGGCGGCCGGCCGGGGCGCGAGGTGGTCTTCGACCGGGTGCGGTTCGGCTACCGCACCGGCGGCGAGGTGCTGCCCGCCTTCGACCTGCGGCTGCCGGCCGGGCAGACCCTCGCGGTGGTCGGTGCGACCGGGGCGGGCAAGTCCACCCTGGCCAAGCTGCTGGCCAGGTTCTACGACCCGAGCGGCGGGAGGGTGCTGCTCGACGGTGTGCCGCTGAGCGACCTGTCACCCGCAGACCTGCGGCGCGGGGTGGTCATGGTGACGCAGGAGGCCTTCCTCTTCTCCGGCACCGTCGCGGACAACATCACCATCGGCCGCCCCGACGCCACCCGCGCGGAGGTCGAGGCCGCGGCCCGGGCGATCGGCGCGCACGACTTCATCGCCTCGCTCCCCGACGGCTACGACACCGACGTGCGCAAGCGCGGCGGCCGTATCTCGGCCGGCCAGCGCCAGCTGGTCGCCTTCGCCAGGGCCCTGCTCGCCGACCCGGGCGTGCTGATCCTCGACGAGGCGACCTCGTCCCTCGACATCCCGGGCGAGCGCGCGGTCCAGTACGCCATGCAGACGGTGCTCACCGGCCGTACCGCGGTCATCATCGCGCACCGGCTCTCCACGGTCGCGATCGCCGACCGCGTGCTGGTGATGCGCGACGGCCGGGTCGTCGAGGACGGCACCCCCGCGGAACTCATCGCGGGCAAGGGCCACTACGCGGAGCTGGACGCCGCCTGGCGGGACGGTCTGGCATAGGCATCGCCGAAAGGTCCCGTGGATGATCGACTCGTACGCTGATCCGGGCACGCCCGACCACCGCAGTGCCGCCCGGTACCTGTGGTGGCTGCTGGGCAGCCAGCCCCGGCGGGCCGCGGGCGGTGCGCTGCTGGGCACCGTGTGGATGGTGCTCATCACGCTGTCGCCCTACGTGCTCTCGCGCGCCATCGACGACGGGCTGGAACCGGGGCGCATGGGCACGCTGGCCGCCTGGTCCGCGGTGCTGCTGTGCCTGGGCTCGTTCAACGCCTGGCTGAGCATCATGCGGCACCGCACGATGACCAGGCTGCGGATGGACGCGACCTTCCGCACGGTCAAGTCCGTGGTCGCGCAGGTGACCCGGCTGGGCGCGGCGCTGCCGCGCCAGGCCAACGCGGGCGAGGTCGTCACCATCGGCATCACCGATGTCCAGCAGATCAGCAGCTCCCTGACCATGACAGGGCCGGGTGTCGGCTCGATCGTCGCCTGCCTCGTCGTGGGCGGCCTGCTGTTGTCGATCTCGGTGGCGCTCGCCGCCGTGGTGCTGGTCGGGGTCCCGCTGACGGCCCTGCTGGTCGGCCCGCTGCTGGGGCGGCTGCGGGGCGCCGAGGCGGTGTACCGCGAGCAGCAAGGCGGGCTGACCACCAGGATCGGGGACCTGGCCGGCGGCCTGCGGGTGCTCAACGGCCTGGGCGGCAAGGAGCTGTTCGCCGATGCTTTCAGGCGCGATTCCCGCGGCCTGGTGGCGCAGGGGTACCGGGTCGGGGCGGTCACCAGCTGGGTCCAGGCGCTCGGCGTGGGGCTGCCGATGGTGTTCCTGTCCGTGGTGACCTGGCTGGCGGCCCGGCTGGCGGTGCAGGGGACCATCACGGTGGGCGAGTTCGTCGGGGTGTACGGCTACGTCGCGGTGCTGGTGATGCCGGTGGCCTTCCTCATCGAGTGCGGCTACGACATCACCCGCGGCCTGGTCGCCGCCCGGCGGGTCGTCGCCTTCCTGGCGCTGGAGCCGGATTCGGCCGGGCAGCAGGCCACGGCGGAACCGCCCGCGGCGGCGTCCACCCTGCGTGATCCGGCGTCGGGTGTCGAGGTGGCCCCCGGCCGGCTGACCGCGCTGGCCGGCGCCCGGCCCGCGGAGACCGCGGAAGTGGTCGACCGGCTCGGTGGGTTCGCGCAAGGGGCGGTGACCTGGGGCGCGGTACGGCTCGACGAGATCGCCGTCGCGCAGGTCAGGGGCCGCATCCTGGTCGCGGACAACGAGGCCGACCTGTTCGCGGGACCGCTGCGTGCCGTGGTCGCCGGCCGCAGGGACCGGGACGAGGCGGCGCTCGCCGCCGCCGTCCACGCGGCGTTGGCCGACGACATCGTCGCCGCCCTGCCCGAGGGGCTCGACGCCCCCGTCGACGCCCAGGGCCGCAACTTCTCCGGTGGCCAGCAGCAGCGCCTGCGCCTGGTCCGTGCCCTGCTCGCGGACCCCGAGGTGCTGCTGGCGGTCGAGCCGACCTCGGCGCTCGACGCACACACCGAGGCCGCCGTCGCGGACCGGCTGCGTACCGCCAGGGCGGGCCGCACCACGGTCGTCACCAGCACCTCGCCGCTGGTGCTCGACCGGGCGGACACCGTCTGCTACCTGGTGGACGGCAAGGTCGCCGCCACCGGGCACCACCGCCGGCTGCTGCGCGACGAGCCCGGCTACCGCGCTCTGGTGACACGCGGTGCGGACGACGTCCCGGACGGCGACGAGGACGGCCGAGGCGACGCGTCGCGGCCTGCCGGGGAGGACGCCCGATGACCGCACGGCTGCCGGTCGCCGCGCCGGACGAGACGAACCGGGCGATGCTCGGGCTGATCCGTGCCGACCGCCCCGCCTTCGCCGCCGTGCTGGTGCTCAACGCCCTGGCCGCGGCCGTGGGACTCGTCGGCCCCTGGCTGGTCGGCCGTATCGTCGACCAGGTCCAGGAGGGCGGCAGTGTCGCGGCGGTGGACCGGCTGGCGGTCGCCATCCTGGTGAGCACGCTGGTGCAGTTCCTGCTGGCGCGCCAAGCCCGCTATGTGGGGCACCGCTTCGGGGAGCGCACCCTGGCGCGGGTGCGCGAGCAGTTCATCGACCGGGCGCTGGCGCTTCCCCCCTCGGTCGTGGAGCGCGCAGGGACCGGCGACCTGACCGCCCGGGGCACCTCCGACGTCGCGATGGTGGGCACCACGCTGCGCGACGCGGGACCCGAGGTGCTCATCTCGGTGGTCCAGGCGCTGTTCATCCTCGGCGCGGTCTTCGCGCTCGACCCGGTGCTCGGCGGCTGCGGCCTGCTCGGCCTGGTCGGGATCTGGTTCGCGCTGCGCTGGTATCTCGCGCGGGCGCGCACCGCCTACCTCGCCGAGGGCGCGGCCAACTCGGCGGTGACCGAGATCCTGGCCGCCACCGCGTCGGCGGCCCGCACGATCGAGGCCTTCGGGCTGGAGCAGCAGCGGATCAAGGAGAGCCGGGACGCGATCGAGGTGTCCCGCCGGGCACGGATGCGGACGCTTTTCCTGCGCAGCGTGTTCTTCCCCGCCGTGGAGGTCTCCTACATCATCCCGGTGGTCGGGGTGCTGATGGTCGGCGGGCTGCTGCACGCGCACGGCGCGATGAGCCTGGGCGCGGTGGTCAGTGCGGCCCTCTACCTGCGGCAGCTGTCGGAGCCGCTGGACACCGCACTGATGCGGGTCGAGCAACTGCAGAGCAGCAGCGCGTCGTTCGCCCGCGTCGAGGGCCTGGGCCGCGCTCCGCAGACCGTCGCGGCCGGCTCGCCCGCACCTGCCGACGACCGGATCGACGTCGCCGGCGTGCATTACTCCTACGACGGCGGCCCTGACGTCCTGCGGGGTGTCGACCTGACCGTACGGCCGGGTGAGCGGCTCGCGCTCGTCGGGCCCTCCGGGGCGGGGAAGACCACGCTGAGCCGGCTGCTCGCGGGCATCGACGTACCGGTCACCGGCTCGGTGACGGTCGGCCGGGTCCCGATCGCGGCCCTGGACCCCGAGCAGCTGCGCCGGCACGTCGTCCTGGTCACCCAGGAGCGCCATGTGTTCTTCGGCACCGTCCGGGACAACCTGCGGATCGCGGCGCCCGCCGCCGGTGACGACGAGCTGCGGGCCGCCCTGGACGGTGTGGGGGCCGGCTGGGCGCACGAGCTGCCGGCGGGACTCGACACCATGCTGGGCGACGGGGGGCACCGGATCGACGGGTCGCAGGCCCAGCAACTGGCCTTGGCCCGGGTCGTCCTGGCCGACCCGCACACGCTGATCCTCGACGAGGCCACCGCGCTGCTCGACCCCAGGACGGCCCGGCACACCGAACGCGCGCTGGCCGCCGTCATGCGGGGGCGGACCGTCATCGCCATCGCGCACCGGCTGCACACCGCGCACGACGCGGACCGGGTGGCCGTCATGGAGAACGGCCGGCTCACCGAGATGGGCACCCATGACGCGCTCGTGGCCGCCGACGGCGCCTACGCGGCCCTGTGGCACTCGTGGCAGAGCGAGCAGCAGCCTTCCTGAGCCGGCCCGGCGGCACCGGGCCCGGCGCCCGGCACGTCACCGCCAGGTGGGTCCGTTGCGCGGCGCCCGCTGCCGGTCGGCACGGCGTACCTGCCGCGACGCTTCCGCGAGCCGGCGCTCGTAGTCCTGCCGGGCGCCGATCTCGCGGGGCGTCTCCCGAACGAAGAGTGCGGCGAGGAAGCCGCCCAGCAGGTAGGCGGCCAGCGCGGGCAGCACGGGCGCCATGAGCACCGCGAGCCCCTGGTTGCCGTACGACCTCGCCGCCGCCCGGCCGGCCCGCCCGCGCGACTCGGCCACCTGCTCTGGGGTGACGGGGGCGCGGTTGACCGGGCGCTGCCTGATCCATCCGGCGACCAGGGCCGCCAGCGCGCCCGCGCCCTCCACGGCGTGGAGGGCGATCCGCGCGCCCGGCGGGAAGAGCGACACGAAGCCCAGGTACAGCGCGGTCCCGATGGCTCCCACCACGGCGACGAAGAGCAGCGAGGTCAGGACGAGCAGGCCGCGCCGCACCCCGTAGCGGAAACCGCGGTCCACCCAGCTCGTGCCGAGGAAGGGCAGCGAGAACGGCTCGACGCCCGCCGCGGCGTCCTCAGAGCCAGCCGGTGGCATGGTGCCAGACCGACTTTCCCGCGTTGCCGATGCTCTTGCCGGTGTCCACCGCGAGGTTCTTCATGTCGGAGCCGGTGGCCTTGGTGACGTTCCAGGTGCCGTCCGCGACACCCGCGACGACACCGTGGTCGTGGATGTCCTCGCTCCAGTGCTCGTGGAAGGCCTCGTCGGCGAAGTAGCCGACGCCGACGAAGACGGCACCCGCGGTGGCCGCCGTCGCCGTCGCGCCGAGGCCGATGCCGATCTCGGGTGCGGCGGCCACCACGGCCGCGCCTGCCGCGAGTCCGACCAGGCCCGCGCCGACGTCGACGGTGACGGAGTGCGCCCAGGACCAGCCCTTGTCGTGGTCCTCCTTGGCCTCCACCAGGCCGATCGCGGTGACCGCGGCGACGTCCACCACCGGGATCTCCTTGAGGAACTCCGGTGCGCCCTCGACCAGTTTCACGCCCTTGAGCGCGTCGGCGAGCTTGTAGTTGAGCACCCGGTCGTAGGGCAGGAAGCTGCTGCCGTTCTTGCTCGCGGCGACCTCCGCGTCCAGCGCGTCGATCTGGGTGCCGAGCCGCTGGTATTCGCCCTTGAGCCGGAAGGCCTTGGGGAGGTCGGCCTCGGCGGTGCGGAATTTGGCCTCCTCCTCCTTCATCGCCTTGAGGGCCTCCTCGTGTTTCTTCTCGGCCTCGTCGAGCTTCTTGCCCGCGTCGAGCCCGAGCTTGCGCTCGTCGTCGGCCTTGGAGGTCCACAGCGCCCGCAGGTAGTCGGCGACGACGATCTTGTCGCCCTTGCCCATCGGCTTGTCCGGGTCCAGGGAGTCGTAGAGCGCGTTGAGCTTCTTGGCGCAGGCGATACGGGCGGCCTGGCCCTTGTGCATGATCTCCTTGTAGACCCCGGCGTACTCGTCGAGGTCGGCGATGGCCTTCTGGTCCGCCGCGCTGGGCGGGTTGGCGGTCATCATGGTGCCGGGCTCGCCCATGGGCCCGACCGGGACGCCCTTGGAGGTGGCGACGTCCGCGGCGTTCTGCAGGGCGCTGTTGGCGTCGGTGAGCGCCTGGGCGAGCGCGGTGAGGGCGTCGCCGACCGCCTTGACCAGCTCGGCGAAGCCGCCGGCCGCCATCGAGTCCTCCGCCCAGCGGGCCCTGAACTCCTCGGCTGCCTCGCCCTTCCAGCCGGCGTCGGAGACCAGCGTCTCGACGCCGTCGCCGAGCGGTTTGACCACGCCTTCGAGCTGTTCCTTGGCTCCGGTCAGCGTGGTCCCCATGGTGTGGAGACCGCCGATGTCCCCGCCTATCCAGCTGTCACTCATCGGGCATCAGATCCTCGAACAGGCCGTGAACGTCGATGTCATGGCGTTTGTAGGAGCCGTGGGCGTAGTCCAGCCCGTTGGCGTGCTCCTCGATGCGGCCGGCGAGCTTGGCGTGCAGGCCCGCGATGGCGTCCATGATCGAGGCGATGGAGTCGTCGAGGCCCGCGTCGCCCGAGGCCGCCGTCGGCGGCGCCACGTTCGTCTTGAGGGCGGCGTAGTCGGTCGCCTGGGTGTGGAAGGTCGACGCCATGCCGGCCAGGTCGCCCAGGATGACGTTGTATCCGGCGCTCATCGCCGCACCGCCTCGGTGTAGGCCCTGAGGTGCTCGGGGGTCCAGTAGGGCTCGGTGCCGGATGCGACGACCGGGTCCACGCTGACGCGGCCGAAGCCGTTGCGGCGCATGAGCTCGGCGAAGGGCTCCGCGGGCATCGCGATCCAGGGCTGGCTCTCGCCGAGTGCGGCGACCAGGGCGTCCAGGGTGGTGAAGGCCACCGGGACGGGGGCGCCGGTCCGCGGCTGCGTCAGGAACTCGAAGCCGACGCCGGGGGGTTGCGCGGGGTCGGCGGGATAGCGGGGGTGGGCCGGTATGTAGAGCCGGGTGTCAGGGGCGAGCGTGACCGGGGGGCCGGGATCCGCCGCCGGCGCGGGTACGTCGGCGCCTGGCAGTTCCGATATTCGCGACATCTTCACCTCGGTTTTCGGCCGCACCGGCAAAGGCCCCGTACCCCCGCCGAGGTGGCCACTGTAGACACTCCGGCCGCACCTTCCGCACGAATGGCCGGGAACATCCGGTTCACGCCGCGTCAAGAATCGGGCAAACTTCTTCGGCCTGCAACACGACTCACACATCTGCCCGCTATGCGAACACCACGCTCCGGACAGCGGACGAGTTTCGGCCAAGTTGGCATCACGGGACTGACATGAACAGGTAAAGAGTGTCACTCTGTGGCCCGTTCCACAGCAACACCGCAGCTCTATCCGGGTGGTTCACCAACCCCACCCGCCCGGACTGTCACCGGCCGCGCACCCGCGGCCGCCGCAGAAGGAGTGACGAGTGGCACGATCCCCCCGTACGGCCCGTACGGCAGCAGCCGCCGGCGCGCTGGTCGCCGGCGTGGCGATGCTCGCCGTGACCCTGCCGGCCGGTACCGCGGCGGCAGACCCCGCCGCGCACACCGGCTCGACGGCACAGGCCGCGAACACCCACGCCCAGCCCAGGCCGGGCGCCCTGCCGGCCTCGCTGAGCCCGGCGCAGCAGGCCGCCCTGACGTCACACGCGCAGGCGCAGGCCTCGACGACCGCGTCGTCGCTGCACCTCGGCGCCCAGGAGAAACTGGTCGTCAAGTCCGTGTCCCAGGACGCGGACGGCAGCACCCACACCCGCTACGAGCGCACGTACCAGGGACTGCCGGTGCTCGGCGGCGACCTGATCGTGCACCAGAACGCGCTCGGCTCGACGACCGGCGTGGACAAGGCGACCAGCGCTCCGGTCGCGGTGGCCTCGACGACCGCGGTCAAGAGCGCCGACTCGGCGAAGTCCTTCGCCCTGTCGCGCGCGGCGGCGGACGGCGCGAAGTCCCCCGCGGCGGTGAACTCGCCCCGCAAGGTGGTCTGGGCGGCGGCCGGCACCCCGGTGCTCGCCTGGGAGTCCGTGATCGGCGGGCTCCAGGAGGACGGCACCCCCAACCAGCTCCACGTGATCACCGACGCCACCACGGGCGCGAAGCTCTTCGAGTACCAGGGCATCGAGACCGGCGTCGGCAACAGCGAGTACAGCGGCCAGGTGAACATCACCACCACGCTGTCGGGCAGCACCTACCAGCTGACCGACAACACCCGCGGCGGCCACAAGACGTACAACCTGAACCACGCCACGTCAGGGACGGGCACCCTGTTCACCGACGCTGACGACACCTGGGGCGACGGCAGCGGCACCACCGCCCAGACCGCGGGCGTGGACGCGGCCTACGGAGCCCAGGAGACGTGGGACTTCTACAAGAACACCTTCGGGCGCAACGGCATCGCCGACGACGGCCGGGCCGCGTACTCCCGGACGCACTACGGCAACAGCTACGTCAACGCCTTCTGGGACGACTCCTGCTTCTGCATGACCTACGGCGACGGCAGCGGCAACGCGCACCCGCTGACCGCGCTGGACGTCGCGGGCCACGAGATGAGCCACGGCGTCACCGCCAACTCCGCGGGCCTGAACTACTCCGGCGAGTCCGGCGGCCTGAACGAGGCGACGTCCGACATCTTCGGCACCGGTGTGGAGTTCTACTCCAACACCGCGGCCGACCCGGGCGACTACCTCATCGGCGAGAAGATCAACATCAACGGGGACGGCACCCCGCTGCGGTACATGGACAAGCCCAGCAAGGACGGCGGCTCGAAGGACAACTGGTCCTCCAGCCTCGGCGGCCTTGACGTCCACTACTCGTCGGGTCCGGCCAACCACCTGTTCTACCTGCTCTCGGAGGGCAGCGGCGCCAAGGTCATCGGCGGGGTCAGCTACAACAGCCCGACCTACGACAACCTGCCGGTGCCGGGCATCGGCCGGGACAACGCGCTCAAGCTCTGGTACAAGTCGCTGACCGAGCGCTTCACCTCGACCACCAACTACGCGGCGGCCCGCACCCAGTCGCTCGCGGCGGCGGCCGACCTGTGGGGCGCGAACAGCGCCACGTACAACACGGTGGCCAACACCTGGGCGGCGATCGGCGTCGGCAGCCGGGTGACCACCCCGACCGGCGTGACCGTGACCAACCCGGGCAACCAGTCCACCAAGGTCAGCACCGCGGTCAGCCTGCAGATCCACGCGACCAGCAGCAACAGCGGCGCCCTGACCTACACCGCGACCGGCCTGCCGCCGAACCTGTCGATCGGCTCCTCGACCGGCCTGATCTCGGGCACCACCTCGGCCACCACCGGTACGTACAACGTCACGGTGACGGCCAAGGACTCCACCAACGCCACAGGTACCGCGTCCTTCACCTGGGCGGTCACCAGCGGCAGCGGGGGCGGCTGCACCGCAGGACAGCTGCTGGCCAACCCCGGCTTCGAGAGCAGCGGCGGCTGGACCTACTCCA
>NZ_JBICTO010000035.1:0-27254 GCF_043197715.1 Streptomyces sp. NPDC049040
GGCCCTGTCTCCATGCGCACCCCGACCGGAGATCACCCGACCGAGAAACCACACTCGAACCCACGCTCACCACACCCGATAGCGCAACAGCTTCTCAGATTCCGTCCCAGTCGCCTGCGACGGGGATCATGCCGGTGGCGCCGTAGACGAAGGTGGCGGACGGGTCGTTGTTGGTGTTGGAGTTGTTGATGTCGAAGTAGTGGGTGGACGGGTTCCAGACGGAGACGGTGTCCTTGCCGTCGGCGTTGAAGTCACCGGCCACGGCTATGTCACCGGTCGTGCCGTAGCTGATGGTGTAGTCGTTGCCCCCCGCGCTCAGCGTGTTGCGCAGGTAGACGGTGTGGGTGCTGTCGTCGTACATCCCGACACCGTCGGACCCCACACCGTCCCAGTCACCCGCGATCGGCTGCATACCGGTATCGCCGTATACGAATGTCTTGTCCGCTGCGCCCGCACTGTTGGAATTGCGCAGGTAGAACGTGTGGTTCGACGGACGCCACACACCGATGGTGTCCGTCCCGTTGCCGTCCCAGTCCCCCACCACCGGGATGTCCCCGGCACTACCGAACGAGATCGTGTAGTCGTTCCCCCCGGCGTTGGGGCTGTTGCGCAGGTAGAACGTGTGGTTCGCCGAGTCGTACATCCCGACACCATCCGTACCCACACCGTCCCAGTCACCCGCAACAGGCGTCATACCGGTCGAACCGAACACGAAATCCTTGTCATTCGGACCCGCACTGAGCGCATTACGCAGGTGGAAGTAGTGATCCGACGGATTCCAGACCCCCACACCCGCCGCGGTGTCCTTGACGATGTGGTCGTAGCGGTAGGCGTTGTAGTAGCTGCTCGGCCAGCCCTCCATGGAGGAGTTGTTGATGTTGGACGCGGTGGGGCCGTGGGTAGGGTCGCTGGGGTTGGATTCGGCGTAGTAGGTGAAAGCGCCGCTGGCCTTGTCGGTCCACTTGTTGAACAAGAAGGTGTGCTCGGTAGTCCAAGATGTCGCCGCCCTGCAGCTGGCTGAAGCTGATCTGCGACGCGACGGAGGGCAGCGTGCTCGTGGTCAGGCTGGAGCTCAGGTGCCAGGCCATGGACACGTACCCCGAGCAGTCCTCGCGGTAGGTGCCTGTGGGGCTCGTAAAGTCATCGCTGCAGGTGGCAGCTCTGGAGTGGCCTGGGCTGGGACCATGTCCGCGTGATCGTCTCACTGCTGTACAAGGCAACTCGCAAGCTGTTGTCCGTCCCTGGGGTGCTGCTGCGCCGAGACACCGCCAAGGACGCGGAGCTGCTTGTCCTCCGGCATGAGAACGCGGTACTACGCCGTCAGATCGCCAGCCCGGTCCGCTACGAGCCCGCTGACCGGTTCTGGCTGGCCACGCTCTCCAGCCTGATACCCCGCTACCGCTGGCCCGAGATCTTCCCGGTCACGCCCGGCACGCTCCTGGCCTGGCATCGCAGGTTCGTTGCGGCGAAATGGGACTACAGCGCCCAGCGCACCCGCACAGGCCGGCCACCGACCAAGGCAGCGCTCAAGAAGCTCGTCCTGCAACTCGCCCGCGAGAACGCACAGTGGGGCCACAGGCGGATCCAGGGCGAGCTGGCCCGCCTCGGCCATCCGATCGCCTCGTCGACGGTCTGGGAGATCCTGCACGCGGCGGGCATCGACCCGGCACCGCGACGCACCGGCCCATCCTGGAAGGAGTTCCTCACCAACCAGGCCCAGGGCATCATCGCCGCCGACTTCTTCCACCTCGACACCGCCCTCGGCCGCAGGCTGTACGGCACTGGCGTTCCTCGAACACGGCACCCGGCGCCTCCACATCACCGGCGTCACCACCAATCCCACACGCGAGTGGGCGGTACAACAGGCACGAAACCTCACCGCTGACCTCGGCACGCGAACGGAGCCCCTACGCATCCTCCTCCGCGACCGCGACGGCAAATACGGGCAGTCCTTCGACGCCGTCTTCGAGGCCGAAGAGATGGGGATCCTCAAGAGCGCACCGCAGGCACCTCGGATGAACGCCCACTGCGAACGAGTGATCGGCACCATCCGGCGCGAGGTACTCGATCACGTCCTCATCCTGAACGAAGCCCACGCCCGACAAATCCTGGCCACCTACGAGCGCCACTACAACGAGCACCGCCCCCACCGAGCCCGCAGCCAACTACCACCCGCTACCGACCAACAGCCCGCCACCGTGCACGACCTCGAAGGAAGCCGACTCCTCCGCACGCGCATCCTCGCCGGCGCCATCAACGAATACCGCTACACAGCCTGACCTGCAGCGACGACTTTCCGAGCCCCACAGGTCAAAGCGCCGACCGGCCCCTCACCGCGATCGATCTTCGCCTGCTTCACCCACCCGCGCAGCCCTTCCGGGCTCACACCCAGGTCCCGGGCCACCTCGGTGACCGTCTTGTGCGAAGACAACGCCAAGGCGACCGCGTCCCGCTTGAACTCGGCCGTGTACCGCTTACTCGAATTGCTCTTCTCGCTCACTACCTGTGACTGCTTCCTCCGAGACCATCCGTCCCAGTATCAGACTGTCCAAGCCACAGGGGGAACTTCAGCCACGCCAGCGGCCCAGGAGCACTCCCGCACTCACCATGCACTCACAAGGACCAAGAGACGCAAAAAGGCCGCCCCCGCATTTCTGCGGAAACGGCCTCCGACCTGCGAAAACGCTAGTCGGGACGACAGGATTTGAACCTGCGACCCCTTGACCCCCAGTGCGGCACGGCCGGGCAGCAGGCGGCATGCGGGGAACTCGGCCGAGGTGGTGTCGACGCCCCCATCTCGACGGGGTCTTCCGGCGCGGAGCGCTGGGGTGACGTCTGCGAGGAACGCGGACTCACTTCTTGCTTATGTCGTCTACGACATATACAGTGGGGCTTATGGCCGACCTGTACCCCATTGAGATCGAGCCGGAGGTCCGATCATGGCTCGAACTCCTACCCGGCAGGCTCTACCGCAAGGTGGAGGAATATGCGGGGGTGCTGGCCGAGCTGGGACCGCGAACCCCGATGCCCTACTCCCGGCCGTTGCAGGACGGGGTGAGTGAGCTGCGCCCGACGCTGGACGGGGTACAGACACGGGTCACGTACTGGATCACGGAAGATCGCCGGATCGTGCTGCTGACGGTATTTCGCAAGACCCGCTCGCACGAGGAGGCACAGATCAACCGGGCCGTTCTGGCGAAGAAGAGCTGCCAGGCGGAGCACGACCGTGCGCACAGCGAGTTCACCCGCGACGAGGAAGAGGAAGGAGGCCGGTGATGGATCACAGCCATTGGAAGCTGGCCCGCGAGCGCAAGCAACTCGAGGGCTACCACGAGTCACCCGGGATCGAGCAAGAACGCCAGGAGCACCGTCTGTCCATGGCACTGGCCAAGGCTGTCTACGACCGTCGCATCGAACTAGGCCTGTCGCAGACAGAGCTTGCCACGCGCTCCGGACTGACCCAGGCGAAGATCTCCCGGATCGAAGGGTCCGACACCATCCCCACGCTGCCGTTGCTCGCGAAACTGGCCAAAGGCCTGGACGCCTCGCTGAACATCGCCATCGAAGCAGAGGACGTACAACTCTCCCTCACCGCTCACGACGCCGCCTGACCTTGTAGGTGCCAGAATCTGCCTCCGCGCTGATCAGGGGCCATGCGGGTGCTGTCATCAGCTCCCTATGAACCGCCCCGGGTTCAGTGGAGACTCAATATCGTGTAAGGATTCGAGTCATGGCACGCCCTTGTTCCTACCCTGTGCCGTTCGGAAACTCGTCGCTGCTGGTCAGGCCGCGTATCTGTACTTGTTGATCACGCCGCCGAGCACTCGGGTGCGTAGGAGCCGGTGAGCGGTTGGAGCGGTCATGGGCGCTGTGTGTTCTCGGGCGAGCGGAGGGAGCTGGCCCCTGGCCTGGTGTGGGCGATGACCGTTGTAGTACCGGGCGTAGGTATCGAGGACTTGCCGGTCGTGGGCCTCGTTCCATATCAGCAGGTCGTCGAGGGCCTCGCGGCGCAGAGTGCCGATGACCCGTTCACAGCGCGCGTTCATCCGGGGAGCCCGAGGCGCGGTCTGCATGACCTCGATACTGTCGGCTGCGAAGACCGCGTCAAAGGACTTGGTGTATTTCGCGTCCCGGTCGCGGAGCAGGAAACGCAGCGACTCGGCCCGCACACCCAATTCCACGGCAGGAATTCTCGCCTGCTGTGTCGTCCACACCCCCGTGGGGTGGGCCGTTACGCCGGCGATGTGCAGCCTGCGTGTCCCGTGCTCGAGGAACACCAGCGCGTACACCCGGCGCAGGTCGACCAGGTCGATGTGTAGGAAGTCGCAGGCGACGATGCCTTCGGCCTGCGCGGTCAGGAACTCACGCCACGTCGGCCCGCCGCGTCCGGGGGTCAAATCGATGCCGGCCGCCGTCAGGATCTCCCAGACCGTCGTCGAGCCGTGTCCTTGCCGATAACCTCGTCCGTGCAGGTCAGGCGGCATGTTGGTACTCGCGGAGAATGCCGCCGAGCCGGTCGCGTCTTCGTATGTCGAGGTGGGCGGTCTGGCCTGGATCGGTGATCGGCGGGGGCAATGGGTGCAGTGGTCGGGCGTTGGTGATGCCCTGGTGTGGACGGTGCTCGTTGTAGAACTCCTCGAACTCGCGTAATGCGTGGAGAAGGTGCCCGTGGTTCCAGATCAGGGTGCGGTCCAGGAGTTCACGTCGGCAGGTGTATACCCACCGCTCCATGATCGCGTTCATTCGCGGTATGCGTACGCCGCTGAGCACCACCTTGATCCCGGCGTCGGCGAGGATGGCGTCGAAGAGCGCGGGGAACTTCCCGTCGCGGTCCCTGATGAGGAACCGTGCGCGGCAGCCGGTGTCTTCGAGGTCCATGGCGAGGTTCTTCGCCAGCTGTGTCATCCACGCTGCGGTGGGGTGCGCGGTCGCGCCCAGGACCCGGATGCGGCGGCTGGCGTGCTCGATCACCGCGAAGATGTACAGCCGTGCCCCGGACAGGGTGACGGTTTCAAGGAAGTCGCAGGCCAGGAGGGCGTCGGCCTGGGAGTGCAGGAAGTCTGCCCACGTAGTGGAGGCCCGCGCAGGAGCGGGCTGGATGCCGGCTTCCTTCAGGATCTCCCAGACGGTAGAGGCAGCCACTTTCACTCCGAGGACCAGCAGCTCCCCGTGCACGCGCCGGTATCCCCAGGTGGGGTTCTCTCGGGCGAGGCGTAGTACGAGGGCTCGGATGGATCGGACGGTGCGGGGGCGGCCTCCGCGGTGGGGTCGGGACCGGGCGGCGTGCCGGCGGGCGACCAGGTCCCGATGCCAGCGCAGGACCGTATCCGGCCGAACCAGCAACCGTATACGCCGCAACGCGTCCTTAGGGAGCCGGTGCAGCAGAGCTGCCAGGAACGCCCGATCGCCCGCTGTGAAGCCGATTCTCTGCCCGTTCAGTTGCCGCTCCAGCACGGTGATCTGATGGCGAAGGGCCAGGATCTCCGCGTCCTTGTCCCGCTCGTTCATCGGCAGCAGGCGCAAGGCCGCGAACATATTCGACATGCCCAGGTAGGCGAGTTTCAGTAGCACGAGTGATCATCATGCCGAGGCGACCGTCATCCCCGCCAGAGCGCCAGGCCAGCTCTGGGACGCGACAGCGCGGAGTCCACGAGACCGGCCCTAACCAGGATGGATGAGGTTATCGGCAGGGACAGCGCGGCACCCACGAAGTGGAGGCCTGCTCCTGGATGACCGCGGTCTCACCTGAACGGGGAGTCACGATTCCGTCACTCCCGTGTGGCTGCGCGGTTCCTGCTGCCACGCTGGCCCCTCACGCCAGCACTACAGGAAGACGTGGGGGTGAGAAATTGGCGATGCGGAGGGGGCCTCACGAGGTCATTGCCTTAGCCATGCTTGCAGCTTCCGCGGCGGCAGTCACAGCGCTGACGGCAGCGGTCGAGAAGTGGGTGTCCATCGGCAAGGATGAGGCGGGCAAGCTCGACAAGCGGCAAGCCACTCCAGCAAGTTCTCACTCTTCCTTCCACATGCCCGGTTACATGTGGTGGATCATCGGGGCGTCCCTCGTGGTTGCCGCCTTGTCGTTTGCGTGGAACATGCTCACACAGATACGGCGGGAGGAAGCCGAGCGGAAAGCAGTCCTAGCCGAGGCCGAGCAGCAGCGGAAGGTCAACGAGGAGCAGATCAAGAAGCTGAGGGAGGTCACCGCCCTGGCCACCCTGCTGGACTTGAATCAGCAGCAGATCGACGAGTACCACCGCATTGCCACCGATCAGGCCGACCGGTCCTTCCGCTCCTCGCAGCGCGCCATGACCATGGGCTTGGTCGTTCTGGTGGCATGCTTCGGCGCCGGCCTGTGGGTGCCTTCATCCGAGGCGCGGATCTTCCTTGGTGCCATTGCCGCCGTGGGGGCTGCCTTGTCGGGGTTCATCAACCGCACGTATATCGCCATGTACGGTCAGACGCTCGCCCAGTTGAACCGGTACTTCGACCAACCCGTGCTCACCAGCTTCTATCTGACGGCTGAGCGGCTGTCGGAGAGGCCGCCGGAGGGTGCTGATGTGGAGATGCGGCGGGAGATCATCCGCCAGGTGCTTGCTGCTAGTGCCCGCGTGAATGGTCAGGAGCCTGCCCCGGCGCTGGCGCCGGGTGGGCGCCGCCGGAGGAAGTCTGCTGCGGTGCGACCGCCGGCGCCGGCGCCGGCTGAGCCTGAGGTGTAGCCCGGGTGTGTACCCATCTCTGGGCGCCGTAGACCCCGGACACGCCACCGCCCCGTCACCGTGAAGGTGCGGGGCGGGGTCGGGTTGGTCAGCGCCTCAAGGCGCGGCGCTCGGCGGTGGCAGTCGTGATGTGCACGGCTTTACGGAAGGCCCGGTACATGCCGTAAGCGAACGCTGCGGCGAACAGCCACCCGACCCAGTAGCCCTTCGCGGCCCAGGTGGCGGTGATGAACGCAGCCAGGAAGGCCAGCAGGCCGACCAGGATGAACGCAAGTCTCTTCATGATCCCCCCAATGGTGTGACGGCCATGCTGCCACGACCGCCCCGCTGCCGAGTGAACAGGCGGTGGGGCGGTGGCGTGTCCGGTCAGTGTTCCCAAGGGCGCCGGTCGGATGTGGGCGTGCGGGGTGGCCGCGGTTTCGTGTGGCCGCTGGCGAGGTTCCAGCAACGCCAGGCTGCCGCCCCGGCGATGAGGGCGAGGACACCACTGCCGACACGCTCTGACCTGGATGGGTGGTTCACGAAGATGCCAGCGATGCAGCCTGCGGCGACGAGCGCGAACGCGCGGCCGGCCCAGTTGAGTGCGAACTTCTTCACGGTTCCCCTTCCGCGGGGCCGGGGCGGGGCGCGATCACGGTATGTCGATGACCTTGATGCTCCACCTGCACTCGGAGTTGATCTCCAGGTGCATCTTGTCGCCGTCGTGGAGGTGTGTGGTGTCGGAGCCCTTCTTGCCGAGTTCATTGACGTAGATGCCCAGGCCGCCGTCGGAGACGATGAAGTTCCCCTGCGTGCCGAACGAGGCGCAATTGTAGGTGTAGCTCAGGTCCCAGTCGCCGTCGACGGTGAACGTCTTGGTGGACTTGATGCCGTGGCCGGACTCGGTGAGGACGGTCTTCGCGGCGGGCTTCGGCTTGGGCTTGGCCTTCGGTGCCGCAGCGGCATTCGTGGCGGGTGCGGCGGCCGGCTCCTGTGTGGCGGTCGTGACGACGGGGGCCGCGTGGGCGGTGGTCTTGTCGTCGTCCTTCTTCCCGCCGCCGGCCGCGTTCACGATGATGCCGATCAGGAAGAGGCCGCCGACGATGCCGCCTGCGATCTTCAAGCCCTTGTGGCTCTTCGGCGGACGGGGGGCGAGCGGCGGGGTGGTCCAACCGGTGGGCTGTGACGGCTGCTGGCCCCAGCTTGGGGTCTTCGGGTTGGGCTGGTGGTTGGACATTGCTCCCCCAGGGTGGTGTGCGGTGGTGGGTGCCGAAAATGCCATCCACACTGTTCAGCGGGCATTTCGGCGGTCTGCGGCCCTGGCGGACGACGGCCCTGTTTTTGAACTTGTTCATGCTGGGGCGGACCTTCCGGTGAACGTGTTCAGGTGAATCGCATTCGGCGCTCGCCCGGGGCAGGCTGAAAGTGGCGATGAGCTGCATGGATGAGGTTTTCGGCAGGGACAACGTCCTCGTGGACGACCTCGGCCACCCCTGGAAAACCGACAAGCTACGCCGCGAGGCCTACAAGCTCATGCACGCCGCCGGCGTCCGCAAGGTCCGTCTCTACGACGCCCGCCACGCCTGCCTGTCCTGGATGGCCAACAACGGAGTCCCCGACACCGTGGTCTCCGCGTGGGCCGGCCACTCCGATCTGAGCTTCACCAAACGCGTCTACGTCCACCCCGACCCCGACAGCCTCCGCACCGGATCGAAGAAGCTCAAGAAGCTCCTCGGCTGACCAAGATCCAAAACGAATGTGAGAGCTTGTGAGAGCTCGGCCCCGAAAACACTTCAGGGCCCCGTCTCACCGAAGTAAGACAAGGCCCTGACCTGGGCGTTTAACCCGTTGCACCGTCGGGACGACAGGATTTGAACCTGCGACCCCTTGACCCCCAGTCGCGAAGATCAAGGGGATTTCCCCGTCAAACGGGACTAACTCTCCGGGTATTATCACCGCTTACGCGAATAACGCTTGCAAACGCGCACCCCGCGTGGTCCCCAGATGGTCCCCGACAGGTCACGGGATCCTCCTCCTTCAGCACTGCTATTCCAGCGTTGCGCTGTTGGCAGGAATACACAACCCCGACATTCGTTCGACTGCATCGAGTACGCACGGGGACCCACCCGCAACCAGACCGGAGCCATATCTGGGATCAGCGCCACCCCGCTCAATGTCCCGCGCGAGTCGGAACAGTTCTACGACGGGCACCTCCCGACCCCGAGCATCACCGACGTGAGGCCACTGCACCGGTTGCCGCCGCCAATCGCCCCAGCGAAGTCGCCCGCCTCACGGTACAGATTCGCGACCAAGACGACGGCACCTACGAGCGCCAACATGCCACGTGACCTGCCCGGATGAGGTTTTCGGCACCCGCAAGGCCCGCGAGCTGTGCCAGATCATCGAGCGCGGGCAGCACCTGTATCTGTGGTTCGTCGGCGACTGACTGCGGTCAGAGCCCTCCTGTGCGCTCGGCATCAGCCCCGGTGGACGTCGCAGCAGGGCGGGTGGCACGCTCCGCTGCATGATGGTGCTTCGAACCCTGGCCGAGTTCGGCTCCACCGCGGCCATCGGCCCCCTGCGCTGCGGCGCGAGCCTCAACGACATCGCCGCGATGCTGGGGCGGCCGTGGGACATGGGTCGGGTGAGCAAGAAGCGGCGCTGGCCCCACCTGTTCTCCTATGGACACGTCGAACTGTGCGTGTGCTGCTGCCGCCGCGTCACGATGATCAGCGTGCAGACCTGGCGAGACACCATCGAGCTTCCCGTCGCAGGCACGACGTCACTGGCCACGTCCGCAGGACCCCTCACCCACGCACAGGTCACAGCAGAACTCAACGCGATCGGCTGCCGCTTCACTCCAGTGGCACTCCATCAGCCTCCCCGACAGCTCGCCCTACAGGTGGAGTCGACGGGGACCACCTTCACCTTCCGGACCGAGACCGGCTCCGAACCCCTCCTGGACCACGCTGGCCACTGGATCACCACCCACGAGTGCACGCGCCCGGCAGCCGACGGCCCAGACGATGGCTTCGGGGGCGGGTGATTGCGGCGAGCAGCGACGCCAGTGGCAACTGGACGAACCCCACCGGGGACCGACCGGTCAGGCGACCAGACGGGCGACTCCTCGGGGTGGTGCGCCCTATGCTGTTCCCTTGTCGAACATGTGACTGACGCACAGTGGGCAACGGTTGCGGTCCGCATGGCGGATTGGTGCCGTTGGCTGCCGCCTTGGGGGGAATCTTGCGGAACCGTCTTCGCCGCGTTGCCGGCGTGCCTGTCGCTACGGCTGTCCTGGCTGCTGGTCTTGTCGCGGGGGCCTCGTCTGCGGAGGCGCATCCCCTGCCGAGTTTCGAGACAGCCGACGAGATCCTGCCACCGGGGGCTCAGTGGTTCGCCTACGCGTGGGACAACTCGCACTGGGCCGAGGGGCACGTCGTCTACGCCTTCTCCTCCGTGCCGCTGACGGGCACCGAGGCCGGCACCGTGGGACTGCCCAAGGGCATCACCGTGGAGACCCTGAACAACTGCACGCCGGTCGCCGGCTACCCGGCGGTCTTCAGCTGCCCCATCGAGAGCGGGGGGTTTCGCACCAACCCTGTCTTCGACGTCGCAACGGACACAGCGGACATGACCACGGCCTACTTCGGGTATTCCTACGTCCCCACCGGCGGTGACCTGGAAGCCGGGGTGCAGACCGCCCTGTCGGCCGGTAGCGGCCCTGCGGGCGACACGTACGGGATGGGCAAGGCGACGGTGTACTCCGTCGAGCACGCCGCTCGCAACACCGTCGCCTTCGACACCCCCGACCTGACCTCGGGCGGCTCGGTACGCCACACACTGCACCTGCACACCGTCGACCCCGGCGAGCTGCATCTGCAATTCTGGCCAGCCGATGGCCAGCCGTTGTGGCGCTACCGGAACACCATCTCGTTCAAGGACGTGGCGCTCAGCGACGGGACGATGTGCGTTCCCCTCGGGAAGACGGCCCTCAGCGGCGAGGCCAACCTCAGGTGCGAGCTCACGCCGGGTGATCAGACGATCTCCTACACGCTGGCAGCGCCCGCCGGGCTCACCACCTGGCACGTCCAGGCGATCACCTCGTACAACATCTACACTTTCGGCTTCCACGACGTCGACTCGCGCTACGCATTCGACCTCAAGGGCGGCCCGACCCGGCTCGACCACTACCTCCCGGTGCGTGACAGCGCGGGCAAGATGTCGATGTACTACGGCACGGGCAACGCGGCAGCGCCCTACTACGCCCCGCCGCACACCGTCGGTGGCGGCTGGCAGATCTACAACGCGCTGACCAAGCTCTCCCCGGAAAGCGAAGACCTGATCTACCAGGACACCGCACCGCCGGCCGCACAGTTGAAGGGACGAGGCGACCTCGTCGGCCGCGACAGCGCCGGGGTGCTGTGGTACTACCACCGCCAGTTCACCCCTCTTCCTCCGCTGGCCAACCGCACCCGGGTCGGCAGCGGGTGGAACATCTACCCCACCCTCACCGGCGGCGGAGACCTCACCCGCGACGGCAACGCCGATCTCCTCGCCCGCGACACCTCCGGCGTCCTGTGGCTCTACACGGGCACCGGCAACCCGACGGCGCCTCTTGCCAACCGCACCCGGATCGGCGGCGGATGGCAGGCATACAACACTCTCGCCGGATCCGACGACCTCAACGGCGACGGCATCGCCGACCTGCTCGCACGCGACAGCGCTGGAGTGCTCTGGCTCTACGCAGGAACCGGCAGCGCCAAGGCCCCGCTCAAGGCAAGGACCCGGATCTGCGCGGGCTGGTCCGGCTACAACCAGCTCTCCGTCGCCGGCGACGTCACCCGCGACGGCCGAGCAGACCTCGTAGCCCGCGACAAGGCCGGCGTCCTGTGGCTCTACGCAGGAACCGGCAATCCCAAGGCGCCCCTCGCGAACCGCACCCGGATCGGCGGCGGATGGCAGGCATACAACCTGATCCTCTGAAAGGCGGCGCGGACCCGGCGCCCGAACCAGCGTGCGACGGGGTGCAGTCGGCCGCTGTCATCGTCGCTGTGCACATCGCCAGCGGCCTGAGCGAACGAGGGCGTTGAGACCGTTCGGCATGCTCAGCGCGTTCGTTACAGCGGTGCCGGATTGGTCACAGGAGTGTGTTGTAGATGTTCATGCCGCCACCGACGAGGGTGCGGGTGGCGTAGGGGGCGGCGGGGTTGCGAGTGCCGCGGTAATACCAGAACTTGCCTGCGGTGTCGCGGGCGACGAGGTCCTGGTGGCCTTTGCCGGTCATGTCACCGATGCCGACGATGCTGGTGTAGCCCTGCCAGCCGCCGCCGATGCGGACGCGGTTGGCGTAGGGGGCGGCGGCGTTGCCGGTGCCGGGGTAGTACCACAGGACGCCTGCGGTGTCGCGGGCGAGCAGGTCGGGGTGGCCGTCGCCGGTGATGTCTCCGGCGGCGATCAGCTGGTTGTAGCCCTGCCAGCCGCCGCAGATTCGGATGCGGTTGGCCAGTGGGGCGGCAGGGTGGCCGGTGCCGCGGTAGAGCCACAGCACGCCAGCGCTGTCGCGAGCGACCAGGTCGGGGTGGCCGTCACCGGTGACGTCCCCGGCGCCGACGATCTGGTCGTAGATGTTCCAGCCGCCACCGATGCGGGTGCGGGTGGCGAAGGGGGCCTTGCTGTTGCCGGTTCCGCGGTAGTACCAGAGCACGCCAGCGCTGTCCCGGGCGACGAGGTCGCCCGTACCGTTGGCCTTGAGCGGGCCGAGAGCGGTGATGGTGTTGTAGACACCCCAGCCGCCGCCGACGCGGGTCCGCGGAGCGAAGGTGCCCGGCCGGGAGGCGATCGGGGTGGCCTGGTGCTGCCACAGGGCGCCCGTACTGTCACGGCCGTAGAGGGTGGCGCGCTGGCCGGCGGGGATCGAGTCAGCCGTCAGGTCCACCGCTGTCGTGGACTCCGCGTAGGGCCTTCCGTCACCACCGATGGTCTGGAAGTGGATCGGCAGGCGGCCCGCGGGCAGGCCCCAGTCCGCTGTGACCTGGAAGAACTCCGTGCTCGTGCCGTTCCTTATCCAGTGCCTGAGAGGGACCTGCACACTCAAGGACCCATCGGGGTTCAAGGTCCAGGGCGTGGAGGCGTAGGAGGTCGCGTTGGGTGAGTACCCGATGTGGAGGCCGCTCGCCAGTTCCTCCACGGTGTAGCCGGCGGCGGCGACCGTGCCGGCGTGGAGCGTCAGGCGGGTCGCTGTTCCGCCCGCTACCGACAAGCCATCCTGTGTCGCCACCATGACCGTCACCGCCCGAGTGTTCCCCGTCGCGATCGCAGGAGGCCATGCCGTCGGCATAGGATCCCCGTCCGGAGTAAACCAGGTCGTCGCTACTTTCGGCTCGCTGACAAGGATCTCGCCGCCGGCGTAGGGTCCGCTGTGCGCGATCATCGCCCCGTCGGAGCCGTTCAGCACCCTTGCACTGACGTAGATGGGGCTCGAGATCGGGGCCTGGGCTGAGACGTGCAGGTGCGTCGTTCCTGCCGGCAGCGGTGCGCCGGGGATGCCGTTGTGGTCGCTGTCCTCCGTCCCGACAGTGAGGGTCGGGTTCTCGCCGGCGCTGATGGCGATGGGCAGGACCGTGCCCGCATCGTCGGTGATCCGCAGGCGATTGGCGCCGCCCGAGAACTCCAGGCGTATGTATGCGTCAGTCGCCGTCGGCTCTGCCACGGTGAGATCGAGACTTCCCGGGTCGCCGTAGAGGTCGATCTGGGCGTCACCGACGGAGATGCCCGCCGCAGGGGGCGGGGTGTCCGCTGCAGCCGATGACGGTGCGCTCACAGCCGTACCCGCGGCCAGAACCACGGCGGCCGCAGCCGCAACGCGAGAAGAAGAAACGTGCTTCACGTGCGCAGTCTCCAGGATTGTCGGGCGGGAACATGCAGTACCCAACCCGAATGATACGAGCAGGCCCAGGCAGCTCGATCGCCCCGCCCGGAGCGAGCAGCGTGCCGGGATACCGGGCCGTCGTACACGGGCCAACAGCCCGGAGGACGGCCGGCAGGTGGTACGGGAGACGCTGCGTGACATGCGACGGTGATGTCTGGTGACCCCGCGGAGTTGTTGGTGATGGCAGCCACCTCTGGCCCGCACCAGGCAACAGGTGCCCACCCGGACCGTGGAGGAGTGCCGGTCACGGGCCGGTGCGGGCTGTCACCCGTGTTGGGCGGTGGCCAGGCGTTGTACCTGCTGGGCGACGAGGCCCGGTGGGAAAGGGGTCTGCCGGTCGACGTCGGCCATGACGAAGGCGACGATGGTCTCGCCGCTCCGCACGACCGTGTGCTCGGTGTAACGAAGCTGCCCG
Source organism: Streptomyces sp. NPDC049040 (assembly GCF_043197715.1). Taxonomy (NCBI): domain Bacteria; kingdom Bacillati; phylum Actinomycetota; class Actinomycetes; order Kitasatosporales; family Streptomycetaceae; genus Streptomyces; species Streptomyces sp. NPDC049040. The sequence continues at coordinate 14,042 of NZ_JBICTO010000035.1, forward strand.
CCCGTCACCTTGGCCACTTCCTGGAACCGCACCGCCTGGTCGCCCACGGCCGGGGCCGGCACCACGACAATGCGGTTGGTGAACCGATTACCGCCCGGGTCGACGCCGGAGACACTGCGGCACAGCGGTAGATCGGCTTGAAGTGCCCGGAACACGCTCTTGGCACCTCCGGGCGGGTAGGCCGCCAGTATGGTGCCCCCGGGGAAGATGTCGTCCTTCCAGTTGATCAGCTGGGAGACCCCGACGGTGGCAGCCTCTCCCCTGATGATCTCGAACACATCCTGGCACGCTACGGGCGTGACGGGCGGACGCAAGGTACCTCCGGCGTCGGGAGGATTCAAAGCCGTTACCGGCATGTCGTACGTCCCCGGAGTGGCGTCCTTCGGGAAGGTGAGCGCTTCCAGCTGCTTCACGGTCAGCGCAGGCGCGGGCGCGGGCGCGAAACTGGGCACCGGTGCAGGCGTCGGCGTCGCTGAGGCGCGGGAAGGGGCAGCGCCCGCGGCGGTGGTGGACCTCGGCGGCTCTCCCCCCGCGGACTTGCCATCGCCGGTGTCTCCCGCACACCCGCTCGCCACCACCAACAGCACTGCCGCCAAGCCCGCGGCCCTGATGGCGTGCGCACTTGCAGCCTTCATGATCCCCCCAGTAACGATGGACCGTCAGTGCCCATCATGACGTGTCCTACCGATTGCGGGGACAGGGGGCCTTCGCCCTGAGTGGTGGACACGCTGATACTGGGTCTGCTTGATCCGGACGAAGCGAGAACACCGCCGATGGCGATGAAGGACTACTCGGACGAGTTCAGGGCCGATGCGGTGGCCCTGTACGAGTCCATGCTCGGGGCGACGTACAAGGCATCGCCGCTGACCTGGGCATCAACGGGGCGACGCTGCGTGAATGGGTGCTGCGGGACCGGGACCGCCGTTGTCCTTGCCGATTACCTCATCCGTGCTGCTCAGAGCCGACGTGCGCGATCACCGGGCTGCCTCGTACGGAGGACGACCCGGGGCTTTGGCAGGGTGTCGATGACCTCGGCATGATGATCCTTCGTGCTGTGGAAACTCGCTTACCTGGGCGTGACGAACGCCTTCGCGATGCGGCGCCTGCTGCCCATGACCGACCGGGACAAGGACACAGAGATCCTGGCCCTACGACATCAAATCGCGGTACTGCAGCGACAGCTGAACGGGCAACGAGTCCGCTTCGCAACAAGCGATCGAGCGTTCTTGGCAGCGATCCTGCACGGCACCCCGAAGGACGTGCTTCGACGTATGCGGCTGCTGATGCGCCCGGACACGATCCTGCGCTGGCACCGTGACCTGGTCGCCCACCGGCACGCCGCTCGATCCCGGCCCCGGCGCGGAGGCCGACCGCGAACCGTCCGCTCCATCCGCGCCCTCGTCCTGCGCCTGGCCCGCGAGAACCCCACATGGGGGTATCGGCGCCTGCACGGCGAACTGCTGGTACTCGGAGTGAAAGTAGCCGCATCCACGGTCTGGGAAGTCCTGAAGGACGCCGGCATCCCGCCAGCCCCCGAGCGGGCGTCGAGCACCTGGGCGAACTTCCTACGCTCCCAGGGCACCGCCCTCCTGGCCTGCGACTTCTTCAAAACCGTCACCCTGTCAGGAGCCCGACTCCACGTATTCGCGGTGATCGAACAGGCAAGCCGCCGCATCCGCATCCTGGGCGCCACCGCGCACCCCACCGCGCCCTGGGTAACGCAGACAGCGAAGAACCTCGTCATGGACCTTGAGGACACGTGCAGCCGAGCGCGGTTCCTGATCCGGGACAGGGACGGCAAGTTCCCTGCCCTGTTCGACACCATCCTCGCCGACGCAGGCATCGAGGTAGTCCTCAGCGGCGTACGCGTACCGCGCATGAACGCGATCATGGAACGCTGGGTGGACCCCTGCCGACGAGAACTGCTGGACCGCACACTCATCTGGAACCACCGACACCTCCTCCACGCGCTCCGCGAGTTCGAGCACTTCTACAACGAGCGGTTGCGTCCTTGGAAGTGGTGTAGCGGGTTGGACCTGATCCGGGGGTTTGCTCCGGCGTCCGGGATGGTGCCCGCATAGAGAGACGGCCACCGGCTGATCTTCGAAGTGTCGAAGCCTCGAAGGAGATCGGCACGATGACCGCACCAGACAGTCTGCCCCTGCACGCCCTGACGGAAGACAACCTCGCCGCGGCGAGTCCGGATCTGCTGCGCGCGATGGTCAAGACGTTCACCGACGCGTTGATGTCGGCGGAGGCCGACGCGATGTGCAACGCCGAGTACGGGCAGGTCAGCGACGAGCGCGTCAACCACCGCAACGGCTACCGCCCGCGCGAGTGGGACACCCGCGCCGGAACCGTCGAACTCGCGATCCCGAAACTGCGGCAAGGCAGCTACTTCCCGGCCTGGCTGCTGGAACGCCCCCGCAGGGCCGAGCAGGCCCTCATCTCGGTGGTCGCCACTGCATACCTGCTGGGTGTCTCCACTCGTCGGGTGGAGAAACTCGCCGAGTCCCTTGGCGTCACGCAACTGTCGACGTCGCAGGTCAGCGCGATGGACAAGCACCTGGACGAACAGGTGGCCGCGTTCCGCAACCGGCCGCTGGACGCCGGCCCGTATGCGTTCGTCTGGGTCGACGCCCTGACCCAGAAGGTCCGCGAAGAGGGTCGGATCGTCAACGTCCACGCGCTGATCGCGGTCGGCGTCAATGCGGATGGGCACCGCGAGATCCTCGGCCTGGACGTGGCCACCGCCGAGGACGGTGCGGGCTGGCTGGCGTTCCTGCGCTCGCTGACCGCCCGCGGACTGGGCGGTGTCCAGCTCGTCGTGTCCGACGCCCACACCGGCCTGGTGGCCGCCATCGGAGCGGTGCTTCCGGGTGCTTCCTGGCAGCGCTGCCGCACCCATTACGCGAGGAATTTGCTGTCCCAGGTTCCGAAATCGGCCCAGCCGTGGGTGGCGACCCTGCTGCGGACGGTCTTCGAGCAGCCCGACAGCGACGCGGTCCACGCCCAGATGCGGCACGTCCTGGATGCGTTGGAGGCGAAGTTCCCCAAGGCCGCCGGCCATCTCGACGCCGCCCAGGGCGACCTGCTGGCGTTCACCGCGTTCCCCCGTGAGATCTGGCGGCAGATCTGGTCCAACAATCCGCAGGAGCGGCTGAACAAGGAGATCCGCCGCCGCACCGACGTCGTCGGGATCTTCCCCGACCGCACCGCCGTCATCCGCCTGGTCGGTGCCGTCCTGGCCGAGCAGAACGACGAGTGGACCGAAGCCCGCCGCTACATGAGCCGCGAACTCCTCACCAAAACCCGAACCCACTCGAACGGGTCAGAAAACGACGAGACAACCCTGCCCACCGAACTCACCGCATAGCCTCAGAACAAGATCACCGAGTGGCCGTCGATACACCACTCCAGCGGGCGTGACCCAACGAGCACCGCCCGCATCAGGGCATCGCCAACGCCCGTCCACTGCACCCACTACCCGCTCCGATCACCGACCCAGAGCAGATCGCCCGCCTCGACATACGAAAACGCGACCGACTTGGCGGCATCCTCCACGAGTACCAACATGCCGCTTGACCTGCACGGACGAGGATTTCGGCAAGGACAAGGGGCCCGAAACTGCCGCATGGCCCCTGACCAAGCCCTTCGCAGTTCCAGGTGATCACGCATGTCGCAGACCGCATAGCACTTACGCGTACTCTGTCTGACCTTCAGCCGGCTCCACCGACTGCTTCTGCTGCTGTCCCAGGCGGAGGAATGCGGGTGCCGGTAATTCATCCGCTCAGGTCGCGGTCTCGATCGCCGGTCTCTGGCTGTGCAACAGCACGCCCCACCGCACAATGGGTCCGGCCACCGCCCCGGCGCTGCCGACCGTCACCGTCACTCCGCAACCGGGTCGTCGTCCTCGCCAGGTCCCCCTACGACCAGCGTGCCGAAAGTGTAGCCCGGGCGGTCGTCCACGTATTCGTCCTGCGGCCAGAGTTCGACCGCTCGGGCAGCGGCGGCCCGGATCGCGGTGCCGTCAAGTTCGGCCCGCTGCTCGGACGCTCCGGCGTCTGGCCAGACGCCCACCAGGGTCACCGGGCCCTCCGGAGGCAGCGGGGATACCCAAAACTCCGACTGCCAAGTCAACTCATTTCCGGAGCCACCGCCTTCGAGCATCCAGATGTCCTCTGGGCCGGCCGGAGCCACGAGTGACCGGCCGATCCCCTCCCCGGTCGCCGCGCGCCGCCCATCAGCGTACTGAATCCCGAGCCGCAGCCCGGTGTTCCGGTCGGCCGACCGGAACGGATCGGGCCATGGATCCGGGAACGGCCGCCCCTGCCGGGCACCGCCGCCCGGCACCTCCCGCCGCACCGCCCGCAAGATGAAGGCGAAGCCGTTCGGGTAGGCCCGCAGCGCGCCCACCCAGACCGCCGCCGCTTCGGTCCTGACCACCAGCGCATCCCCGGGTACGGACGCGGGCAGCACGTGGTCGCGCTGATGCCACGGGCGGCGGCGTTCCCGCCGGGGCTCAGGCGAGGGCGGCAGCTTCGGAAAGGCGTCGAAGAAGCTCACGACTTCTACGCTCGCAGACGCCGCCGGCCGAGACACCCGGAATCGGCCATACCGTTCACCGGATCGGCGGATCTGCCGATCCGGCGAGTGCCGAGAGAACCTCATCATACAAGTCATCGCCTCATTGATTCTTTACAGCCAGGGGCACACACTGCCTCACATGTGAAAACCTTCAGAGTGAAGTCAGCATCACAGAATGTTCAGGCACGGACCAATCTGCGCGGATGGCAAATCCTCGACTGCGCAACCCCGACGCAATTGCCCGCGGCCCTGCGGCGCGCCAAGAAGTGCGCCCGCCAGATCGATACGGTGCAGGCTGCGGCACTTGTCGCCACGACAGGGATCAGCGCAGGTCAGGTCACCATTCGACCCTCATGTGTGTGCAAAGTGAGCTCAGGTCCTCACCGCCTGCTGACGCCTTCCGGGCATGGTCGTGGCTGTACGCACGACCATGTGAGAAGTGATCACGATGCGCTCCACAGCCCAGACCGGGCATGTATACCGCAGGTGCGGCTGCCGCGACACCAGCGGCAAGCAGCTTGGAGCCCGCTGCCCCACACTCGCCGCCGACCCCGGTCACGGCACCTGGACGTTCTCCCTCGATCTCCCCTCCCCCGACCACCGGCGCAACAACATCCGCCGCGGCGGCTACCCCACCGCCGACGCCGCCCGGTCCGCCCTACGCCGGATGAGTGAAAGCCAGGCCGCCGGCTTCAACGCCGACCCCAACCAGACCGTCGCCGACTACCTCACCACCTGGCTCAAGGACATTGAGCTGACACTCAAACCGACCACCTACGTCCGCTACCGCGACTACGTCACCCACGACCTCATCCCCGCGCTGGACACTGTCAGGCTCGATGACCTTAGCCACTCTCACATCGCCGCCTTCACTCATACCCAACTCGCCGCAGGGCGAGGGAAGGTCACCGTTCACCGCTGCCTCGCCACACTCTCCAGCGCACTTGGCGACGCCGTCCGCCACCACCGCCTCCCCCACAACCCCGCCCGCCCCACGGCCATCCCGAGACCCGCCGCCGCAGAACGGCAGATCTGGACCGTCCACGACGCGATCCAATTCCTGGACAACTGCCACACAGCAGACCCCACCTTCGCCGACCTCGTCGAAGTCCTGATCGGCACCGGCATCCGCAAAGGCGAAGCACTCGCCCTGCACTGGGACGACGTCCACCTACGCGAACAAGTGCTCTACGTCCGCCACACACTCTCAGCCGTCGACAACAACCGCCTGATCCTCACCGCACCCAAAACACGCTCCAGCAAGGCCTGGGTTGCAATATCCCCACGCGTCGCCACAGCGCTACGCCACCGCGCCAAAGACAAGCGCACTTCACGCTCCCTCACCGACCACGGCGGTTACGTCTTCCACCGCCCCGACGGACAGCCCCTCCACCCCGCCTACGTCCTCAACCACTTCCACCACCTCTGCCGCGACTTCGGAGTCCCCCGCACCACCGTCCACGACCTGCGCCACCTCGCAGCGACCATCTCCATCACCGCCGGCGTCCCCCTCCCCGTGGTCTCCAAGACACTGCGGCACTCCACCCTGTCCACCACCGCCAACATCTACGGCCACCTCACCACCCAGGCCGCACGAGACGCCGTCGACACCATCGACCACGCCCTCACACTCAGCCAGCCCCACCAAGCCCGAGGCTCGCGCACACCGCGGGATCACACCATCCGCACCCACAACCCGCGCGCCACCACACGAACCTCACGGCCGAAGGCCAGTTGAACCACCGGGTCGGCTACGCCACCAACCCAGGAAAACTCCTGCGCTCACAACGCGCTCACAACGACCACGACACACGAAAAGGCCGCCCCCGCATCTCTGCGGAAACGGCCTCCGACCTGCGAAAACGCTGGTCGGGACGACAGGATTTGAACCTGCGACCCCTTGACCCCTAGCCGGCGTGGACGAGATGGCGATCTCGCTGTCCGCGAAGGGCCTGACGACCGGTGAGGTCCAGGCCCATCCGGCCGAGGTCCATGGCGCCGAGGTCTCCCGCCAGACCATCTCCACGATCACCGACAAGGTCATCGACGGCATGGCCGAGTGGCAGAACCGGCCCCTCGACCCGGTCCATCCGGTGATCTTCATCGACGCGATCCATGTGAAGATCCGCGACGGCGCCGTGGCGAACCGGCCGATCTACGTGGCCCTGGCCGTCACCGTCGAGGGCCGGCGGGACATTCTCGGGCTGTGGGCCGGCGACGGCGGAGAGGGCGCCAAGCACTGGATGCACATCCTCACCGAGATCAAGAACCGCGGCGTGAACGACGTCCTCATGCTCGTCTGCGACGGGCTGAAGGGCCTGCCCGACGCGGTGGAGGCCGTCTGGACCCGCACCACCGTCCAGACCTGCGTGGTCCACCTGCTGCGGAACTCCTTCCGCTATGCCGCCCGCCAGGACTGGGACAAGATCGCCAAGCTCTTCAAGCCCGTCTACACCGCCCCGACCGAGGAAGCCGCACTCGATCGGTTCGCGGAGTTCGTCGACGCATGGGGCAGGAAGTATCCGGCGATTGTCCGGCTTTGGGAGAACGCGTGGGAGGAGTTCACGCCGTTCCTCCGGTTCGACACCGAGATCCGTCGCATTGTCTGCACCACGAACGCCATCGAGTCGGTGAACGCCAGGATCCGGCGGGCGGTCAAGGCCCGCGGCCACTTCCCGAACGAGACCGCGGCCTTGAAATGCGTCTCCATGGCCATCATGTCGCTCGATCCCACCGGCAAAGGCCAGGCCCGCTGGACCATGCGCTGGAAGACCGCCCTGAACGCCTTCGACATCACCTTCGACGGCCGACTCTCAGCAGCCCGCCAGTAACCCCAACAACCCGGTTACATCGCTCGTTTGACAGACCCACACGAGGAGACAGCGATGCAGAGCAGCCTTCTGGTCGTTGAGGTGAGAGTGCGTCACCTCAACGGACGATCTTGGTTGTCGAGGTTCACTTGTCGGCCGAGGTGAGCCGGCCTTCGTCGCTCCCCCGCTAGAGTGATGGTTTCGTGGCGGGGCGAGAGTGGCGGTCATGTGGCGCCATCCACTGCCAGCCGGGGGGCACTCCGCAGGATGACGGAGCGCAGCAGCATCGGACTCACCAGTGGAACCGGGAGGGCCACACCTATGGCGAACTGCTTCGAGCTAGTAGTGAACTTCGGGGCCGACATCGAAGCCGCACGCACGGCCGCGCTGAAGGACCCGGTGCCATTCGTGCTCTGCGCAGGTGTCCACCGCATCCCTCTTCACCGGCCGATGCTGCGAACGGTCGAGCGCCACGTCGAACTCTCGATCCTGCCGGTGGCCGTCGCCTCCGGGAGTCTCGCCGATGGCAGCCTGCCGCGATTCCAGCTCACGGCAGCTGAGCTGACTGAAATCGCCCACCAGCTCTACCGGATGCTGGCGGGATTCGACGGCTACGTCGCGGCCAGAGTGGGTTGGGACCCGGAGGACTTCGTCGACCTCGAAGAGCTCCGGACCGAATGGGCGGAGGAACTCCGCGATGGCACCATCCCGGGCCTTGTCCTCTCCGACCACCTCCACGCCGCATTCGGCCTTGGGGCCGGGTACGTGGAGTTCGCACCCGGGTACCGATGGATTCCCTACCGGTATGAGGGTCCGGGCGGCCCCTCCACCCACTGACCTTACAGCTGCCGATACATCATCCGGCCAGGTCACGGTCTTGATCGCCGGTCTCCGGCTGTGCCTGATCCTCACTTGCGATGCCATCACCTGCGCCGGACATGAAGGCATGTCCACGAGCCGCCGCAGGACACCGCCGTGGTTCCTCTACTGCCGACAAAGATCATCCACATTCACCAGGACACGCTAAGGCAAGTCCCCGACACCACCCGGTGGACTCGCGGATCAGCTGAGGCGGCACCGCCGTGCCACCAATTCCCGTTGGTGGAGGCTGAGCGCTGGCCGCCGATCCTTCTCGCCCTCGCTCACCTGGGCGTCGGACACGCCTTAGAGGTCCTAACAAAGGCGTTGGACGTGCCGGTGGGTGGGTGATGAGGCAGGTGGCGACGCCGAGGAAGGCCTCGTGGATGTCGTCGCGTCGTTCCCAGCCGACGCGAAGACGCCGGAAGCCGTGCAGCCAGGCGATAGTGCGCTCGACGACCCACCTGTGCACTCCGAGCCCGGAGCCGTGCGGAACACCGCGGCGGGCGATCACCGACCTGACACCCTGTGCCCAGACGAGTCGGCGGTAATTGTCGTGGTCGTAGCCGCGATCACCGAGCACGTGTCTGGCCGCCGCCGCGGTCGACCACCGGGCCCCGAACGGACGGGACCTTGGCGAGGAGAGGCAGCAGCTGCGTGACGTCGTTGCGGTTCCCGCCGGTCAGTGACACCGCGAGCGGGATGCCCTGCCCGTCGACGAGGACGTGGTGCTTGTTGCCCGGACGTGCGCGGTCGACCGGGCTGGAACCGCTTTTGGGCCTCGCCGAGCGGCCCTGACGTGACTGGAGTCGATCACCGCCCGGGACCAGTCGAGCTGATTGGCCGCTCGCAGCTTCGCGAGAAGCTCGGCCCCCCCGCAACCACCTTCGGGCCCGGCCCAGGCAACAACGGCGCAACCAGCGACCAGAGTTCGTCCGACACGATCCACGGACGAGAGTTCCTGATTCCCACGGACAGCCCAACGAGCATCCAAGCCCACAGTCACACGTCAACGGCTTCTGTTAGGACCTCTAACCTTGGGCTTCCACGAGGGCCGGTGTCCGGCAGGTGATCAAGAAAGCAGAAAGTGCCTCTGAGCTGCAACGACAGGACTTGCTGAAGGTCCTGTACGTGGTAGCAAAAGAGGCACTTCCCAGGTGAAGAAGAGTATCGGGTCGTATCCGCCCGTCCGCGTCCGGGGCGACGGGGGTGGGGTGGTCTCGCAGGCCGGCGGGGTGCTGCTGGTGGAGACCGTCCGCAAGACGGGTCTGGACACGGCCATATCGGTGGCGCTGGCGCCGTGGCGCAAGCCGCGGGCGGTGCACGATCCGGGCAAGATCCTGCTGGACCGCTGTGGCGGTGGCACTGGGCGGTGATTGCCTGTCGGACGTGGCACTGCTGCGGGTCGAACCGGCACTGTTCGGCCCGGTGGCTTCCGATCCGACTGTCTCACGGCTGATCGAGACTCTGGCCGGGACCGGTCCCCGCGCACTGGCAGCGATCCGTCGGACCAGAGCCGAAGTCCGCGAGCGCGTCTGGAAACTTGCCGGCGCCGACGCCCCCGACGCGGACGGGCAGGTCATCGTGGACATCGACGGTGTTCTGGTCCTGGCGCACTCCGACAAACAGGACGCAACCGCGACATGGAAGAAGACCTTCGAGCATCATCCGCTGGTCGCGTTCGTCGACCACGGCCCAGCCGGTTCCGGGGAGCCCGTGGCCGCCGTACTGCGGCCCGGCAACGCCGGCAGCAACACCGCCGCCAACCACATCACCACCACCAAACTGGCCCTGGGCCAACTACCCAAACAGCACCGGCGGGGCCGCTCGACCCTGATCCGCACCGACTCCGCCGGCGGCACCCACGAGTTCCTCAACTGGCTCACCGCACGCAGCCGGTGGCTGTCCTACTCCGTCGGGATGACCATCACCGATGCCGTCCACCACGCCGTGCCGCAGATCCGGCCCCGGCATGGGCCCCGGGCCGTGAACCCGACGGCCAGCTCCGCGACGGCGCCTGGGTCGCCGAAGTGGCTGGCGACGTCCTCAAGGGCTGGCCCGCGGGGATGCGGCTGATCGTCCGCAAGGAACGACTGCATCCCGGCGCCCAGTTGCGGTTCACCGACGCCGCCGGTATGCGCCTGACCTGCTTCGCAACGAACACCACCGGAACTGCGATCGCCGCACTCGAACTGCGCCACCGCCAACGCGCCCGCGCCGAGGACCGCATCCGAGGCGCCCGCGACACCGGCCTGCGCAACCTCCCCCTCCACTCCCCCTCCACCACGCGGCCAGCAACCAGCTCTGGTCCGGGTTCTTGCGGTGCGTCCGGCGGGCAAGCAGGCCGGCGCCCAGGACGCCGGCGGCGGGCGCAACCGCTGGGACGGTGTCCTGCCCGCGGAGACGCTGCTGGTCTAGGCAGCGTCCTGGCGATCAAGAGTGGAAGGCCGCTTGTCCCTAGCGTTCACGCAGCTGTCGCCGCACCCAGGTAAGGGGCGAAGTGCTCGGCCACCTCCGCCGCCACCGCCGTCGCGTTGAGCGTGCCGTCGACTTCGATGACGCGGATGCCGAGGCGGCGGGCGTTCTGTGCCGCATCCTCGGCGATCAGCCGGTCGCGGGCGATGCGGTTGGCTTGGGCGCGGGCTGGGTTGGAGACAGGGACGCTGAGGGCTCCTGCACGCGGAAGGGTGTGGAGTTGGTGGTGGCGGAAGTCTTCGGTGGGGACGAGGACGACCATTCGCCGGAGCGAGTCGAGCAGCGGCGCGACGAGCTCCGGTCGCAGTCCCCATCCCTCAGCGATCGCTGGCCGGACGGTGAACAGTGCGCGCAGGTCGTCCAACGCCCACTCGAAGCGGAGCGGGAAGCCGGCCAGCGTCTCGGAGGCCATCTCCTTCGGGCTCTGTTCCACCCAGACATGGTCCGGGGTGGGGTCTCCCACGGGCTCGCCCAGGGCGACCCGGCGCGCGATCCGGCGATCCTGGTGGCCGCGCGCGTCGTGATAGTCGTAGTGATACACCGTCAAGCCATGCTCCTTGGCGATGATTTCTGCCACGGTGGTCTTGCCGGACCACTGTGCGCCGCCGATCCACAGAGTGCGCTGCAGGCTGCCATGCGGATCCCGGATTTCTGACATGATCGTCCTCCCGTCGGAGAGCGGCGTAGACCTCCGCCCGGTGATGAGTGTCCGGGTTTGAGAGCAAAAATTGCAGTCTTGTCTTCACCGGGTGGTTGGCAGAGAGTAGAAGGGAGGGGCAGACCGTTGCCCGCCGCGCGCATGGTCGTGGCCGCTGTTCAGTTTGCGTGATCTTGTCCACGCTGTACGCCGTCACCCGCCGTCTACTGTCGCTGCCCACGTTGCGCCTACGCCGAGAGGTCTCCAAAGATGCGGAGTTGCTGGTGCTGCGGCACGAGAACGCGGTTCTGCGTCGACAGATTCCGCGCGTGCGCTACGAACCAGCCGACCGCCTGTGGTTCGCTGCGCTCTCACGTCTGATACCGCGCCACCGGTGGGCTCAGGTCTTCCCGATCTCCCCTGCCACGCTGCTGGCCTGGCACCGCAAACTCGTAGCGAAGAAGTGGGACTACAGCCAGTACCGCCGTCCCGGCCGCCCGCCGACAGCTGCCGCAGTCAAGCCCTGATCCTGCGCATGGCTGCAGAGAACCCGGGATGGGGCCACCGGCGCATCCACGGCGAACTCACCCGCCTCGGCCACAAAATGCCGGCCTCCACCATGTGGAGCACCCTCAAGCAGTACGGCGCCGGCCCCGCCCCACGTCGCAGCGGACCGACCTGGAAGCAGTTCCTCCAAGCCCAGGCCGAGCACATCCTCGCCGTCGACTTCCTGCACGTCGACACCATCAACCTCACACGCATCTACGCCCTGGTCCTGCTCGAACACGGCACCCGCCGCGCCCACCTGCTCGGCGTCACCGCCAACCCCACCGGCCCATGGACAACCCAGGCTGCCCGCAACTTCCTCATGGACCACGACATGAACGCCATGGGTCACAAGTATCTGATCCGTGACCGCGGCAGCCAGTTCACCGACAATTCGACGCGGTCTTCAGCGCCGCCGGCGTGCGCGTCCTGAAAAGTCCGCCTCAGGCTCCGAAAGCCAACGCACACTGCGAGAGGCTCATCGGCACCCTACGCCGCGAGCTCTTCGACCAGACGCTCATCCTCAACGAACAGCACCTGCACCGAACCCTCACCAGGTACCCGGGACATTACAACGAACACCGCCCCCACCGCTCCTTGAGCCAGCTCTGTCCATCGCAGGCTGAATCCGCGCCCCCAGGCCCCGTCGACCTCGCCAAGCACCGCGTCCACCGCACACCGGTCCTCGACGGACTCATCAACGAGTACCAGATCGCCAGCTGACATCGCTACGAAGCCGCTGACCAGAGACCGATTCCTATATTTGAGCCCCACAGGCTCGGTGTCGGTCCCGCCGGGCGGCTCGCGCTGCAGATCCCTTTTTTACGCGCGCCAGCGGCGTGCTGGTGAGCCCGGCAGACAGTCGAGTCCACGCTCACGTCCCAGGTGATCAGACCCTGCGCGTCGGCTTGAACCTGCAGTTGCTCCAGGATCCGCTTCCAGGTGCCGTCCCGCTGCCACCGGCGGAACAGGTCGTAGATCCGGTCCCACGGGCCGTATCGCTCAGGGACGTGCCGCCACGGGGTGCCCGCCCGGGTCCGCCACCGTATCCCATCGATCAGCTGCCGACGCGCCCACGTCCGCGGCCTGCCCAGCCTCTTCCCTACCGGCAGCAGCGGCTCCAGCCGAGCCCACTGCCAGTCCGTCAGATCCCCTCGCGCCACAACATGATCATCGCAATTCAAGATCCACTTTGGCAACAGGCCCTAGTCTTCTGAGTCGGGAATTCGCTTCAGATATCCGGCGAGGCGTTCGAGGATGTCCTCTGCGGTCTTGGTCCAGATGTAGGGCTTGGGGTTGG
>NZ_JBICTO010000036.1:0-5628 GCF_043197715.1 Streptomyces sp. NPDC049040
CTCCTCATGATCGACCATGACACCGACATCCGCCGCTTCACCCAGGAGATCCGCTGGAACCAGGCCTACTACCACCTCGCACGCGGCCTGTGACCCCGACGGATCCCCGGAGACCCTTGATGCCCGACGTCACCTGCTCACCCGCCGGGACGCTCGCGGACGGCCGTAGCGTCGACCGCTGGCGACTCGCCGCAGGCACGGTCCGCGCCGACGTCCTCACACTCGGGGCAAGCCTGCACGCGCTGTCCTTCCCTGATCGCACAGGGCAGCGGGCCGATGTCGTACTGACTCCGCACAGCGTCGAGGACAAGCTCACCGTCGCGCGGTATCTCGGCGCCACCGTGGGCCGTTACGCCAACCGCATCGCGCACGGCAGGGTACCGGGCCCCGACGGCTCCTTCCAGCTCAGCGTCAACGAGAACGGCCACACCCTGCACGGCGGCGCGAACGGCTTCGACCTCCAGGTCTGGAAGGCCCGCCCGTTCACCTCCGCCGAGCACGCGGGCGTCGCGCTGAGCCTCGTCAGCCCGGCAGGCGACCAGGGGTTTCCCGGAACCGTGAACGTCATGGTGCGCTACAGCCTGAGCGACGCGGGGGAGCTGCGGCTCGACTACTCGGCCACGACGGACGCGGCGACACCGTTCAATCTCACCAACCACGCGTATTGGAACCTCTCCGGCGATACCCGGGGGAGCGTGCGGGACCACGAGTTGTACGTCGCGGCCGACTGCTATACGCCCGTGGACACCGAGCTGATCCCACTGCCCGGACCGCCGCGACCGGTGACGGGCACCCCTTTCGACCTCACCACCGCGCGCAAGCTCGCGGATGTGCTCGACCGCTTCGATGACGAGCAACTCGCCCTCGCCGGGGGCGGTTACGACCACAACTGGGTCCTGCGGGGGCAGGCCGGCCGACTTCGCCTCGCGGCAGTGCTGGGCCATCCGGCGACCGGACGCGTGATCGAGTGCCTGACCACCGAGCCGGGACTGCAGGTGTACACGGCCAACACTCCGGATGACCGGCATGACGGGGACACAGGGGCCGGCGGGGCCGCGGCGGCCCGTCGGCTGCCGCGGCATTCCGGTGTGGCCCTGGAGAGCCAGCACTTCCCCGACTCGCCCCGCCGGCCGGACTATCCGCCCGCATGGCTGCTCCCCGGGCAGCCCTACCGGTCGACAACGATCTACCGGACCGGGCTTGCGGGGTGATGCCCTGGCGCCGACGACTCGGAGTGCCTCTCCGCACTCGCACTCCGGCGCATCACCACCCAGGCCCGTTGCCCTCGCCACGAGCACGATGATCACCATGGCACAGGACATCACGTCCCGCCCTTGCGGGCGCTGCTCGGCCGCGCGGTCCTGCGGGGCCCAAGACCGGGCGACCGGTGTGCCCCGCCCGGTCCTGGGCCACGCTCAGTCCGGGACGACCTCCAGGCTCACCAGCCGCGCGTCCGTGTCACGCCCGCCGGTGACGGCCAGTGCCACATAACGGGCGGTCGCCCCGAGTCCGAGTGCCGCGGTACGGCCGCGGCGCCTGAGCTCGCCCGCCGCTTGGTACGTCAGCCCGTCCGTGCTGAACTCCACGGCTGCCGCGGGGACGTGCCCTGGGGTCCAAGCGGTACGGACTTCCCGCACGTCGACCGGCGCGCCCAGGTCCACCACCATCCGGCCGTGCGCCGAGCCGGGCCGCCACGAGGTGGCCGGGTTCCCGTCGACGGCCGCGGCAGGATCTGACATGCCCGCGGGCAGCGGCGCGGTCGGGAAGGTGTTGCGGCCGAGGGCGACATCCGCGAGCGGGTACGCCGCGACACCGGGCACGCTGACCTGAGCCGTCCGGCCCGGTCGGACGTCCACCCGGACGCTTGCCCCCGACGGTGCGGTGACCAGCAGCCGCGCGCTGGGACCGCTGATCCGCAATGTCGCGGCGTCGACGACCTCCACCCGCAGACCGGCGGGGACCGCGCCGCCCGTCAGGGACGTCAGGGTGAAGCGGGCGGGGACGACCGCCGCGGTGGCGCCGGCCAGTTCCGCGGTCACGTCGGTGCCCTCCGCGGTCACCTGCTGCGTCCCGGCGTAGAGCGTGACGTCGGAGCGGTTCCCGGGGACCGACACCTTGGTGGTGACGGCGCCGGCGGAGAGGTTGAACAGGCTCAGGTGCCCGCCCGCGGTACTGGCCTTCACCGCCGGGTCCTGTGCTGTCGGTGCGGGCAGCGCGGCCGCCGCCTTCACCTCGCCGGGGTCTCCCGACGGCAGGCCCTCCACCAGCAGCGGCTCGGCGGGGCCGTCGGAGAGCAGTACCAGATCGCCGTACACGGACAGCGGATTGGCCGCGCCCCGCACGACGAGGCCCGCCCGGCCGTCGACCGAGAGCCAGTTGCCACGGCTGGAGAGATCCGCCTGCGGGAAGCGGAGCAGATCCGTCCATGTGCGGCCGTCGGCCGATCCCTGGACGCGGTAGGCGCGCGCCGCCGCCGTCTCCCAGCGCAGCGTCACACGGTCGAAGGCGCGCGCGGCGCCGAGGTCCACCATGAGCCAACTGTCCGAGCGGCCCCGGTCCGCGACGGCGACGGCCCAGCGGGTCGACGGATTGCCGTCGACCGCAAGCGCGGCGCCCTTTCCGGTGTCGGCCGACGAGGCGGTGCACGTCGCGCCCTGTGCGAGATCCGGGCCGTCCGAGCCCTCACGAACCTCGAAGGCGTACAGCGAGTAGCCGTACGTGGCGTGGCCCGCGAGGCCCTGCATCCGCACGTAGCGCCACGAGCCGCCGGGCACGGTGAGGTCGTCGACCCGCGGGCCGGGCGCGACACCGGAGTTGCCGCTGTCCTGCGAGGCGACCTGTGTGCTGCCCTCGGCCGCGGTGTAGGTACGGCCTCCGTCGAGCCCCGAGACGCCGGGCATGGTCAGGTTCTGCACGCGCAGGGAACCCTCACCGGCGGCCGTGCCGCTGGTCGCGTAGACCACGGCGCCGGAAGGCAGAGTGGTGAAGCCGGCGGTTCCCGAGTCCAGGGTCAGCACGGTCGCGGTCGCGTCGAACCCGTCGCGGACCTTCCGGTACGTCGCCACCGAGCGCGCGAGTACCTTCGCGGTCGTCGCGGGCAGGAACATCGGGGTGGTGCCGCTCAGCGCGAACAGCCAGTCGTCGTGGGCGGGTTGCCAGCCGAACTTCACGAACCCCGGCTTGCTGACCGAGCCTGCCCAGGCCGCCGCGCTCTGGTGGGCCACCAGACCGGGACCGGTGCCGAAGTCCTGTACGCCCGACGCGCGACGGAACATCTCCGCGTCCGACAGCGGCTGGACGACGCCGCCGTGGGCCGCGCGCCACTCGTGCAGCAGGTAGCTGATCGCCACCTCGGCACGGGCCTCCGGCTCGTACTTCGCCTCGCCCGAGAACTTCGCCAGCCGGTAGAGCGGCGCATACCCCTGGTACGGCGCCAGCCGTGCGGCCAGTGCGGCCTCGCCCCAGGCCGCCGCACGGTCCCCGGCCACCTGCGCCAGGAACGCCAGCGGGATGACATCGCGCCCGTAGAGGTGTTCACGGTCGGCGACCATCGGCATCAGCGGCTCGCCCGCGTCGCTCATCACCATGAGCAGCGTCCGCCACAACTGCTCGGCATTCGGCTGCGCGGTGAGCACCTCCGGCAGCGGGCGGCCCGCGGTGATGAAGTGCACGGCGTTGCGGCCCGAGGTGCGCCACAACTCCTGCTGGTAATGCGGGCCGAAAGAGCCGTGGTTCTCCACGATGAAGGTGTCGTACAGATTCTGCGCGGTGTTCGCGCTGACCGGGACTCCGTCGACCACGGCGGGGTTGGCCAGGTCCGCGGCCGGAAGTCCGGTCTCGTTCCGGCTCCACCGTCCGTACGCCGCACTCCAGTCGCCGAACCGCGGGTCGTCGGCGGCCCAGGCCATGCCGGGGGCCAGCGACTGGGCGTAGACGCCCATCTCCTCCAGCTTGGTGTCGCCGACGAAGCCCCCCTTGGTGCCGTCGGGCGTCCAGGAGCCCGACGCCGGGTCGTCGCCACTCCCCAGCGCGGTGGTGTACGACGCCTGTTCGCGGACGATCGTGTCGACGTGGCCCTGCGTCACCGGATCCAGCTGGTCCCAGAGCAGACGTGCGGCGAGCACGAAGTAGAGCTGGAAAGTGGTGTCGAAGAAGAGGGTCTTCCCCCACTCGGTGCCGCCCGTCAGACGGTTGGACGCCGCGAAGTGCCGGATCGTGGCCAGGGTGTGCGACCGCAGGGTCTCCTCGTCGATGCCCGTGATCGCGGCGTCGTAGGTGCCGCGCGTCAGCAGGACGGCGTTGCCCAGGACGACCACGAAGTTGTAGTCGGTGCGTGTGTAGTAGCCGGCCTTGGCGTCCCACTGAGTCTCTGCCCAGCGGGTGTGGGTCAGGAGCGCCTGGTAGTACGCGGCGGCGACGCCGTCAGGCACGGCGGCCGACGCCGCGCCTGACGGGTCCTGGCCGGTGGGCAGGGCAGTCGCCGACGCGGCTCCGACCGACAGCGGTGTTGCGACCGTGAGGGAGGCAAGGGCGGCGAGTTGGGTGAAGCGCCTTCTGCCCAGTCCGGCGGGGTCTCTCGTCACGGCGGATCTCCTCGCGTCGACAACGTTGTCATGGCTGCGGCCATTCTTCGCGGTCGTGGTCGCAGGAGTCAAGGGATGAGGGCGGTGGTTCCGGCAGGACCGGACGGAAACAGCCCAGGCCAGACCCGCCGGCACCCGAAGGCCGCGCCTCCCCCCGCCTGACCCTAGGCGGCAGTCGCGGCGGTCGAAGCGGACGCCGCGACCGCTCCGGCCGTCGAGTAGAACACCGACCGGCCCTGCTTGGAGCGCAGGGTCTGTCCCTTGGCGACCAGCGCTTCCAGGGTGTTGCGCACCACGGTGGTCTGGATCTTCCGACCGGGGTGGGTCTGCGCGAGTGCGGTGGCGATCTCTGCGGCCGAGCGGGGCTCGTTGTGTCCGGTGAGCTCTGCGACGACCAGTTCCACCAGCGTAGGTGTGTGCGCGGGGTCGCTCTTTGCGGCGCCGAGCCGCCCGGCTGCGGCGTCCGTCTTGCGCGTGGCCTGCCGGGGCTTCCGGGGAGCCGACGTGGGCGTGCGGGGGCCGGGCACAGCTGTCTGCGGCACCTCGGCAGGCGCGCCGGCTGCCGGTCGGGCGTCCTGCTCGGCCGCGGATGACGTGCCGGCCAGGGCCTGCTGCACCCCGACGAGCAGTGCGTGGTCGTGCTCGAGACCCGCCAACTGCTCCTGCAGCGCCGCCAGGTCGGCGGCGACGCGCTCCTTCTCCTTGGTGGTGCGTTCCAGGTCGGCCTGGATCTGGGCAAGGTACTGGGACTTCAGGTCGGCGTTGTGCGCCATGGCAGTTCAGCTCACTTTCCTGTGCACGTGGGGCGGCGCCGGCTGCTACCCGTTTGCCGCCGTTCGGTGCTGGTACGAAGGATGGGTCGCACCTGAGGGCACTTGGTACTGCGAACCCCAGGGTAATGGGGCATGCACCGGCCCTTTGCTTCGACAGGAGAGCCGTGGGGGGGGGGGGGGGGGGGGGGGGGGGGGGGGGGGGGGGGGGGGGGGGGGGGGGGGCGGGGGGGTGGGGGGCGGGGGGGGGGGGGGCGCGCGCGCGGCCGCCGGCG
>NZ_JBICTO010000036.1:5638-20717 GCF_043197715.1 Streptomyces sp. NPDC049040
CCGCGGGGCCCCGCGCCGCCCCCGCCCCCCCCCCCCCCCCCCCCCCCCCCCCCCCCCCCCCCCCCCCCCCCCACGGCTGCGCTGATCTGTCACCCGGGCAGAACCGCTGTCGGCGGACTTCCGTGCGAGGGCCCGTACGCCGACGACTCGATGGCAATGAGCGCACGGCTCCTCCTCGGGCGTCGAGGTCGCGGCGCTCGCACGGGGACGGCCCGCCGGGTGCGCCGGCGGGCCGTCCGAGTTGGTGGATGTGGTGTCCGAAGGGCGGCTTGTGTCAGCCGAGCGTCCATTGCTGGTTGCTGCCGCCGTTGCAGGTCCACAGTTCTGCCAGGGCGCCGTTGGCGGTGGAGGCGCCGGTGACGTCGAGGCACAGGCCGGATTGGGCTCCGGTCACGGTGCCGTTGGAGTTGAGGGTCCATTGCTGGTTGGCGCCGCCGTTGCAGGTCCAGGTCTCGACCTTGGTGCCCGCGGTGGTCTGGTGGTTGTAGGCGTCAAGGCACAGCTGGCTGCCACCGGAGAAGACCGTGAGCTGGCCCGAGGAGGTACGCGTCCAGCTCTGGTTGGCCTGGCCGTTGCAGTCCCAGATCTGCAGCTGCGTACCCGGCGTGGTCGAGGAGTTCGGCACATCGAGGCACTTGCCCGCACCCACCGCGTGCAGCGCACCGGTCGTACCGTTGCCGGAGGAGTTGGTGTATCCGGCAGCGGTGATGTTGGCCTGTACGGCGTCCTCGGTGGCGTCGGTCGGGTAACCGGAGGTCATGACGCCTTCGTAGAAGGTGCCCTGGGCGCCCTTGCTGTTGTCGCCGCCGGTGCCGAGGATGATGGCGCCCTGCTTGCGCATCGGGTTGTAGCCGGAGACGTTGGGGCGCGGGCCGCTGTAGAAGGTGGACAGGCCGCCGGACTGCGCGTTGCCGCCGCGGATGGCCCACTGGTTGTGGGTGCCCTTGATGATGGCGGTGGTGTAGCGGTAGTTGATGGTGGGGTCACCGGAGTTGAGGTGCTGGTTGACGCCGGAGAACAGGCCGTTCTCCAGGTCGGCCATGATCCACGGGCCGTTGCCCGAGCCGTAGCCCCAGACCTTGATGTTGCCGAAGTAGATGGCCTCCATCGTGCCGTTGCCGTCGTCATTGCTGTCGGTCTCGGCGTTGCCGTAGTCGAAGCAGCAGCCGCCGTTGTAGTGGGTGCCGTCGAAGATGGCGTACATGCCCTCGGGGTTGTCGCCGGTGGCGATGCCGTTGGTGTGGTTGTTGCGGTAGCCCGTGCCAGGGGCGACGAAGACGCCGTAGGCCTTGTGGCCGCCCACCGTGGTGGGAGCCGCGGTGGCGCTGGCGAGGTTGTCAGGACCGCCGGCCGCGCCGCCCGCGGGCGCCTGGGTCAGGTTGTTGCTGCGGCCGGACTGGTCATAGATGACCGTGATCAGGCAGCTGGTGCCGGAGCAGAAGGAGTCCTGTGCGGCGGCGTCGGCGTAACCGCCGGCGCTGAGCAGTCCGATGTCCCTCGTGGCGTTGTCCGAGGCACGCCTGACCTGGTACAGGGGTCCGTTGTACGCCGAGTACAGCGCCCGCGTCGTACTGTGCGCCGCCACACATGGTGTGCCGCCGGACGCGTAGATGTCACACGGCCCGGAGGTGGCCGCCCGTGCCGTACCGGCCCCCACCGCACCGCCGGCCAGGGTGCCGACGACGAGCAGGGCTGCCGCTGCCAGCTTGGCCGGAAGAGCCGCCCGCCGGCGCAGCGGCGTCTGGGCGGGGTGATTCCCGGCATTCGACCGGGTCCGGCGCAGGGCCGATTCCCAGACACGGCGGATGCCGCCGCGCCGGGAGGGCGCACCGCCTCGTGTGAGCCTGTCATCCATCGGATCTCCCTTCTGGGCGCGGTCCCGTGGGACCGCGCATGCTGGCGCTGTCGTGGACGGGTGAGCGGCTGGTCCGGAAGGCCGGCCGGGAAACGGAGCGGCGTGATCGCGGCGGATCCGTTGCCGATGGGTGGACGGCCCTGAGCCGGCGGGCAGATACGACAGGGGCGGTTCTGAGGTTCACGCAGGTCTCCTGGCAGGTGGGGGGCAGCCAAGTGCGAGTGCAACAGACGCTATGTGAGCGCTAACATATTGCCCGATGAGACGCCCGTTTTTCGGGGCGGCGTCTGTCGTCGGAACGACGGCAGCGTGCTGCATCGGGCTTGTGGTGTCAACCCCCCTCGCCGTGCTTGCCGTCCACGAGTCCGCGGGCCGTTCCGTGGTGTCTGCTGTCCTATACATCGAGTCCGGTCAGGTCTGCTGCGTGACGGACAGACGGCGACCGGGGCTCGCCGATCAGGCGGAGTTCGCGATGTGCCGATGGGAGGCATCCCCACCCCTGATTGCCGACGGCCGCATATGTCGTGGCGCTGTGAACTGGCACTTCTGATGGTGGACGCGGCGGAACGGGTCGAATTCCGAGCCCACGGAGAGCGGTTGTGCCGCCGGCTCACCGATGGCCCGGTGCAGCGCTCTTGAGTTTCGGCGCATGGATATGTCAGTCTCATCGTGGCCCGCTGCCACGGCTGTCCGAGCAGTGGGTATGCAACCCGCCTCCGTGCAATCCCCCCACACCGAGGGTTGTGAGCGCTCACAATCGGCGCCGCAGGCCCTTATGCAGGAGTCCCCCGTGAGAGCAGCAGCGCATCCGACCCCGCCCCCGTTTCCGCGCCAGGGCGGCGCATCGCATCACCGTGCCGACGTCCGGCAGCCATGACCGGTCGTCAGCACCAACTGGCAACTGGTCAGCCGTTCCCCGCCGCCCCGCTGTCCGGGTAGGCAGTCTCAGGCCTGCATGCCGGAGCCGTGGGCCCGGTCACCCATCCAGGTTCCGCGGTGCGAACCGACGCCGCTGCGACGTGCCACCGCTGACGGCACGCCCTGCCCTTCATCCGGGGCGTCCGCCCTCCTCACCAGACGAGGAAGCCTCATGAAAAGACCTCTCACCGTCCTCCTGCTCGCCCTGGCCGCGACACTCTGCTTACCGGGCATCGCGTCGACCGCACCAGCCGCGGCTGCCAGCGCGGCGTCCACGACACCCCTGCGCCTCATGCCTTTGGGTGATTCGATCACCTGGGGCGTCGGAAGCAGCACGGGCAACGGATACCGTGCCGCGCTGTACAACGGGCTCGCGGCCGACGGCCATCCGCTGGACTTCGTCGGATCGCTGCGTGGCGGAACGATGTCCGACCCGGACAACGAGGGGCACTCCGGCTACCGCATCGACCAGGTGGCCGCCCTCACCGACGCGGCCCTGGCTCGCTACCAGCCCAATGTCGTCACCCTGGAGATCGGCACCAACGACCTGAACGGGAATTACCAGGTCTCCACGGCCACCACCCGGCTCAGGTCGCTCGTCGACCAGATCACCCGCGATGTCCCGGGCGCCACCGTGCTGGTCGCCTCCCTCGTCGTGTCCACCAGCGGGACGGAAGAGCAGTACCGCGGCGCGTACAACCAGGCCATCCCCGGCATCGTGCAAAGCGAACAGGCCGCGGGCAAGCACGTCGGCTACGTCGACATGAGCGCGGTGACCACCGCCGACCTCTCCGACTACCTGCACCCGAACGACACCGGCTACCAGAAGATGGCCGACGCCTTCAGACGGGGTGTCCAGGCGGCCGACGGCGCCGGCTGGCTGGGCGGCTCCGGATCCGCTTCCGGGCCGGTCCGCTCCGGGATCACGGGGAAGTGCCTCGACGTCAGGAACGGCAGCGCCGCCGATGGCACCCCGGCCCAGATCTACACCTGCAACGGCGCCGCTGCCCAGAGCTGGACCGCCTACGCCGACGGCACGCTTCGCGCGGTCGGGAAGTGCCTGGACGCCACCGGGCGCGGCACCGCCAACGGGACGAAGATCGAGATCTGGACCTGCAACGGCGGCGCCAACCAGGTCTGGCAGGCGGTGAACGGGTCCTACCGCAATCCGGTGTCCGGCCGCTGCCTTGACGACCCCGCCTCCTCCACGACCGACGGCACGCAGCTCCAACTGTGGGACTGCAGCGGCCAGGCCAATCAGAAGTGGACCGCCCTGGTCCCCGGCTGAGCCGCGCCGACACGAACGCCGGACCGGCGTCCTGCCGTCCGGGCGTGACACGCACGCCCGACACGGCGGGAGCACCACCCCACAACCGAAGGAGAGCCGATGCACAGCTCCAGAACCTTCCCACCCGCCGGCCTACGGCGGGCGAGACCCCTGCTCATCCTCCTGCTGGCCCTGGCGATGGCCGCCGCTGTCTTCGGCGGCCGGGCCGCAGCGAGTGGCCCGAGTGCTCAGGCGGAGGTTGCCGCGGCCCGCCCGGCGGCCGCCGCGGCCTCGTCCCTGCCCTGCGACATCTACGCTGCCGGTGGCACACCCTGCATCGGGGCGCATTCCACGACCCGCGCGCTGTTCGCGGCGTACAGCGGGCCGCTCTACCAGGTCCAGCGCGCCTCCGACCACAGCTATCACGACGTGGGCCTGCTGTCCGCGGGCGGATACGCCGACGCCTCGGCCCAGACGTCCTTCTGCGCCGGTACCTCATGCATCATCAGCAAGATCTACGACCAGAGCACCCGCCACAACGACCTGCCCATATCCTGGGGCGGTTACTGGAAGGGGCCGGGCGCGAACGGGGCGGACGTGGGCGCCGACGCCGCGGCGCTGCCGATCACCGCGGGCGGCCACCCCGTCTTCGGGGTCAAGGTCAAGCAGGGCGTGGGATACCGGATCGACCATGCCAGCGGTGCGCCCACCGGCTCGCAGCCCGAGGGCATCTACATGGTGACCTCGTCCAACTTCACCAACCAGTGGTGCTGCTTCGACTACGGCAGCGGTGAGAACACGCACACCGACACCGGCAACGCCACCATGAACTCGATCTACTGGGGCAACGCCTGCTGGTTCGGCGGCTGCACCGGCACCGGTCCCTGGGTCGAGGCCGACCTGGAGAACGGCATGTTCCACACCGGGAGCGGGTCCAACCACGACGCGAACAACCAGGGTGTGCACTTCCCGTTCGTGAGCGCCTGGGAGAAAAACAACGGAACAAGCAACTTCACACTGAAATACGGCAATGCCGCCAGCGGAAGTCTCACCACGACCTATTCGGGCGGACTACCCAACGGCTACTCGCCGATGAAGACCGACAGCTCCCTGCTGCTGGGAACCGGTGGTGACAACAGCGTCTCCGGCCAGGGCGAGTTCTTCGAGGGCGCGATCACCGCCGGCTTCCCGTCGGATGCCACGGAGAGCGCGGTCCAGGCCAGCATCACCGCTGCCGGCTACGGCGGCTCCACCTCGGGCGGCGGAGGCACCAGCGGCGTGCTGCGCGGCAGTGCCTCAGGCCGCTGCGTGGACGTACCCAATGTCAGCCAGACCAACGGCACGCAGACCGCCCTGTGGGACTGCAACGGCGGCTCGAACCAGCAGTGGACCCTCACCAGCGCAAAGGAACTCCAGGTCTACGGCAGCAAGTGCCTGGACGACGAGGCCAGCGGTACGGCCAACGGCACCCGGGCGGTGATCTGGGACTGCAACGGCCAGAACAACCAGAAGTGGAACATCAACTCGGACGGCAGCATCACCAACGTGCAGACGGGCCTGTGCCTGGATGCAAGCGCCTACGGGACAGCCAACGGCACACTGGTGCAGTTGTGGACATGCACCGGCGCCACCAACCAGAAGTGGGGCCGCAGCTGAGGTGACATGACCCCGAGCCGCCCCCGCCGCGATGGCCGGGGGCGGCTCCTCGGCATGCGAGACCGCCGGCAGGCGCAGTTGCGCGCGCCGCACGCGAGCGGCGCCTCACGAAGCGCTGCGTGGGGTGTGCTCGTCGAACGGGGTGCGGTGGGAGGGCCGCCGGGTGCGCAGGTCGAGCCGCAGGGTGAGGCGGACGGTGCTGGAGCGGGGGAGCTCCACCCGCAGCCAGGGTCCGCCGACCGTCGCCGAGGCGGCAGTCACCGTCGGGGCGGTGTGCCCGTAGTCGTACAGGTCACCGATCCAGGACGGGTCCTCGCAGACGCTGTACTCCACCGAGCGGATGGTGTGCTCGCTGAACGCGCCGGCCTGCACGATCACTGATCGCGCCGATTCGGGATCGAGGTTGACCAGGTCGACGACCGTGGCGTGCGGGGCGATGGCCGAAACCAGCGCCGCGACCCCGGCGGGAAGTCCCGGACGGCGGGCGACGGCGTCGTGGTAGCGCACCCGCGCCTGCTGCAGACCGCCGTTGTAGACCACCTGGGGGCCGCCCCAGGTCAGCTGGACCAGTGCCTCGGTGACCACCGGGTTGGACTGCTGCCACAGGTGGATGTCCGCTTCCGGCACGTCCCGGTCCCGGTACATCTCCATACGGGCCAGCCGGTGCCGTACCTGCGCCTGGGCGGCTGCCAGGATCTTCTCCGGATAGCCGGGATCGTCGCCCGCCAGGAAGGCCAGCCATGGCTCCTCGTGGCCGGCCTCCTCCTTGCTGCGGAAGGAGCGGACCGTACGCCAGTCGTATCCGGCGGCCGAGCGCAGGCGCTCGATGCGGGCCAGGTCGGCGTCGGAGGCCGTGTGGTGCCACAGAGCCGTCGGGACGGCCATCAGCATGGGGTTGTAGTCGAACCAGCCCTCGTCCTCGTACCGGAAGGGCACATGGAAGGTGGGTGTCCGCACGTCCTCCGCCAGCTGTGGGATCCATTTGGACCGGATACTCGAGTCGGCCTCGGTGAAAGCCATCACCTTGCCCTGCGAGATGATCTCGTCCAGGACCGGCCGCACCAGATCCAGGTAGGAGTCGTCGCCGGTGGCCGCCGCGCCCGCAAGGGCGGCCACGATCGCCGCATGTCCCACGCTGTACCAGCCGTGCGGCCAGGACCAGCCGTAGTGGCCGCCGTACCAGCGCCCATCCAGCAGCCCGCCGACCGTACCGTCCGGGGCGACGTTGTCCGGCAGGATGCCGTCATTGCCGGCGGCGCGCTCCCGCCAGGCGCCCACGTACTCGGCGATCCAGTCCGCGTAGCGCTGCTCACCGGAGAGCATCCAGGCGTTCAGGACGAGGCCTGCGGCCGAGAGGTTGACCGCGGTGTCACCTGAGCCCATCCTCCGGCTCATCTCCGCGCCGAGCCGCGGGTCGGCTTCGAGCGGAGGCGGCTCCGCGCCTGGGGGCATGATCCATCCGAGGGGGAAGCCGTACATCTGCGCTTCCTTCGGCAGCCACGGGTAGGCGTCGCCGTCGGACAGACCGCCACGTCCGGGGTCGCTGCCGTTGTGCGGACGGCAGATGATGCGGTGGCGCGGGTCGTAATTGCCGTGCACGGGGTCGACGTACAGGTCCGCGAAGCGCCGTGCCCGGTCGGCCCAGCGCTCGGGGGCGGCCATGCACAGGAAGTAGAGCAGCAGCAGGCTCTCGCCCTGGTGGAACCAGTCGTACCCTCGCTCGTATTCGTCCTTGAGCATGCCCAGCTCGGTCAGCTGGCGGGTGACACCCTCCCAGTGGCGCTCGGATTGGGCCAGCAGGTCGTCCGCTCCGCCCAGCAGGTACAGCTGCGGCCAGTTGAAGAAGACCTCGTAGAAGTCGTCCACGCCGTCCCGGGACGTCAGTTCACCGGTGTAGCGCAGACGCCCGTCGGGAAGCGTGAAGTCGCGGGCGAACCTGCGCCAGGACCGGTCGAGCAGGTCGAACAGCTCGCGCTGCGCTGTCGCCCAACCCGGTGGTTCGAGCAGCGGCACCGAGGCGGTGATGACGGGATGCATCGGGAGGAGCTCCATTCGCGTTGGGGCGCGGCCGCGTGCGGGCGCACGGCGCGGCACACCGGCCGCGGGGCGGGCGGTGTGCCGCGCGTCGCGCGGGGTGGGCGGCCGGGTCAGCTCTTCGCCGAGCCGGCGAGCATGCCGGCGACGAGGAACCGCTGGGAGAAGAGGAAGACGATCAGGACGGGGACGATCGCCAGCAGCGTGGCCAGGGCCAGTTCGGGCCGCTCGACCTGCAGCGTGCCGGCCGTCGGGTTGAACTGCGGGACCGAGTCCAGCAGTGTCCCCAGGCCGACCTGGACCGGAAGCTGGTCGCTCTGCGGCAGCATGACGTACGGCAGGTAGTAGTTGGTCCAGTTGGCGACGAATCCGAAGAACCCGACCAGCGCCACGACAGGGGCCGCGAGCGGCAGAGCCACGCGGCGGAAGACCCCGAACTCCGAGCAGCCGTCCAGCCTTGCCGCGTCCAGCAGTTCCCTTGGCAGGGCGGTGCTGAAGTAGATGTACGTCAGGTACACCCCGAACGGGTAGAACGCGTACGGCAGGATGATCGACCACATCGAGCCGATCAGGTGGACCGCGTTGACCTCGAGGAAGAGCGGCACGACCAGGGTGGCGTTCGGCATCAGCATCACCACGAGTGTGGCGACCAGCAGCGCCCGCCGGCCCCGGAATTCGGTCATCGCCATCGCGTAACCGGCCGGCACGGCCACGCACAAGGTGATCACCAGGGCGAGGAAGGAGTAGACGGCCGAATTCCGCAGCCATCCGAGGATCGCGTCGTCCTGATAGGCGGTCAGGGCGTTCCAGTTGGCGTGCAGCGCGTGGAGGGACCCGAACGACAGCGGATTGTCGTGCACCAACTGGTCGTCGGTCTTGGTGGCCGCCAGCAGCAGCCACAGCACCGGCACCACGAAGAAGACCGCGAACAGCAGGAGCACCAGGGACGGCAGCGGGTTGAGCCTCCTGCGCACGGAGCGGCCGGACAGGACCAGGTCCGGCTGTCGCGGTCCATGCCGGCTGCCGGAGGAGGGGGCGACCGCGGGCCGCCCGATGTCAGTCCGCATCGAAGAACCCCGATCTGGCCACGAAGACCCCTGCCACGACCAGTCCGACCACGAGCAGCTCGACCGACACGGCGGCCGCAGTGTTGACGTCGTTGTTCTGGAACGCGAAGTCGTACGCGAGCTGGTTGAGGGAGTAGTCCCGCCCGGCGACACCGACGCTGGCCTGGGACAGCAGCTGCGGCTCCACGAACAGCTGGGTGCCGCCGGCGAAGGCGAGGATCACCATGTAGACGATCCACTTGCGCAGCAGCGGGATCTGGATCCGCCAGGCGGTCTGCCAGGCCCCCGCACCGTCGATCCGCGCGGCTTCCAGGACGTCCTGCGAGATGTTGTTCAGCGCCCCGTACATCACGACGATCCAGCCGCCCGCGCCGGTCCAGAAGGCGATGAGGGTGAACAGGATCGGCAGGTGCCCGGGGGCGATGACCTCGCCGAAGGTGTGGTAGCCGAAGGCCCGCAGCAGGAAGCCGACCGGGCTGACCGTGGGGTCGAGAACGAACAGCCACACCATGACGCCGGCCGCTCCTGCGAGTGCGCCGGGCACGTAGTAGAGGAACCGCAGTGCCTTGCTGACGCCGCTCAGCGCCAGGCGGTGCAGCAGCAGGGCGAGCCCGACGACGAAGACGACCAGCGACACCAGCCACCAGACCAGGTAGAGGGCCACGTGCTCCACGGCGGGGGCGAATCGGAAGTCGTCCATGGCGGTGGAGAAGTTGGACAGGCCGCTGAAGGTGCCGCCTGCGTCGGTGAAGGCGTAGTGGATCGCGTAGCCGGTCGGCACGACCCCGAAGGCGATCAGCAGGACCGTGTAGGCGGCGACGAAGCCGTGCCCGGCCCGGCCGGGCCACAGGGTGCGCACGTTGCGCACCGGTGCCCGGCCGGTCTTGGCGGGTGGCGCCGTCACTTGGTCGTGACCTTGTATCCGGCGGTGCGGGCGTAGTTGGCGATCGCCGTCTGCCAGGCCGGCAGCAGGGACACGATGGACTTGCCCGCCGTCAGCTGGGGAGTCACCGTGGCGGCCCAGACGGCCTCCTGGCTGAACTGGCCGTAACCCCAGCCGGGCCAGACCTCGTCCGCCGCGGCCTGCAGCGGGGCGGAGATGTCGCCGGTGAAGAAGTCGGAGGAGGCCTGCTTGGCCAGCCAGTCCTTCGCCGCGGCGGCGTAGGCCGGGTAGCCGGGGGACAGCTTGGCCTGGTAGTCGTCCGAGGTCGTCACCCAGGTGAGGAAGGCGGTGGCGGCCTTGAGGTTCGCGCTGTGCGCGGACAGCAGCCAGGTTCCGCCGCCGACGTTGCCCGCCGTGCCGCCGGTGTCGGCGGACCACTTGGGCATCGGCGCGACGGCTATCCGGTGTGCCGGGGTCTTGAACGTTCCCTGGAACAGGGCGCCGCCGAACCAGGACGGGCCGGGCATCATGAGGATCTTGCCGGCCTGGTTCTTGTCGAAGTCGGAGCTGAAGACGCTGCTCATGGACATCGTCTTGTTCTTGATGAGGGTGTCGAGCAGCGACGCCATGCGTGTGCAGTTCGCGCTGCCGGTGTCGACCGTCACCGCCTTGGGCCCGGTGATCTGGTTGGCTCCGCACTTGCTCGGCCACATGTAGAGTTCGGGCGCCCAGGTGTCACCGGCCGAGCCGACCAGATGGCCGGGGTGCTCGGTGGCCACCTTCTCCCCGAGCGCCTGGTACTGCTCCCAGGTCTGCGGGACCTGGTATCCCCACTGCTTCATCAGCGGCGCGTCGTACCACAGCACGGTCTGGGCGAGGTCGTTGCGCAGGCAGTACAGCGTGCCGTCCACGGTGCAGGGGGTGTTGGCGCCCTTGGCCCAGCCCGACAGCGTCGACTCCGGTATGAGGCCCTTGTTCAAAGGGGCGGTGAAGCCGGCGTCGACCGCCCAGGTGGTCTCGTTGTTCTGGGAGCTGAACACCACGTCGGGCCAGCCCTTGTGGGTGCGGTTGAACAGACTGACCTTCGTGCGCAGGTAGTTGGAGCCGTTCGCGTCCCCGTCGTAGCTGACGATGTTCAACTTCACCTCGGGGTGCAGCCGCTGGTACAGCTTGGCGGCGTCCATGCGTGAGGCGTCCACCCACACGGTCAAGGCGCCGCCTGTCTGCTTGACCGGCCGGAAGCCGCCGTGGGAAGCCTTGCCACTGCCGCCTCCGCCGCAGGCGGCGACCGTGGCCAGCACCAGGGCGCCGGCCATGACCAGCACGCCGGTGCGTCTGCGGGATCTGCGGGTGCCGTCCGGTGTGTTCGCGCCGACCGCGCGGACCTTGGCTGTCATGAACAACTCCACTACGTCGTGGGGCCCGTCCATCGCTGGCACGCGGGCCGGGATATGTCGCACTCCTGGAGGGAATGGCAGACAGGTGGGAGCTTGGTGGTCGCCAGGACCCAGTCGTCCTGACCTGGATTCCTCAGGCGAAGAGGCATCGGGCTTCGGTCACACATAACAAGGCCAGCCCGCGGTGGAGTCAACAGGATGAGCATGTTTATTTCCTGGATCTTTTGACCCTGAGGCCTTGTTGAAGTGGAATATGTGACGTTTCGATGCGGTATGAGACGGCATTGAAGAGAAATAAGTCCTACACATATCTTGGAGAAGGGTGTCCGCTGTATGCTGCGGCATACGTCGGACCGGTCGCGTGCCGCGTGGCTGACGGCGGGAGATGAAGGAGGCGGCTCGTTGGACGGCAAGCCCGTACTTGCGGCGACGGGCGGCACCGCTTCGGCGCCGGCAGACGCTCAGGAGACCGCGGCCTATCGACCGGGCTACGAACGCGTGGCCGAGGAGATCCTGCGGCTCATCGCCGATCTGCAGCTGCAGCCGGGCGATCGAATGCCGACGGAGAACCAGTTGGCCTCGCGCCTGGGTACCAGCCGTACCGTGGTGCGTGAGGCCGTCAAGATCCTTTCGGCCATCGGGCGGATCCGTGCCCAGAAGGGCCGTGGCCTGTTCGTCGCCAATGACGAGGGCATGCTGGGCTCGTCGCTGTGGGGGAGCTTCTTCCTGCCCACCGATCTCGACCACGTCTACCGCCTGTTCGAGTTCCGCCGGGTGCAGGAAGCCGCGGCCAGCCGGCTCGCCGCGACCAGGGCGACGCCGGCAGACCTGCGCGCGATCGAGGAGGCCGCCGAGACATGCCGGGAGGGCCACCTCACCGGCCGGCACGACCTGTTCGACCGCGGCGACGACGACTTCCACCTCAGCGTCGCGAAGGCCTCGCAGAATCCGTTTCTGGTGGATGCGGTCCGCGAGGCCCGGCGCCTCCAACGCCAGTCCAGCACCATCGGGTTGCACGGTACGGTCGGCGGCCATGCCGAGGAGGCGGTGGCGGAGCACGCGGCGATCCACCGCGCGATCAAGGACGGCGACCCGGAGGCCGCGGCGCAGGCGGCCACCGTCCACCTGGACCAGACCCTGGAAGACTATCGCCGCGAGATCCAGCGCCGCGTGTTCGGCTGAGCCGCCGGCAAGTCTGCTCCTGCACACCATCGGCGGCACCTGCACGCGATACTCCATCAAGAAAGAAATTTTCCCACCACTCTTGACGGCCTGAACGCACAGGAGTTACCTACTTCACACAGCGGGCGGGCGTGCAGTCGGCCTGCCGCGCCCCAGTGATCCCAGCTTCCCGATCCGTCCAGGCCGCACGAGTCGTGGTCATCACCCGACCTCCCTCATGCGCCGGACGGAATAGGGCGGCGGGACATGTCTCCCCCACGATTCGGCCCAGGAGGTCGACACACCATGGTCAACAGCAACGCGAGGGCCGGGCGATGGATTGCCCGGTCGCCACTCGGAAGAGTGTTAGCGCTAACAGTTTCAGCCCTGCTGCTTTCCGTGGGCGCCTCGCTCGTCGCCCCCGGCGCGGCGCAGCCTGCTGCAGCCCTGGGCAACGGGCTGGCGCTGACACCGCAGATGGGCTTCAACGACTGGAACGCCTACGGGTGCAACGTCTCGGAGTCGTTGATCAAGTCCACGGCGCTGGCCATGCACAACAACGGCATGCAGGCCGCCGGCTATACCTACGTCAACATCGACGACTGCTGGATGACCCACAGTCGCGACTCATCGGGCCGGCTGGTGCCGGATCCGTCGAAGTTCCCTGACGGCATCAAGGGCACGGCGGACTACGTGCACTCTCTGGGCCTGAAGCTGGGGATCTACGAGGACGCCGGCACCGCGACGTGCGCCGGCTACCCCGGGAGCCTGGGGCATGAGACCACCGACGCGGCGACCTTCGCCTCGTGGGGTGTGGACTACCTGAAGTACGACAACTGCAACAACAACGGTGTGGCGGGGCAGTCCCGGTACACCGCGATGCGGGACGCGCTCGCGGCGACCGGCCGGCCGATCCTGTACAGCCTGTGCAACTGGGGCCAGGAGAACGTGTGGACCTGGGGCGCCGGAGTGGGCAACAGCTGGCGCACCACCGGCGACATCAACGCGAGCTACTCCAGCATGCTGTCGATCTTCCACAGCAACGTGGGTCTTGCCTCCTATGCGGGTCCTGGCCACTGGAACGACCCCGACATGCTGGAGGTCGGCAACGGGTCCCTGACCGCCACCGAGGCCCGGACGGAGTTCAGCCTGTGGTCGGAGATGGCGGCTCCCCTGATCGCGGGGACCAACATCGCCTCCGCCAGCTCCACCACCCTGTCCATTTACACCAACTCCCGTGTGATCGCCGTGGACCAGGACTCGCTGGGCAAGCAGGGCACCATGGTGTCGTCCGGCGGCGGCCTGGACGTGATGGCCAAACCGCTGTCCAACGGCGACGTGTCCGTGGCGCTGTTCAACGAGACCGGATCGACGGCGACCATCAGCACCACTGCCGCGGCGATCGGCAAGACCGGGGCCTCCGGTTACACCCTGACCGACCTGTGGTCCGGTGCGACGTCCACCACCTCGGGCGCCATCAGCGCCTCGGTCCCGGCACACGGCACCGTGATGTACCGGGTCGCGGGCGGAACCACCGGCGGTGGGACCGGCACCACCGGTGCGCTGCACGCGGTGGGTGCGGGCAAGTGCCTCGAGGTGCCCGGTTCGTCGGGAACCGCGGGCACGCAGGTGGACATCAGGGACTGCGGCGGCACGCCCAACCAGACCTGGACCCGTACGTCGGCAGGTCAGCTGACCGTCTACTCGGGCAGCTCTCAGATGTGTCTGGACGCGTACAACAACCAGACCACCGCGGGTACCAAGGTCGAGATCTGGTCATGTAACGGCCAGGCCAACCAGCAGTGGAGCGTCAACTCCAACGGCACCGTGACCGGTACCCAGTCCGGTCTGTGCCTGGACGTCACCGGCGCCTCCACCGCCAATGGCGCCTTGGCCGAACTGTGGACCTGCAACGGTGGCAGCAACCAGCAATGGACGCTGGGATAACCCGGGGCCGACGGTCCTCGAAGGGGCGCCCCGCGCGTGGGCGTCACACGTGAAGCCGGCGTCGGACACCTCGCAGTGCTGGAGGTGTCCGACGCCGGCCGCGGCCTGATCGGCGGTGCTATCGCCGTGTCAGCTCCACTTCTGGTTGCTGCCGCCGTTGCAGGTCCACAGCTGGATCTTCGTCCCGTTGGCGGTGGCGGCACCGGTCGCGTCCAGGCACAGCCCGGACTGGACTCCGACGATGGTTCCGTCGGAGTTGATGCGCCACTTCTGGTTGTCGGCACCCCAGCAGGTGTAGATCTGCACCTTGACACCGGTGCCGGTGCCGGCGGCGTCCAAGCACTTGCTCCCCAGGACCCTCAGCTCGCTGTCGGAGGTGTAGGTCCACTGCTGGTTGCTGTTGCCGGAGCAGTCCCACAGCTGCACCTGGGTGCCGTCGGTGGTGGTGGAGTTGGGCACGTCCACGCAGCGTCCGGAGCCGGCACCCTTGATCACCCTGGTGCCGCCACCGCCGCCGCTGGTCGGCGGTGTGGTCGAGCCACTGCCGCCCAATGCGTTGAGCACCGCGGTGTAGGCGGACTTGGCGTTTCCGTTGCCGTCGAAGAGCAGCGGGCTGTCAGCGCTTCGCCAGGAGTCGCTGTCGCGGATGCCCCAGACGGTGATGCCGGTGCAGCGGGCGACGTTCATGCAGGCCTTGACGGTGTTGGTGTAGTTGGTGGCCGAGGCCTGGGCGATGTCGAGTTCGGTGAGCTGGACGTCGACGCCCAGGGCCGCGAAGTTCGACAGGGTGGTCTGGAAGCTGGACGGCGGCCCTCCGTTGCCGAAGTGGCTCTGGAAGCCGACGCAGTCGATGGGCACGCCACGGGACTTGAAGTCCTTGACCATGTTGTAGAC
>NZ_JBICTO010000037.1:0-18443 GCF_043197715.1 Streptomyces sp. NPDC049040
CGATCCCCCGCGACTGCTCCGCGACCTGCGCAAGCGTCCCAGGACCATACAAACCCTGACTACCGGTCAAAAACCACACCTCGGCAGTGGACGTGACATTCATGCGGTGGATCCTCCAGGGAGACGGGACGGTCGGCGGCGGGCGGAGGGCGCTCAGGTCCGGCGTCTTCCCGTCATGGTGCGCTGGATCAGGATGAAGACGAACAGCAGCACTCCGGTGGCGATCTTCGTCCACCAGGAACTGAGGGTGCCCTCGAACTGGATGAGCGTCTTGATCAAGCCCAGCACCAGCACCCCGAACAGCGTCCCGATCACGAAGCCGGATCCGCCGGTGAGAAGGGTGCCGCCGACCACGACCGCGGCGATCGCGTCGAGTTCCAGGCCGACCGCGTGCAAGGGGTCACCCGACTGGATGTACAGGGTGAACAGCAGTCCCGACAGCGCGGAGCAGAAACCGCTGACGGTGTAGACGGCGATCTTCGTGCCCGCCACCGGCAGGCCCATCAGCAGCGCGGACTGCTCGTTCCCGCCGATGGCGTACACCCGCCTGCCGAACCGCGTGAAGTGCAGCACGTAGAACGCGATGGCCAGGACTGCCAGCGAGATGACGGCGGCGATCGAGAGGAACGATCCGCCGGGCAGCGCGACGTGCTTCTGGGCGAGCGTGTTCACCGTGGGATCGGTGATGGATATCGACTCCTTGCTGATGACCAGGCACAGTCCTCGGAAGAAGAACAGTCCCGCCAGGGTCACGATGAAGGGCTCGATCTCGAAGTGGTGGATCACGTAGCCCATCAGATAGCCGCCGAGCGCACCGACCCCCAGGGCGATGGGCGCCACGAGGAGAAGGGGCAGCCCCTGCTTCTCCACCAGCCAGGCGGTCAGCATCGTCGTGAAGCCGATGATCGACCCGACCGAGAGGTCGATCCCCCCGGTGAGGATCACGAAGGTGGCCCCGACGGCAGCGGCGAGCAGGTAGGCGTTGTCGATGAACAGGTTCATGAAGACCTGGCCGTCGAGGAATCCGTAGGCCTGGTATCGGAAGGCGCCGAAGCCGAACATGACCAGGAAGAGGCCGGCCGTCACCACGACGGGCAGCCGCCGGTCCTGGAGCAGTCGCAGTCCGCCGCCGCGCGTTCGGAAACCGTCGATCACACTCACGGCGAGACCTCCATCTGCGGCGCCGCGTCGGCGGGCGCGCCCGGGCTGTTCTGAGCAGGGCCGCGACGCTTGGCGCGAGCGCCGAACACCTTGGCCCGGAAGACGGAGGACTGCATCAGGCAGACGGCGATGACGACGACTGCCTTGAACACCAGGTTGGTCTGGGTCGGCACCCCGATGGTGTAGATCGTGGTGGTCAGGGTCTGGATGATGAGGGCTCCGATGATCGTGCCGCCCAGGTGGAATCTGCCGCCGGTGAGGGAGGTACCGCCGATCACGACGGCCAGGATCGCGTCGAGTTCGATCCACAGCCCCGCGTTGTTGCCGTCCGCCGCCGACACGTTCGAGCTGATCATCAGGCCGGCGATACCCGCGCAGAGCCCGCAGAAAATGTACGCCATGATCTTGATGCGCCGTGACCTGATGCCCACCAGGCGACTGGCCTCCGCGTTGCCGCCGACCGCCTCGACCAGCAGCCCGAGGGCGGTGCGCCGGGTGAGCGCCATGCTCAGCACGACGACCAAGGCCACCACGAAGAGGGAGAACGGCAGGGTCAGCAGGTAGCCGCCGCCGATCTTCGAGTAGGCACCGCTGTTGACGGTGATGATCTGGCCGCTGGTGATCAGCTGGGCGACGCCGCGACCGGCGACCATCAGGATCAGTGTGGCGATGATCGGCTGGATACCGAGCCGCGCGACCAGCACGCCGTTCCACGCGCCGCACACCAGTGCGACAGCGAGTGCCAGCGCGAAGGCCAGCAGCACCCCTGCCACGCTGCCTTCGTCCGCCTGCTTGCTGACGACCAGGCAGGCCAATGCGCCGGAGATCGCCACCACCGCCCCGACCGAGAGGTCGATACCTCCGGTGGCGATCACCAGGGTCATTCCGATCGCCACGAGGATGAGCGGGGACCCGAACAGCGCGATGGAGACCAGGCTGCCGTACAGGTGGCCGTTCTTGAGATGGATCTCGAAGAACCCCGGGGTGAAGGGGACGTTGATCACGAGCAGCGCGACCAGGGCAGCCACCGGCCAGAACAGCCGGTGCTGTGTCGCCGCGCGCCACAGGGATGTGAGGCTCACTGGTGCTCTCCGCTCGCGATGATCTCCAGGACCCGCCCGGCGGTGACGTCGGGCCCGTTCGCCATCCGTGCCACGAGCCGGCGGTCGCGGAGCACGCCCATGGTGTGGCTGAGCCTGAGGACCTCCTCCAGCTCGGCGGATATGTAGACCACGGCCATGCCCTCCTCGGACAGCGACACGACGAGCTTCTGGATCTCCGCTTTGGCCCCGACGTCGATGCCCCGGGTGGGCTCGTCGAGGATGAGCAGCTTCGGCTGGGTGAGCAGCCATCGGGCGAGGAGGACCTTCTGCTGGTTGCCGCCGCTCAGCGAACCGGTCTTCGTCTCGGGATCGGCCGGACGGATGTCCAGCGCCGCGATGTACTTGGCGACCAGCTCGTCGCGCTGGGACACGGGTACGGGCCGGGTCCAGCCGCGCGCGGCCTGAAGGGCGAGGATGATGTTCTCCCGCACTGTCAGGTCCGGCACCAGGCCCTCGGCCCTGCGGTTCTCCGAGAGGAAGGCGACTCCCCTGCCGATCGCGTCGTTCGGCTCCCGCAGCGCGGCCTGCTTTCCCTCGATGTACACCCTGCCGGTGTCGGAGGTGTCGGCGCCGAAGAGCAGGCGGGCCAGTTCGGTGCGGCCCGAACCGAGAAGTCCGGCGAGCCCGAGGACCTCCCCTGCTCGGACCTCCAGGTCGAAGGCGGCGATACTGCCGGCTCGGGAGAGGCCTTCGGCCTTCAGGAACGCCTCGCTCGTATCCGGCTGCCCGTGGTGATCGCTGAGTTCCTCCAGCTCGCCCAGGTCCTTGCCGATCATCAGCTTGACCAGGTTCACCTGGTCCAGGTCGCGGACCAGGTGCTCGCCGACCAGGGCGCCGTTGCGCAGCACCGTCATCCGGTCGCAGACCTCGTAGATCTGGTCGAGGAAGTGGGAGACGAAAACGATGGCCACCCCTTCCTCCCTCAGCCGCCGCATCAGGGCGAACAGCTCCTCCACCTCGTCGCGGTCGAGGCTCGAGGTCGGCTCGTCCAGGATCAGCACGCGGGTGGCTCCCTCGGTGCTTCCGTCCGCGGTACCGGAGCCGACGGCGCGGATGATGGCCACCAGTTGCTGCACGGCCAGCGGGAACGAGCCGA
Source organism: Streptomyces sp. NPDC049040 (assembly GCF_043197715.1). Classification (NCBI taxonomy): domain Bacteria; kingdom Bacillati; phylum Actinomycetota; class Actinomycetes; order Kitasatosporales; family Streptomycetaceae; genus Streptomyces; species Streptomyces sp. NPDC049040. Next base: position 3,361 of record NZ_JBICTO010000037.1, read on the forward strand.
GCGGCGCGGAGACGTCAAGGTCGAGGCCGAACCGGGTCGCCAACTGCGCGGCCTGCCTGCGCAGTTCCTTCCACAGGATCCGGCCGGCCCTGACCGGTTCGCGGCCTATCAGGATGTTCTCCGCCACGGAGAGGTTCTGGCAGAGGTTGACCTCCTGGTAGACCGTGCTGATCCCGAGTTGCTGCGCCTGAAGGGGGCTGGTGATGCGGACCGGCCGCCCTCCCAGGACGACCGTTCCGCCGTCGAGCGGATGAACTCCCGTCAGGACCTTGATGAGGGTGGACTTCCCGGCCCCGTTCTCACCGAGAAGAGCGTGGATCTCGCCAGGGAACAGTCGGAAGTCGACGTCCGACAGAGCCCGTATGCCGGAGAACTCTTTGACTATGCCCGTCATCTCCAGGACGGGCTGAGGCTCTGCCATGGCAGCGCTCCTAGGTGGAATCGTCGCGACGTGGACGGGAGTCCCCCGCGCCCGGGGGGCCCTCGTGGACGGCTGTCAGTACTTGCGGCTCGGAAGCGCTGCCGCGGCCTGATCCGCCATGAAGTCGCTCTCCTTGGTCTTGATCCAACGAGGAAGCGTCGAACCCTTGCCCGCGTGCACCGTCTTGACGGCGTCCATCAGCTGCGGGCCGAGCAGGGGGTTGCACTCGACGATCGCGTTGATCTGTCCCTTGGACATCGCCACGAACCCGTCATGCACGCCGTCGACGGACACGATCTTGATGTCCGTCCCGGGGGTCTTGCCTGCCGCCTGGATCGACTGGATGGCGCCGATGGCCATGTCGTCGTTGTGGGAGAACAGCACTTCGATGTCCGAGTGGGCCTGCAGAAGGGCCGCCATCACCTGCTTGCCGCCTGCCCTGGTGAAGTCCCCGGTCTGGCTGGCGATGATCTTCCATTCCGGATGGCTCGCGTTCATGATCTTGGCGAAGCCCTTGGCGCGCTCGATCGCGGGGGCCGCACCCGTGGTGCCCTCCAGTTGCGCGATCTTGACCGGCCCCTTGCGGCCGGCAAGGACCTTCTCCAGCATGTGTGCCGCGCGCTCTCCCTCGATCTCGAAGTCCGAGCCCACCAGGGTGACGTAGAGCGAGGGGTCTGAGGTCTCGACCGAGCGGTCGGTGAGGATCACCGGGATGTTGGCGGCCTTCGCCTCCTTCAGCACCGTGTCCCAGCCGGTGACGACGACCGGCGAGAACGATATGACGTCCACCTTCTGGGCGATGTAGCTGCGGATCGCCGAGATCTGGTTCTCCTGCTTCTGCTGGGCATCGGAGAACTTGAGGTTGATCCCGGCGGCCGCGGCAGCCTCCTTGACCGACTTGGTGTTGGCGGCGCGCCAGCCGCTCTCCGACCCCACCTGGGAGAAGCCCAGGACGATCTGCTTGCTCCCGGTGTCCGAGCCGGTCGAGCCGGTCGACTTGGCGGGGTCCTTCTTCGCGCACGCCGCGAGTATGCCCGCGGCCGAGACGGCCGCGCCCGCGGTGAGGAAGCTGCGTCTGTCGATCATGTCTTCTCCTTCGAGGAATCCGGCAGGTGTACTGGTGCGGGTTGCCGACGCACTCCTTGCGGTCCGCACAGCGGCGCCGCCGCGGTGCGGGATCGGGGTGGTCAGCAGGTGGTGGGGGTTCGGGTGAGGAGGCCGACGTTCCAAAGGAGGGTGTCGTGGCTGCCGCGGGCGTGGGGGTGGCTTCGCGGGCGGCCGGGGAGGCCGTCCGAGCTTGGGGGGATGGCCTGCCTGGGCCGCTCTCGCCGGGAGGAGAGTGCGGTCCGGCGCAGGCCGGGCGCATCGAGGTCGGTTCAGGGCGTGGTGATCTGGCTGCATGGCCTGGGCAGGGATCTGACGGGCTGAAGGCCGGGACGGACGGCTCCGTGGACGCGATGGTTCAGGGACGCCGCATCACACCACGGATGTGTGCGCTCAGATGGGCGCGGGCTGCGCCACCCGCCTGGCGCCGGCTCTCCTCCGACACGTCGCGGTGACTCCGCGTCCCGCGAAGCATCACCTTGTACGGTCGCCGAGTGGCGCCTAAGTTAGCGCTAACAGTGCCCGTTTTCAAGTCGGTGCCATCCCTTCTAACCGACGCCAGGATGCCCCCGCGTTCGTCCACCTGACCAGAGGAGAGATCGCAATCGACGGTGAGCGCTAACACACCTTGTCCCTCTCGCACTTCACGTAAATGCAGCAACCGCCATGCCGTCACACATCACCCCTCGGCCGCGAGCGAGTTCCCCGGACGCCGTACGGGCGTTTCGCGGCACATTAGGACGCCCACCGGCGCGCGTCAATACATCGCACAGTCCTCCCACAGACTCCGCGCGCGCATCAGGCCCAAGGACCGGGCGGCACCCCCGCCCGGCGGAGGGCGTGCGGCGATCCGACCCTACTCCGGGAGTTTCACATCCACCGCGAATGTTTCGCCCCCTCATATCCCGGTCCACCCGCGTCCATCCGGCAGACCGGCGCGGCCGGCACAGGACCGTCCCCGCCGAGATGGGTCCGATAAGCCATGGAAACCCGGACATTGGGCACCACCCGAGGCACCGCGTCAGCCACCCCGTACGACCGGCGCCGCACCGTCCGGGCGAGAAGGGCGCCGAAATTTTCGCATCGAGGGCGTTGACCATTCGGACTCAACGGGTCCACACTTGCCACCGTTTCGCATGCTCGCCACGTCGTGACAGTGCAGCACCGCGCGCTGTGGCAGGCAGACTCTCACCGTTGGTCCCCCCACCGCATCCGGTCGGCGCGCCCTGCACCGCAGCCGGCCGGAGCGCCAGGAAATGAGGTCGCCATGACGCCCGAGAACTGTCGCGCCCAAGGCCGCCCTGCCGCGCAGGCCGCGCCGCCGGACGACGACTCGGACTCCCCCTCGTGACATCCGGCCCTTGATGTTAACGCTAACAGCTCCCCCTTCCCATGAGGTGCGCTTCCGGTCCCGTCACCGCGCCTGAACCGCTGTTCCGGCCTGCGACCTGCGAAGGCCTTCCTGCCGCCGCACCTGATGGCGTGACCAGGTGTCATCTCTGCGCGAGACGACGCCGCTTGCGTGCACGGGCGCTCACGAAGTGCCGGGGCCGGCTGTTCGCGGATGCTCCCCGTGGGGCTCACCCCCCGATCCACCACGCATCACATCGACAGCCTGGCCGGCCTGCAACGAGGCCGGCCGCAACCGCTTACCCAAGAATCAGGAGGTTCCCATGCACAGAAGAAGGTTCCGCCACAGGCATCTGTTTGCGGCGCTCGCCTCGATGTTCGCAGCCGTGGGCGTGCTGGCGGCGATGCTCGTCGCCAATCCGGCTCAGGCGGCCACCAGCGGCGCCCTGCGCGGCGCAGGTTCCGGCCGCTGCCTGGATGTGCCGAACTCGAGCCAGACCGACGGCACATACCTGCAGATCTACGACTGCTCGGGCGGGACGAACCAGCAGTGGACGCTGACGTCCGGCAACCAGCTGACCGTGTACGGCAGCAAGTGCCTTGATGTTCCCGGCCACGCCACCACGGCCGGCACCCGGGTGCAGATCTGGAGCTGCAGCGGCGGTGCGAACCAGCAGTGGCGGGTGAACTCCGACGGCACAATCGTCGGTGTGGAGTCCGGACTGTGCCTGGACGTCACCGGCGCCGGTACGGCCAACAGCACCGCAGTCGAGCTGTGGACCTGCAACGGCGGCAGCAACCAGAGCTGGTCCGGCCTGTCCGGAGGAGGTACGACCACGACGCCGCCGCCGTCGGGTGGGTCGTGTTCGCTTCCGTCGTCCTACCGGTGGACGTCGACCGGTGCGCTGGCGCAGCCGGCGAACGGGTGGGTGTCGCTGAAGGACTTCACCAACGTCGTCTACAACGGCAAGCACCTCGTCTACGCCTCGAACGTGTCAGGGTCGTCCTACGGATCGATGGCGTTCAAACCCTTCACGAACTGGTCCGACATGGCCTCCACCGGCCAGACCGGGATGAGCCAGTCCACCGTCGCACCCACCCTGTTCTACTTCGCCCCCAAGAACATCTGGGTCCTCACCTACCAGTGGGGCGCATGGCCCTTCATCTACCGCACCTCCAGCGACCCGACCAACCCCAACGGATGGTCCTCCCCTCAGCCGCTGTTCACCGGCAGCATCTCCGGCTCCGGCACCGGCCCCATCGACCAGACCCTCATCGGCGACAGCCAGAACATGTACCTCTTCTTCGCCGGTGACAACGGCAAGATCTACCGCGCGAGCATGCCCATCGGGAACTTCCCCGGCAGCTTCGGCTCCAACTACACCACCGTCATGAGCGACTCCACCAACAACCTCTTCGAAGCAGTCCAGGTCTACAAGGTCCAAAACCAGAACCAGTACCTCATGATCGTCGAAGCCATCGGCGCAAACGGCCGCTACTTCCGCTCCTACACCGCCACCAGCCTCAGCGGATCCTGGACCCCCCAAGCCGCCAGCGAGAGCAACCCCTTCGCCGGCAAAGCCAACAGCGGCGCCACCTGGACCAACGACATCAGCCACGGCGACCTCGTCCGCAACAACCCCGACCAGACCATGACCATCGACCCCTGCAACCTCCAACTCCTCTACCAAGGCAAAAACCCCAACGCAGGCGGCGCCTACGACCAACTCCCCTGGCGACCCGGCCTCCTCACCCTCCAACACTGAGCCACGTCACACAGGGAACCCCAGCCACCACGGCTGGGGTTCCCCCATGAGCGCCGCAGGCAGGCCGGGCGTCGTCCCGGCCGTCAGGCGGCGGGCACGGGTTCGTAGTGGAACCAGTCGAAGGCGACGGTGCCCTGGATGGTGTACATGCCGATGACGCGTCCGGTGAAGCCGGTGGCGACCTCGGTGGACAGGTAGCGCCCCTCCAACTCTGCGAGCGGCTCGGCGCCCGGGGCATCAGGGTCGCCGGTCCAGAAGGCGATGGTGTCGGGGCCGGTGGGCTCGATACCGGCGAATTCGGGAGACGGCGAGATGACGTCGGTGGTGCGGACCGTGACGGTGAGGGTGACGGGGCCCGGCGCGACCTGGCGGCGGGCCAGGGTCTGCCGCAGCGGGCCGATGCGCGCGACGACGCTGACCTCTCCGTCCCCGGCCTCCAGGTCGTAGTGGTGCGCCTCGTCCATGCGCACGCTCAGGCCACCGCGTCCGGCGCCCGGGTCGAGCAGGACAGCGGCGCGGCAGTCGTGGTGCTGCTGCCGGTGGCCGACGAAGGTGTGGCCGGGCCGGTCGAGGGTGTGGCCGGTCGCGGTGAGGGTGAGCCAGCCGGGGCGCTCGGTCAGCGACCAGGAGCCGTCGGGACGGGCGTAGGGCGAGATCCAGTGCGGCGCGAGCGTCGGCGCGTCGAAGTCGTCGCGGGCGGGCAGGGCAGGGAAGGGGTGCCAGGCTCCGGCGGGTGCGGGGTGGCGCTCGGGTACGGGTCCCACGACGGGCCAGCCGTCGTCGTCCCACTCCACGGGAGTCAGGAAGGTCTCGCGGCCGAGCACCTGGAACTGGGGCGTGTAGCCGCGGGGCCGGGTGCCGAGCAGCACCATCCACCAGGTCCCGTCGGGCGCTGTGACCAGGTCGGCGTGGCCGGTGCTCTGGATGGGCCGGTCGGTGGCGCTGTGCGACAGTACGGGGTTGGCGGGTGCGCCTTCCCACGGACCGCGCGGCGAGCGGGCGCGGGCGATGGACACGGCGTGGCCGCGCTCGGTGCCGCCCTCGGCGATCAGCAGATACCACCAGTCGCCGATGCGGTAGAGGTGCGGGGCCTCCGGGTACAGCAGGCCGGTGCCCGACCAGGTGGGGAACGGTCCTTCCAGCACCTCGCCCTTGACCGGGTCGACACGGGCGACGTGGATGCCGGGCACGGTGTAGGAGACCCAGCAGGTGCCGTCCTCCTCCCAGGCCAGGTCGGGGTCGATGCCGGGCAGGTCGATCCACACCGGGTCCGACCAGGGGCCCTCGGGCCGCTCGGCGGTCACGATGAAGTGGCCGCCGCCGCTGACGTTGGTGTTGATGACCCAGAAGCGGCCGTCGTGGTGGCGGATCGTGGGGGCGTACAGGCCGCGGGACGCCATGGTGCCCGGCAACGGCAGTGGCAGCTGTTCCGGGCGGTCGAGCACATTGCCGATCTGCCGCCAGTGCACCAGATCCCTGCTGTGGAAGATCGGCAGGCCGGGGAAGTACTCGAAGCTCGAGCACACCAGGTAGTACTCGTCACCGACCCGGCACACGCTCGGGTCCGGATGGAATCCGCCGATCACAGGGTTGTCGTACATCCGCACAGGGCGTGATTCCTTCCACGTGCCAGGGCTTGCAGGTTCTACCGTGCGGCGGATCCGGCGAACCGCCGCGAGCGACTCTATACGGCCGCGTCGGAGCGCTGACCGGCCCCTTCGCGGCCGCTCCGCCCGCGACGCGGGTGGCCGGATCGCCGTCCGGCCACCCGCGTGGGAGCGGGGGGTCAGGGCTGGTGCGGACCTACCCGAGGGTCCACTGCTGGTTGCTGCCGCCGTTGCAGGTCCACAGTTCGACCAGTGTGCCGTTGGCGGTGCCCGCTCCGGTCACGTCCAGGCAGAGCCCCGACGAGGCGCTGGTGACGGTGCCGTTGGAGTTGACGTTCCACTGCTGGTTCGCCTGGCCGTTGCAGGACCAGATGATGACCTTGGTGCCATTGCTGGCCCCTTGGCCGTTCGCGTCCAGACACATCTGGCTGCTGCCGGAGTAGACACTCAACTGGTTCGAGGATGTACGGGTGAAGACCTGGTTGGTCCCGCCCGAGCAGTTCCAGATCTGCGTCTGGGTGCCCGCCGTGGTGGACGAGTTCGGCACGTCCAGGCACTTGCCCGCGCCCACGGCGTGCAACTCGCCGCTGGTGCCCCCGCTCGACGATCCGGCCGGAGTCACGTAGACGGCGAAGGCATCGTGGGTGGCCTGGAACGTGACCGGCACGGTGACAGAGCCGGACGACGTGCTCACGTTCTGGTTGTAGACCACTTGCGGCGCGCTGAGCGGGTACTGGTCGGGGATCCGCTTGACGGTCACATTGACACTGCCGTTGTTCGCCAGCCAGGGTACCGAGGCCAGGCCGTTGAAGGTCAGCGAGGCGTCGCCGGTGTAGCCGTTGCTGTCACCGATCACCGCCACCGCCCGCTTGGCCGTGCTGTCCTCGGACGCGGAGATCGCAGTCGAGCCGACCATCCCGGAGGTGCTGACGAGGGTCCCGGTCATGTCGGCATAGGTGCGCATGGCCCACCAGTTGCCGTTGGGCTGCCAGGTCCCGTTGCTCTGGGTGAGGACGCCCGTCAGGTTCGGAATCATGCAGCAGGACCAGTTGCCGCGCATCGCGTTGGTGTACCCGGACTGCGCGAACCGCGCCAGATACCACGCCGTCACCCCGGCGGTCTGCCGGTCCGCGGGCTGGTACTCGTTCGCCGACAGCGGCCGGGCCGACACGCCGTTGGAGGACAGCGCGTTGTTGAGGGACTGCGACACGGTGACCGGGTCGTCGACATCGCCCTCGTCGTGGTTCGTGATCATGTCGGGAACCGTGCCGGCGGCCTTGACGTGGGCCAGCCAGGTGTTCCACTCACCCGGGTTGCTCTGCGGCGTGAACGCCAGGGACGGGCCGACGATCTTCGCGTTCGGCGCGATGCGCCGGATCTCCTTGAAGGCGCTGTCCCACATCTGGAAGTACTGGGTGCTGTTCATCCCGCGGGTCCAGAACACCGAGATGTCCGGCTCGTTGTAGATGTCATAGGCGAAGGGCAGCCCTGATGCCTGCAGGCCGGCCACGGAGGAGTCGATGAAGCTGATCCAGTTGGAGCAGTTGCCGTTGTCGCATGGGTAGACCTCGTTCGAGGGCTGCCCGCCGTTGTTGCCCCACAGATCGCTCAGGATGACCTGGTACTGAGCGTGATACGGCGCCTGGGTCAGCCGCTTGGCCTGTGCGGTGATCGAGGCGATGTCGGCCTTCGTGGCCGACCCGTACGAGTAGTTGTCCTTGATCCAGCCGCCGGAGAACCAGCCGCCCCCGCGGAAGGCGTTGATGCCCAGCGGCTGCAGATACTGGTCGGCCGGCTGCGTGCCGTCCTGGGTGATCCCGTAGAGGAAGCCTTCCCCCACGCCCGTCGACGGCCCTCGCGTGGAGCTGAGATCCACGCTCAGCGACTTTCCTGCGGCGGCGTGACCCGCCGTCGGCATCACCAGCAGGGCGGCAAGCCCCAGCACGGCAGCTGCGGCCATGGCCAGACGGCCCGGTTTTGCTCTCTTTCTCATCGACTTCCTCCTACGGCTGGGCGCCACTGCGTGGCGGTGGGGGGGCGCGGTGGGGTGGTCGGACGTGACATGGATGTTACGGAACCGATTCGCGGAATCGGTTCGACGGGATAGTACGACTGGGGGTCAGTGCGGTCAATGAGGTACTGCCAGCCAAATACCCGCTGCTGTCCTTGAGTCGAGGGGCGGGACACCTGGGCCATGCGAACCGATTCTCGCGGTGATGGCCGGGGAGTGACCGACGTGCCCTGCGCGGCGGTGCGGCGGTCAGGCGCGGGCAGCTCCGCCGGCGGTGCGGCGGTCAGGCGCGGGCAGCTCCGCCGGCGGTGCGGCGGGCCGGGGCGGCGCCGGTGCTGGCACGCAGGGAGATGGCCGGGGCCAGCAGGATGTGGCGGGGAGGTGTCTGCGGGGCGGCGATGCGTTCGACGAGCAGGGCCACGGCCTTCTCGCCCATCTCGAGGGCGGGGACGTCGGCGGCGGTGAGAGGCGGACGGAAGTCCTCGGTCCACAGCCGGCCGGCCACGCCGGTCACCGAGAAGTCCGATGGAACGGTCAGTCCTGCGTCGGCCAGCGCCCGCTGGATGCCCGGCAGGGCGGCTTCGTTCACGGTGGTCACGGCGGTCAGGTCCGGATGTGCCCGCAGCAGCCCCTCGATGCTCTCCTGGCCGGAACGCGCGTCGTCACCGCAGGGGACCTCGACGCCCTCGATACCGCGCTCGCCGACGGCCGCCGCGAAGCCCTCCCGCGCCCTGATCGCGGGACCGTAGCCCGCGGCGACGAGTTCGGGCGAGCGGCTGATCAGGGCCACCTTGCGGTGGCCGAGGTCGGCGAGATGTCGGACCGTGTGGCCGATCAGGCCCGCGTAGTCGATGTCGATCCAGCACATCGCCTGGTCGTCCATCGTGTGCCCGATCCCGACAAAGGGCAGCCCCGCCTGCATGAGCCGGCCCACGCGGGCGTCCTCCAGGCGGATCTCCATGAGGATCACGCCGTCGACCCGGCTTTCCGAGACGAGCCGTTCGAAGGACCGGTCGTGATGGCCCCCGGACGGGGAAAGCAGGACGTCCAGGTCGGCGGCCGCCGCCGCGTCGACGACGCTGGCGACGAAGTCCAGCTGCATGTGGGTGAGCCTGTTGCCGGCCGGCGGGATCACCAGACCGATCGTGCGGGTCCTGCCCTCCTTGAGCGCCCGCGCGGTCGCGTTGGGCCGGTAGCCCAGCTCGTCGATCACGTCCTGGATGCGTTTACGGGTGCCGGCCGCAACCGGGCGCTTGCCGCTGAGTGCGTACGACACCGTGCTGCGCGACACGCCCGCTCGCCGTGCGATCTCCCCGATGTTCATCCGGCTCCTCACGCTCCTGCCCAGGACGATCATACTCTTCGCGAATCGGTTCGAAAATTGCTCCGCACAAGTCTTGACGGGGATACACGCGGGTTCTACGTTCTCGGTCGAACCGATTCGCTATCGGAGCGATTCGACTCCGTCCCGTCTCCGTGAGCGGCGCTGCCGACCCACTGGGCGGGACGGGCACCAAGCGAAGGGGACAAGCACCATGAACACTCCCGCCCGGCGACGGTTCGTCGCCGCGTCGCTGGCCGCCGTGGTGGTCGCGTCCACGGCCACCGCCTGCGGGTCGTCGTCCTCGGGCGGATCCTCCGGCTCGACCACGGCCGGCGGCACGTTCACCGTCTGGGATCCCTACCCTCAGTTCGACGGCACATCCGACTGGGTCAAGCTGCTGAACAGCTGCGGCAGCCAAGCCGGGGTCAAGGTCAAGCGCACGAGCTTCGACACCACGGATCTGACCAACAAGACGCTGCTCGCGGCGCAACAGGGCGATTCCCCCGATGTCCTGATCGTCGACAATCCCGTCGTCTCCACGCTCGCCGACGCGGGCGTCCTCACCACCACCGACGAGAACAAGATCGACACCTCCGGCGTGGAGCCGAACCTGCTGGCCGCCGGACAGAACGACGGCAAGACCTACGGCACGCCCATCGGGGCGAACACCCTGGCGCTGTACTACAACAAGGACGTCCTGCAGTCCGCGGGAGTGGACCCGTCCTCCGTCAAGGACTGGGCGACGCTCACCGCGGCACTGGCCAAGGTGAAAGCGGCGGGAAAGAAGGGCATCACCTTCTCCGCCATCGGCACCGAGGAGGGCAGTTTCCAGTTCCTGCCGTGGTTCTGGGGTTCCGGGGCGCAGCTGACCGACCTCGCCTCGGACAAGGCCGTCTCGGCGGTCACGCTGTGGAAGGACTGGCTCAAGAACGGGTACGCGCCCAACTCCGTCATCAACAACACCCAGACCACCAGCTGGCAGGAGTTCGCCACCGGGCAGTACGCCTTCGCCGAGAACGGCACCTGGCAGCTGGCCAACGCCAAGAAGGCCGGCTTCGGCTACGGCACCATCGCCATCCCCGCTGCCACCGGCGGCACCGCGCCGGCCCCGACCGGCGGCGAGTTCGTCACCGTCCCCGTACAGAAGGACGCCGGACGGTACGCCGTCTCGGACAGGATCGTGTCCTGCCTGACCGACGCGAAGAACCTCCTGGCCACCGACACGACCTTGTCCTACGTCGCGCCGACCGGGCAGGTCCAGGGCCAGCAGGAAGCCGCCACCCCCGAGCTCAAGGTGTGGGTGCAGGCGGTGCAGGCGGCCAAGGGGCGCACCAGCGACGACCTCGGTACGAAGTACCCGAGGATCTCCGAACAGCTGTGGGGTGCGGTGCAGGCGGCACTGACCGGATCCAAGTCGCCGAAGGACGCCCTGTCCACGGCGCAGTCCGCCGCCTCCAAGTAGCACGCGACCCAGCGGATCACCGAAGGACAGCACCCCCGATGAACAGCAAGCCGCGCTCGCGGCAGTGGGCGGCCTGGGGCTTCCTGGCCCCTGTTGTGGTCTACCTCGGCGCCTTCTACGCCTACCCGCTCTACCGCAACCTCGACCTGTCGCTGCGCGACTACACGGTGCGCTCCTTCGTGCAGGGCGACGCGCCCTTCACCGGTGCAGAGAACTACCGGAAGGTCTTCGACGACCCGACCTTCATACCGGCCCTGGAGCACACCGTGCTCTTCACCGGGGTTTCCCTCTTCTTCCAGTACACCATCGGGTTGGCGCTGGCGGTGTTCTTCGCCCAGCACTTCCGGCTCTCGGCCACGCTGCGCGCCCTGTTCCTGGTTCCCTGGCTGCTGCCGCTGATCGTGTCGGCCTCCACCTGGTCGTGGATGCTCAACAGCGAGTCGGGAATCGTCAACACGGCGCTGGGCCGGCTGGGCGTCGGCCCGGTGGACTGGCTGACCTCACCTTCGTGGTCGCTCGCATCCGTGATCATCGCCAACATCTGGATCGGGATCCCCTTCAACCTGGTCGTCCTCCACAGCGGCCTCCAGGCGATACCCGCTTCGCTGAACGAGGCGGCCGCGATCGACGGGGCGAACGCCTGGCAGCGCTTCCGGCGGGTGACCTTCCCGCTGCTTCGACCGGTCTCCGCCATCACCCTGCTGCTCGGGCTGGTCTACACGCTGAAGGTCTTCGACATCATCTGGATCATGACCAGGGGCGGTCCCAGCGACTCGTCGACCACCTTCGCCACCTGGTCCTACCGGCTCGGCTTCGGCAACCTGCTGCCGGAATTCGGGCCGGGGGCGGCCGTGGGCAACCTCCTTGTGGTGATCGCCCTCGTTTTCGGCCTGGTGTACATCCGCACCCAGCGAGAGGAGGTGAGTTCGTGAGCGCCCGCGCCAGGGGGAAGACGGCTCTGGGGCTGCTGTTCACCGCCGTGATGCTCTTCCCCGTGTACTGGATGGTGAACGTCTCGCTGACCCGCGAACGGGACCTGCGCAAAACCCCGCCGGACCTCTTCCCCGCGCACGTCACGCTCAGGGGCTATCGGGAGGTGCTCGACCAGCAACTGCCGTATCTCGGCACGAGCCTGGTCATCGGCCTGGGCACCGTCGCGGTGACCGTCGTCCTCGCCGCGCCGGCGGGATTCGCACTGGCGAAGCTCCGGCCGCGTGGCGGAGGGCTCGTCAGCTTCCTGCTGCTGGTGGCCCAGATGATCCCCGGAATCATCATGGCGATGGGTTTCTACGCCATCTTCCTCGGCCTGGGGTTCCTGCACTCCGTTCCCGGCCTGATCGTCGCCGACTCCACCCTGGCCGTACCGTTCGCCGTCCTCATCTTCACGGCGTTCATGTCCGGCGTCCCCGCCGAACTCCTGCAGGCCGCGCGGGTGGACGGTGCCGGATCCCTCCGCGTCTTCCGGTCCATCATGCTCCCGATGAGCCGCAACGCGATCATCACCGTGTCGCTGTTCGCCTTCCTGTGGTCCTGGTCGGACTTCGTCTTCGCCAGCACCCTGGACAGCGGCGGCGCCCACCAGCCCATCACCCTCGGCATCTACCACTACATCGGGAACAACAACCAGGAGTGGAACGCCATCATGGCCACCGCGGTCGTGGCCTCGCTGCCGGCCGCCGTGATCCTGGTCCTGGCCCAGCGCTACGTCGCCGCCGGCGTCACGGCCGGAGCCGTAAAGGACTGACCGCCATGTTCCCGCAAGGCCGACCCATGACTGAACGCCCGCATCAGAAGAGGATCGAGTTCCCACCGATGACCGTCACCCCCGGCAGCCACGCCTTCGCGATCCAGGAGATTCCCTTCAGCCGCCAGGGATCGTGGTTCAACATCTCGTCGGTCACCGCTCAGCACACCCGGGCACAGGACCTGCATCTGATCTCCCACCAGAACGGCATGCACGCGGTCCTGCGCTTCGTGCCGCTGCATCCGTCGAGCGGGAGCCGCGCGGAGACCGTCTGGAAGGCGACCCCTGCCATGCTGGCCTGGGAGGCGGAGAGCGGGCGGATCTCGTTGGTCTACGAGAGCACCGACACGGTCCGGCTGCGCGGTGACCGGCTGGACCTGGCGATCACGCCGGCCGACCAGGAACTGACATCCTTCACCGGCACCTACTTCTACCGCGATCCGGTCGACGGGTCCTACCAGTTCACCTCGTACGAGACCGGCCGCCGCTACCGCATCACCCTTCTGGCGGGCGTGATCACAACCGCCGAGGGGCTGGAGGGACTTGCCGGTGCCGACCGCAGGCTGGTCCTTTCCGGCGCGCACGGATGGGAGGCGGTCGTCGAGGAGATCGACAGTGCGCGGCAGCCTTACCGTGCTCCGGGGGACTTCACCGCCGCCGCGGTCTCGCACGCCGATGCGTTCCGCGACTTCGCAACCGCCGTGGCCCCCTTTCCCGCCTCCCGGGCAGCTGCCGCCGAACTGGCCGCCTACGTTCTGTGGTCGGCCACCGTGCGTCCGGCCGGCTTCCTGCGGCGTCCCGCCGTTTTGATGTCCAAGCACTGGATGGACAAGGTCTGGAGCTGGGACCACTGCTTCAACGCGCTCGCGCTGGCTCCCGGCCTGCCGGATCTCGCCTGGGACCAGTTCCAGATCCCGTTCGACCTCCAGGACGAGACCGGGGCGCTGCCGGACTCCGTCACCCATTCCGAGGTCCTGTACAACTTCGTCAAGCCGCCCATTCACGGCTGGGCGCTGCGCCGGTTGCGCGAACGCCTGCCCAGGCAACCGGAGCCGGACAAGCTGAGGGAGACGTACCGGCGTCTGGAGCGCTGGACCGATTTCTGGCTCCGGGCCCGCACCGCGCCCGGCCTGCGCCTGCCCCACTACCAGCACGGCAATGACAGCGGCTGGGACAACGCCACCACCTTCGACGGCCGGCGGGTGCTGATCACCGCGGACCTGGCGGCCTTCCTCGTCCTCCAGCTCGCGGAGCTGGCCGAGATCGCCAAGGATCTCGGGGAGGTCGATGCCGCGGACCGGCACCTGCGCACCGCGGACAGACTCCAGGACGCGCTGCTCGAGGAGTTGTGGTCCGACGGGCGTTTCCGCAGCCGCTCGCCGCACACCGGAGACCGATCCATCAGCCGCAGTCTTCTGGATCTCATGCCGATCGCGCTGGGTGAGCGCCTGCCGCGCGACATCGCCGACCGCCTCGCCGAGCGTATCGCCACGCATCTGACCCCGTACGGCCTGGCCACCGAGCACACCGAGTCGGCGCACTACGAATCCGACGGCTACTGGCGGGGCCCGATCTGGGCGCCGGCCACCGTCCTCATCGAGGACGGCCTCCGCCGCGCCGGCCACGCCGACCTCGCCGACGACATCAGCCACCGTTTCCGGCGGCTGTGCGAGACGTCCGGCTTCGCGGAGAACTTCGACGCCCTCACCGGCGAGGGACTGCGGGACCGCGCCTACACCTGGACCGCGAGCAGCTACCTGGTGCTCGCGGACGACCACCACAGGCGCACCTCGGCGTAGCCGGACAGCACCCGGGCGACGCCCGCGGGCTACGGCCGGACGCGAACTCATCCGTGACGGACGCGGCGCCTTCCCGTCTTGATCACACACCGACTTTCGAAAACATCAGCCACCACAGTCGAAAATCTTCACACACTGCCGCCTCCGGCGAGCTGCACCGGTGCCGACCCTTCGGGTCGTATCGGATCGATTAAGGGCCACTGGTTCTTCGTGGGATGTATTGACGTGCATCGACGTGCGACCTAGGGTGCCCGAAACGATCGCAAGGCGGCCGAAACTTTCGATGAGACGCGGCCATCGCCCCGCTCCTGAGTTGCAACCACCTCACAGGGCGCGGCGCTGTTAGCGCTCACTTTCGGCCCACCTTGCGACCGCTTGCCGCAACAGATCCATCACTGGTGACAGATCAGGGAGTTTCACGATGGCGAGGATGACGCGCAGCGCTTGTGCTGTGGCTATCGGTTTGGGTATGGCGGTTGCTGTGGCCGGTTGTGC
>NZ_JBICTO010000038.1:0-12240 GCF_043197715.1 Streptomyces sp. NPDC049040
CGACTCTATCAGACCCTTTCCGGCGCCTGACCCCCAGTCAGCGGGGTTTGTCTTTCCGGCTGTTGGGCCGTTCCGACGAGTGAGACTTTAGCGGAAGTTCCTCGGCTGTTTCAAATCGGCCGGTTTGGCTTCTGCTCTCCACGCATTCCGGAAACGCACAAGCGGACGAGGCACGACTCAGCGCCGTACTCGTTCGGAAGTTTGTTGCGGGATGGCCGTCCGGGAACCGATCAAGATCGGCGCTCACGTCGGACAGCCCGGAGTACGTTACGCAGCCGACCGATGCGTGTCAACTTCGTGCGAGCACCTTCACAACCACGGGCCAGCCGCTACGCTGACCGGCATGACTTCGCATACGTGCCACAGCACCCAGTGGTGGGCCGCCTAGAGGCGGTCCGGGTTCACGTATGCACCCCACGGCCGCCGCTCTGGCGGCCGTTTTCGTTGTCACGCGGCCGTGGTGGGCGGCGGCCTCCCGACGAAGCCCCCGGTTCCGGGGGACAGAGGAGACGGCAGCGATGACTCGTATCTTCAGTGGCGTCAAACCCACCGGGCATCTGACGCTCGGCAACTACCTCGGCGCCCTGCGGAGGTGGGCGGAGGAGGACCAGCACCGTGCGGAGTCGCTGTTCTGCGTGGTGGACCTGCACGCTCTCACCGTCGACCACGATCCCGCGCGGGTACGCCGGCTGACCCGGCAGGCGGCAGGGCTGCTGCTGGCGGCGGGGCTCGATCCACAGGTGTGCACGGTGTTCGTGCAGAGCCACGTGGACGAGCACGCGCGGCTGTCGTACCTGCTGGAGTGCGTCGCGTCCGACGGCGAGATGCGGCGGATGATCCAGTACAAGGAGAAGTCGGCGCGGGCGCAGGCCGCGGGGCAGGGTGTGCGGCTGTCACTGCTGACGTATCCGGTGCTGATGGCGGCGGACATCCTGGCGTACGGGGCCGACGAGGTGCCGGTCGGCGACGACCAGACGCAGCATGTGGAGCTGACCCGGGACCTGGCCGAGCGGTTCA
Organism: Streptomyces sp. NPDC049040; assembly: GCF_043197715.1. Classification (NCBI taxonomy): domain Bacteria; kingdom Bacillati; phylum Actinomycetota; class Actinomycetes; order Kitasatosporales; family Streptomycetaceae; genus Streptomyces; species Streptomyces sp. NPDC049040. The sequence goes on from NZ_JBICTO010000038.1 coordinate 1,018, forward strand.
ACCAGCGCTACGGCAGGACCTTCGTCATCCCCCGGGCGACGGCGCCCGCGGTGGCGGCGCGGGTGATGGATCTGCAGGACCCGGCGTCGAAGATGGGCAAGTCGCACGAGGCGACCGCCGGGATCGTCTACCTGCTGGACGAGTCGGACGTCGTCGCCAAGAAGATCATGCGCGCGGTCACGGACAGCGAGCCGGGCGTCTCCTACGACCCTGAGGCGCGGCCCGGACTGGCCAACCTGCTGGAGATCCTGGCCTCCTGTACGGGCAAGGAGCCGGCCGCGCTCGCGGCGGCGTACGACGCGGGCGGGCTCGGCTTCGGCGCGCTGAAGCGGGAGACCGCGGACGCGGTGGTGGAGCTGCTGCGGCCGCTGCGGGCCCGGCACGCCGAGTTCAGCGCGGACCAGGGGTATGTCGACGGTGTGCTGCGGGAAGGGGCGGCGCGGGCGCGGGCCCTCGCCCGGCCGACCGTCGACGCGGCCTACCGGGCGATGGGGCTGCTGCCGCCGGCGTGAAAGGGGTGCGCAGGGTCCGGCTCAGGCGCCGGAGGCCAGCTCGCGGCTGCGGTCGCGGGCGGCTTCCAGCGCGGCGAGGAGGGCGGCGCGGACGCCGTGGTTCTCCAGTTCGCGGATGGCGTTGATGGTCGTACCCGCCGGTGAGGTGACGGCCTCGCGGAGCTTGACCGGGTGCTCGCCGCTGTCGCGGAGCATCACGGCGGCGCCGATCGCGGACTGCACGATGAGGTCGTGCGCCTGGGAGCGGGGCAGGCCGAGCAGGATGCCGGCGTCGGTCATGGCCTCGACGAGGTAGTAGAAGTACGCGGGGCCTGAGCCGGACAGCGCGGTGGCGGCGTCCTGGTGCTTCTCGGGGACCCGGAGCGTCTTGCCGACGGGCTGGAAGATGGCCTCGGTGCGGGCGAGGTGGGACTCGTCCGCGTACCGACCCGCGGAGATCACCGACATGCCCTCGTCGACGAGCACCGGGGTGTTGGGCATGACCCGGACGACGGCGGTGCCCTCGGCGAGGCGGTCCTCGAAGAAGGTGGTGGGGATGCCGGCCGCGGCGCTGATGACGAGGCGGTCGGCCGCGACGTGCGGGGCCAGCTCGTCGAGCAGGGCCGACATGTCCTGCGGCTTGACCGCGAGGATGAGGGTGTCGGCGGACTTGGCGGCCTCGGCGTTGTCGACGGGCTCGATGCCGTAGCGGGCGCGGAGCTCGTCCGCCCGGTCCTTGCGGCGGGCGGTGACGAGGAGGTCGGCGGCTTCCCATCCGGCACGGATCATGCCGGAGAGCAGGGCCTCGCCGATCTTTCCGGTGCCGAGGACGGCGACTGTCTGCTGGGTCATGGCCCCCATGATGCCGCTTGTACGGCCCGCCCAGCAGACGTGTTCACGCGGTGCGGCGGCGCAGGGTGGCGGCGCCGAGCGCGAGGGCGAGCAGCGCGCACCCGACGACGACGGCGAGGTCGCGGACGAAGTCGCCGGTGATCGCGTCGTGGTGGACGACCTGGCTCATGCCGTCGACGGCGTACGACATCGGCAGCACGTCGGAGATGCCGGACAGCACCGGCTGCATGCTGCCGCGGGGCACGAACAGGCCGCAGAGCAGCAGCTGCGGGAGCAGCACGGCGGGCAGGAACTGCACGGCCTGGAACTCGCTGGACGCGAAGGCGCTGACGAACAGGCCGAGCGCGGTGCCGAGGAAGGCGTCGGCGAGGGCGACCACCAGCAGCTGCCAGGCGGAGCCCGAGACGTCGAGGCCGAGGCCGAGGAAGGTGAGCCCGGTGGCGAGCGCGGCCTGGACGACGGCGACCGCGCCGAAGGCGAGGGCGTAGCCGACGAGCAGGTCGGCCTTGCCCAGCGGCATGGACAGCAGGCGTTCCAGGGTGCCCGAGGTGCGTTCGCGCAGCGTGGCGATCGACGTGACCAGGAACATCGTGATCAGCGGGAAGATGCCAAGCAGCGAGGCGCCGGCGGAGTCGAAGGTGCGCGGGCTGGCGTCGAAGACGTATTTGAGCAGGGTCAGCAGGACGCAGGGCACCACCAGCATCAGGGCGATGGTGCGCGGGTCGTGGCCGAGCTGGCGCAGGACCCGGCGGGCGGTGGCGAGGGTGCGGGCGGGGCTCATCGCGGGGTCGCCTCCGTGGGCGCTGCGTCGTCGGCGGGAGTACCTGGGGTGCCGGGGCCGGTGGGGCCCCCGGGGTCGGCGGAGGGGGCGGAGGTGCCGGACTCGGCGGCTTCGGCCTGGTCGACCAGGTGCAGGAAGGCGTCCTCGACGGTGTCCGTCCCGGTGTCGTGGCGCAGCGCCTCGGGGGTGTCGTCGGCCAGCAGCCGCCCGTCGCGCAGGAGCAGCAGGCGGTGGCAGCGCTCCGCCTCGTCCATGACGTGGGAGGAGACCAGGACGGTCGCGCCGCGCTCCTCGGCGAGGCGGTGGAAGAGGGCCCACAGGTCGCGGCGCAGCACCGGGTCGAGGCCGACGGTGGGCTCGTCGAGCACGAGGAGTTCGGGTTCGCCGAGCAGGGCGACGGCGAGCGAGACCCGGCCGCGCTGGCCGCCGGACATCTTCCCGGCCAGGGCGTCGGCGTGCGAGGTGAGGTCGACGTCGTGCAGGGCGCGGTCGACCTGGGCCTGGCGGTCGCGGCGGTGGATGCCGAGGACGGCGGCGTAGTAGTCCAGGTTCTGCCGGGCGCTGAGGTCGGCGTAGACGGACGGTGCCTGCGTGACGTAGCCGACCGTGGGCCGCAGGTCGCGGTGCCCGGCAGGACGGCCGAGGACGGTGAGGGTGCCGGTGGTGTGCGCCTGGGAGCCGACCAGGGCCCGCATGAGGGTGGACTTGCCGCATCCGCTCGGCCCGAGCAGGCCGGTGATCCGGCCGCGCGGGATCGCGAAGGAGAGGTCGTCCAGTACGGTGCGGCCGCCCCGGACGACGCGGAGGCCGGTCGCCTCGACGGCGGGCTCCGGGTGTTTATTCATCATGCGATGAATAAACACCCGGGGAACACCCCCGTCAAGCCCCCGCGGGCCGGAATCCGGCGGGCGTGGTTTAATAAATGAACAGGCATTTATTAATGCCCGTGCCGCCGGAACTGCGGGAGGAACCATGGCCGGACGCCCCCGAGGTGTCGCCGACGACGTGATCCTGCGGGCCGCGGCCGAGGTGATCGGGCGGGACGGGCCCGCGGGGTTCACGCTCGCCGCCGTGGCCGGCGAGGTCGGCCTCGTGCCCGGCACGGTGGTGCAGCGGTTCGGGTCCAAGCGCGGGCTGCTGCTGGCCCTCGCCGACCAGTCGGTACGCGACGCCGCCGACCTCGCGGCGCGGGCGCGGGCCGACCACGGCTCGGCACTCGCGGCGCTCGACGCACTGGTCGCGAGCGCGGCAGGCCCCCTCGACACGCCCCGGCGCTACGCCAACCACCTGGCCTTCCTCTGCGCCGACCTCACCGATCCCGAGCTGCACGAGCGCGCGCTCGCGGTGCACCGGGCGCAGGGCGCGGCCGTCGGCGGGCTGCTGGCGGAGGCCGTCGCCGCCGGTGAGCTGCGGGCCGGCACCGACCCCGCGGCGCTGGCCGCGACCGTGCAGACGGTGGTCGCGGGGGCCGGTCTGACCTGGGCCCTCGACCGTGAGGGCTCGCTTGCACAACGGCTCCGCCGGGACCTCACGGCGGTCCTGGCCCCGTACGCCACCCCCGGCGCGGGGACGGCGGACGACTGACAACAGGCGCCGGGCGACCGGGCGACCGGCGGACACCGGATGGCCTCCGGTGAACGGCGACCGGCGAACGGCCGCGGACGGATGACGACCGACCCAGCAGGAGGACGCATGACGACCATGACGACCATGACGACCAAGGGGAAAAGGGCGCTGGCCGGCACGGTGGCTCTGGTCGCCGGGGGCACCAGGGGCGGCGGGCGCGGGATCGCCGTCGAACTGGGGGCGGCGGGCGCGACGGTCTATGTGACCGGCCGCAGCAGCCGCGCCACGGGGCCGTCGGATCTGGCCAGGCCCGAGACCGTCGAGGAGACGGCGGAGCTGGTGACGGCCGCCGGCGGCACGGGCATCGCCGTGCCCACCGACCACAGCAGCGAGGCGGAGGTGCGCGTGCTGGCCGGGCGGATCGCCGCGGAGCAGGACGGGCGGCTCGACGTCCTCGTCAACTGCGTGTGGGGCGGGGACCCGCTGACCGACTGGGACCACCCGCTGTGGGAGCAGGATCTCGACCGCGGGCTGCGGCTGCTGCGGCGGGCGGTCGACACGCACGTCATCACCAGCCGCCACGCGCTGCCGCTGATGGTCGCACGCGGCAGCGGCCTGGTGGTGGAGGTGACCGACGGCAACACCGCGCGCTACCGCGGCTCCTTCTTCTACGACCTGGCCAAGTCCTCCGTGATCCGGCTGGCCGTGGCGCAGGCGGCGGAGCTCCGGCCGCACGGGGTCGCGGCCCTCGCGGTGACGCCCGGCTTCCTGCGGTCGGAGGCGATGCTCGAAGGCTTCGGCGTCACCGAGCGGAACTGGCGTGACGGGGCGGCCAAGGACCCGCACTTCGCGTACTCCGAGAGCCCTGCGTACCTGGGGCGGGCGGTCGCGGCGCTGGCCGCCGACCCCGAGGTGATGGCCAGGACCGGGCAGGCGCTGGCGACCTGGGAGCTCTACAAGGACTACGGCTTCACCGACGCGGACGGCACCCGGCCGGACTGGGCCGCGCACTGGGAGCGGGACCTGGCGGCGGAGCACGGGCCGCTCGGCGAACCGCTCCGCGGCTCGCAGTGAGGCACGGTTCCGGTCGTGCGGCGGGGCCAGGGGGTGGGTCCGAGGGGGCCAGGGGGGCATGGGGGGCGGGTCAGGGTCATCCCCTATGGCGTTCCCGCCGGGGGCGGAGGACTGTTGCGGTATGAGTCGTTCATCCCGTGAAATCGCTGTTTCCGGCGCGGAGAAGCGGCAGTTGGCCGTGGCGTCCGCGACCCTCGGTCCGTGGCGCCCCGCGGCCGTCGTCGGCGCGCTCGGCGGCGGCGTCTCGCTGGCGCTGCACCTCGTGCACGGGCACTTCGGCCTGGGCATCCTGTCCGGCGCGATCTCGATCGCGGCCCTGCTCTTCTTCTGCGTCGGCGGGTCCGGCGCGGTGCTCGGCTACTCGTCCAAGGGCTCGGGCCGCGACCGTCGGCTGCGGCGCTGGGCACGCTCGCACCCGTGGCAGGTGGCGGCGGTCCCCGCCGGGTTGATGTTCGTCACCGACATGGTGATCCGGCAGGTGCTGACCAGCCAGGGCTTCTTCAGCACCCTATGGACCGGGCTGTGGCACGGCGCCGTGGTCGCGGCCGTGGTGGGCGCCGTCGGCGCGGTCGGGGCCGCCCGCAAGTAGCGGTCACCGCCGCGGCCCGGTCACCGCCGCAGGCCGCGCGGCCTGCTCGGGCCCGGCACGTCGGGCCTCCGCGGTGTCCGCGGTCCATCGCCTGGCGGCGGGGGCACCCCGGAGTCCGGGGGAGGTCGCCCTCATCCGGGCCGTATCCGGACGAGCAGGGCAAGGGCCGCGAGGTGCCGTGGATGTGGTCGCGCGCCCGCCCGGGGACCACGGGACAGCCCCTACCATCGGCAGGGTGACATCGACCACGGGCTCGGAAGCACTGGCGGCGCTGCGCCGCGGCAAGTACGTGAGCGTCACCACCTTCCGGCGGGACGGCACGGGCGTGCCGACACCGGTCTGGTACGCCGTGTCCGACAGCGAGCTGGTCTTCTGGACGTCGTCCGGCAGCGGCAAGGTCAAGCGGATCAGGAACAGTGGCCGCGTACAGGTCGCGGTGTGCAACGCCCGGGGGCAGGTCGCGCCGGGGGCCGCCTCTCACGAGGGCACGGCACGCCTGCTGGACGAGGCGGGGAAGGACGCGGCCAGGCGGCTGCTGAAGCGCAAGTATCTGCTGGTCCGCCTCAACGACCTGGGCCGGAGGCTGGTCGGCAGGACCGGGCGGCCCGATCAGGTCGGGGTGGCCGTCACCTTCTGATCCGGGCGGGCGTCAGCGCTTGGGCTTCGACTTGGACTTGCGCTTCCCGCTCTTGGCGCGGGAGGCGTGACGGGCCTTGGCGTCCTCGTACTCGCTGCGGCACAGGGTCTCGCCCGGGGCCTCGCTGAGCGAGCGGACGAAGTAGGCGAGCAGGGCGCCGATGAAGCCGATGGCGTAGAGGCTCTGGTCGTTGGCCTGGCCGGCCGGGCGGCGGGCGGAGAAGCCCTTCCATGTGCGCTGGAAGGCCAGCACGCTGCACACCGCGAAGCCGCAGAAGGCTATGGCGGTGACGAAGGTGCCGATCTTGGCGTCGCCCAGGCCCTGGAAGCCGATCCGCAGCACGAACGCTCCGGCGGCCGCCGCCAGCAGCGAGCCGACCGAGACGGCCACCCTGCGCCAGCCGTAGCCGCGGTCGTGGTCGACCCAGGTGGTGCCGAACCACCGGATCTCCTCCGGTGCCGGGCCGGCCTCCGGCCGGGCATTCGTCGTCTCGCTCACCCGCCCAATTATGCCGCCCGCCCCGGGTGGTCTGCCCGGGTCTGTTTTTCCGGCGCCCTGAAGGGCGGAAAGGAGGCCGGTTTCCCGCCGCGGGCAGGGGGCGCGTACTGCACAATGTCCCGCACGGCAGGGGGAGTTGCTCGGAGCAGGGGGCAGTGTGCGCGCGGGAGAGCAGATCGCCGGGCGGTACCGGCTGGACCGGCGGCTCGGCCGGGGCGGCATGGGCGAGGTGTGGCAGGCGTACGACCTTTCGCTGGGGCGGCACGTCGCGGTGAAGGTGCTGCTCGAGGTCGAAGCGGAGCACGAGGCACTCCAGCGCTTCCGGCGCGAGGCGTCGATCGGGGCGCGCCTGCAGCACCCCGGCATCACGGTGGTGCACGACGTCGGGCAGCACGACGGGCGGCTCTTCCTCGTGATGGAGCTGCTGGAGGGCACGGATCTCGCGCACCTGCTGGCACGCTCCACGCCCGGTGGGCTGCCGATCGCCGAGGCGCTGGACCTCGGGGCGCAGGCCGCGGAGGCGCTGGCGGCCGCACACGCGCGCGAGGTGGTGCACCGCGACCTCAAGCCGGCCAACCTGTTCCTGGCCGCCGACGGCAGGCTGAAGATCTGCGACTTCGGCATCGCGTGGACCTCGGAGGCCACCGAGGGGCTGACGGTCACCGGCCGCCCCTTCGGCTCGCCCCCGTACATGGCGCCTGAGCAGTGGCGCGGCGAGCACGTCACCGTCCGCTGCGACCTGTACGCGCTGGGGTGCGTGCTGTACGCGCTGCTGAGCGGCGCCCCGCCCTTCCCCTCGGGCGAACACCCCTGGGCGCTAATGCGGCGGCATCTGGAGGACGTGCCGCCGCCGGTGCGGTCGGTACGGGCCGGGATTCCGGCGGGTGTCGAGGCGCTGGTCGCGGAGCTGCTGGCGAAGGACCCCGACGCGCGGCCCGACGCGGTGGCGGCGGGCCGCCGCCTGCGGGAGGCCGCGGGCACCATCGGCGCGGGGGCGGGCAGCGGGACGTACCCGGGGCCTGACCCGGGCGCCGCGTCGGGCCCCGGCCACGGGACGTACCCGGATCGGGGCCCGTACCCGGGCGCCGGCCCTGGCGCCGGGACACCCGCGGACGCGGCCCTGCCGACGGTGACGGCCATGGGTGCGGGCCCCGTCCCGGCCGCGGCGCCGGCGCCGCACCCCGGGGTGCGGGCCCCGGCGGGCCGCCGCGGGCCGCGCCGCCGCACCCTCGTCGTCGGCGGCCTCGTCGCGATCTCCGCGGCGCTGGGCGGGACGCAGCTGGTGCGGGAGCTGACGGGCGACGACAAGCTGCACGCCGAGACATGGGCCACCTTCAGCGGATTCACCCCGGCCGCCTACGCGGTGGCCTTCAGCCCCGACGGCAGGACCCTCGCCACCGGCAGCGGCGCCAACAGCATCCAGCTGTGGGACCTCGCCACCAGGTCGCGGACCGGCAGCCTGACCGGCTCCGGCCCCGTGGACGGATCCGCCGTCCTGACCGTGGCCTACGCGCCGGACGGGAAGAGCTTCGCCGACGCGGGCTCCGACGGCGGCGTCGTGCTGTGGAACCCCGCCGGCCACGCCGTCATCACCGGCCTGTCCCGCGACAACGAGGCGGCGTGCAACACGGTGGCCTTCGCTCCTGACGGCAGGACGCTTGCCGCGGGGCACGACGACACCGGGATCACCCTGTGGGACGTGACCAAGCGGCTCCTCGTCACCACCCTTGCCGGCGCCCACCGGGACCGCGTGCTGTCGGCCGTCTACAGCCCGGACGGGAAAAGCCTGCTCAGCATCGACGCCGGCGGCACCCTCGTGCTGTGGAACATCCCGTCGCAGGCGCCCTACGTGGTCCGCACCGGCAGCGTCGGCCTGCGGGCGGAGGTGTCGTCGGTGGCCTTCGGGCCCGACGGCAAGCTCTTCGCCAGCGCCGACGGCTCCGTACGGCTGTGGACGGGCGTCACCCGGGACCAGGCCACCGTCCTCACCAGCAAGGCCGGCCCGGTGTACGCGCTGGCGCTCAGCCCGGACGGCAAGACCCTGGCCACCGGCGCGGAGAACGGCACCGTCGAGCTGTGGGACGTGGGCGACCGCCGGGTCACCGTGTCACTCGGCGGCCACACGGGCCTGGTCCGCGGCATGGCCTTCAGCCCCGATGGCCTGATGCTCGCCACCGCGAGCGCGGACCGCACGGCCCGGGTGTGGAAGCTCTCCCGCTGACCGGGTCGCCGGCGCTCACTCCGCCCGGAGCCGCTTCTCCAGCAGCGTGACGGCGTAGGTCCCCTTGCTCCCGCCGGACTTCGCGGGCTGCTCGCCCACCACCTCGTAGCCGGCGGCCCGGTAGTAGGCGCGCAGGCCTTCGTTGCCGGCGAGGCAGTCCAGGCGGCACAGCTCCAGACCCGCCTCGGCGATGCGGCGTTCGGCCTCCGCGAGCATGCGGCGGCCGGTGCCGGCCGGTGCGGTGGCGCGGTCGGTCATCAGCCGGTGGACGTAGCCGGCCGCGCCGGGCCTCGTGCCCCAGGCCGCCGGGTCGTCCCACCACAGCTCCCAAGCGCCGACGACCGGGCCGTCGGGGCCGAGCGTGGTGATCCACACCTCGCCGTCCGCGAGCCGGGCGCGGAAGTGGTCCTCCCCCAGGTCCCCCGGCTTCCACTGGTCGATCCCGCGGGCGATCTGCCAGTTCGCGGCGGCGTCGCGCAGGCCGACCAGAACCGGCAGGTCGGCCGGGCCGGCGAGCCGGAAGGACAGCGCGGGCTCCAGCAGATTGCGGCGCAGCGCGGCGACCATCTCCTCGTCGACGCCCAGCTGCTCGGCCGCGTAAGCGGATACGGACCCGTACCGGTCCGCCATCGCGGAGAGGAAGAGCCGCATCACCTCGGCCGGGGCGCGGCCGTAACCGGGCCAGCGCGGGGAACGGCCGCCGTGGTCGGCGCGCCAGTCCGCCAGCAGGCGCTCGGTGGCCGATTCGGTGAGGGCGAAGTCCTCGATGATGACCTCGTCGGGAACGCCCAGCAACGCAAGCACCAAGGCCGCGAGTTGGCCGGTGCGGTCCTTGCCGGACGCGCAGTGGAAGACCACGGGGCCCGCGTCCGGGGCGGCGATGACGTCCAGCGCCTGCCGCAGCTCCTTGACGCCGTCCTCGGCGACCTCCATGAACCGCTCCGCCAGAAAGGGGCCGGTCTCGATCTCCGGCCCCAGCCCCGGCTGGTCGTACGGGCGGTGCTCGATGCTGAGGTTGTGGTAGGCGAACGCCGGGTGCTGGGGCACCCGGCCCTTCGCGTCGATCTCCCACGGGTAACGCAGGTCGATGACGGCACTGACCCCCAGGCCCAGGAACCGGTCCCAGTCCGCGCCACCGAGTTTGCCGAGCGAGTCGGCACGGAACAGCCGCCCCCACCGGACGGTCTGGCCGTCCACGGTGGGGTATCCGCCGAGGTCACGGAAGTTGTGCAGCCGCTCGAAAGGTATATGCCTGCTCATGGAACCCAGCCTACGTGCCGGGCTGCGGCGTCAGACCCGACGACGTCCATAGGCCGGGGTCACGATGGCGATCAGCACCGCGGCCACTCCGATCTGCATGGCGTGCCGGATCCAGTCGATGCCGTTGGTGTCCCCGACGTCGAAGGCGGAGGCCAGGCCGTTGCCCACCAGGCCGCCGATGATGCCGAGGATGATCGTCAGCCAGAGCGGGATCGGCTGGCGACCCGGCAGCACGAGCTTGGCGAGCAGGCCGATGATCAGACCCGCGACGATTGCCCAGAGAATTGTCATGTCACTCCCTCGCTTTCCGGGCCCCGAAGGTCGGGTACCTGATGAGGCGCTTGCCCCGCGACGGCGGAAGCACGCCATGTCGTACGGGCCGGATGGACCATCCGTCAGCCGACCCCTGCGAAGGCGAACACCGGGCCTGTCGCGGCCCGCAGGACGCAGGGGTTGGCGAACTTCTTGCGCCAACGCACCGGGTGGCCGCGGAAGTCGCCTCTGGCGGTGACGACGACCGGCTTGTACGGCTCCCGGCACACGGCCGGCTCACCCGGCAGCGCGTCGAAGTCCCCGCCGGCGGTGGACAGCGCCATGCAGGCCGGCACCGCGAGGGGGTGGGTGCCGTGCGGGAACGGTTCACAGAACAGGGTGACGGTGTGACCTGGTGCGGTCAGCACCAGGCCCTGGGCAGCGGGTTGGGTGGACGTCGGGACCAGCACGGCGGCCGTGGCGGCCACTGTCGCGAGGATGGCTTTCACGTGGTCCACCTCATCCCACTCCCGGACCTGCCGTCCGCGCGCCACGCCTGCGACGGCCCCGAACGGGGTGACGCGAGGCCGGGGCGGGACACCTCCGGGGGATGTCCTCGGCCGGGCGCTGCGCTGGGCGGGGGCAGGTCGGGAGTGGGGTCGGGGCCACTCCGGGGGTATCTCCTCGGCCAGGCGCTGCGCTAGGCGGGGGCAGGTCGGGAGTGGGGTCGGGGCCACTCCGGGGGTATCTCCTCGGCCAGGCGCTGCGCTAGGCGGGGGCAGGTCGGGAGTGGGGTCGGGGCCACTCCGGGGGTATCTCCTCGGCCAGGCGCTGCGCTAGGCGGGGGCAGGTCGGGAGTGGGGTCGGGGCCACTCCGGGGGTATCTCCTCGGCCAGGCGCTGCGCTAGGCGGGGGCAGGTCGGGAGTGGGGTCGGGGCCACTCCGGGGGTATCTCCTCGGCCAGGCGCTGCGCTAGGCGGGGGCAGGTCGGGAGTGGGGTCG
>NZ_JBICTO010000039.1:0-9199 GCF_043197715.1 Streptomyces sp. NPDC049040
CCTTCGAGGCTTTAGACACTTCGAAGATCAGCCGGTGGCCGTCTTTCTATGCGGGCACCAACCCGGACACCGGGACAAACCCCCGGAACAGGTCCCACCCGCTACACCACTTCCAAGGACGTAACCCGGCGGAAGCCATAGCCCAGCCAACAGGTGATCGGACCGGCGTGACCGCGAGCCAGAGCGCAACTGGCTGGTACTGCAACCGGAGACGTTGGGAAATCGAGGGTCACTTCGTGCTGCGGTGCTGGTCAGCGTGCGTCCGGAGCCAGTCGGTGAACCTCGGGGCACTGCGGAACGGCGTGACCGGGTGTTGGTAGATCTCGTTGTAGGTCCAGACCTCTGGGTCAGGTCCGCTTCCTTGCAGGAAGTCGAAGCAGTACCCCTGGTGCATGAGGATCACTCTGTCCGTTGACGCCAAGGTGACTGGGACCTTGTTCTCCGCCAACAGGTCCTCGGCGGCTTGGCGCAGGCCCAGAACCAGAGGGTGAAACACATCGCTGCCCTGCAAGAATGTACCCACCCCACCGCCGGCAAGTTCGAGGAACCGACGGTAGGCAGCGCCGATCGGTGCCGTCTGCTCGTACTCAATGGCCTCGATTTCCCCTGGGGACAGGCCGATAGGTGTAGAGGCACTGGCAACACGCTGGTCGACCAGACTGGCCACCACCGCTTCGACCCGCCCCTCGGGACTCATGCGGGGCCACACTCGGTCATCGATCAGCGGTGGCGGGACCTCTGACTGAACACCAATCCCACTCCTCGTGCGGCGCCTTCGGGTCCATCTTTGGATGACCACACACCCCCATCTGCTCGGCACCGGCCGACCGTTGGGACGAACGACCTTCGCACCGCCAACTGGTGCTTCGTCCCACGTCAGTCTGAGTATCGCTGCTCCTGGTCGCCAGCATCGCGGAGGCATGGGCTCCGTGCTCGTCATGGACGAGGCCGGTGCCCAGTGCAGGGGCACTGCACCGGGGGCTAGGAAAGGGACGCCGGAACGCGGAACACCCAAAGGGACAGGACCTGCGGAACGTGCGATGCCGCAGGCAGCAGCCTCGGCATGTGACACCGAAGTCGGGAACCTACAGCGGGCCGCTGCCGGGCGGCACCGTGGCGCCGGTGAAGTTGAGGAACTTGGTGAAGAAGGCCGGCCCGAACCATGGGACCTTCCGGAGAAGCGCGGCGTAGGCCTGCCGTGCGCCGTGCTCGCGCAGCGCGGTGACTGCGGTCTTCAGCGCCGTGTCCAGGCCTTCGGCGGCCAGGACGTCGCGCAGTGTGGCCGGCCCGCTGCAGGCGGGGGTGCCGCGCTTTCCCTTGCCCCACACGTACGTCGCGACCAGCGCCTCCCGGAAAGCCTCGCGCTGCAGAGCATCGGCGACCGCCGACGTCACTTGGGCCCGGCTGACTGCGGCGTCACCGCTGCCATCGGTGGGGGCCAGGCTCTGCGGCCACGGGCTGATCTGCGCCCACCGGCCGGGGATGTAGCGGACGGTGTGCGCGCCCGGCGTTCCGTCGGCGAAGGTATGCGCGTGGGTCTGCCACCAGCCGATCAGCGCCTCCACGGCCGGGTCGGGCAGCCGCGTTGCGGCCATCTTCCGGTCCACCGCATCGGCACGCTCTTGCCGGCCCACCTTCCGCCCCCACCGCTCGGCGGGCCGCCGATCCGTCGTCAGGATGCGGTCCCGGGCACCCAGTGTCCTGCAGAGGGAGTCTTCCCGTACTCCCTTCCGGCGCAACACCGGTGGTCCCGGCCCACTGAGCTAGACCATCCGTCCAGTCGGACCCGTCCCCCGTGGGCGTGATGCCGTACAGCTCCGTTGCCACACGCTCGGCGTTGTCAGTGGGGCCTGGCATGGTGGCGATCATGTTCGACGGACTTCATGACATCGACTGGGCGTCGATGGAGCACGCGTACGGCTCGGCCGAGGAGGTGCCGGCATTGCTGTGGGCGCTGTGCTCGGCGGATGCGGGGGAGCGCGGCAAGGCATTGGACCGTTTCCACAGTGCGGTCCACCATCAGGGCAGCGTGTACCCGTCGACGGCGGCCAGCCTGCCGTTCCTGTTCGAACTGGCCACCGACCGCGCGACGCCCGACCGGGCCGCCGTCGTCGCGCTGATCGTCGGCATCGGCCGGGAGTCGATCGACAGGGGCTTCGAGGACGACGGCACCGAGATCGAGTACGACCCGCCGATGGGGTGCGCGCAGGCCATGGCCTTTCTTCGCGAGCAGGGCGCGGACATCGCCCAACTCGCATCCGATCCTGACCCGGGCGTGCGCCTGGCCGCGGTTCCCGGGATCGGGCTCTTCCTCGAGGACGCCGACCAGGCCGCCGGTCTGTTGCGTGACCGGCTGGCCGCCGAGCAGGGACTCCCGGTGCGGCTACGGGTCGTGGAGGCCGCGGCCACCCTGGCGCTGCGCCTGCCAGCAGCCGTGGAACAGGTGAAGGACTGGCTGTCCGTCCTCGCCGCCGACACCACCCAGTGCCCGGCGACACGGCTGGCAGCGCTGGTTCAGCGGGCCCGCTGCGCTCCGGACGAGATCGGCGATGATGTCCTGCCGACCGCCGTCGTCCTGCTGCGGCAGACCGCCAGAGCCCTGCCCGTGCGGCCGATCGCTACCGCCCCGGCCCGTCCATCGGCGTCCGCTGGTGCAGTCCCGCCTCAGATCGCCGCGGCCTTCGAGGACCTCGACCGGCACACCCGCGTGTATGCACCGACCACGACGCTGCTGCGCACGTTCCACGCAGCCCTCGGCGCCCGGGTGGGTGATCGCACCGCGGTGCTGGCCGAGCAGTTGGCCAGCCCGGACCCCGGTGCGCGCCTGGACGCGGTCCGGATGGGCGGGCAGCTGGCAAGGGAATGGCGCGGGGACCACACCCGGCTCCTGCTGTTGGTCGCCGAGCAGCTCACGAGCGCCGGCCTGGAGGTCGCTGCCGCAGCCGCAGCAGTCCTGGAGTCCTGCCACCCGATCGCCGCCCCGGCCCGGGAAGCACTCGCTGCCCACGTCGACGCCCAACGCGCGGCCCACGGCCCCACCGTATGGGCCGCCGCCGAGCCGCGGCTGCGCAGAAGCCACCAGGAAGCCGTCCGAGCCCTGGCACGCCTCGGCGACACGCGCGCTCTGCCCAGCCTGCTGGTGGCGCTGGACAGCGATGCCGACGCGTGGCGTGCGATCCAGGTGGCAGGGCACCTTCCTCAGGCAGCAGACGAACTGGTGCCACGGCTGTGCGACCACCTGCGCCGCGCCGACCTCACCGGGCAGCACACCGAGATGAGCGTCACCGCGCTCCTGGCAGCCCTTACCGCACTCGGCGACCCGGCCGCGATCCCCGCGGTGGTCGACACGCTCACCGCCGCGGTGTGCCACGAGCAGCACCGCGTTGTCCGCGCAGCCATGAACGCGCTCAAGCCGTTCGGCCCGGCGGCAGCCGGTGCCCGGGTGACGATCCGGCCGCTGACCACCGCCGCCGACGCGCGCGTACGCGCCGCAGCCGCCTCCGCGCTATGGGCAGCCAGCGGCGATCCCGATGAGGTCATACCGGTGCTGCTTGACCTCATCGACGCCTCCGTCACCGAAGCGGTCGACCTGCTCGGCGAGATCGGCCCGCCCGCCGCAGCCGCGCTGCCGCACCTGCGCGGCCACCTCACCCACAGCTACGAGTGGGTCCGGGTGCACTGTGCGACCGCACTGTGGGAGATCGGCGGGCAGACCGAGGCACCGGCCGTCCTGAAGGTCCTGCTGGAAGCCGTGGCCCACAACCCCGCGACCGCCAACCACGTCGTGGCCTGCCTGGACCGCATGGGCACCCTCGCCACGCCAGCGCTGCCCATGCTCCGGAACCAATTGGCCGGGCCGCGACGCGGCGGCAGGTTCCGGGGCATCGACACCGACGAGGCCCTCCAACACACCTGCCGCACCCTCATCGCCCGACTCGATCCCCCCGCACCCGGAACACCGCCACCAGCAACCGTCTGAGACCCGCGCATACGCCATGCCGTATACGACAGGGTGGCATCCGGGGAGGTCCGCAGCCAGAGTCCGTCACCGATCCTCCAGTCTGCTCTGGCACACCAGCCGCTCCGCGCGAGAGACGAAGTCGTGTCCCGGAGCCCTACCCGGGGGGCTGGTCGAGGACTTCTCGGGCCGCTTCGGTGAATGCCTCGAACGCCCGCCGGAACTCCTCCCGGTACGGCTGCCATTCCAGATCCGGGTAGCCGGCCACATCCCGGGGCGCACCGGGGTCCGGCGGGCAGGGGTCGGTCATGGCCGCCCACGGCCATTGCGCCCTCGTGGCCTGCGCCCCGATCCTGGGCAGCCGTAACGCGGCCTGCGCAGCGCCGGCCGGGCCGAGCATCTGCACCCGGTGTACCGCGGTGCGCACCGGGTCGATCCCTGAGCGGGCCTCTTCCCAGGGCACCATGTCGCGCCAGGTGACGAGCGGCTCCGCGGTCGCCGTCAGGGCCTGGTACGCCTCGAAGCGCTGTTGCCGCTGCCAGTGCTGATGCTCAGCCCGTGCCGCCCGGGCCTCCTGTTCTTGTGCGGCCTCGACGGCTTTCCGTCCGCCGATGACCGTCCCCCACACGGCGAAGCAGCCCCCGACGCCCGCACCGGCAAGGCCCGCGACACCGGCCCACACCGCGGCCAGCCCCTGATCCATTCCGCCCTCCCTCCTACGATTCGGTACCGGGCAGTTGATGACGGCCCGGACCGGACTCAAGACCGCCCGCGTGTCCATTGCAGCGTCGAGACAGTCCGTCCCACAGTGCGTCGATGGGCCGGCCCAGGGCTGCGGCTGAGCGCAGCCGGCGCACGGCGAGGAGCGTGGCGCGGCTGTGCCGTCGGATCCGCCGCAGAGCGAGGGCTGCCGGTGCCACAACGCCCAACCGCGCACCCTATGCCCGGTGCGGGGCCATCTCCGCGGGGACGACGGACAAAGCCGAGCATGGGCTCATGCCTCGTTCCCGACCGTTCGTTCCTGCCAATAGGCGAGGTGGCGGGCTGTCTTGAGGATGGCTGGGTGGTCGGTGCCGAGGACCCGTACTTGGTCTTCTTGTAGTTGGGCGAGCACTGCGGCTGCGTCGGCGGCGCGTCCTGCCTCGCCTAACCAGAAGCCGAGGTCGTTGCGGGTGATGAGGGTGTCGGGATGGTCGGGGCCGAGCGCTCTGGTCCGGTGCTCCAACAGCTCGGCCAGCGCTGCGGCTGTGTCTGCCGGTTCCTGCACCTCGCCCTGCCAGCCAGCGAGGCTGTGCCGGGCGGTGAGGGTGTAGGGGTGGTTCGGGCCCAGCACCTCCTCCATGTCCTCCAGCAGCTCGGCGAACTCCGAGGCGGCACCGGCTGCGTCGCCCGTTTTGCCCCGCAGTTCGGCGAGGTCGTGCCGGGCGAGAAGGACATAGGAATGCCCGGGTCCGAGCTCCCGCAGCATCTCGTCAAGCAGCTCAGCGCACGCCTGCGCAGCACCGGCCGTGTCCCCCGCCTGGCCCCGCCACCGGCAGAGGTTGCCACGGGTGGCAAAGGTGTGGAGGTGATGGGGGCCCAGCACCCTCTTCCTGTCCGCCAGCAGTGCAGCGAACGCTGCGACGGCGCCGGCGACGTCCCCCGCTTCGCCTTGCCACCAGGCGAGGTTGTGGTGGGCGAACAGGGTGCTGGGATGGTCGGCACCGAGACGGCCGGCGGCGGCCCCGGCCAGGCGCTGGAAGTGCTCGGCAGCAGCGGCGAACTGCCCCGACTCGCCCAGGCTGATCCCGAACCGGGCAAGGACCATGTGCACATCGGGTTGGAACAGGCACCCCGCGTGCTGGGCGCCTTCCTCGGTGGCGGTGGCCAGGGCGGTGGTGCAGGCTCGCAGCGCGTGGGCCAGGCCGGTGTCGCGCTCGATTGCCGGCCACACGGCCATGAGGGCGTCGCCGGCTGTGCGCGCGGTGCTGTGGAACCGTTCGCGGTCGAGGGTGTCGCGGGTCGCGCGCTGGACGACCTGGTGCATCCGCACCACGGATCCGTCCCAGACGGCATGATCGGCGTCCTCTGCCGCGCCGGTGCCCCCTCCTTCACGTAAGGAGGAGGGACTGGGGGCGCTGAGCAGGCTCAGACGGTGCAGCGCGTGCAGCGCGCCCGCCGCATCCCGCGGGGTGATCGGCTCACCCGGCTCCGCCGCCGCGCCGGCGTCGACGGAAGCCACTCGGTGGGAGGTCAGGTAGCCGAGGGCCACCGGACTGGTCAGCACCCGCACCGGAGTGGACTCGGGTGCGAGGAACGCCGTGAGCTGAAGCATCGGGCGCGCGAGCCCGGTGGGGCGTAGACGGTCGGCGTAGTCGACGGACAGCTCCCAGGCGGCGGCCATGGTGCGGGTCTGGTCGTCAGGAAGGACATCCGGGCTGATCTCGCCCAATGACCGTGCCTGCCGCGCCAGCAGGTCACGGTATTGGCCCACCGTGATACTGGCGTCGAGGATGTATGCGGCAGCCTGGGACAGCGCCAGCGGCAGACACCCGAGGTCCTCTACGAGCCCCGTGAGTGCACCCGGTGGTTCATCGCACTCGCCTGCGGTGAGCACCGACGCCAGATACGCCGCCGCCTCCACGGACGTGAACACCCCGATGTCCAGGGCGTGCCGCCCCCGCAGGAGGGCGTTGTCGCGGCGCCGAGTGGTCACCAGCGTCCGCCCATGCGCGATCGCCGGCGGCCACAGCCCGGACATGTCCGCGGGGTTGGTGACGTTGTCGAGGACGACCAGCCACGGTCGGCCACCCGATCGCAGCCATGCCAGGAAGTCGCGGGCGGCCTGCTGCGGGTCTGACGGGTCCGCCCCACAGACTCGTGCCCCGGCCCGTGCGAATTCGGCGACGATCGCGTCCCGGCTGGACGCGGTCACCCACACCAGCAGATCCACCCCACCACCGGCCGCCCCGGCCCCGCCGGCCCACGCCTCCTCCACGTAGTTGGCCGCGAGCTGGGTCTTGCCGACCCCGCCCATCCCCACCAAAACCTGGCACGGCACCGCCGTCCCCCCACCAGGGGCCGCGTCCCGAAGCCAGGAGCGCTCGGCACGGACCTGGAACTCGCCCGCCAGCGGAGGGACCACCCCCACCGTGCACGGCCACGACACCGGCGCCGGAGGGGCGCCGTAAACGTTCACCTGCGGGGCGTAACCCACAACCACACTTCCGGGCGCCGCCGCCGTGAGGTTGGCGTCCCCGCCCACAGCAAAGCTGCCGCCTTCGGCGATCATCGAAGGCGGCAACCCACCAAGAGCAGAATCCCGCTCCGCACCCACCCGCAAGCACCCCCTACAGTCAGCGACGACCCGACGACTCTAGATCGGAGGAGGACCCCTGACCCGGTATTCGGTCACCCCACCGGGAACCTCCCGTCGGCAGGCCCGCCGGACCCACCGGATCCCCAGGACCGGTCCCATACCGAGTTCATCGATCCGCTGTCGCAACGCGGCCAGGGCCGGTGTGTCCGGCATGAGCAGCCCATGGAACATGTAGAGGCCGTAGAACATGCGAAGGCCGCCCAGCACGGTTCGCGCGCGCAGCAGCTCCCGGTCACCGGCCGCTGGACGACGCGGTCGGGCGGGAGGCCGCTGAGCGTGAGGCCCGCCGGCCGAAGTGCACCCGGTGCGGCACGAAGTTCACCGATCAGCGGTGGACGAAGTCCGAGGAGGAAGCTTGGGGTACCCCGACCGACAGCCACCCCAAGCTGTGCGGGGACTGCAAGCTGCTCCGCATCCCCGTATGGGGCTGCGGAACGGTGGGGAACGGGGCAATCGCGGGGCGAAGGAACAGCGGGGTGTACCGCCGGCTACCGGCGGGCGTTGGACCGGCGGTGGGCACGGCGGCCGCGGCGAGGGCGCTGGAGTTCCCGGATGGCTGCGCGGATCTGGGGTGCGGTTCGGGCGGATCGGCCGTGCGCGGCCAGGCCGTCGAGCAGGTTGTCGACCAGCCGGCCCAGGTGGTCGATGCGGTGGTTGGTCCTGGGGGTGCGCCTCATGGTCCTCTCCGTCGGTCGCGTAGCGAGGGCCCGGTGTGCCCCGCATGTATGCCGCCCGTGACGAACGCCGGTGCTTCCCAGCTGCAGTGAGCAAAATTGAGGCGGGTGTGACTGGTGTGACTTCTGAGTGAAGGCCTTGCCGCGGGGCCTACGCGGCACACCCTCTTGTCCGCACCGTTGACCTGGCTGCGCGGCGGTCGGTCGCCGCCTGCGTTTCTCCTGGGCCGCAAGGGGTGCCCGGCTGGAATAGGACGGGCCGCCAACGGAATCCGCTGACCTGCGGGGATTGCGCGCGGCCGATGATCGCTTCCTGGTGGGGTGGTGGGATTCTTCCGCGGGGTGCGGGGTGTGGTCAGTCCGGAGCACCCGTGCCCTTGTCTTGCTGTTGCTCCCAGTAGGCGACATGGCGGCGGGTGACGAGGGTTTCCGGGTGATCGGGGCCCAGCACCCGGAGGTAGTCGTCCAGCATCTCCGTGAAGGCGGCTGCGGCGCCGGCAGCATCCCCCGCCTGGCCCCGCCAGTAGGCGGCATGGTTGCGGGTGCTGAGTGTGTGGGGGTGGTCGGGGCCCAGTACCCGCAGCCGGTCCTCGAGGAGTTCGGCGAGAGCGGTGGTGGCACCGGCGGCATCACCTGCCTCCCCCCGCCACCGTGCGAGGTTGTGGCGGGTGGTGAAGGTGCGGGGGTGGTCGGGGCCCAGCACTCGCAGCCGGTCCTCGAGGAGTTCGGCGAGAGCGGTGGCCGCGCCGGCCGCGTCCCCCGCTGCGCCCCGCCACCAGGCCAAGTTGTTGCGGGTGCTGAGTGTGTGGGGGTGGTCGGGGCCCAGTACCCGCAGCCGGTCCTCCAGCACCTCCGCATACGCGGCTGCGGCGCCGGCAGCATCCCCCGCCCGTCCGCGCCAGAGGGCGAGGTTGTGGCGGGTACTGAGGGTGTCGGGGTGGTCGGGGCCCAGCACTCGCAGCCGGTCCTCGAGGAGTTCGGCGAAAGCGGTGGCGGCGCCGGCGGCGTCCCCCGCCTCCCCGCGCCAGTGGGCGAGTTGGTGGCGGGTGGTGAAGGTGTGGGGGTGGTCGGGGCCGAGTATCCGCAGCCGGTCCTCGATGAGACCGGCGAGGGCGGTGGCGGCGCCGGCGGCGTCCCCCGCCTCCCCGCGCCAGTGGGCGAGTTGGTGGCGGGTGGTGAAGGTGTGGGGGTGGTCGGGGCCGAGTATCC
>NZ_JBICTO010000039.1:9297-11370 GCF_043197715.1 Streptomyces sp. NPDC049040
CCGCAGTTGATCGGCCAGGAGTTCGGCGAGGGCGGCCGCGGCGCCGGCAGGATCCCCCGCCTCCCCCCGCCATCGGGCGAGGTCGTCGCGGGTGATGAGGACGTCGACGTTGTCGGGTCCCATGACCCGCAGCACGTCGTCCAGTACCCCTGCGAAGGCGGCCGTGGCGCCGGCAGGATCCCCCGCCTCCCCCCGCCAGTGGGCGAGGCTGTGTCGGGCAGCGAGGGTGTCAGGGTGGTCGGGGCCGAGGTGGCGGGTGGCGGTCTGGGCCAGGCGGTGGAAGTAGTCGCCGGCAGCGGCGGCCTGGCCGGCTTGACCCAGGCTGCTACCGACCCGGAAGAGCACGAAGTGGGCGCCGGACCTGTAGAGGCAACCGGTTGGTTCGGCGTGACGGCTCAGCATCTCGGTGTTGGTGCGAAGGGCCTGGGTGAGGTCGGTGTCGCGTTCGATCTCCGGCCAGGCGTCGTCCAGGGCATCAGCGGCTGCTTGGGTGCAGGCGGTGTGCCGGCTGGGGGTGAGGGTGTCGCGGGTGGTGCGCTGGATCAGGGCGTGGACGCGCACAGCCCGGTGGGGGGTGTCGGGGGTGTGGTCGATCAGGCTGAGCCGGTGCAGGACCCGCAGCGCCTGGTAGACCTGCTCTCCGGTCACCTCTGGTACGGCGGCCGTGCCGTGCAGTCCTCCGGCGTCCTGCCTGGCGTCGTCGGCGCACCATACGCGGGCCGACCGGGAAGTGAGGACGGCGGCGGGGATGCCGTTGGGGTCGAGGACGGCGGTCAGCTCGAGCAGGCGGCGGGCAAGCCGTGGCGGGCCCTGGGCGTCGGCGAGGTCCACCTGCAGCGACCACGCCGCGGTTACCGGGTGGTGCTGGTCGTCGGGCAGGACGTCGGGGGTCGGCAGGGCGCGGTCCAGGGTGCGGTCGGCCAGCAGGGCGCGGTAGTCAGTGACGGGCAGGGCTTGGTCGACGAGATAGGCGGCGGCCTGCGACAGCGCCAGCGGCAGGCACCCCAGATCGTGGGCGAGGGCATCGAGCTGGTCGGTGGGGACGGTGCGGCCGTGCTCAGCCAGCACACCGGCCAGATAGCGAACTGCCTCACCGGTGGAGAAGACGCCGACGTCGATGCGGCGCCGGCCCTGCCCTGTCAGCGCGGCGTCCCGGCGCCGGGTCGTGGCAACCGTCCGGCCGTGCGGGCTGTCCGGCGGCCACAGGCCCTTCAGGTCCGCGGGGTCGGCGATGTCGTCCAGCACCACCAGCCAGCGATGCTGCCGGGCGCGCAGCCACGCCAGGAACACGCCCGCGGCTCGCTCGGGATCGGAAGGTTCGCCCCCGCACAGCTCCTCGGCGGCCTGCGTGTACGCGGCGATGACGGCGGTGCGGGAGACCGCGGTCACCCACACCAGCACCTCCACCCGGCGCTCGTCCCAGGCCCGGTGCGCGAAATCCGCAGCCAACTGGGTCTTGCCGACCCCGCCCATCCCCGTCAAAACCTGGCACAGCACCGCCGTGCCCCCACCCTCGACCATCGCGGCCAACCGAGAGGCCTCCGCACGGTCCTGAAAGGACAGCGCACGTGGGGGCACCAACCCCACCTGGTGCGGCAGGCCGGCCGGCTGCCGCGGCGCTGCCTGGAAGACGACGTTCCCGTCGACCCGCTGAACCGCCACCGACTGGCCGCCCGCACGGATATCCACGTCCCCGCCCGTGGCCAGTCCCTGGCCGGCCGCGCTCACCTGCGGCCGTAACCGTCCGGCATCCTCACGCCGCTCACCCACCCGATCCTCCCCCGCGCCCGCCCCGAACCCTCGGCACCAGCCCAGCACACACCCGGCATCCCGTCACCCCGAACACCCCGTTTCGTCGGTTACCCGCACCCGGCAACGTGCCGTGCCGTGGTCACGGCTCTTGCTGTTTCGACGCGGTTCCTGCCGGGGCTCCGTCCGGGACCGCCGGGTTACGTCCTTGGAAGTGGTGTAGCGGGTTGGACCTGTTCCGGGGGTTTGTCCCGGTGTCCGGGTTGGTGCCCGCATAGAAAGACGGCCACCGGCTGATCTTCGAAGTGTCTAAAGCCTCGAAGG
>NZ_JBICTO010000040.1:0-8797 GCF_043197715.1 Streptomyces sp. NPDC049040
AACCACAAGACCGCCCTGCCCGCCGAACTCACCGCATAGCGTCAAAGACAAGATCGCCGAGTGGCCGTCAATACACCACTCCAGCGGACGTGACCGTGCATTTCAGGGCTGGCCGCACCGGTTGTCCGACCTCGGGCCTACGGACGGGAGGGAGCACGAGAACAGGGGTGGGGCATGGGTTTTTCCGGGATGCTGGTCTTCTGCCGCAGCGAACGGCCACTGCCCGAGCTGTCGGTCCTCGGCGGGCTGCCGCAGGAAGTCCGCGACGAGATGGCCGAATACGGCGATTGGCAGCTGCGGCCGAGTGCGCGCATGCCACCGCCCGTAAGATCGCCGAGTTCGACTCACCGACGGGAAGAATCGCTCCAGATGCACGCGGTGCTCCTTCAGAAGAACCCCCGAACCTACCTCAGTGCCCGCCGTGTCGACCGGGGACGAGCAAGACTGGCCGGGCCGGTCTTTGCGACGCAGGTACGGGCACTGCTGACAGTGCCCGGTGAAGCCCTCCTGCACCCGCACCGATGCCCGGAAGATCTCCCTCTTGCCGCATGAGCTCTACGACATCCCGTCCGAGTCCCGGACCAACCAGCAGCCCCAGGAATGACTCGGTTATCGTGCGGGCCGCCGTCGAGGGCACGATCAACGAATTCGTCGACGGGCACGGGTACAGCCAGGTGCTCGGTCATCGGCTGCTCTTCGCCGAAGGCAGCCGGACGCTCTCCGTACGGGTGTCCGACCCATGCTTGGTGCTCCGGTGCGACGTGCAGTTTCTCGCGTAGCCGGCCGCATAGGACGCCGACGCGGTTGCGGCCCGGCCGCCGACCGGGTGTTACGCGGCGGTGACGGTTCCTGGACGGGTACAGGGTCATCGGGCTGACACACTCTCAGTTGTCGCAAGCCCGCAGGACCGGCCGGGGGGCCGGGCAACGGTGAACCTGCGGTCCAACCATCCATGTACGAATACCTGGGGGGATTCCTGTTGTCCGTCATGCCTTCGCAGCGCCGTACCGCGCTGCGCGCCGCCACCACCGCCGCACTGGCCGGCACGCTCCGGTTGCCGTCCGCCACCGCCTCCGCGGACACCGGGAGCACCACCGCTCCCGTCGCGGGCACCGCTGCCGGGGATTTCATGCGGAATCGTTTGGGCCGCGCTGTCGGCGTGCTTGTCACTGCGGCTGTCCTGACGGCCGGTCTCGCCGGGGTCTCACCTCCGGCGGGCGCGGCCGCACCGGCGCCCACTTTCGGAGCGACCGTCGATGTCGTGGCACCGGGAGGCCGGTGGGCCCCGTACGCGTACGACAACTCCGAGCAGGCCGAGGGGGACGTCGTCTACGCCTTCTCCGCCGTGCAGCTCACGGGTCCGCAGGCCGGTGCTGCAGGACTGCCCGAGGGCATCACGGTGGATTACACCGGCGATTGCACCCCGGTCGCCGGCTACCCGGCGGTCTTCACCTGCCCCGTCGCCCAGGGAGGGGTCAGGAGCAGCCCCTCCTTCGCTGTCGCCGCCGGCACTCCGGACCTGACGACGGCCTACTTCGGTTACGCCTACGTCCCCAGCGGCGGTGACCTGGCGGCCGGTGTACAGACCGCACTGGCGGCCGGCGCCCATCCCGCGGGGGACACGTACGGGACCGGCAAAGCGACCGTGTTCAGCAGCGAGCACGCTGCCACGAACACCGTCACCTTCGACACCCCCGACCTGCCGTCCGGCGGTTCCGTACGGCACACTCTGCACGTTCACGCCACCGACCCAGGTCACCTGATGCTGCACTTCTGGCAGTTGGACGGCCAGCCAAGGTGGCGCTACGCGGACGTCCTGCACTTCGAGGACCTGTCGACCAGCGCAGGTGTCATGTGCAACTCCAGCCAGATGATGATGGTCGTCGGTGGGGCCAATCTCGATTGCCGCATCCCTGCGGGCGAGCAGACCATCTCCTACACGCTGACGGCCCCGGCGGGCCTGTCCGGCTATCAGCTCGCGGCGCGCACCTCGTACGACGTCTACACCGGCAGCTACGGCTTCGGCCACGAGGTCGCCGCGCAGGCCCCGTTCGACCTCAAGGGCGACCCCCTACTCCTCGACCACCCTCTGCTCACCCGTGACAGCTCAGGAAAGCTGAGCATCTACAACCCCACGGGCGCCTACGCCCCGCCGGGCACCATCGGCGGCGGCTGGCAGACGTACAACGCACTGACCAAGCTGTCCCCGTTCAGCGAGAACCTGCAGTACTGGGACTCCGTACCGTCTGCCTCGCAGCTGAAGGGCCGCGGCGACCTCGTCGGCCGCGACAGCTCGGGAACGCTCTGGTACTACCACCGCCAGTTCGACTCCCGGGCGCCGCTGGCCAACCGCACCAAGGTCGGCGGCGGGTGGAACATCTACACCACGCTCACCGGCGGCGGAGACCTGAACCGCGACGGCAATGCGGACCTGCTCGCCCGCGACACGGCCGGTGTCCTGTGGTTCTACGCGGGAACAGGCAACCCCAAGGCGCCCTTCGCCCCCCGCACCCGGATCGGCGGCGGGTGGCAGATATACGGCAAGCTCGCCGGCTCCGCCGACCTGACCGGTGACGGCATCGCCGACCTCACCGCACGCGACAGCGCCGGAGTGCTGTGGCTCTACGCGGGCACGGGCAATGCCAAGGCACCGCTCAAGGCCAGGACCCGGATCTGCGCGGGCTGGTCCGGCTACAACCAGCTCTCCGTCGCCGGCGACGTCAACCGCGACGGCAAGGCGGACCTGGTGGCCCGCGACGCCGCGGGAGTGCTGTGGCTCTACGCCGGCACAGGCAAAGCCACAACGCCCTTCCTGAACCGTACGCGGATCGGCGGCGGGTGGCAGGTGTACAACCTGATCCTCTGATAGCACCGCAGACCGGGCACCCGCAGACAGCGATACGTCTGCGGGTGCCCGGTCCGTTGCACCGCGGCCTCAACTCCCGCGGGCGCGGGCCTCGTCGGTGACAGCGATCAGGCGCCCCAGGTCCTCTCCTTCCGCTGCCAGCTCGTACTCGATTCCGGCCCCTCCCGTTGCTACCTCGCGGGCCGTAAGAGTCGGGGAGGGAACGGATACATCGGGGAGGTGACGGCTGATGAGTTGTTCGATCCGGCCGGCGTGGTCGATCTCGATGTCCAGGCGCATCGGCATCAGGACGTTGTCCACCCGACGCCGCCAGCTGATCATCCATCCGATGTGGGGAACCGGGGTTGCGGTGGGGTGTACGCCCCGTAGCGCCCACGGGTCGTGGTCGCGTGCGTACGTCGTGGCGACGGCGATGGCCTCTGCGGGAGTCGACGCCCGGTGGAGAGCGCCAGGGACAAGGTAGCCGTGGTCTCCGCCCCGTGCTGCGATCTCCAGGCTGTACTCGGCGCTGGAGGCTTCCGGCCATGAGATCTGCATGCTGGAGTGAGGGCCGATTCCCGCGCTGAGGTTGCCAGTGCCGGGTCCTGTCGGCATGAAGGTGACAAATTCCGGGGTGTACTGGTTACCGAATGCGCGATGGAGTTCGGTTTGCAGTGCCTGCTTCTGTGCGGCGCTGGCAGTCCGGACCGGAGTTTCAGTGGTGATGGGCTGTAAGGTGATACTGGTGACCCAACCAGTGCCGAGGCACGCCGCAAAGACACTGATTCCTATCAGTGCGGGGCGCCGCCGGAACTTCCACGGCTCGGTATTACGGGTGTCGACCTTGACGAGGGCCCAGCCGGCAGCGGCACCGAAGAGCGCGCCGCAGGAGTTGGCGATCAGATCACTGGTGTCGCAGGCGCGGCCCAGATGTGGGAACGCGCCTTGCAGGGTCTCGACCGTTGCGGTCAGGGCGAGGCCGACGACTGCGGCGGGCAGGAAGCGGCGGGTGGCCAGAGTGCCCAGGACGCCAGTCGGGATGAACATGGCCAGGTTGAGCAAGCCTTGCTCGGTGCCGAAGGAGTCGCGCAGGTCGGCGTCGATGAAACATTCGGCCGGACCGCGTGATTCGCCCGTGCTCCAGAGGGTCAGAATCAGGACACCGGCGATCGAGGCCGCCCACGTGGCGGAGGCGATCGCACGGTACCCGGACTGAGACGAGGAACGGAAGGCCGCAACCCAGACCGTGACCGCGATCAGGATCGCCATCACGATGAACGAACCGTGACCGCGAAAGACTGCGTAGAGCACGAACCAACTCCCAGAAGTGCAACGGGGGGATGAGATTGCAGAAGCGGGCCACCCGAAGAGCGGCCCGCCATCATGTCAGCAGCCCGGCGCGGCGGGAGTGGTGAAGGTATCCGACCCGGAGACGATCTCACCGGTCGTCGGAAGACAGCTCGCGGTGGCGGTCCAGTCGTACTCCTGCTCCAGGGACGTGGAGAACGTCAGGGTGGTACTCACATGGGCGCTGCCATTGCGAACCCAGCCGAGCTTCCCCGTGATGGCCGATCCGGCCTTCTTGGTGTACGAGACGGCGACAAAGTCTCCGTGGTCGCTCTCGCTGAGCAGGAGGATCCCGTTGGAGAGGGTGGTGCAGACGTCCCAGTTGGTGATGTGCCCGCTGCAGGCGTGGCAGCACGATGCGGTTGGGCGGGCACGCGCGCAGGCCCGGTCCATGTTCGCCGGTCTGATGCCCGGCGCCACCGGCACCAACCTGGCCGACGAGGTCGCCGACAAAATCCTGACGGCGGCCGGGCTGCTGCCGCCCAGCTGACACCGGGGAAGGAAAGGGAAAGACAGGTGGGCGAGGGGTTGGTCGCGGCGTGGGCTGAGGCGAGCAATGTGGAGATTGCCTACACCCCCACGAACTCCTCGTGGCTGAACCGCATCGAAGCCCAGTTCACCGCCTTGCGCTACTTCACCCTTTACGGCACCGACCACGCCAGCCACAAGGAGCAAAGGCAGCATGATCCGCCGCTACATCATCTGGCGGAACAAGCACGCCAGGGACGAACGCCTACGCGAAATCGTCGCCAGAGCCAACGTCGCCTGAACCCAGCCACGCGACAACGGTCGCGACCGCCTCGGCGACCTCCGAGGTCACCACCCGATCATCGGCCTCGACCAAGAACGGCGGCTGACCGTCCGTGGCGGTATCGACCTGGACACGATCCACGGCCGACTCATCACCCAGGAAGTAGACGTTGTCGTCGTCACCGGCGTGCCTGGCCGCCAGGCGTTTGATGATCACCCCGGGCACAGCATGACGCACCTGCGTGAAGACTTGATCGACCGGCCCGCCGGTCAAATCACTCGACCCCCACAAACGGGTACGACTCGCCGCTTTCCCCATAACGCTGAGTATGGCAGTGCTCAGCCTCATGTTGCAGGGCGAACGTTGCTTGATGCGGCACTAGGTGGGGTAAGCACCCCGGTTCTTCGTCAGGTGCGGGCCGCGGGCTTGGCGAGGTGGGTGCCAAAGTGACCGTCGCGCACGTACTCCAAAACTCCGCCCGGTAGGTGCGGGTCGCGCTCCAGTCGACTGGCGAAGAGGCAGTATCTGCCCCGTGGGCTGTTGGCGGCGTTGAAGTCCGTGCCGCCATGGCAGGCCCCCGGAGAGGTTGAGCAGAGGTCTGATCAGTCCCCTGTTGCAGTCGACTCGCTGGATGCCCTACCGCTGGGATACGCGGCTTCCGGAGCGCGGCCGATGCCTGGTTGTCGCAGCCAGGTGCTAGCTTCCGGCGAAACACACTGAGCTGATCTGTGGGGGAGAGCTGTGGAGACGCGGACAGCGGATCGCATCCTGGCGGAGCAATGGCAGACCTATGTGACTGACGATGATTACGAGCCTGAGGACGTTGCTGAGGAAGTCGCCCCGTTCGGCTTCGAATGGCCTGGTCTGGCCGACGCCCCATCCGGCCCCTGGGCCGATGCCGACCAACTGGCGCTCAAGGTGCTGGCGGATGTGGCAGAGGGCCAACAACGGCAGAACGAGATGAGCAAATACGGCAAGGTGGAGTTCGCTCTTCGCCGCCCTTACCGCAGCGCGGAGGTACCCGCCCTGTTCGAAGAACGCCACATGACATTCGTATCCCCCTACGGGGCCGCGGACTTGTGCACCATCCTGGGCTCCTGGGAGGAGCGCTTCGGTACGCGTCTGGTGGGCTTCGCCGACGACCGCGTGATCGTCTCCGTGGCTGCACCGGTACGGACGATCGGCGAGGCGGAACGCATCGCCGCCGAGCACTTCGCCTTCTCACCCGACACCATCGTCCAGGACTACGACGGGATCTTGTCTGTCTACGCGGCGAACCAGGTACTGGGCTGCGAGGTCTGGTCCTTCTGGTGGGACTGAGCCCAGCGGCCCCTATTGCGAAAACTCGGGTCGGCAGACCGTGCCGGCTGCCCTCCTCGTGCACAGCGGGGCCTGGCTGTGGCCGGTGTCCGGCCGCTGACGTCGAGATTCCGCTGCTCTACGGTGTGGCGGCGCAGGCGTCGAGGTAGTCGGTCCAGCTGTCGTTGGCGAGTTGTGCCCGGGAGTGGGCTGTGCCCGCGGTGATGCCGCACAGGTCGCTGGCCACGATGGGCGGCAGATCGGCTACGGCCTCGATCATCGCGGTGTCCCACGCAGCCGAGGTCGGCAAATTGTGGGCACGCAGGAGCGCCTGGGCACCGCTGGCACTGTGTGGGCGCCCGGCAGGTCGGCTTCGGCGGCTCCCGGCCCGGCCGGCTCCCATCGGTTCTGGCCGTCCGGCAGGAATGTGCGCGTCCCGGCTGCGACACCCCGTGCGGCTCTGCGGCGGCTGCGCCGGTTGTCGGACCTCGGGCCTACCGTCGGGAGGAAGCACGAGAACAGGGGTGGGAGCATGGGTTTTTCCGGGATGCTGGTCTTCTGCCGCAACCAACGGCCGCTGGCCGAGGTGTCGGTCTTCGGCGGACTGCCGCAGGAAGTCCGCGACAGGATGGCCGAGCGCGGCGAGTGGTGGCTGCGGCCCGGTGGCTGGCGGACCGGGCAGGTCGGCGGCGACTGGCGGGATGAGACGATGCTGCGCGACCTCGCCGCGAGGTCGGGGGCACCGGCGTGCGTGGGGTTCGTGTATGACAGCGACGTCGTCTACGTCCGCGGGCTGAGCCCGAGCGGCCGGGAGTGGTCGGCGACGCTGAACCTGGAAGTCGCCGCCGAACTGCGAGTCGATCCCCCAGGCGACGTGGACGATCCGCTCGAGTGGTCCGCTTCGGCCGAGTGCGCGCAGGCCACCGCCCGCAAGATCGCCGAGTTCGACGCCGAGGTTCCGGACGCGGCACGCGAAGCACTCGCCTGGGCCGCCGAGGCAGGATGCGGCGCGGGCGTCGAGCTCACCGCAGTCGAGACGATGCTGCGCTCGAAACCAGAGGTCTTCGCAGAAGAGCTGTTCAGCGACATGATCGATGTCCTCGGCTTCCCCGCCGCAGAAGAGCCCCCCTCGGTACCGGCTTCCTGACCTGTGCCCCCGTGCATCGGCGGCGATCGAACGAACCTCATTCGCGGGCTCTGCCCCCTGCCGGCACAGACCAGCCAGCGCAGACCGACCGCACCCGGCCGCCCGGCCGCGTCCTCGCCCTGCGCGGCGGGGATCGCAGCCCCGTCAGGGCGGACCCGCCCGTCAGTTCGGACACCACCTCCCCTGCCGGGGCGCTGCGGCCCCCACAGCGGCAGGCGCAGCCTGCGACGCCGAAGCGGCCGATCTCCGTGCCCAGCGCGGCGCCAGCGGAACGCTCCTGCTCGCCCCGGCCGGTGATGCGATCAGCAGGCCGTCCAGCGCCCTGCCGACCCGTTCCCCATGGTCGTGGCCGTACTGCGGAACGGGCGCTGCGAGCGGCGTGAGCCCCACCTACCGGGCGGGGCTCACGTGCACGGGGGTTCAGCCGATGCCGGTGACGCTCAGTGCGGTGGCCCAGTTGTTCTTGATGGCGGTGCGTGCCGCGGACAAGGTGATGGTGCCCTTGCAGACGGCGTTCTTCAGCTTGGTCTCGACGCCGTCCTTGGTGGTGGCGGTCTTCGTACCGGAGTACGGCTCGGGCCACAGGTTGCCGGGGTCGCGGGGGGAGCCGCCGAGCTCGAGGGGGATCTGGTGGTCTTCCTCGTAGGAGGACAGGCTCTTGTCGGCGTAGCCGTAGTCGGCGATGCCCTGCGTCTTCAGCGCGTTGGTGTAGGACGTCGAGGGGCGGACGGTGGCGGTCCAGCCCGAGACGCAGATCGTGGAGCCGATCGTGGACTGGGTGACGGCCGGGTTGTACACACCGGGCGTGCAGTGCGGGTCGGGCAGCGGCAGGTACGAACGCGAGCAGGTGGCGGCGTCAGCCGAGCCTGTGGTGGCGACAATGAGGCCGGCGGCCGCCAACGTGGTGGCGGCGAGCGAGGCGGCGAGGCGGCGTGCATCAGCGGGTCTCCCGCAGGTGATGCCCGGGCGTGTCCGGGGCTGACGGTATGACACCACCTCCTGGATCTATGCGGGTAGATCGGTGCGGTGAACAACTGGTGTCCCACACCTATCGCAGCGCCGCAGTGGATTCCCGATCCGGATTTGAGCGGGACATGTCCGTGTGCTGGTGACGCCCCGTCTGACCAGCAGCGACTGAGCACTGTTCAATCGCCGCCAGCGAATGCCTGCTGAAACCTCCCGGAACCAGGCTCCGACACCGGAAACTCAGGCCAGATGGCGGCCCTCCGCCGTCAAAACAAACGACTACCCGGCTCAGAAGCTGTTGTCTTTCCGATGGTGCTCGCTGCGTTTCCGCTGGTCAGGTGTGATGCCGGTGGTTCGGCGGCAGGAGTGACGTGTCGTGTCGTCTCTTCGGTGGAGGTGCCGGGTGCCGTCGGTGATGGGGTTGTTGGAGGAGCGGGAGCGT
>NZ_JBICTO010000041.1:0-7625 GCF_043197715.1 Streptomyces sp. NPDC049040
ATCATCCGACAACACCAACTCGGCCTTCGGCCGACCCGTCCGCGCCACAAGCCAAGTCTACAGATATGAACAAAACTCCTGACTCAGAAGACTAGCAGGCGCGGTGGAAGCCGTTGCGTATGCAACGCGCCGCCTTGGGCGGCAGATATTTCATGGCGTAGATCCTACTGTTGCAGCTGCTTCAGTGGCTGCGATGTCGACTATCATCGTTGCAGTCGCGACTCTGGTGGTCCGCCGCTATGTTGAGCGACGCAAAGCCATCCAAGATGAGATCAGAGCCGGTAAGATTCCGGTGTATTCACGCCTTGTTGGCGGGCTTATGGCTACTATCTTGAACGGTAATTCAGAAAACAATGCCGACGACATAGTGACTCTGCTACGTGAGGTGACGCCGGATTTGGTCACCTGGGCATCTGACGATGTCCTCGTCGCGTGGGCACGATTCAAGCGTGAAGTGCAGAGTGCTACTCAGAGCGTAGATGCGGTTTTCGAATTTGAGAAACTCCTCTTGGCGATTCGTCGCGACTATGGTCACAGCGGGAGTAAGATGACCGAAGGCCAGCTCCTGGCTCTGTTTATTAATGACGTCGATGAACAGTTGGCTAGGCGACAGGCGCAATCCTGAGTGTCCATACGTTTGAACTGTTTGGGGAATAAATATCACCAAAGTGGCGATCCGCTCTTTGGTGTTTGATTAGCGGGGGTCGAGGGAATTCGAACCTGCGCACACGGCTTCAGAGACTGTGCGTGCCCGTTGCCGCGTGTGGGCGCCGACCTGGGCCGGAGACGGCCCCAGGGTCGCGACTGGGAAGATCATCACGTCCCTATGACGTCGACCGCCTGTCGGCCCGGCGTACCGGCCCGTATCGTCGGACGCATGGTGACTGGCGCGACGGGTGAGGGCGAAACGGCTGGCGCAGCAGCGGAGTTCACTGAAGCGGGCGTCGGCGCCGTGCTCCGAGAGGCATGCGGGTCAGCTGGACTCGACTCGTCCGGCGCCGAACTGCTGAGGCTTGGCTCCAATGCCGTGTACCGCTTGGCGGACCGGCCGGTGATCGTACGGATCACGCGGGATCGCGGTGCCCTCGACGAGATGGAGCGCGCGGTGCGGGTGGCGCGCTGGCTGGGGGAGAGGAACTTCCCCGCCAATCGGGTGCTGCCGGGGGTCCCTCAGCCGACCGTCATAGGCGGCCGGGTCGTCACCTTCTGGGAGAGCGTCCAGGAGACGGAGGAGTACGCGAGCGTTCCGGAGCTCGGTGATCTGCTCAAGCGGCTCCACTGGCTGGAGGAAGCGGAGTCGCTGGGGCTGCCGTACTTCGACCCCTTCGCGAAAGTCCAAGCTTCCCTCGGCGGCCTGGCCGGCGTGGCTGAGTCGGACGCGGCCTTCCTCACTGATCGCGCTGAGAAGCTGGAGAAGGAATACGCCCGCCTCGACTTCGTACTGCCGTTCGGGATGATCCACGGCGACGCGAACATCGGCAACATCCTACGCGCCCGCGACGGCCAAGCCGTCCTCATCGACCTGGACGGGTTCACACTGGCCCCACGCGAGTGGGACCTGATCCTGACGGCCATCTACTACGACCGCTACGAGTGGCACTCACGCGGCCAGTACGAAGCCTTCGTCGACCACTACGGCTTCGACGTCATGAACTGGCCCGGCTACCTGGTCCTCGCCGATGTCCGCGAGCTGATGATGACGCTCTGGATGGGCGGCAAGGCGGCGTCGGAGCCGAAGGCGGCCGTAGAGTTCACGCACCGCGTCGAGTCGATCCGCACAGAGGGCGACCGGCGCCTTTGGCGACCCTTCTGACTACGCATTCCTACGCGCGGGGATTGCTGCTGGCCGCTGTCCACAGCCGGTGCTCGCCCGCCTGCTCATGGAGGTCGCGTACGTGCGCGTTCGTCTGCAACGCCGTGAGCGCGGTGCGGAACTCCGCGAGGTAACTGACGGCGCGGGCCGACCGAAGCTGCTCGCCCAGGTCGAGTGCGTCCAAAGCGACGCGGCACGCTTCCTCGACGTCCCCGGCCTGTAAATGTGCATCGGCCAGGACCATCGTCGCGAAGAAGTCGCTGCGGATGTGGCTGCCGCTCATGGCGTTGCCCGCGTGCTCGACGGACCGCTGTGCGCTGTTGATGTCCCGGAAGCAGTGGGCGGCCTCGGCGGACAGCTCGGCATCGTCGAAGTAGGTGATCCACTCGGGTTCGTCGCCCTGGTTGCGCCGGTCCAAGGAGCGTTCGGCTTCGGTGAGGGCGTGCTGCGCGGCGTGATGGTCGGACGTGCGGGCGAGCGCACGGGCCTCCATGGCCCAGAACTGCGCCATCAGAGTCGGCGTCGCCACTCCCGAGATCCCCATGCGCGCGGCGCGGGCAAGCGTTGCGGCGTCGCTGAACCGGCCAACGAACGTAGCCTGATGGCTCATCGCCGAGAGGATGCTTCCCGCGAGCCGCCGATCGCCGGCGTCCTGGGCGAGCCGGAGGCCGTAGAGGTAGTACCGCTGGGCGAGCCCGTGTTGTCCGGCGTCGTAGGACATCCAGCCGGCGAGCCGTAGAGCTTCCCCGACCGTGGTGAAGAGAGCCCTACCGACCGACTCCGTGTAGGTGCCGTGCAGAAGCGGAGCCACGTCGTGGCTGAGGTACTGGATCACGGCGCGACGGGCGTGGCCGCCGCCAAACCGGTCGTCGAGTGCGGCGAAGGTGTCCGCCGTGGCCTTCACCATGGCGATGTCCGCCATGCTGACGCGTATTCCGCCTCGATCGCTGGAAGCCGGGGCTCTCAGCTCGGGGGCGACAAGCCAGCGTAGAGGCGTCGGCCCACGCCTGATCCGACAACGCCGACTGAGCCAAGAGCGGTACGTCGCCGAGGTCGGCGCGCCACAGCTCCGCGAGTGACGTGATGGCGGCCTGGGAGCTGTCCGGGTACCGCACCTCCGGGGCGCCCAAGGGTTCGGCTGGCGCCACTCGGCTCAACCCGAGGTCGGCTAGGGAGACTTGCAGGGCGTCCACCAACAGCTCACCGTAGAACTCGTCGGGCTGACTGTGCCCGTTCTCCCAACTTGCGATCCGACGCTTCACGCTGGCGTCCGAGGGCAGTGCCTGTCCGCGCCGGGCGGCCGCGCGTCGCAGCTCGCTCACGAGCCGAAGCTGTCCCCAGGCGCGCGAATGACGGGCGCTCCGGATCACGTCGGCGACTCGGCTGGTCGACTCCTCCACCGCGTCCTCCTCGCCTGCCTCACGCGGATGGCTGGGCCATCACTGTACGCGCGTGCACCGTCACGCTTCTGCCGGTTAACGGCGTCCCCCGACACTTCGAGGGGAGGACGGTCGGCGACGTACCTGGCTCGCGCGTCACCTCCACGTCACCTCCGACGTCACCCGTCGTCATCTGCCCTGGTCAGGCCAATCGCCGGAGGCTGGACTCAGCGACGGAGGGACCGTCGCGGGGTGGCTTGGGGTGATGGCGCGTGCAGATGGTGACGCGGCGGAGTATCGGGTGGCTGAGTCAGGCTGCGGATGATCCGCAACAGTTCCGCATGATGTGGTCGGACGATCCGCGCCAGCCTCAACTTGTCTCGGCAGGCGCGCTGTTCGACGTCGTGGTGACGGATCAGCAGGTGGGCATCGAGGCCCTGGACCAGCTACGGCGGAGGGGCATGCCAGCCGGTGCCGTGACGATCGACCGGGCGGCGCGCTGCACCGGCTTCCTGGTGCCGCCCGGGACGCGCGGCCTCTTCGAACGGACGGTTGCGCAAGAGACGGCGCTGCCTCCCACGTACCGCTACCTGAGCAATGGCTCGTACGTCGTCCTGCCGGGTCCGGTTCCGCTGCCCGGCGACCGCTTCGAGTGGCTGAACCCGTTGATGCGGCCCCAGCACCGCTCGCCGCTCCAGACGGTCGCCCTCGGCGTGATGCTCGCGGCCTCGGCCCGCCTGATCGAGCGGGCCGAACAGTACGGGCAGGAGCTGGCAGATGCGTGACGACGACTCGACCGTGAGCCGCGACCCCCTGACCGTCCGCGCGATCGAGAGCCCGGAATGGCAGGCGGCCCGGCAGGCAGCCACCAACCTGCGGGAGTCCTTGACCCTGGCCGGTCTGGAGAGCGACGTCCCCTACCTGCGCGCCGACCTCAATGCCTTCGGCCAGGGATACGTAGAACTCGGCCGCGTTGCCCCGGACATAGCCCAACGCCTCGCCGAACTCCTCCGCCGCGGACTCGCGTTCGTCCACTCCGACCCTGCCGAAGAAGGAGAACCGACATGACCGACTCCCGCGGTGCCTGCGCCCAGCCGGCAGGCACCCTTACCCCCGGCATCCCCTACGTCCGCGGTTGGGCGGAGGGCAGGTGGGCCGCCGAAACCCTGGCCCACCAACTCGTCCTCGCCGACCTGGCAGACGGCTTCGCCGCCCTCCGCGCGGACGTCAACATCCTCGGCGACGGCGTCGTGACCCTGGGCAAGGTCCTCCCGGAGACGGCTCTCCGCCTCTCGACCCTCCTGGCGGTCGGCCTGCTCGCGGAGAAGCTGGACGAGTGGACCGCAGAGGACGCGGCGGTCGGAGCAACGACCAGCTCCTGACTGCCTCAAGCACGTAGCGGTTCGGCCTCCTGTCCGGGACCGGCGCCCCAGCGCCGCAGCCCGGACAGGAGGCCGAACCACTGTATGTTGGGCAGTTAGACGTTGCCGTACTGGGCTGCGAAGCGCGGACGCGAGTACGACCATCAATGTCGGTGCCCGCGAATAGGGTCCCAAGCGCGGTCGACTTCCGAGGGGCCCAGGTCTACCCGGAATGGCTGCATCTCCGGCCTGTCTGGGCGTGGTAGGGCGGCATGTCCGGGGCCTAACCGACGGCTGGGCCTTGTTGACGGCTAGGGAAACGACCTGTTCAGCGCCGATCCCGCACGATCTCCCTCGCAGGCAATGGTGAGGCGCCGGCTTTCCAACTATGGGCGGTGAGGCCTTCGGTGCAGGTGGGACTCCGATCAGGGAGGTTCACGCCCTGAGGCTGTGGCTTATGCAGCCGAGCCCTGCTGTTTGAATTTCCAGTGGATCTCAGGGTGTGCCGACGCGATTTTAAGCAACTTCTTCCTGAACAGCTGTTCATCGAGGAAGAACTGGCCGGTGGCGTTCTGCTTGAGGGAATTCATGACGTATTCGAGAGCTGCGCACTTCCCGGGGTCGCCAGCGAGGGCGCCGACGTCAACGACGAGCAGTTCAGGCCGGTAGACGACGAACGACCAGCTCTCCCCAGAGTGAAGCAAGCGATCGGGGAAGGTGCGCAGTCCACGGCGCACGATTAGATTCCGCACGGCCTGGAGGCGCGTGAGCCTCAGCCGGTCCATCCCCTCTCGATCACGGACCCAGGCGTTTCGGATTACGGCAGCGCCGTCGTTGTTATTGACGGTGTCTTCAATCCATTTGAGTGTGGTGGTACGCACATACACCATGACGGTAGCTCCCTCATAACAAGCTGTTAGCAGGAGATAGGGTCGCAGACAGAGGGGGGCCGTGAGCAGATTCGCTGACTTTCCAGACAGTGGTGTAGGAAGTGTGGTAACAGGCTACGGTCTGGAACGTCTACCGGTTCATTTGCCGGCCGGAGCAGCCGCGACCCCGACCCGTTCCTCCTGGCGTCCAGGGCGCTGAGCTTGGGAATCACGGGGCTTCGACGTGACGAAAGTAGCTCTGACCTGCCGGAACGGTGCCTCTGGGCGGCTTGGCAGGACTCGCAGTTGGCCGCCTTCGACTGTGGTGCACTGCTCGGTCGGGCACGGATCGGGCACGTCATGATGAGCCTTCGGGGGGCGACCCACTTCACTGCCTGGTTTGAGGCTAGGACGACGGCCTCCTGGCCGCCGGATACGTCGCGGATCCGCTGAAGGGTCCAACCCGGGGGAGGCTGTGCGTCTACCATCCACGGATGGTCTCACCCGCCTGGTGATGACCACCGCTTGACAAGTTCGATCCGAAACTGCTCCGGCTGCCGTCGACGGCTAGCGCCGACCACCGGACAGGGACGCTGGTGCACGCCCCTGTCCGGCACCGTTGATGTCAGCTGTGGATGTCAGAGGCCGCCAGGGGTCGGCGGTTCAGCGACGAGCTCTACGGCAGGCTGTTCCTGTCAGTCTCGGGAAGCGTGATGGTCTCGTCGTAGTCGGTCCAGTTGTAGACCCACTGCTTCCTTACGACCACCTGTGCCGCCCAGGGAACTAGCGTTTCCGCAAGGCCGATGACGCGATCCGCGATTGTGTCCAATGCCCGCTGGACACTCGCGTCGCGGACGTTGGACCGCAGCCCTCGCGGGATCTGAAACTCAAAGCTGATCCGCAGGGAACGAGGCGTTCCCTTGGGGTCCTCGGTAACCACTCTTACCCCCTGGTCAGCCGATTCCTGTAGTCACGAGAGTACTCAACTATCGACGATAGTCAATGTTCTCGGCGAGATTGGCGGTTCTAGCGTAGATGGAAGCCCATGCTGGATGTGCTCCGGCAGGGTCTCTGAGCTGCTCAATCTCCTGTCGCTGCGACTTCTCCTCGTATCCAAGGCGAGCACTCACTCACGAGAACCTGGTCTGCTGAGAAACTTGGAGAGCTCTCCACAGGTGATCTCGCATGCGGCTACAGAAGCAACCGTTGGCCACCCTCTGTGGACCGCCCCGTCAGGCGCGCGCGCCAAGGCATCGGCGGCTTGCTACTCCCCAGATCCTCCCGCGTTGGTGGCACGGGCATGGCAGCCTATGAGTAGCAACGAAAGGATCGAAGATGCCCATTCTCTTCTTCGCCGCCGCCGGTGCCCTCTTTGGAGGCGCAACCGGCGGAGGGTGGTATCTGTGGAGGCGTGGTCTGCAGGAAGCGGCCAAGCGGTTGCAGCATGAGGACGCCGAGGCCGCGAAGCAGGCGCTGACAGATGCCATCGACCTTGCTGACCTGCGCCACAAGGCGCAACAAGCCGGCTTGGACCCGGATGAGGTCGTTGCTGGATACGAGAAGCTGCGAGACTCACAGCTGTCTCCCGATGACGTGCTCAAACGGCTGGGCCAGGCTGCCATCACCAGCTGAACTGCTTTGCCTCGCCGTGTAGATCTCCCGCGTACGTGAGGGGCGGTAACTCACGCGGCGAGCAAACTCATCTGGGCCCGGCGGCACTCCTTGGCGAGTGGTCGGATACCCAGAGGGCGTCTGCTCACAGTATGGGAGGCCGTGCCTTGAGTTGTCCCAAAGCGCAGGGGGGCCGGGAGAGGCATAGTGCGCCGGCGCATCCAGCCCACAGGTAGTCCACG
The DNA here is from genome assembly GCF_043197715.1 of Streptomyces sp. NPDC049040. Taxonomy (NCBI): domain Bacteria; kingdom Bacillati; phylum Actinomycetota; class Actinomycetes; order Kitasatosporales; family Streptomycetaceae; genus Streptomyces; species Streptomyces sp. NPDC049040. Next base: position 7,276 of record NZ_JBICTO010000041.1, read on the forward strand.
ACGCGACATGACGATGGTTAGCCCGTGAACCAAGCGTTTGAGCTTCTTCCTCGGGTCTGGTGCACGAGCGGATGACCTCTGTGGCGAGATCCGTCGGGCGGGTGCGCATGTCGCTGCGCCCAGCTCTGTCCCGGAGGAGCATCGGGAGGACGTCACTCGAAACGCGAAGACCGTGATTCAGGGGTAACGGTCAGCAGGCGTCTCAGCATCATCGGTGCCGCACGGCCGCAGGCGGTGCTCGCGAAGGCGGACAGCTGGGTTGCGTCCTTGGAAGTGGTGTAGCGGGTTGGACCTGATCCGGGGGTTTGTCCCGGTGTCCGGGTTGGTGCCCGCATAGAGAGACGGCCACC
>NZ_JBICTO010000042.1:0-5908 GCF_043197715.1 Streptomyces sp. NPDC049040
CACTCGCCATGCTCCCCGCACTCATCTTCTTCTCCATCTTCGAAAAGAAAATCGTCGGCGGACTCACCGGCGCCGTCAAAGGCTGACACCCACGAGAAACGCATGACCGTGACACGCTTGCCCGTGCCGTATCCCCGGCAGGGGCAGGCTGCTGAACGGAACCTTCGTTCAGCCCGCACCACCCCGTAGACAAAGGACCACTGAATTGCCCCGCGCCCACATCATGCTCGACAGGCAGGCCGTCATCGCCCCTGTCGGACGCCGCACCTTCGGCTCGTTCGTCGAGCACCTCGGCCGCTGCGTGTACACCGGGATCCACGAGCCGGGCCACCCGAGCGCGAACGACGACGGATTCCGCATGGACGTCGTCGAACTCGTCAAGGAGCTCGGCAGCACCACCATCCGCTACCCGGGCGGCAACTTCGTCTCCGGTTTCCGCTGGGAGGACTCTGTCGGCCCGCGCGAGAAGCGCCCGGTGCGCCGCGACCTCGCCTGGCACTCGCTCGAATCGAACCAGATCGGCCTGGACGAGTTCGCCAAGTGGCTCAAGCTCACCGGCTCGGAGCTGATGATGGCGGTCAACGTGGCCACCCGGGGCATCCTGCCCGCCCTGGACCTGCTTGAGTACGCCAACCACCCATCCGGTACGGCACTGTCGGACCTGCGCATCGCCAACGGCACGCCTGACCCGCACAACGTGCGCATGTGGTGCCTCGGCAACGAGATGGACGGACCGTGGCAGACCGGCTTCATGACGGCCGACGACTACGGCAAGATCGCCGCCCGTACCGCGGCCGCGATGAAGATGGCCGACAAGGACCTGGAACTCGTCGTCTGCGGCTCCTCCGGCTCCGGCATGCCGACATTCGGCGACTGGGAACGCACGGTGCTGGAACACAGCTACGACCACGTCGACTACATCTCGTGCCACGCGTACTACCAGGAGCTCGACGGCGACCTCGGCTCCTTCCTCGCGTCCGCGGTGGACATGGACTACTTCATCGACACCGTCATCGCGACCGCCGACCACGTGGGATACAAGAAGCGCTCGGACAAGAAGATCAACATCTCCTTCGACGAGTGGAACGTCTGGTACCTCAAGGAGCACCAGGAGTCCGAGGAGGTCAACACCGAGTGGCGCCACGCCCCTCGGCAGCTCGAAGACACGTACACGGTGGCGGATGCCGTCGTCGTCGGCAACCTGCTGATGACGCTCCTCAAGCGCAGCGACCGTGTCACCTCGGCCTCGCTCGCCCAACTCGTCAACGTGATCGCTCCGATCATGACCGAGCCCGGCGGGCCGGCCTGGCGGCAGACGACCTTCTTCCCGTTCTCGATCACGAGCAGACTCGCGTCCGGCCAGGTGATCCGCCCCGTGGTCGAGGCGCCGACCTACCAGACGGCCCGTCACGGTACGGCATCCGTCATCGACGCCGTCGCGACCGTCGACGAGGACCGCGCCGCGGTCTTCCTCGTCAACCGCGACCTCGCCGAGGCCGCACAGGTCACGATCGACGTGCGCGGCCTCGACTCGTCGCGCATCGTCGAAGCGGTCACGCTCGCCGACTCCGACGTGTACGCGAAGAACACGCTCACCGAGCAGGACCGGGTGACCCCGTCGGCGAACGTGAGCGCAACGCTCGCAGACGGCGTGCTCACCATCGACCTGCCACCGGTGTCATGGACCGCGATCGCCCTGCGCTGAGCGACGATACGACGCAGACACCGCCGGAAGCGGTGCGTGGCGGTCCCCAGGGCCGGCCACCCGACCCCGCCCACGCACCGTGACCGAAGGGCACGCAATGACCGGGATCCGCCGAGCGCTGTCCCGCCGGCTGCAGATGAGGCAGCCTCGCGGGGGTCACCCCGGGCCCCCACGACCTGGCGGTGCGGCGCGGCCTGCGCGTGCCCATGGACGACGGCATCGAGCTGATCGCCGACCTCTACACGCCCATCGGCGAAGTGAACCCGCCCCTGCCCACGATCGTCATCCGCTCACCGTACGGCCGCCGGAACTCCGTCACCCAGGCCGCGGCGCTTTCCCGCGAGGGCTTCACCGTCGTGGTCCAGAGCTGCCGCGGGACCTTCGGGTCGGGCGGGACCTTCGCCCCCCAGCTCGACGAGCAGGCCGACGGCATGGCCACCCACCGGTGGGTGCGCCGGCAGCCCTGGTTCACCGGCTCGGTGGCGACATACGGGGCGAGCTATCTGGGCTACACCCAGTGGGCGGTGGCCGGACGGATGCACAGGGAGGACCCCGCCCGCGCGCCTGACGCCCTCTGCCTGATCAACACCATGTCCGACTTCGGTGCGGTCACCTGGGACAATGGGGCCTTCTCGCTGCGCAACGCCCTCGGATGGTCACGAGGCATGGACTTGATGGACCGCCATGGCCTCGTCTCGATACTGCGCCGAATACCGCGGCCCGACCGAAGGCTGGAAAAGGCCTTCGGGGTACTGCCGCTCGGCGCCGGCGACACGGCGGCCGCCGGGCGCCAGATCAGCTGGTACCAGGACTGGCTCACCCACGAGGAACCGGCCTCCGGCTACTGGACGCAGCAGTCGCACACCAGCTCGGTGGCCGACGTGACGGCACCCGTCTACATGAGCACGGGCTGGTACGACATCTTCCTGCCCTGGCAGCTGCGCAACTACGCCCAGCTTGTGGGCACCGGCCGGCCGCCGCGTCTGACGATCGGCCCATGGGGCCACGTCCCCGACGGTGAGAACCCCTCTTTCACCGAGGCCGTCGCATTCCTCAAAGAGCACTTCACCGGGCGGGCGGGCAGCTGCGTCGCGCCCGTCCGCGCGTTCCTCACCGGTGCCCGGAAGTGGCACGACCTGCCCGCATGGCCACCGCCCGGCACCACGCCCCGACCGTGGCACCTGCACGCGTCCGGCCTGCTCGACCCGGCCGTCCCGGACGGTGGCACCACCCGCTACACCTACGATCCCGGCGACCCCACACCCGCCGTCGGCGGTCCGGGCCTCGACCCGGGCTCCGGGCCCGTCGACAACTCCGCGCACGAACTCCGCTCGGACGTCACCGTTTTCCGCAGCACCCCGCTGGAGGACGCCGTGGTCGTCGCCGGCGAGCCTGTCGCCCGCATCCGGTTCCGCTCATCCGCCGCCAGCGCAGATGTGTTCGTCCGCATCTGCGACCTGCACCCCGACGGCCGCTCCATGACCGTGTGCGACGGCATCCGCCGCATCGGAAGCGTCGGCACGGCCTCCACCGACCCGGAACCCGACCGCGACGGTTTCGCCGAGGTGGCAGTGCCGCTGTGGCCGGCCTTCCACCGGTTCGCAGCCGGTCACCGCATCGGCGTCCAGGTCAGCTCGGGCGCGCACCCCAGATATGCGCGCAATCCCGGCACCGGCGAACCTGCGGCCACCGCGGCGGCCACCGTCCTCGCCGAGCAGGAGATCTCCCACGACACAGCCCGCCCTTCCCGGCTCGACCTGCCGGTGTGGACCTCATGACCCCGTGCGTCTGCGCACCGAGGCCCAACCGGGCAGCCGCATGAGGGGAGGGGCCCCGGTCGGCCGGGGCCCCTCACTGCGGTGCCGATGGGTCAGCAGCCTGGTCCACCTGCCGGCAGGCTGTTGACGTTCGCCCTTGTTCTGCCGGCTGGCTCAGTGTTGGAGGGTGAGGAGGCCGGGTCGCCAGGGGAGTTGGTCGTAGGCGCCGCCTGCGTTGGGGTTTTTGCCTTGGTAGAGGAGTTGGAGGTTGCAGGGGTCGATGGTCATGGTCTGGTCGGGGTTGTTGCGGACGAGGTCGCCGTGGCTGATGTCGTTGGTCCAGGTGGCGCCGCTGTTGGCCTTGCCGGCGAAGGGGTTGCTCTCGCTGGCGGCTTGGGGGGTCCAGGATCCGCTGAGGCTGGTGGCGGTGTAGGAGCGGAAGTAGCGGCCGTTTGCGCCGATGGCTTCGACGATCATGAGGTACTGGTTCTGGTTTTGGACCTTGTAGACCTGGACTGCTTCGAAGAGGTTGTTGGTGGAGTCGCTCATGACGGTGGTGTAGTTGGAGCCGAAGCTGCCGGGGAAGTTCCCGATGGGCATGCTCGCGCGGTAGATCTTGCCGTTGTCACCGGCGAAGAAGAGGTACATGTTCTGGCTGTCGCCGATGAGGGTCTGGTCGATGGGGCCGGTGCCGGAGCCGGAGATGCTGCCGGTGAACAGCGGCTGCGGGGAGGACCATCCGTTGGGGTTGGTCGGGTCGCTGGAGGTGCGGTAGATGAAGGGCCATGCGCCCCACTGGTAGGTGAGGACCCAGATGTTCTTGGGGGCGAAGTAGAACAGGGTGGGTGCGACGGTGGACTGGCTCATCCCGGTCTGGCCGGTGGAGGCCATGTCGGACCAGTTCGTGAAGGGTTTGAACGCCATCGATCCGTAGGACGACCCTGACACGTTCGAGGCGTAGACGATGTGCTTGCCGTTGTAGACGACGTTGGTGAAGTCCTTCAGCGACACCCACCCGTTCGCCGGCTGCGCCAGCGCACCGGTCGACGTCCACCGGTAGGACGACGGAAGCGAACACGACCCACCCGACGTCGGCGGCGTCGTGGTGGGCGGAGTACTGGTCGGGGGCGTGCTGGTCGGCGGCGTGGTGGTGACGCTACCGGTGCAGGCGGTGCCGTTGAGAGCGAACCCGGTGGGGACGGGGTTCGTGGCGGTGTAGGCACCGTTGAAGCCGAAGCTGGTGGAGGCGCCCGTGGCCAGGCTGCCATTCCATGACGTGTTGGTCACCGTGACCTGTGTTCCGGTCTGGGTGTAGGAGCCACTCCACAACTGCGTGATGGTCTGCCCGCTGGCAAAAGCCCATGAGAGCTGCCAACTGGTGACCGGTGAACCCAGATTGGTGACATTGACGTTGGCGCCGAAGCCGCCGGGCCACTCGTTCGTGATGCTGTAGTCGACCTGGCAGCCACTCGCCGCCTGTGCGGACGTCGCCACGAAGGAGACGCCCGCGGCAGCGAGCACGGTGGAGAGCAGAGCGATCAGCAACGACTTGTAGCGTCTGAACGTGTATGTCCGTTTCACGGAACACACTCCTTGGGTGGGGGGGCAGGGTGTTGATTGCGCTGACGCGCGCGCGGCGCCGCCCGTCGTACATGCCGGGGAGAGCAGGAACGGGCGACGCCGCTGGGAGCGTCACCCCCCTGTCATGGGGGTGACGCCTGCGTCAGGAACCGGTGCAGGTGAGGGAGGGTGTCGAAGGAGTGCCGTTCGCGAGGAACCCGAAGGTGGTGGAGGCCGAGGGCTGGAGCGATCCGTTGTAGGACGCGTTGGTCACCGTCGCCGTCGAACCACTGGTGCTCAGGCTTCCGTTCCAGACCTGGGTGATGGTCTGTCCGCTGGACAGCGTCCATCGGACGGTCCAGCCGCTGATGGCCGCACTGCCCGCGGTGACCTTGACCTCCCCCTGGTAGCCGCCCGACCAGGAGTTCGTGGTGGTGTACGTCGCCGCGCACGCCCCTCCCCCGGTGCCGCCGGTGGTGGTCCCGCCGTTCGTCGTCCCGGAGGACGTCCCACCGTTCGTCGTGCCGGTGGTGGTCCCGCCGTTCGTCGTCCCGGAGGACGTCCCACCATTCGTGGTCCCGGAGGTGGTCCCGCCATTCGTCGTCCCGGAGGTGGTCCCGCCTGTCGCCGTGCCCGAGCCTGCGTTGAGGGCGTTCAACGTCGCGGTGTAGGCGGATTTGGGATTGCCGTTGCCGTCGAAGAGCAGCGGGCTGTCACCGCTTCGCCAGGAGTCGCTGTCCCGGATGCCCCAGACGGTGATGCCCGCGCACCGGGTCACGTGCAGGCAGGCGTTGACGGTGTTGGTGTAGTTGGTGGCCGAGGCCTGGGCGATGTCGAGTTCGGTGAGCTGGACGTCGACGCCCAGGGCCGCGAAGTTCGACAGGGT
>NZ_JBICTO010000043.1:0-1175 GCF_043197715.1 Streptomyces sp. NPDC049040
TGAGGACAAGCCCTCGGCCTATTAGTACCGGTCAGCTCCACCCCTTACAGGGCTTCCACATCCGGCCTATCAACCCAGTCGTCTACTGGGAGCCTTACCCCATCAAGTGGGTGGGAGCCCTCATCTCGAAGCAGGCTTCCCGCTTAGATGCTTTCAGCGGTTATCCCTCCCGAACGTAGCCAACCAGCCATGCCCTTGGCAGGACAACTGGCACACCAGAGGTTCGTCCGTCCCGGTCCTCTCGTACTAGGGACAGCCCTTCTCAAGACTCCTACGCGCGCAGCGGATAGGGACCGAACTGTCTCACGACGTTCTAAACCCAGCTCGCGTACCGCTTTAATGGGCGAACAGCCCAACCCTTGGGACCGACTCCAGCCCCAGGATGCGACGAGCCGACATCGAGGTGCCAAACCATCCCGTCGATATGGACTCTTGGGGAAGATCAGCCTGTTATCCCCGGGGTACCTTTTATCCGTTGAGCGACGGCGCTTCCACAAGCCACCGCCGGATCACTAGTCCCTACTTTCGTACCTGCTCGACCCGTCAGTCTCACAGTCAAGCTCCCTTGTGCACTTACACTCAACACCTGATTGCCAACCAGGCTGAGGGAACCTTTGGGCGCCTCCGTTACCCTTTAGGAGGCAACCGCCCCAGTTAAACTACCCACCAGACACTGTCCCTGATCCGGATCACGGACCGAGGTTAGACATCCAGCACGACCAGAGTGGTATTTCAACGACGACTCACCACCGGCTGGCGCCGATGTTTCAAAGTCTCCCACCTATCCTACACAAGCCGAACCGAACACCAATATCAAGCTATAGTAAAGGTCCCGGGGTCTTTCCGTCCTGCTGCGCGAAACGAGCATCTTTACTCGTAGTGCAATTTCACCGGGCCTATGGTTGAGACAGTCGAGAAGTCGTTACGCCATTCGTGCAGGTCGGAACTTACCCGACAAGGAATTTCGCTACCTTAGGATGGTTATAGTTACCACCGCCGTTTACTGGCGCTTAAGTTCTCAGCTTCGCCACACCGAAATGTGACTAACCGGTCCCCTTAACGTTCCAGCACCGGGCAGGCGTCAGTCCGTATACATCGCCTTACGGCTTCGCACGGACCTGTGTTTTTAGTAAACAGTCGCTTCTCGCTGGTCTCTGCGGCCACACCCAGCTCAC
>NZ_JBICTO010000043.1:1273-2836 GCF_043197715.1 Streptomyces sp. NPDC049040
AGCATTGGGCGCTTTACAGCGGGTACCGGAATATCAACCGGTTGTCCATCGACTACGCCTGTCGGCCTCGCCTTAGGTCCCGACTTACCCTGGGCAGATCAGCTTGACCCAGGAACCCTTAGTCAATCGGCGCAAGAGTTTCCCACTCTTGTATCGCTACTCATGCCTGCATTCTCACTCGTGAACCATCCACCACTGCCTTCCGGCGCGGCTTCACCCGGCACACGACGCTCCCCTACCCATCCGTACAGGCGTTGGCCCTATATGTACGAATGACACGACTTCGGCGGTACGCTTGAGCCCCGCTACATTGTCGGCGCGGAATCACTTGACCAGTGAGCTATTACGCACTCTTTCAAGGGTGGCTGCTTCTAAGCCAACCTCCTGGTTGTCTCTGCGACTCCACATCCTTTCCCACTTAGCGTACGCTTGGGGGCCTTAGTCGATGCTCTGGGCTGTTTCCCTCTCGACCATGGAGCTTATCCCCCACAGTCTCACTGCCGCGCTCTCACTTACCGGCATTCGGAGTTTGGCTAAGGTCAGTAACCCGGCAGGGCCCATCGCCTATCCAGTGCTCTACCTCCGGCAAGAAACACACGACGCTGCACCTAAATGCATTTCGGGGAGAACCAGCTATCACGGAGTTTGATTGGCCTTTCACCCCTAACCACAGGTCATCCCCCAGGTTTTCAACCCTGGTGGGTTCGGTCCTCCACGACCTCTTACAGCCGCTTCAACCTGCCCATGGCTAGATCACTCCGCTTCGGGTCTTGAGCGTGCTACTCAACCGCCCTGTTCGGACTCGCTTTCGCTACGGCTACCCCACACGGGTTAACCTCGCAACACACCGCAAACTCGCAGGCTCATTCTTCAAAAGGCACGCAGTCACGACACCAAGTGCAAGCACTCGATGCGACGCTCCCACGGCTTGTAGGCACACGGTTTCAGGTACTATTTCACTCCGCTCCCGCGGTACTTTTCACCATTCCCTCACGGTACTATCCGCTATCGGTCACCAGGGAATATTTAGGCTTAACGGGTGGTCCCGCCAGATTCACACAGGATTTCTCGGGCCCTGTGCTACTTGGGTGATCTCCAAGAGAGCCGCTCATGTTTCAGCTACGGGGGTCTTACCCTCTACGCCGGACCTTTCGCATGTCCTTCGCCTACACAAACGGTTTCTGACTCTCCGACCGGCCGGCAGACCGATCAAGGAAACTCCCACGACCCCGTATACGCAACCCCTGCCGGGTATCACACGCATACGGTTTAGCCTCATCCGGTTTCGCTCGCCACTACTCCCGGAATCACGGTTGTTTTCTCTTCCTGCGGGTACTGAGATGTTTCACTTCCCCGCGTTCCCTCCACATACCCTATGTGTTCAGGTATGGGTGACAGCCCATGACGACTGCCGGGTTTCCCCATTCGGACACCCCCGGATCACAGCTCGGTTGACAGCTCCCCGGGGCCTATCGCGGCCTCCCACGTCCTTCATCGGTTCCTGGTGCCAAGGCATCCACCGTGCGCCCTTAAAAACTTGGCCACAGATGCTCGCGTCCACTA
>NZ_JBICTO010000044.1:0-3332 GCF_043197715.1 Streptomyces sp. NPDC049040
TCGATGCGCTTGTGCACGAGGCGTTCCACCGGGCGTAGCGCAGCAAAGAAACGCAGCAGGGCTTCCTTCCGCTCATCACGTAGCCGGAGGGCTGCAGGTCGGCGGCCCGAGTCGGCCTGCCCGTGACAAGGCCGGTCGCTGGACGCGACGCGCAGGGCAAGGGCGTGTTGTCCCTGCGCGCGCGCTCCGCGGGCGGGTCACAGTCGTATGTCGCGCAGTATTCGCCGTGCCACCTGCTGGCCGGCGGGAGCGATCTCGGCGTCGATCGCCGCCGCCTCTACCCTGTCGAGAGTGACCGAGGAGGGGAGCGCGCCGGAGGTATCGAGCAGCAGTGCGCGGCGTAGATGCGTCGGCGGGTGGGTCGAGTCGGTGCTGTGGCCACGCACTTCGGCAACCCGGCGCAGCCGCTCCCGTTCGTGCGCGGGGACGTCCCGCGCATGGTCGGCGAGCCGGGCCCACAAACCGGCCTCGACGGCCTTCGGATCGCTGCCGCGGGTCCTGGTGCGGGCCAGCACCGCCTGGCGGCGCAGTTCCCGGTCCACGGTCTCGGCCAGCAGCAGCACATCGAGGAATTCCGCCGCCGCGGCGCCCGATCCGACCCGGGCGCCGTTCAGGTCGGCCCGGTATTCGGCACGTTGGGACGCCCGGAGGGTGAAGTGGTCGAGCAGGTAGAGCAGTCCGAGCACGAACAGCCACGGCGGGATCATGATCAGGTCGGCGATCATCTGGACGACGCTACGATCGCGCTGCCCGCTCGGGCGCAGGACGTGGTGCCAGGTGCCGAGGGTGCTCAGAGCGGTACCGACGACCAGGCCACGGCGCTGATCGCCGTTGGCGTAGTGCCCGAACTCATGCCCGAGTACCGCGACTCGCTGCTGGGGGCCGAGCATGTGCCACAGCGGCAGGCCGACCACCAGCAGCCGGCGCCGCCGCAGCCCGTACTCGGTCACTGACGCGTTCACGGCGGCGTCCAGCGCCACGATGTCCACCGGTCGGGTGCCGGTCTCCACAGCGACCCGGTCCAGCAGCGAGTACAGGCCGGGTGCCGCGGCCCGGTCCAACGTGACCGCGTCCTTAGGCAGCCGCCCGAGCCGTGGTCGCAGCAAAACGACCACCAGCAGCAGCACGGCTCCGAGCAGCACCTGCAGGGCGAAGACGCTGCCCGTCGTGATCAGCAGCAGCCCGGCGAGCGCGACGGCAACGGTGCTCAGGTGCACCGCCCAGGCCAGGACGTACGCGGCGATCCCAGAAGCATCCAAGCCCGGAGCACCCGCTCCGTCGCGGGCCAGTTCGACGTACAGCTGCTCGCCATAGCGGGCGACGATCCGGCGCCGACGGCCCTGGACTCGACCACGCGGCGGGTCTGGTGGCAACGGGTCAGCGTTCCAGCCGCAGCCCCCGCACCACACCACAAACCGCGGATCGGCGGCCGTCAGCCGACCGCATTCCGGACACTTGCTTTCCTGTACACCCGGTCTGTCCGCTGTTCTCGCCGGCGTACCGGCACCGTCACTGCTCATACGCCCCCCAGGACCGATTCGCCCAGCCGGCGCAGCGGGCCGCCGCAGCCTACCGCCTGTGGCGGCGGCCACGCGCGTCGCTACAGGCGGCGGCGCGCACCTGGACGCGAGGCGGCCGCAGGTGTCCCGACCACCCAACGCCCTCACTCACCACCAGCAATAACCTCGCCTGCTGGCAGCGACGGAACGACGAGACCACGGGGACGGCGGACTGACAGCACTTCCGCCGCCAGCGGGAAATCATCGCTGCCAGGCTGGGAAGCGATCACGCCCCCACGGCGAACACCGCAGCTCAGGGAATTCCGTCGGTAACCCGTCAATCCCGGGTGTCGTCCAGTGCCTCCCGCAGGCCGCGCAGCGGCATGTGGCCGCCGGCCCGGTGCCGGACCGGCCCCTGGGGGCCGTGGGCTGTGAGGTCGTCCAGCATCGCCACCAGCAGCGGCACGCCGCCGTGCCCGGGGTTGTACGCGTCGAAGCTGTACCCCCAGTGCTCCCTGGCCAGGTCCATGACGCGGTTGATGCGGCTGGCCAGGGCGTTGCGGAACAGGCCGGTGAAGACGATGGCGACCGGCGGGGTGCCGGTGCGGCAGGTGGGCGGGAAGCGGGTGTGCCAGTGCAGCTTCTCCGGCTCCCCCATGTTGGCGATGCTGTTGTGGCGTTGCCCGTCGTAGACCGGGCGGGCGAAATAGCGGGCGTAGCGGGCGAGTTTCTCCGCGACCCGCTCGGGTGACTCGGTACCGCGGTCGACCTCGATCATCAGCACCGGCACTCCGGCTTCCGGGGCGCGCAGGACGGCGTCGACGCGCACCGCCGCCTTGCTGCCCGAGGCGATCGGCAGGTGCGTCTCGGTGCGGAACGCCTCGATCCCACAGATGCCCGCCGGGGAGCCGGGCGTCGTGCCGCCGCGGACGAAAGCGGTGACGGTCTCGTTCACGGCCATCGCGTGCTTCGCGCCGCCCCGGGCGACCCCGCGAGCCAGGCCGCCGTCGACGCCTTCCTCCATGATTCGGTCGGCGTAGTCCAGGCCGGCCGGCGTCAGCCGCCACAGCTTCTGCGCCGCTGGCCCCGCACGGCCCGGGGCGCCGATCCGCCCGCGCGGCCCGGCGGTGTTGCCCTCGGAGACCACCAAGCCGTGCTTCTGGAGATCGAGCAGCGCGTTGCGGATCGACTTGTTGTCCGTCAGGTGCCGCCGTACCAGTCGCATGATCTGCGTGGCGGTCGCGACCTTCAGTGCCCCCAGCACGGTGATCGCGTCGTCCCGCTCCGGTGACGCCGACCCGTACGGATACAACACCCGCCGCCGCTTCGGCTTCGGCTTCGGCTTCTCGCCCTGTTCCGGCACCTGCTCCTGGGTGTGGCTCACGCCTGCCTCCCCGCTCGCGGTGATCAGGCAATCCAGTCTCACTCGGACCACCGACAAAGCAGCGTCAGCACCTGCCTGGTGAGCCCGCAGCGCCTCGCTGCTCCGCTTCCCCGGCCGACGCACCAGCGGCGGCCTGCGCCCCGCCAGGGCCGCCGGAGGCACCTAGGCAGCCCGTCAGCCCCTCGCGCCTGCCCACCACCCAGCCGCACCCGTCTCCTTTTCTCATCGGTGCAGCAGGGGGTTGGAGGGCAAGAGGGGATGTCGAGCCTCGCGGCGACATCACTACTCACGACCTGACCTGCACAAACGCCTCTACTGATGTTGGAGCGGCCGGTAGGAGCCTTGGCAGTGGTGGGTCACGTCCGCTGGAGTGGTGTATTGACGGCCACTCGGCGATCTTGTCTTTGACGCTATGCGGTGAGTTCGGCGGGCAGGGCGGTCTTGTGGTT
>NZ_JBICTO010000045.1:0-2429 GCF_043197715.1 Streptomyces sp. NPDC049040
TGGGTGTGGAGGTGGACTTCCCCGCCGGGCAGACCTGCTGCGGCCAGGCCCACTACAACACCGGCTACCGGCACCAGGCAGAACCACTGGCCCGCCGCTACGCCGAGGTCTTCGACGGCTACGACCACATCGTCACCCCCTCCGGCTCCTGCGCGGCCATGGTCCGCGACAACTACCCCCGCATGATCGAGCGCGCCGCAGCCGAAGGCCGCCCCCACGCCCTCGGCAACACCCTCGACACCCTGCCCAGGACCTACGAGCTGACCGAATTCCTGGTCGACGTACTCAAAGTCACCGACGTGGGCGCCTACTTCCCCCACACCGTCACCTACCACCCCTCATGCCACGGCCTGCGCATGCTCGGACTCGGCGAACGACCCCGACGACTCCTCCAAGCCGTACGAGGCCTGGAACTACGCGAACTGCCAGGCGCAGAGGAATGCTGCGGCTTCGGCGGAACCTTCGCCGTCAAGAACCCCGACGTCTCCACCGCCATGGGCCAGGACAAAATCGACAACGCCCTGAACACCGGCGCCCAAGTCCTCTGCGGCGCCGACAACTCCTGCCTCATGCACCTCGACGGCATCCTGCGCCGCCAGGACGCCCCACTCCGGGCCGTACACCTGGCCGACATCCTCGCCTCGACCGAGGAACACCCCTACCAGGCACCGGAAACGGCAGGAGGAAAGATCCGATGAGCGGTACGTATCTGGGATTGCCGTCCTTCCCGGTGGCCGCCCGCGAGTCGACCCGCGACGAGCAACTCCGCGCGAACCTGCGGCACGCCACCCACACCATCCGCACCAAACGCGCCACCGCGATCAACGAACTCACCGACTGGCCAGAACTACGCCAAGCCGGCGCCGCCATCAAAGACCACACCCTGACCCACCTGGACCACTACCTCCTCCAACTCGAGGAAGCCGTCACCGCCGCGGGCGGCACCGTCCACTGGGCCACCGACGCCGACGACGCCAACCGCATCGTCGCCGACCTGGTCCGCGCCACCGGCGAAACCGAGGTCGTCAAGGTCAAATCCATGGCCACCCAGGAAATCGGCCTCAACGAAGCCCTCGCCGAACACGGCATCACCGCCGTCGAGACCGACCTGGCCGAACTCATCGTCCAACTCGGCAACGACCGCCCCTCCCACATCCTCGTCCCCGCCATCCACCGCAACCGCGCAGAAATCCGCGACATCTTCACCCGCGAAATGGCCACCTGGGGCCGCCCCGCACCCGACAACCTCACCGACACCCCCACCGAACTCGCCGAAGCCGCCCGCCTCCACCTCCGCGAGAAATTCCTCCGCGCCAAAATCGCCATCTCCGGCGCCAACTTCATGATCGCCGAAACCGGCACCATGGTCGTCCTGGAATCCGAAGGCAACGGCCGCATGTGCCTCACCCTCCCCGACACCCTCATCAGCGTCGTCGGCATCGAGAAGGTCATCCCCACCTGGCAGGACCTGGAAGTCTTCCTCCAAACCCTCCCCCGCTCCTCCACCGCCGAGCGGATGAACCCCTACACCTCCACATGGACCGGCACCACCCACGGCGACGGACCACGACACTTCCACCTCGTCCTCCTCGACAACGGCCGCACCGACACCCTCGCCGACACCACAGGACGCCAAGCCCTGCGCTGCATCCGCTGCTCCGCCTGCCTCAACGTCTGCCCCGTCTACGAACGCGCCGGCGGCCACGCCTACGGCTCCCCCTACCCCGGCCCCATCGGCGCCATCCTCACCCCCCAACTCCGCGGCACCACCGGCACCGTCGAAGCCTCACTCCCCTACGCCTCCACCCTCTGCGGCGCCTGCTACGACGTCTGCCCCGTCGCCATCGACATCCCCGAAGTCCTCGTCCACCTCCGCGAGAAGATCGTCCAGGGAACCCACCCCTCGCCCACCAGCACGACAACCCGTATCCGCCCGGCAAAAGGCCACGCCGCCGAACGCGCCGCCATGCGCACCGCCCTCTGGACCCTCAGCCACCCCACCCTGCTGCGCCACACCCAACGCCTCGCCATCAAAACCCGCCGCCTCCACCCCCGGCGCATCCCCGGCAGGACAGCCCACGCCTGGACCGACACCCGCGACCTCCCCCAACTCCCCCAGCAGCAATTCCGCGACTGGTGGCACGCCAACCACCCCACCCCCAAGGACGACCGATGAACTCCCGCGACACCGTCCTGGCCCGCATCCGCAACGCCCTCGACCACACACCCCCACCACCACCGGGCCCCACCCCCATCGCCCGCGACTACCTCACCACGCACGCCGACCGCACCCCCGACCAGAGCGCGGACCTCCTCGCCGAGAACCTCGCCGACTACCGCGCCAACGTCCACCGCACCACAGCCACCGAACTCCCCACCACCATCGCCCGACTGCTCACCCAGCACGGCACCCGCACCCTGCTCACCCC
>NZ_JBICTO010000046.1:0-1837 GCF_043197715.1 Streptomyces sp. NPDC049040
GTTGTCGGGCAGGTTGCCGGAGTACATGCTGCCGTCCTCGATCTCGGTGATCGCCTCGTTGCCGGTGACGGTGAACGGGAAGCTCGACCGGGCCGTGCTACGGGGGATGGTGGGTGAGCCGCTGCCGGTCCGGGGCGGTGGTGACGAGCCGGTCACCGACACCGAACGCCTGCTGGCCGGTATCTGGTCCGACGTCCTGGGCACAGGACCCATCGGCCGCGATGACCATTTCTTCACCATCGGCGGCGACTCCATGCTCGCACTCCGCGTTTCCTTGGCCGCCGAGGAGAAGGGGCTGGAACTCAGCGTCCGCGACCTGTTCGTGTACCCGGTGCTGGCCGAGCTGGCGGCGGCGACCACGCCGGCGCTTCCGATCGCGGACACGGCGCAGACCGTCGCGGAGCCGGTTCCGGCCGCGGCCGACGGCGACGGCGACGGCGACGCAGTCACGGACACAGGCGCGGGCGCGGGCGAACGCTCGTACCCGGCCCTGCTGGTCCAGACGGGGATGCTCTTCGAGAGCGAGCGCGACCCGGACCGCCCGACCTACCACGTCGTGTCCGAGACGACCCTCGCCGTGCCCGGCCTCACCCGGCCCGCTCTGGCCGCGGCGCTGTCGGTGGTCACGGACGCCCAGCCGGGCCTGCGGACCGAGTTCGACCTGACGGGCGTGGACGGCCCCATGCGGCTGGTCCACGATCTGCCCGACCCGCTGTTGGAGTACGAGGACCTGTCGACGCTCGCACCGGACGCCGCGGAGAAGCGGATCGGGCAGATCAGGGAACGCGAACGCGAGCGTCCCTTCTACCGCGACGACTTCCCCCTGTGGCGGCTGACGTGCGCGGTCCTGCCCGGTGGCCGGGCGCGGATGTTCCTGTCCCACCATCACGCCCTGCTCGACGGCTGGAGCGTGGCGGTCTTCTTCGATCAGCTCCTGGCCGCGCTGACCGGAGGCGCGGTGGCCGTGCCGACCGAGGTCTGCAAACTCGCGGCGGAGGCGGAGGCGCGGGCACTCGCCTCGGATGACTCGGCGGCCTACTGGTCAGAGATGACCCGGCAGTGGCAGGCGCTCGCCGTGCCCGACCGACGCCGGCAGGAAGGGGAGCCGGCGGCCTGGTCGGTGAGCCGTTCCATCGACGAGCGGCTGCGGCAGGACATCGGCCGGGCCTGCGCGGCATGGAGGTGTTCACCCAAGCAGCTGTTCCTGGCCGCGCACCTGCGCGCCATCGAGCTGGTGGCCGGTCCCGACGCGCCGCGGCCTGGCACACTCGCCGTCGCCAACGCCCGGCCGGAAGCGGCGGACACCCACCTGGCCGTGGGCGTCTTCCTCAATGCCGTGCCGGTCCTGCCCGCCGCGGAAGACGCCTCCTGGCCCGATCGGGTCGCGCACGTGGCGGACGCCGAACTGGACATGCTGGAGCACCGGCACTTCCCCTTCGCCGCCATGCGCGCCCGCTTCGGGCTGCCGGCTCCGACGACATGGTTCACCTACACGGACTTCGGCGCGACTAGCATGGCCGACTTCATCGCGACGGTCACGGATCACACCGTCACCGAACTTCCGCTGACGGTCAGCGTGGTCGACGACGGCTTGGTGGTGGACGGTTCGAGCGACCACTTCACGGCCGCTGACGTCGCCGAGATCGTGGACCGGTATGTGCAGTGCCTGCGGGAGGCCGTGAGCGTGGTGTCCGCCGACTGATTCCAGAGTGCGCCGCCGTATCGGCGGCTCAGCGTGCGTAGTGGTTTTTCCGGTGTGGTCGGGTTGTCGGTTTGTTGAGGGTGAGGGTGGTGTGTGATGGGTGGTTTGGTTGTTCCGTCGTTGGTGGCGGGGTGG
>NZ_JBICTO010000047.1:0-1560 GCF_043197715.1 Streptomyces sp. NPDC049040
CGGTGGTTCGGCGGCAGGAGTGACGTGTCGTGTCGTCTCTTCGGTGGAGGTGCCGGGTGCCGTCGGTGATGGGGTTGTTGGAGGAGCGGGAGCGTGCCGCTCGGCAGCAGGTGGAAGCTCTGCAGGCCGACCTTCGGGAGGCGGAGGCCGTGGTGGAGCGATTCGTGATCGCTCGGGAGACGGTCGGGCAGGTTCTTGCGGAGCCGCATCGCGACCGGGAGACGCCGAATGCGGTGGCCGAGGCCTGGCCGGTGGCGGCCGCGGGTGCGGTGCCGGGGTCAGTGGTGCCGACGTGGCGTGACGGGCTCGACGTGAGCGTGCTGGCGCCGGACTACCGGAGGATCATGGAGGCCCTGGGCGGATCGGGCGGAGAGGCGATGGATTGCCGGCAGCTCGCGGCCGCCCTCGGGCTCGAGCCGGTTCCCGCGAAGGTCGAGGGGGTGCGGTCGAAGGCCAAGCGCCTGGTCGCGCGCGGGTGGCTGGCCGAGGGCAGGCCAGGGATGTTCAGTGTCGTTGCCGGGCCAGGCGCCGGCTCATGACCATGGTCATCGACCATCGGATCATCGACTCCGCGCTGTCGGTGCGCCGTTCGTAGTCGCGGGCCAGGCGGCGTGAGCGCATCAGCCATGCGAACGTCCTCTCCACCAGCCACCGTTTAGGCAGCACCGTGAACCCGCTGGTGTCGTCGCTGCGTTTGACGACCGTCAACGCGACGTGCAGCACCTGGCGGGCGAAGTCGACCAGCGGCCCGGTGTAGCCGCCGTCCGCCCACACCCGCGTGATCCGCCGGTGCCGGTGCCGCAGCTGGGCCAGCAGCGTCCGCCCGGCCTCGCGGTCGGTGATCGATGCCGCCGTGACCATCACGGTCAGCAGCAGCCCGAGCGTGTCCACCACGATGTGCCGCTTGCGTCCGTTGACCTTCTTGCCGCCGTCGAAGCCCCTGGTGGCCGCTGGTACCGACGCGGCCCCCTTCACCGACTGCGCGTCGATGACGCCCGCGGTCGGCTCCCGGTCCCGGCCGACCGCCTGCCGGACCCGCTCGCGCAGCCGGTCGTGCAGTTCGCCGATCAGGCCCTGGTCGCGCCAGCGCCGCCAGAACGCGTAGACGCGGTCCCACGGGGGAAAGTCCGCGGGCATCGCCCGCCAGGTAATACCGCCCGCGACCAGGTAGCGGACCGCGTCGAGCATCTGCCGATGGCAGTAGCCCTCCGGCCGCCCTCCCCTGCCCTCCATCCACCCGGGCACCGGCAGCAGATCCCGCACCGCAGCCCACTCACAGTCCGTCATGTCCGACGAATACCGCGGCTTCCGGTCCGGGCGGTCACCCGCATTCCCGAAACGGTGCGCGAGGCAGTCACACGACCGGGTGAACGGGTTGGACCCGGCCGACGCGAAGGCGTACAACAACGGCAACAGGGCCTCCACGGCATGCTCGTTGGTCTCGACAACCCCGAGATGCACCGGAGGCCCTGTCTCCATGCGCACCCCGACCGGAGATCACCCGACCGAGAAACCACACTCGAACCCACGCTCACCACACCCGATAGCGCAACAGCTTCT
>NZ_JBICTO010000048.1:0-1406 GCF_043197715.1 Streptomyces sp. NPDC049040
TGACTTCGGCACCCAGTGAGCCCAGCACTTTGATGTTCATTCTTCCCCCGTACCGTTCGGTGACTGTCGGTGCAGAGCGTTGACGAGGCTTCAGACACAGCCTCCGGCACCCGGAACCATGAATTTCCGGCAGGGCGGGCGCGAGAAGGCTCGCAGCCTCCGTACAGAGGCGCGCGAGGCAGCCTCGAGTGTTTCTCCAGCACTCTTCCAGCGCCCACGCCTGCGGGACGCAGGCGCTCGCGGGGGACACCTGGTCCCGGGTGGGCTCGGTGCTGCTACCTGCGGGCGGGGGCTGCGGCGACGGCGATGTCGGAGAGTTCGACGTTCCATCGCGACGGGCACCCCCTCATCCCGGAACTGACGGCCCGCCCGGGCCCCGACGGGCAGGAACGGTACACCACAGTCCGTGGTGAGGTGGTGACTCCCGGGGCTCGGCGGCGGTCATCCGAACCCGGTGGGCACGTGGACGACCCCGCGGGTGCGCTCACCGGGCCCTGCGGAGGGGTGGAGCCTTGCGGATGTCACGGCCTGGGCCGTGTGCGGAGAGTCAACGCCGAGGTCGGTGACGACCGGCATCCTCAGGCCTCCCTCGTGATCCGCGGCGGCCCGCGCCGCCCTGATGTCCGCACACCGGCGGTGCGGGACTGGTGTCCCTGCTCCCGCTGGTCCTCCCGCCGATACTGTCCGGATACGCTTGAGCACGACACAAGCCTCACTCGTGTCACGCTCGACACGCACGCCCCCCGGCTAGCGTGCCGCCGGACGCCCGCTGGACTGTGAGCTGGCTCACTCAGTGACGTCTGGCGTCGGGACCCCGCACGTGTCACGATTCCGGCACACCTCCCCTGCCCGAAAACAATCACCGGGCAGCGAATCGAGTGTCCTACCCGCCGGTCCCCACAGGTGAGACCGCGGCAGGCGATCCCTGTGGGAATCGCCGCCGGCGCCCCCCTGACCGGCCATCACCACACCACCGTCTGCCCTGTCCGGGCCGCGTGGAGTTCCTCGTCGTCATGCTGTCGAGACTCTCAAAGGGAGTGGATTCCTGATATGCCGAGGCTATGCAAGCCGGCGGTGAGCGCGCCGGAACACATCATCACGGTGGAAGAGACCCTGGAGTTTGCGCAGAAGGCGCATGCCGGGAAGCCGCAGCTTCCGTTGGCGCTTCGTCTGATCCGTAATACGGGGGTGAAGAAGCGTCATCTGGTGCAGCCGATCGAGGAGACGTTGCGGCATCCGGGGTTCGAGGAGCGGAATCGGATCTACGAGGTCGAGTCGAAGAAGCGTACGCCTGCGGTGATCGAGGAGGCATTGGCGAACGCGGGGCTGACGGCGCGGGATGTGGATGTGATCATCTACGTGTCGTGCACGGGGTTCTTGATGCCGTCGTTGACGGCGTGGCTGAT
>NZ_JBICTO010000049.1:0-1248 GCF_043197715.1 Streptomyces sp. NPDC049040
GCCAGGACGGCGCCGACCAGGCGGATCAGGGCGGTGCGGTCGGGGAAGATCCCGACGACGTCGGTGCGGCGGCGGATCTCCTTGTTCAGCCGTTCCTGCGGGTTGTTGGACCAGATCTGCCGCCAGATCTCGCGGGGGAAGGTGGTGAACGCCAGCAGGTCTGCTTGGGCGGTGTCGAGGTGGTCGGCGGCCTTGGGGAACTTGGCTTCCAGGGCGTCCAGGACGTGCCGCATTTGAGCTTTCACGGCGTCTGTGTCGGGCTGCTCGAAGACCGTCCGCAGCAGCGTCGCAACCCACGGCTGGGCGGACTTCGGGACCTGGGACAGCAGGTTCCTCGCGTAGTGGGTTCGGCAGCGCTGCCAGGACGCACCGGGCAGGACCGCACCGATCGCGGCCACCAGACCGGTGTGGGCGTCGGAGACGACGAGCTGGACGCCGCCCAGGCCGCGGGCGGTCAGGGATCGCAGGAACGCCAGCCAGCCGGCGCCGTCCTCGGCCGTGGCGACGTCGATGCCGAGGATCTCACGGTGCCCGTCGGCGTTGACGCCGACCGCGACCAGCGCGTGGACATTGACGATCCGGCCACCCTCGCGGACCTTCTGGGTCAGGGCGTCGACCCAGACGAACGCATATGGTCCGGCGTCCAAGGGCCGGTTTCGGAACGCTGTGACCTGCTCGTCCAGGTGCTTGGCCATGGCGCTGACCTGCGACTTCGACAGCTGGGTGACGCCGAGGGACTGGGCGAGTTTCTCCACCCGGCGCGTGCTGACGCCGAGCAGGTAGGCGGTGGCGACCACGGAGATGAGGGCCTGTTCGGCCCGGCGGCGGCGTTCCAGCAGCCAGGCCGGGAAGTAGCTGCCGGTCCGCAGTTTGGGGATCGCGAGTTCGACGGTTCCCGCGCGGGTGTCCCACTCGCGTGAGCGGTAGCCGTTGCGGTGGTTGACGCGTTCCTCGCTGACCTGCCCGTACTCGGCGTTGCACAGAGCGTCGGCCTCCGCCGACATGAGCGCGTCGGTGAAGGTCTTGACCATCGCGCGCAGCAGGTCGGGACTCGCCGCGGCGAGGTTGTCCTCGGTCAGGGCGTGCAGGGGCAGACTGTCTGGTGCGGTCATCGTGCTGATCTCCTTCGAGGCTTCGACACTTCGAAGATCAGCCGGTGGCCGTCTCTCTATGCGGGCACCAACCCGGACACCGGGACAAACCCCCGGATCAGGTCCAACCCGCTACACCACTTCCAAGGACGCAACC
>NZ_JBICTO010000050.1:0-1218 GCF_043197715.1 Streptomyces sp. NPDC049040
GGACCTGTTCCGGGGGTTTGTCCCGGTGTCCGGGTTGGTGCCCGCATAGAAAGACGGCCACCGGCTGATCTTCGAAGTGTCTAAAGCCTCGAAGGAGATCAGCACGATGACCGCACCAGACAGTCTGCCCCTGCACGCCCTGACCGAGGACAACCTCGTCGCGGCGAGTCCCGATCTGCTGCGTCAGATGGTCAAGGCATTCGCCGACACAGTGATGTCCGCGGACGCCGATGCCCTCTGCGGCGCCGAGTACGGGCAGGTCAGCGACGAGCGCGTCAACCACCGCAACGGATACCGCCCGCGCGAGTGGGACACCCGCGCCGGAACCGTCGAACTCGCGATCCCCAAGCTGCGGCAGGGAAGCTACTTCCCGGCCTGGCTGCTGGAACGCCGCCGCCGGGCCGAACAGGCCCTCATCTCCGTGGTCGCCACCGCCTACCTCCTGGGTGTCAGCACCCGCCGGGTAGAGAAACTCGCGCAGTCCCTCGGTGTCACCCAACTGTCCAAGTCGCAGGTCAGCGCGATGGCCAAGCACCTGGACGAGCAGGTCACAGCGTTCCGAAACCGCCGGCTGGACGCCGGCCCGTATGCGTTCGTCCGGGTCGACGCCCTGACCCAGAAGGTCCGCGAGGGCGGCCGGATCGTCAATGTCCACGCTCTGGTCGCGGTCGGCGTCAACGCCGACGGGCACCGCGAGATCCTCGGCATCGACGTCGCCACGGCCGAGGACGGCGCCGGCTGGCTGGCGTTCCTGCGCTCGCTGACCGCCCGCGGCCTGCGCGGCGTCCAGCTGGTCGTGTCCGACGCTCACACCGGCCTGGTGGCTGCGATCGGAGCCGTCCTGCCCGGCGCGTCCTGGCAGAGGTGCCGCACCCACTACGCGAGGAATTTGCTGAGCCAGGTCCCCAAGTCCGCCCAGCCCTGGGTGGCAACCCTGCTGAGGACCGTGTTCGAGCAGCCCGACGCCGACGCCGTCCACGCCCAGATGCGACACGTCCTGGACGCCCTGGAGGCCAAGTTCCCCAAGGCCGCCGACCACCTCGACACAGCCCAAGGCGACCTGCTGGCCTTCACCGCCTTCCCCCGCGAGATCTGGCGCCAGATCTGGTCCAACAACCCCCAAGAACGGCTGAACAAGGAGATCCGCCGCCGCACCGACGTCGTCGGGATCTTCCCCGACCGCACCGCCCTGATCCGCCTGGTCGGCGCCGTCCTGGC
>NZ_JBICTO010000051.1:0-1216 GCF_043197715.1 Streptomyces sp. NPDC049040
AGGGAGTACATGGTGCTTTTGAGTTTGAAGTCGTAGCGTGCGATGGCGAAGCTGACCATGAGGCCGAGGATGAGGATGCCGGTGGTGCTGGCGAGGGCGACGAGGATGGAGTTGGCGAATTCGCCCCAGAATCGGTTGGATTTCAGGACGTCGAGGTAGTTGCGGGTGACCCAGGGGTGGGGGAGGCCGGCGGGGCTGGTGGTGATCTGGGAGTTGGTGCGGAAGCCGCCGATCACGATGTAGAGGACCGGGGTGATGCAGACCGCGATGAAGCACAGGGCGATGAAGTAGGTGAGGGGGTTGCCCCACCGGTCGGGTGCGTCGCGGGTGTTGCGGCGGGTGGTGGGGTGTTGTCGTCCGGTGGTGGGCAGGGGCCGGGGGCCGGTGCTGGTGGTGGTGGTCATTGCTGGGTTCCCTCGGTGACGGCTCCGCGGAGGTCGCGGCGTAGGACGGAGCGCTGGTAGATCAGTGCCACGATCAGGGAGATCAGGAACATCACGACGGCGATCGCGCTGCCGTAGCCGTAGTTTCCGGCGTTGCGGCCCTGGGCGAGCATGTAGATGGCCATGGTGGAGGTGCCGGCGGTGCCGGAGACGTATTGGCCCCAGATGATGTAGACGAGGTCGAAGAGTTGCAGTGAGCCGATGATCGACAGGAATGCCCAGATGCGGATGGTGGGTCCGAGCAGGGGCAGGGTGATGCGGCGTTGGATCTGCCAGTAGGAGGCGCCGTCGATGGCTGCGGCTTCGAAGAGTTCCGTGGGGATGGATTGGAGTCCGGCGAGCATGAGGATGACGGCGAAGCCGATGTATTTCCAGGAGATGATGGCCATCAGGGTCCAGATGGCGATTTTCGGGTCGGAGAGCCAGTCGGCTTGCAGGGTGCCCAGGCCGAGGTGGCGCAGGGCGTCGTTGATGGCGCCGTCGCTTTGGGCCATCAGGCTCCAGCCGGTGCCGACGATGACTTCGGAGATGATGTAGGGGACGAAGATCAGGACGCGGATGACGGAGCGGCCGCGGATCTTCTGGTTGAGGAGCAGGGCCAGGGCGATGGCGAGGGGGCCCTGGATGGCCAGGGACAGTCCCATGATGGTGAAGCTGTGTTTCAGGACCTGGTGGAACGCGGGGTCGGTGAGGATGAGTTTGTAGTTGTTCAGGCCGACCCAGTCGGTGGGTGCGCCGTAGCCGTGCCAGCGGTAGAAGCCGTAGTACGCGGC
>NZ_JBICTO010000052.1:0-1139 GCF_043197715.1 Streptomyces sp. NPDC049040
CTAGTCTTCTGAGTCAGGAGTTTTGTTCATATCTGTAGACTTGGCTTGTGGCGCGGACGGGTCGGCCGAAGGCCGAGTTGGTGTTGTCGGATGATGAGCGGGCTGCGCTGGAGGGGTGGGTGCGGCGGCGTTCCACGCCTCAGGCATGGGCTCTGCGGTGTCGGATCATCCTGGCCTGTGCGGCCGGGGCGTCGAACAAGGACGTGGCGGCCGAGCTGGGCTCGACGCCGCATGCGGTGGGGCGGTGGCGAGCCCGGTTCGTGGAGCACCGGATCGCCGGCCTGGGCGACATGCCCCGGTCAGGCGGTCCCCGCACCGTGACCGATGAGCAGGTGGCCGATCTGGTGGCCAGAACCTTGGAGCGCACCCCGAAGGACGCAACGCACTGGTCGACTCGGTCGATGGCCAAGGAGACCGGGCTGTCGCAGTCGACAGTGTCCCGAGTCTGGCGGGCGTTCGGCCTGCAGCCGCACCGCTCCGAGACCTTCAAGCTCTCGACCGATCCGTACTTCGTCGACAAGGTCCACGATGTCGTCGGTCTCTACCTGGACCCGCCCGAGCGGGCACTGGTCTTCTGCGTCGACGAGAAATCCCAGATCCAAGCTCTGGATCGATCTCAGCCGGTGCTGCCGATGATGCCCGGCGTCCCGCAACGGATCACGCATGACTACGTGCGCGCGGGCACCACCACGTTATTCGCGGCACTGGAGGTCGCCTCCGGCAAGGTCATCGGCTCCCTGCACCGCCGACACCGAGCCGAGGAGTTCAAGAAGTTCCTGGCCAAGCTCGACAGGGAAGTCCCCCAGGGCCTGGCGGTGCACCTGATCCTCGACAACTACGCAACCCACAAGACCCCGGCCGTCAAGACCTGGCTACTGGCACACCCCCGCTTCCACCTGCACTTCACCCCGACCAGCTCCTCATGGCTGAACCTGGTCGAGCGGTGGTTCGCCGAGCTGACCAACAAGCAGATACGGCGAGGCGTCCACAAGTCCGTCCAGGCCCTGGAGACCGACATCCGCCAGTGGATCACCACCTGGAACACCAACCCCAAGCCCTACATCTGGACCAAGACCGCAGAGGACATCCTCGAACGCCTCGCCGGATATCTGAAGCGAATTCCCGACTCAGAAGACTAG